>JALHQW010000009.1:0-98899 GCA_022841745.1 Saprospiraceae bacterium | reverse complement strand
TGGAACTGCCATCCTAACTGATAAAACTGGCATACCAATTCATGGAACTGCCATCCTAACTGATAAAACTGGCATACCAATTCATGGAACTGCCATCCTAACTGATAAAACTGGCATACCAATTCATGGAACTGCCATCCTAACTGATAAAACTGGCATACCAATTCATGGAACTGGCATACACATTTATAGTTACTCCAATACATCTAATCAATCACAGGCAACTATGGACTCTTGGCGCTCAACACCTCCACCACCCTCCCCAACATCTCCTCTGTAAAATCCAAATGCGTCACAAACCGCACCGTTGCTGGCCCAAAGGCGGTGGCCAACACCCCTTTTCCCTCTAGTTTTTTCAATAAGTCCGCCGCAGTAAGTGGCGGAGTGAGGTCAAATATGACAATGTTCGTCTGCACGGGGCGCACGTCGGCGACCCAGTTTTGCTGGCGCAATGTCTCACCTAAAACCCTCGCACGGCGGTTATCGTCTCGCAGCCTTTCCACGTGATTTTCGAGGGCGAAAATGCCAGCTGCTGCCAAGTAGCCTGCCTGCCGCATCCCACCGCCCATCACCTTGCGGAAGCGCCTCGCCTTTGCGATAAAGTCCTGATTGCCAATGAGTAGCGAGCCGACGGGCGCTCCCAATCCTTTGGAGAGGCAGATGGAAATGCTGTCGAATTCAGCACCCCAATCCTGCGTACGCTCGTCCGTTTCGACGAGGGCATTGAATAGGCGGGCACCATCCAAGTGCAAGGCCAAGCCCTTTTCACTGCACAATTTACGGATGGGTCGCACTTCGTCCAACGTGTAATAACTGCCCCCTCCTTTGTTGGCGGTATTTTCCAAAACGACAAGCCGGGATGTGGGCAACCAGTCGTAGTTGGGCTTGATGACCGCAGCTATTTGCTCTGCTGTTATTTTGCCGTTCGTGCCGGCGATGAGGTTGATAGCTACCCCGCTGTTTGCGGCATAGCCGCCCGTTTCGTACTGAAAAATATGGGAGTAGTGGTCGCAAATCACCTCGTCGAGTTGGCCACAATGGGTGCGGATGGCAATCTGGTTGGTCATCGTTCCCGAAGGGCAAAAAAGGGCGGCCTCCTTACCAAACAAGGCGGCGGCCTTGGCTTGTAGGGCGTTCACGGTGGGGTCGTCATTGAACACGTCGTCGCCGACTTCGGCGGCGAACATCGCCTTGAGCATGGCAGGCGTTGGCTTGGTGACAGTGTCGGAAATCAGGTTGATGGACATATTCGTTGTTTGGGCGGAAAGGTAGAAATCCCAACCGTTTTTTGAGAAAAAACAAGACTGAAATACATCACTCAGAAAAAGCAAATCATTTCTCATGGCAAATTCTTCTTAATTTTTGCTTAGAAGCCTTGATTGGTTTTCATTCATTTGGCAATTGGCAATATTTTCGCAGCAACAAGTCAACCTCCGCTGATTTAATTAACACCCCTGTAAAAAAGGCTTATTTGGCTACCCCCCCCTGTTTCAATAGCCAATTTTTCAAAAATCTATCAATATGTTACTTCGCAACTATCTCGCCATGGGCATGTTGGCACTGTCATTGGCAGCCTGCCAGAAAGAAAATGACAGCACCGAAAGCCAGCCAATGCTTGACCAAGAACTAGAGCAAGTCCTGAAAGACGCTTCAGGTGGCACTGGATTAGCCCATTTTGTGCTTCCTTACAGCAACGAGTTTGACAAAATACCGCAAGACCCCAATAACCCAATCACACAGGCCAAGATAGACCTCGGCGCCTTGCTTTTCCATGAAACGGGACTTGGGCTTAGCCCAAAACATGCCTCAAGTATGGGCACTTTTTCATGCGCCTCTTGCCATTTTGCCAGTGCGGGTTTCCAAGCGGGCATCCATCAGGGCATCGCCGATGGCGGCTTGGGGTTCGGCATTAATGGCGAGGGGAGGATTGCTAACCCTGAATACGAGACAACCGAATTGGACGTGCAGCCGGTGCGCACCCCTTCCGCCCTCAACATCGCCTACCAAGAGGCCATTTTGTGGAACGGCCAATTTGGCGCAGTTGGGGTGAATGCTGGCACAGAGGCTGGTTGGACGGCTGGTACGCCTAAAGCCAAAAACTACCTCGGCTACCAAGGCACCGAGACCCAAGCCATTGCCGCACAGGATGTTCACCGCCTGAAAATGAACGACGAAATTTGCGTGAACCTAAATTACAAGACCCTATTCGACAAGGCTTTTCCCGACTCCGACCCAGGCGTTCGCTATGGCCAAGAAAACACAGGCTTGGCCATCGCCGCCTATGAGCGCATTATCCTGGCCAACCAGGCACCTTTTCAGAAATGGTTGCGTGGCAAGGAGAATGCCATGAGCGACCAAGAAAAAAGAGGCGCAATCCTCTTCTTTGGAAAGGCACAGTGCGCCTCCTGCCACAACGGGCCAAACCTCGCAAACATGGAGTTCCACGCCATTGGCATGAAGGATTTGTTTGAATCTTCGGATATTACATATGGTGCAAACTCGGAGAACTGCGAGAACAAAGGCCGCTGGTGCTTCACAAAGGAAGATGCTGACATGTTCAAGTTCAAGGTGCCTCAGCTTTATAACCTTGCCGATTCGCCGTTCTACGGCCACGGCTCCAGTTTCCGAAACATCCGGGATGTGGTTGCCTACAAGAACAAGGGTGTTAAGGAAAATGCCAACGTGCCGGAAGACCGGCTTTCAGAATATTTCAAGCCGCTGGGCCTTACCGAGGAAGAAGTTGACGACATCAGCGCCTTCATCGAAAAGAGCCTCCGTGACCCCAACTTGCTCCGTTACCAGCCATTGTCGGTGCGTTCGGGGCAATGCTTCCCGAACAGTGACGAACAGTCGAGGATTGACCTTGGCTGTAATTAATTTTCCAAATCATTGATAATCAACCAATTAATACCTCTAAAAAATTAAAACAAATTAGCGCAGGCCGGTTCAGGCTTGCGCTTTTTGTTTTAATTAGGATTTGATGTCTCACCACGCTACTGCAGCTTGACAAAAAACTTAATTTTGCAGCCTGTTCTAACCTTTGAATCAAGCCCAATATCCATAAATCATCAAATCCACATCATGAAAAAACTTGTCGTAATGCTGTTGGCCATAGGCCTGTTTGGGTGCAATCAAGACCCCGCACCGACCGAAGCAGAAAACACTGCACCAGCTACCCAACCTGCCGTTAATGAAGGTTTTCTAAACCTGTTTGAAGAGGTGAACGTGGTGAAAATGCACCTATTTGGCACAAACCAGGTAGAGCCAAAGGTAGAAGACTATCCTTATGCCGGTAAGCCAATTGGGGAAGCCGATTTGAAGTTCCTCTCCCCTGACCTGCAACCCAACGAAGTTGGCAGTGTTTACGCCTGTTACAGGACGGAGAACAATGGGTTCTTCATCCTGCGTGTTCCCGGCAAGTACGCTTCCAGCGACCTGGCCCTTGCCAAATGGGACACCAATGCCAACCAACTCATCAAGGTAATGGACCTCGCCATGTTGCAGTGCGACGAAGGCATGTGCCACCAACAGGATGCCTGGCTCACCGACCTCGACGATGATCGCAGTTTGGAATTAGTCATCCGCAAGCAGGTGAACGACAACGGCAAAATCTCCAACGAAGAGTTCACCGTGCTGGCGCAACAACCGCCCGGCAGCTTTACCAAGGCACCTGAGAACCTTGCTACGCTGGCTCCCGCAACAAGCTATGTCTTTCAAAAATGATAGGTGAAAAAAGGTTGAGTGCAAGTAGCGACATTGCTCAACCGTTCATTATTCATCAGCAATGGATTATTAGGTTTTCAAGTTTTAGGGTTCTATGGTTACTTGGTTTCGGCCATTTGTAAAGCGGTTGGTTGTTTTAACAACCTTTTGGAAAATGTTCTGTTGTCGCATTTTTCGTTCTAACTTGAAATCCCTAAAACCCCAAAACCTTGCGAACGATTAATCATCAGTAATCACTTAAAAGGCTGTGTGAGGAGTGAGAAAAATGAATTTTTTTCTCACTCCTCACAAGTTTTAGGGTGTATTTGGGGTAAAAATTTTCAATTTCCACCCCAAACACACACGCTGTTAAGTAGTTACAATCATCCAACAAGATGGGAAAAAAACAAAAGAACCTGCCGAAAGTGGCCTATTTCTGCATGGAATATGGCCTACAAAGTGATTTTAAAATCTATGCAGGCGGCCTCGGCATCCTTGCAGGCGATTATTTGAAAGGGGCCAAGGACAACGGCTACCCAATCATCGGCATTGGTATAAAATGGAAACAGGGCTACGGCGACCAAATGCTCGATGAGAACGGCCAACCCTTCGATGCCTACCGCAACCGCAAGTACGACTTCCTAAAGGACACTGGCGTGACGGTAGATGTGCTCATCCGAAACATCAACATCAAATGCAAGGTCTGGTTGGTGGACAAATTCGGCAATGCCCCACTCTACCTGCTCGATACCGACCTGCCAGACAACGCCGATGCCTGGATTTCCGGGCAGCTCTATGGCTGGTTTGGCGAGGAGCGCATAGCCCAGGAAATAGTGCTTGGCATTGGTGGCGTACGGGCCCTACGGGCTTTGGGCCATGCAGCGGACATCTATCATTTCAACGAAGGCCATGCGCTGTTCGCAGGCTTTGAACTGTTGCGGGAGCAAATGGAAGGTAAAAAGGGGCTTTCCTTTAAAAAAGCCTTGAAGAAAGTCAAGGAACAGGTCGTTTTCACGACTCATACTCCCATCATCCAAGGCAATGAGAGCCATCCCATTGACCGCATAGAATACATGGGAGCCAACCTTTGCCTCAAGCGAAAGCACCTTGTAAAGCTGGGCTGCCTTGACGATGAGCAGACCTTCAACATGACAGTCGGTGCATTGCGAATGGCCAAAAAGTCGAACGCAGTGGCCCAATTGCATGGCGAAACCGCCAACAAGATGTGGAAGGATGTGAAAAAACGGAGCAACATAACGGCCATCACCAATGGCATCCACTTACCCACTTGGGTGGACAAATCCGTGCTGGACGCAGCAGAAAGCAAAAAGGAAAAGGATCTTGACCAGCTTTGGGAAGCTCATTTGAAGAACAAAAAAGCCCTTGTCAAATTCATCGAGCAGCGCAATGGCGTAAAGCTCGATGCGAACAAGCTCATCATCGGTTTCAGCCGCCGAGCCGTGGCTTACAAGCGCAGCGACCTGATTTTCAGGAACCCTGAAATCATTGAGCCGCTGCTCAAAAACCAAACGGTGCAGCTCGTGTTCTCCGGCAAAGCACACCCGCTCGACGATGCCGGGAAGGCCATCGTGGCCAACCTCGTGGCCATGAGCCGGAAATATCCCAAATCAGTCGTCTTCCTGACCGATTATGACATGACCATCGGGGCAGCGCTCACAAGGGGTGCCGACGTTTGGCTCAACAACCCCGTGCGGCCAAAAGAGGCCAGCGGTACCAGTGGCATGAAGGCCAGTATGAACGGCGTACTCAACCTAAGCATCCTCGACGGTTGGTGGCCCGAAGCCTGCGAGCATGGCGTGAACGGCTGGCAATTCGGTGACGCCAAGGAGTTCGAGGACGCTGGTGCACAAGACCTTCATGACATGAACGCCCTTTACCACACCTTGACCAAAGAGGTTGTGCCGACTTTTTATGAAAATCAACCAAAATGGCGCAAAATGATGCGCAAAAGTATCCGCAGCACCAACTACCAGTTTTCCGTGGAAAGGATGCTGGCGGAGTATTATGAGTTGTTGTACAAGGATTGAAGGATTGAGGGTTTGAAGGATTGAAGGATTGGAGGACGGCACTGGCCCAATTCAATCCTTCAATCCCTCAATCCTCCAATCCTTCAAAAAATAAAAAGCTTATGAAAAAAAACTATCTGCTATTGGCCATTTTCTTGCTCCTCGCAGGAAGCACTGCTTGGTATGTACTGAGTGGTAAAAAAGAAGACAAGCATGCCCTTGGATGGGATCGCCTTTTTAAGGTGCCAGAAGCTGAAATCCAGAAAGTGTTTATCGCAAAGCGTACGGGTGTAACCACTACCCTTGAACGGGACGGCGACCATTGGAAGGTCAACGGCCAATGGCGGGCCAGTAAAAATGCCGTGGAAAACCTCTTGGAGGCCGTGAGCCAAATGGAACTGGCATTTGTGCCCGCACCAGCCGCTACTGACAATATCGTCAAGGAACTGGCCGGGCACGGCATCAAAGTAGAGGTCTATGGCAAGGGCAACAAGCTGCTGAAAGCCTACTATATCGGTGGCGTGACGAATGACGGAGGCGGCACCGTGGCACTCATGGATGGCTCCGAGCAACCGATGATTGTCAAGTTGCCCATCATGGACGGTCAAGTGCGTACCCGCTTCGAACTGGCCGGTGACGATTGGCGAGACCGCCACGTCTTCCCCTACCCTGCAGACGAAATCAACAGCGTTTCCATCGAATATCCGACCCAGCGAAACCAAAGTTTTAAACTGGACAAAACCAACGGCGACTGGGAGGTGAAGCCTTTTTACGACAACGTCGCAGCAAGCAACAAGCCCCTATCAAAAGGACGGGTGGATGGCTTCCTTGTCAATTTTGAAACCTTGATGGCCGAAACCTTCGACAACGATTACGCCAAGAAGGACAGCATCCGCCAAATGGTGCCTTTCTCGGTCATATCCGTCAAAAACAAGCAGGGAGAAGAACGCAAGGCGGCATTTTATGCAAGCTATAGAATTAATACAGAGACCGGCGAGCGAAAAACAGACGTGGTGGAGCGTTTCTTCACGGACATCAATACAGGGGACTGGATGTACACACAATATGGCGTTTTCAAAAAAGTGTTCTGGTCTTATGATATGTTTTTTGATGGTGGTCAAAAATAATTACCATCCAGTTCAACCATATCATTTTGAGCCAAGCGATTCTTCATCGCTTGGCTCAATTTTTTCCAGCCAATACCAAACAAGTCTTTCGTTCAACACCTTTTAAAGGCATCATCTTCACCAACACAGACGCACTGCCAATATGAAATCAACCCATCTACTCTTCCTTCTCGTAGCCCTTCTGTTTCCCAATCTCCTGATTTCCCAGTCCTTCGAAAGCCGTGGCACTGGTGGCGGCGGGGCATTGTTCAATCCAAGTATCAACCCCAGCAATGCCAATGAGGTTTATTTACCCAGTGACCTTGGCGGGCTATACCATACAACTGGCCTCGAATACCATGTTGTGAATTTCCAAGAGGCCATCACAAGCAATTACGGAAAGGTCTGTTTTACCCAAAACAACAGCATCCGTTACGCCATGCTCTATGACGAAGAAAACTTCGACATGCGGCCTGCCAAGAGTATGGACGCTGGCCAGACCTGGGACTTTTTGCCTGGTGACGACCAGCCTTGGGAGGATAAGCTGTTCATTTTCAACGACTATCAAAATCCCAGTCGGGTCATCTGGACGGATTACAACCACTTGTTCTTTTCCAATGATGGTGGCCAAACCTCAGCTGAAAAATGGGCGGCTGCCGACCCAGGCACTGGCATCTTGCTCTCTGGCGTTTTTTTCGATGGGGACAATATTTGGCTCGGCACCAACGAGGGTGTGCTGCACAGCAGCAATGGGGGCACGAGCTTCGTCTTGGCCAATTTCTCCGGTATCCCTTCAGGCGAAGTCATCATAGGATTTGGTGCAGGAAAGGCAAATGGCCTCACCCGTTTCTACGCCCTTACTGGCGACCCCGACAACGTCTGGGCTACCAACATGGGCTACAACTACTGGCAGACCGTGCGGGGTGTTTATACAATGGACAACCTCAGCGGCAATTGGCAGCCCAAGATGACCGGCCTCGATATTGATGAGGACTTCGTGGTCTGGCTGGCCATGGCCGACAATGACCCTAGCACCTGCTACCTCGCTGGAAGCACCCAGTACGAAACACCCATCGTTCTGAAGACCAGCAATGGTGGCAACTCGTGGCAACATGTTTTGTTGACCGAAAACAACCAAAACATCCGAACGGGCTATGCTGGCGACGGCGGGGACTTTGGCTGGTCATGGGCGGGCTTCCCGCTTGGCTTCAGCGTGAACCGGCTGAACAGCCAACAGGCCATCATCACCGATTTTGGATTCGTTCATCAGACCTTGGATGGCGGCTCGGCCTGGCGGCAGGGCTACACCGACCCACAGTTCGACCACCCTGCTGGAGCCGAAACGCCCAAGAAAAAGCTTTACAGCAGCATCGGCTTGGAGCAGACCACCTGCTGGCAAGTCTATTGGTTTGATGAACTGAATCTGTTTGCATGCTACACCGACATCAAGGGGATGCGCTCCGAAGATGGCGGGTTTTCATGGAGCTTCGACTATACGGGACACGACCAGAATACGATGTACCGCATTGCGAAGCACAACACAGCGCCGCTTTGGTTCGGGGCGACTTCGAGCGTGCATGATATTTACCAGACGACCTACGTGACCGATGCCCGTTTGCAGCCCTCCTATAAAGCGGGAAAAGTGCTTTATACTTCTGACAAGGGCAAGACCTGGCAGACCATGCGTGATTTCGGCAACCCCGTCATCTGGGTGACACCAGACGCCTCCAACGACGACCGGCTCTACGCAGGGGTCATCAGCACCGACCCTACGAAGGGCGGCGTATGGCGGGCCGATGGCATTGGGAATCCGGCCTCAGCAACCTGGACAAAACTGCCCAATCCGCCCGCCAACAATGGCCGCATCTTTAACATCCACAGCTTGGACGATGGCACGCTCGTCACCACCTGGTGCGCCCGCAAGGGCAACAACAACAGCGTGTTCAGCGACAGCAGCGGTGTTTTTATCAGCTCCGACGGCGGCCAGAATTGGGAGCGCCGCAACCACCCCGACATGAACTACTGGACAAAAGACCTCGTCATTGACCCCAATGATGCCACGCAAAGCACTTGGTACGCCTGCGTCTGGAGCGGCTGGGGCGGCCCTGCCAACGACCTTGGCGGCCTGTTCCGCACAAAGGACAGGGGCCTCAATTGGGAGAAACTCACGGAGGAGGGGCAGTTTCATCGGGTAAACTCAGTGGGGTTCGTTGCTGGTGTCACCTACCTCACCACCGAGGGGCAGGGCCTTTGGAAAACCAGCCAAAGCCTCAGCAGTGGTCAACCCGTTTGGGAATTGGTCGCTGACTATCCGTTCTGGCACCCCGAAAGGGTGTTTGAAAGCTCTGGCCTTCCTTCCCTGTGGGTGGCCAGCTTTGGCAATGGTATGACAATGGCTTACCTTATTGAGGGTGCAGCGGGTGAGTCTGAACCAGGTAATTCGAAGATGAGGGTGTTGAACAATCCTGTTTCCCATGAGATTCAAATCGAAATAACGATGGAAAAACCTGGTAAAGCCCAGTTATCATTGGTGGATTTGCAAGGACGAATCGTCAGGGATTTTGGTGAAAAGCAGTTGGGCGAGGGCAACCAGCGATTGTCATTTGAAGCACAAGGCCTGACCAAGGGCACCTATTTTATACGGGCGGAATTCGGAGAGGGGGCGTCTATCGAAAAAATTATTTTGCATTGATTTGCCATTGGGGCAATGGTCATCTTTGGCCGACACTTGTGCCCAACTTTATAATGAACCCCGCAGCCAAAGCCCGTGTACAAGCGCAGTTTGCTACGAGCAGGGCGTTTTTCGATTGACACGGCAGGGATGGTGCTACCACGAGACTTGCGAACCAGCGTCTGTGAGGAAAGACCTAGCGCCAGCGATTTCTATGGTCTTCCTACCTATCCAAAAAAAAGCCCTTGGGAATACCCAAGGGCTGTAAAGGTTTAATGTATCTGTATATCCCTAATAAAAATTAGGAATAGGTCAAATTTTGAATTAATAGCGATTGCCACCGCCGTAGCCGCCGCCGCCGCCACGGTTTCCGCCACTGCCACCACGGTCTTCCCGAGCTTCAGCTACTTTCACAACGATGGTACGACCATCCAATTGGCTATCGTTCAGCTCAGAAATTGCCTTGCGACCTTCGTCGTCGTTAGACATTTCCACAAAGCCAAAACCTTTGGACTTTCCGGTGAACTTATCCATGATTACGCTGGCAGAAGATACTTCGCCAAATTCTTCGAAGGCCTCACGAAGGTCTTCAGATTGAGTATCAAAACTCAGTTTTGCTGCAAAAATGTTCATTAATGAAATGAATTAAAATGAAAAAATACTTGAGGAAACTTGTCTGTGAAGCAGAAATTAAAAGAAGAAATGTTAACAAGAAATGGCAAGAAGAAACTGCGGGCAGAAAAACTGTCTTTAGAAAAATTTGCTTGCGGAACTTTCGAGAAAATAATTTCCAAAAAAAAATGCTGTACAAATAGAATTACTCAATGAACGGCACAAAGATAAGGGAATATTTTGGATTTCAAATCAAAACAGAATTTTTTTTGTTAACTTTTAAAATTCTTTGAAGGGCGGTCTTCGATTTGGTTTCGGACCGTGACTGAAATGGGCATTGGATACAATCCAAGTTTTTCCCAACTGTCGCTTGAAATACCAGGATTCAACTTTGGGCTGAAAGGCTTTTTCAGGACTATTTTTGTGACTTCGCCCCCCCGCAGGACTATCCATTAACCTGAAAAGTTTTTTCAGGACGAGACATTGATTTAAAAATCACTGTCACCTCCCCCTGCTCACCACCGACCAGGATTTCAACCATTTGCACGGACAGTTCCTTGATGTTGCCAGTGCTGATATTGCGGCAATTAGAGGCCAAAGCTATTTATTGTTGATTGTTCTAGCCGAAAGGCCGCTGTATCTCTGGGATGGCGATTTCGTCGCTGCACACCCACGAGAGGAGGATTTGGATGAGGTGTTGGTTGACGGAGTATTATTGAGTTTTCATGTGAATGATGGTTTTTAAGATAGTACCTCCGACGAATGCAAGTAAACTGCCTCGCTTACGCCTGTCGGAGACAGGCTGATATGCGGTTCAAGTCGGAGACTTGAACCAGCGTTTGAGGGGGAAGACCCTATGCCAGCTAGCAAACTGTCGACGTCGGATTTGGAAGATTTGCAGGAAATTGTCCCAGAAGGAATGGGCTTCGCCTTTTTCGTCCATTTCGTGCGCCCATTCGGCGGCGTAGCGGGAGGCGGCCTCGACGTACTGTTGCGATTGGGCGGCGGGGAGGCCAACAGCCGAGCTTGGCTTGTCTGGCGTCGTTGCAATATTTGACTGGGCGGTAGCTTGCTTCATGGGGGGCCATGGTGTTTTTGTTGTGGGGCGAAAGATAGCCACGCATGGCAGAAAAACAAAATTTGGGCGAAGTTTTTCCGGTTTTGGGCCGCTCCCCGCCCCTACTCCGTTCTTTCCCTTTACTATATTGAAAAATCATTTGGGGGAAACATTGGCTGAGTAAACAAACAACCCATTATTAAACAAGTCAGCGGCCAAATCGAATTAGCGCCCAGTATGGCGAAGGGAATCCCGCAACCAGTTGGTCTAATGGCTTAACAGTCCGTGCCGCCAAACAGGGGCAGCAAGAAATGACCATTTTGGCGGGGCAGGCAGCTATTTTTCCACCAAGGTGCCCCAAAAAGCAGGGCAATTCCATTTTCGCCCTACCTTCGCCCCGTTTAATACATTGGTAAAATGCAAACCCAACTCGCTAAAAGCGCCGAAGCATACGTTGTTGACCTGCTCAAGTCGGGCCTCACGCCCGACCACGGCTACCACGACCTAAAGCACACCCTTTACGTGAGGGACGCCACACAGGAGCTTGGCCGCCGCTACCAACTTGGCGACGAGGAACTGGAACTGCTGGAAATGGCCGCCCTCTTCCATGATACGGGCTTCACGAAGACCTACGTGGGGCACGAGGACGTGAGCAAGGAAATCGCCACGGCATTCCTGCAAAACGCCAATTTTCCGAAGGAAAAAATAGACACCGTGCGCCGCCTCATAGAGGTGACGAAATTGGGCGTGGAGCCGGAGCCGCTGCTTGAAAAAATCATGAAGGACGCCGATTTCAATACATCGGGGCCGACTTACGAGGAGAAATCAGAGGCGCTGCGCAAGGAGTGGGAAGTGTTCAACGGCCAGAAGTTCACAGAGGATGGCTGGTTGAAAAACGGGCTGGATTTCTGGGAAGGGCACCGCTTTTATACGGGCGAGGCGCAGGCACTCTATGGCGAGGCCAAGCGAAAGACCTTGAAGATCTTGAAAAAAGCCTACGATCGCATCAACCCCAATCTGGAAGACCTCGAATTTGCCATCAGCAAGAGCAAGAGCGCCCAGATGATGTTCAAGACGACGCTCCGTAACCAGATTGACCTGACCAATATCGCCGACAACAAGGCGAACATCATGCTCTCCATCAACTCGCTGCTCATCACCATCGGTATCCCAATGCTAGGCAGTAACCTAAAGGAGCACCCCAACTTGGTCTATCCTGCCGCAGTGCTGCTGCTGACCTGTATCCTGTCCATCGTGTTTGCCACTTTGGCCACCCGCCCCGTGAAGATGCATGGCCTCACCGACCCCGCCCTGATTGACACGGGCAAATCCAACTTGTTCTTTTTCGGGAATTTCTTCAAAATGAGCCGGGAAGACTATATGATGGGCCTGATGCGGGTCATGCAAACGGAGGAGAACATAGATATGTCCATCGTGAACGACCTCTACTTCCTTGGCCGCACCCTTGGCAACAAATACCATCGCCTCCGCATCACCTACCAGATTTTCATGTTTGGCATGGTGGCTACCGTGATTACTTTCGGGTTACTATACCTAACAGGGAATTATTGAGGTATGAAGGTATGAGGTATGGAGGTATGTTGGCGGCTGCTCGCATACCTCCATACCTCATGCCTTCATACCTCTATTCCTCCATCCCTTCCTTAAGCGCTTCCCAGAGCCAGCCCTGCAGGCG
Organism: Saprospiraceae bacterium; assembly: GCA_022841745.1. Classification (GTDB taxonomy): domain Bacteria; phylum Bacteroidota; class Bacteroidia; order Chitinophagales; family Saprospiraceae; genus UBA6168. The sequence continues at coordinate 86,028 of JALHQW010000009.1, read as the reverse complement.
GCTATCTTCGCAGAAGGCGAGGCCGATGCATTTGACGCAATCGGCGGCTTCGAGGCGGCTGCCGGGCTTGAAGCCTTTGTCCTTGCGTCGCTCGACGAGGTGGGCGGGGGGCAGTTGCTCGGCACCAATCAGGAAAACGGAAACCCAGAGGTTGCGCTTCAAGGCCCACATCAGGTAGCGGCGACTGCTGCGGGTATCGCCCTGCTCCTTGAAGCGGAGGAATGCCTTGCAAAATACCCATTTCACCGAGGCGTATTGCGGGAACTGCCGAACCAAGGCACGGGCTTCGTCCAATTTGTTGTCGCAGAGCAGGCAGACCAAGAGGTAGGGCCGCAGTTCCAAGTCATCGGCGGGGTTCAGCGCCAATATTTCACGAAAATGCATGGCCGCAGTTTCGTAGTACCCATTGCGGAACAGCTTCTCGGAAAGGCTCACCTTAGCCTTGAACCAGGTATGCGTCTCCACTTGTTTCCAGGGATTTGCCTTGAAATCGGCCATGAGTTCGTCCAACAGCTCCGGGCCGAGGAGCTTGGCGGTGGCCTCCATGCTGCGCTGGTACCACATCATGGCCGCTTCGGGGGTTTGGGCGAGGCCCGCATGTTCTAAGCAGGCTTCGGGGCATTGTGGGTCAAGCTCCAGGGCCGTGCGCAAATGTTCCAGGGCAGCTTCTGGGGAATTCGAGCGTCGGGCCTCCAGAACGTGCTCCCTGGCCAATAGTTGCGGCATCAGGTTGGGGTCAATGGCCTTCAAGGCATCGAAATGCTTGAAACTCGCCTCCTCCTTGAAGAAGCGGAAAATATGGTGGATGGAGCCACATTCCATTTGAAGATGGAAAAGCAGGTGCCGGAATTGTTCCAAGCTGCGCCGGGTGTCGGCTACGGGGGCGAATTGCATGGGTATCAGTGTGTTTCAATACAGGGTGCGTCCTTCAAACTTCTTGTCTTGCCCGTGGTATCGCACAATTGATGCCAAATATTACGATTTATTTTATTTGTATTAAAAACATGAGTTATCCCGAATTTTTCAGGGTGCTGTTTTAGGAAAAGGGTGCAAACTGGGATTTTCCTAAAAAAATCCTAGTTTGAGTATCAATTTTGAGTACCGCTGCTCCCAAAAAAGGTGAAACGGATATTTTGCGAAGCAAAAGTATCCATTTAGCGCACCGCTACTCCCAAGAAAGGTGAAACGAAAATTTTGCTTCGCAAAATTTTCGTTTCACCTAAAAAAACGTTCTTTGACAATTATTGTGGAATAAACCCCAACGGGGTTGAACTTGAATAGCCCCGGATGAAATCCGGGGTAAATAAAGGTGTTCGGCCACAACCCCAAAGGGGTTGAATGACTCATAAACGATTGACATTCAACCCTTTCAGGGTTGTTTCCCGTATTGCACTATCACCCCGGATTTCATCCTGGGCTATTCACATTAAAGCCCTTCAGGCTTTTACCACAAGAATTGTCAAAGAACCTAAAAAAAGAACTCTCCGGCAGCCGTTGGCTTTGCCAACGGCTGCCGGAGAGTTCTTTTTTTAGGTGCAGCAAATTGATTTTTTGCTAAGGCAAAAAATCAATTTGCTGCACCTTCAGGAGTCCCGCCTAACGGCGATGCAGCGATATACGCTAAATGAATACTCCTTAGTAGATTGGATAGGTTGAGCGGTTGTCGCGGGTTTGTTTGATTTTTTTTGCAGGTTTTGTGCGTTTGCTTGGCAAATATGCGGTTGCCATTTTGGAGGGTTTTCGGCAAACATGTAATTGGCTGGTTTTGGGAGGTTTTCGGCAAGGTTGGGCGGAAATCCGGTTCCGGTTTTTGAAACCAAATTAAAAAAAAGCCGGGCCGCCTAGCAAAACGAATGCGGTGGCGGCCCGGGGTGAAGTCATTGTACAGATAAAACAGCGGGAGATAATTCAACCAATGATTACTAATTTGCTGGTACAAACTGAATTTCCTGCTTTTAACCTGCAAAAATAAATGCCGGGAGAAAGCCCGTTGCAGTTTAAGTTAAAGGATTGCGGGCCTTGTTTATGGGGCTCGTCCTTCATAACAATTCGCACCAATTTGCCATTGGCATCGAAAATGGCCAAGTCAACATCAGCATCCGCTGAGAGGTTAAAACCCAAGGTAGTGAAGCCTTGGAATGGGTTGGGCTGGATGTTCAACTCAAGTGCCTCCGAAGCAACAGTGCCAAAACCAGCGCCTTTTGGGTCAACTAATTCACTAAACGTTGGAGTTCCAACAAAGGCATGTAAATGGCTGCCAGGTTGTGCCGAAAAGCCAGGATTTAGTGATATTGACTGACCTGCTTTCAGCATTAGCTCCCCTTCACTGTTTACGGTCGTAAAACCGGATTCACAAGCATTTCCCGTACGTATGTTTTGCGAAGCAACGAAAAAACTGGGGTTGTCTGAATTGCTGAAATCGCCGCAGGCATCTGCATCAATAGCAACCACAGTAGGTTCTATTTCAAAAGCGAGGTTCAAATCTGCTATCAAGTAATTCGATTGCTTGGAGTCCTGTGCTTGCAAATAACCGCTCCCCATGACCATGCATACCATTATTAATTTTGAAATTCTATTTTTCATGACGGTTGAATTTATGCTGCAGTTAATTACCGATATACGGTATTGAACGGCAACGGTTTTTTAAGGGGAAGGTTATTTGCCACCATTATTCACTGCCAGTTTCAAAGCTGCATTTTCTGCTTCCAGTGCAGTTATTTTTTTGTCCATCTCAATCAGGTGCAGGTAAATTTCTTCGATTTTCTCAAGCTGCTTGACGGACATTTGCTTTAGCTCGAAACCGCCTTCTTTTTCAACCTCCTGTGCGGAAGGAATATTTGGGAGGTGGCCGTTTTCCTTGATAAAAGAATCCGTTTCATTCAAGCTGCGAAGGTTGTAGTCCTTTTCAAATACGTAGTCAGGCCAGTTCACCTGCCCGGTAGTAGTCGAGCCATAAGTGGTCACGAAAACCTGCTCTGTCATAACGCCCTTCCTGACGAATAGCAGGAAGTTGTTGGCTTGGGCAGTGGTCGTGTTGAAGGTGAGGGTCGTGGCCGTGGCCGGGTCGCCGATGACCACCCTACCGTCGTTCAGTATCCTCATGCGGTTTAGGGAGTTGGTATAAAAATCAAGCCCCTTCGAATTCCCACCAGCCGTGCGCTTGCTGCCGATGCCTTCTGTGGAAGTGGCTGCGCCAAAATTGATATCAGCAACGCCAGTATTGCTACCAGCATCACCGACGGTCAGTTTGCCAAAAACTGCAGTGTTGCCAGCGAAATAACCAGCCCATTTACCCTTGGTATCGCCCGTCCAAGCTGCACCAGACGTAGGTTCGTAGCCCAATATCGCAGTACCGTTGCCAGTACCATTAAGCTCTCCATAAACCCCATAATTGTATCCTGAAGTGCCGCCACCTGCCCTCCCATACACGCCATAAGTCCTGCCTGCGGTACCTGCACCTCCAATGGATTGACCATATACGCCATATGTATAGCCAGTACCAGATGGAACCGACCCTAGAATAGAATAGGTCTTGTTGGCAGCTCCAGTCGGAGTGCTTGACTCCACCCTAATTCCACAGGAGCCATCACCAGTGCCAGTGTTGTTGATGAATGTCTTCCAAAGTGCATTACCGCTACCGCCGATGCTCAGGAATGAAAGCGGCGTGGTGGCACCAATGCCCACATGTCCGTTGGCGTTGATGCGCATGCGCTCGGTGCCTGCCGCAGCGCCAGCATCTGCCCTGAAAATAAGGCCATCGGTAGCAGCTGTGGTGCGCACGTCTATGAAACCGTTCTTGGAGGTGCCGTTGTTGTAGGAAAGCCTCATGCCGTTGCTGTTGGCTGGGGTGGGTGCTACCGGGAAGGTGGGTGCGCCAAAGAAGAGGTTGCCCGTGGTGGCGCTTACATTTGTATAGTCCAATAACATATTGCCACCAACCAATTGGACTTTTTGTGTTGGAGAAATGGTGCCAATACCCACCAAGTCGGTATTAGTGGTTAAATGAACAACGGTGCCTAAATCGGTCCATTGTGCCATTGATTGGTTGACTGCAATCATTGCGAATGCAACAATCATCAGGTTTTTCAGTAAATTCTTCATGACAATTAAATTAAAAATGGTTTGGAGATAATTGCGCCCCTATCAAGGCGGGCCTCGTTTCCTTTGACTTGTTCCTGACCAGCACGACAGGTACAAATGACATCCCAAAATTATAGGCGACAAATACCTGCTTGCTTGTGATTCATATATTAGGCTGCGCAATACTAGAATCCGGCTTATACCAATTACAAGCGGTAATTTTATTTCTGGGCTATCTGGTACTACACTGGGTGTCGGCACAAAAACAGTCCTCACTCAATTGCCAATCCCCAAAAAAGGTAATCCACTAATCTTTCATTTTGAAAAAACACATTGGCTATATGAAATACACCAAAAAAACTACCCCTCCCCAAACAAACCAAATTGCTACCTTTACCCGGCACAAACATGGAGACACAAGGAGAAAAACACCTAAGCTATCGAGCACATGTCGCTAAGAATGGATGAACAGCAGCTACTCCAACAATTATAGCACGGAGACGACCGAGGGCAGGAAGAAGCCTTCCGACAGCTGAACCTACAGTAATACGGCCTCATCGAAAGCATCGTAGTGACCAACAGCGGCACCCTCGAACAAGCAAAGGACGTGTTCCAAGACGGCATCATCGTGCTGTTCAACCGGGTGCGGTGGGGCGATTTTTTGTTAACGGGCACCTTGAAAGGTTACCTCTACACGATCTGCCGCAATCTGTGGCTGATGAAGCTCCGCACCGCTGGCCGAGAACCCACCCTTGAAAGCCACCACGAGCGCATACCCTTGGAAGACGACCTTTTCAAATCGCTGGAATCCACTGAGCGTCAACGGCTGATAGCTGGGCTATTGGGCAAATTGGGCGAAGACTGCCACCACATCTTTGACCTGTTCTATTACCAAAAACTGTCCATGTCCAAAATTATGGATGCCTTCGGGCTTGGTAGCGAGCAGGCAGCCAAGAACAAAAAAGCCCAGTGCCTTGGCAAGCTCAGGGAAATGGTGATGACCAGCAATTTTTATAAAACCGCCTTAACCGATTGAGCATGGAACAAGTTAACACCAAACTGATAGAACGATATTTCGAGGGCGATCTCGACGAACAAGAACTGGCCATCGTTGCCGAAAAGCTGAAGGACGACCCAGCCTTTGCCGAAGCCTTTCAATTGGAGGAAGACCTGTTGGTGGGAATCACCGTTGCAGGCAATGAGGCATTGCGGCAGCGGCTAAATGTCATTCACAACGAATTTGGCAATCAGAAACAAGCTATCGAACGCCCTATTCGCTCCCGCCGAATCTGGGTTTGGCTGGCAGCGGCAGCTTTCATTGGGGCGGTGGTGCTGGGGAAGGTGCTGTGGGATGGTAAGGCCAAAACCCCGGAACAGCTGTATGCGGAGTATGCGGTGCATGAGTTTGATTTTACGGAGAAGGGGGCGGGGGAAGGTCAGCTTTCTCAAATCGAACAGCTACTGGATGGAAAGCAGTATGCCAAAGCACTGCCACTTTTGGAGGCATACTCAAATGCCAACCCTTCCGATACGGAGGTAATGCTGGCGTTGGGGATTGTGCAGGTGGAGCTTGGTAGGTCAGGGGAGGCGCTGGGGACGTTTAAGATTGTGGAAGGGCCAATCCATTGATGCGGGATGAGGTAGCGTGGTGGATGGCGATGGTTTATTTGAAATCGAATGAGTTGGAAAAATGTTTTATTGCACTTGATTCGATTTCAAAACAGACCAGTAGATACAGTGGAGGGGCAAGTGAACTTATTCTGGTCATCAAGCAAAGGCAGAGGCAAGGTTGATACTGAATTTAGCATTTTCATTACCGATTTTTTTACAAACCTAACCGATTATTAAAAAGAACTTTAAATAAAATACTTTGACACACCTTTGACTTGAAATACCATTAAATTTTACAACTAATTTTTTCACCTATGAAAAAAGCGCCTTTTATTCAATTTCTGCTTTCATCTATCGCAATTTCAATGGCATCTTGTGTCCAACCTGACCAGGGAAATACACCTCAAATTTGTGAAGCAACAGTCTTAGACAGCAACTGTAATACACTTACAATTATAGTACCATGCCCTGGAGGTATCACTCATTCAGTTACAGGTGGGTTGAAGTTTAATGCACAAGCAAATGATGACAGGTCTGATTTTATTCAAGCACAAAATCCGAATTTATGCGAAAGGCCAAATAAAAAAGGCATTGTAGGGGTTTACGGGGATTTTTCCATTGAAGTGACCGAGGATTTCCTAACTACAATGACAGGATTTGATGAAATAGTTTTAGAAAGGGTGTAAATCAAATTGTCGCACCTAGCAGCAAATTTGGGAGCGCCTTAGACCTTCCAGGTTTTTAAAACCTGGAAGGTCTAAGTACAACCTACGACAATTTGATTTACACCCTTTTAGAAATATATAGAGGAAATACTAAGGTGACATCGAAATCCATGTCAATGTTACTGATGAAGTATGATATAGCCACTAATATAATTGACACTACAAGCATATATAGCAATCCATTTAAAATCAATGCAGACGCATATCAACAAAGGTGTTACCGTGACGACAATGGGGTTGAAGTTATAACTCATTCAGCAAGGATACATATTTCATTCACTTTTGAACCTTACCCAAATGGTTTAATCATTACAGGACAGCCAAACTTCCATCTGGTGTTTTACGTAAAAAGCCATGAAGTAAATTCTCCTTTGAACAACTCAAACCTTGTAATAACTAGTAGTAATTTTGCATGTCCACTTACGTTTGAGGAAGATGCTAAAAACCATGATATTTCAAAGGTTGTTCGTGACAATTCCTCGAACTCGCCGAATCAAAAGAAAAAAGTTAATTTATGCTGTAATCTTCAAAAAAATAGTCTGCCCTACTATATGTGCATTGATAGTAGTGGTTTACACGAATCAAAACATCTCGTAATTCTCGAAATGCCTATTTGCAAGAAAATTCAGAATGAAGACCACAATTAAGTTCATCAAATTCATTTTTACAATTGCGCTATTATCAACCTGTAGTCATATTCGATTAATAAGTCAAAATGTTGAATTTCGCAAGAATTATCTCGACTCAATTCTTGCAGTTCAATACTTTAATATCGCTGATACGGCCTATTTGAATGTGACTAAGTGTTTTCGCTATACTAAACTTGCTATTCCATTATTGTACAAAACTCATCAATACGAAAAATATCAGTACTGCTTAAATTCGCTTAACTATTGTTACGAAAAACTTGAAGATTTTGAATCACTCGAACAAAATAACATTTTTGCTTATGAAGAAGCTCAAAGACTATTCCCACCTTCGCACGCTTTAAGGATTGGGGCAACAAATAACCTTGCTAATGTTTACAAATCCCACAAATAAGATTTCGGAAAAGCGGAAAAACTATATATAGATGCTTTAGAATTATTTGAATCCGAAGAGGAGAATAGTCTTTCATTGAACACAAAAGGTACTTTATGTCAAAACCTTGGTCAAGTAGCTAGTATTGAAGGGGATTTTGATGCAGCTGAAGTATATCTAAAAAAAGCAATCCATTTTTTTGAAAAAGATTGGCATAATTACCTAAACAAGAAAACCCCAACCCACCTGAAGCTATCAGATATACGCCAAAACCTTGCAAGAGTTTATTTCCAATACGAACGCAATTATGAAGCATTGCAGTTAATGAAAGAGGCGCTGATTTATATTGAAGGCAACAAGAAAGTAAATGATAGCTATTATATCCAATATTATACTTTCTTGGGAGAGATTTTGACCGCAATTAGAGAGTTTGAAAAAGCCGAACAGACTTTTAAATCGTTAAAGGAACAGTACCAATTAACACCAGATTTAGCGCACAAATTGGTAATAGCCGAGGGGTAATTAGCATTTTTATCAGGAAAGCCCAAAAAAGCTGAAGCATTATTTAGTATAGCTTTAGCGGCAACACCGGAGAGTCTTTTGGTTACTAAAGCTCAAATGATTCTCACACTGGCAAATTGCAGTTTCTCCCAGAACAAATTGAAAGCTGCTTTAGTTTATTGTGATAACGCTATAAAATATCTTGGTGCAGAAAAACAAGTATTGACAAGTCAAAAGATAGATGACCGTATTGTTTCAAAAATAGAATTGGCAAAATCGCTTATTCTTAAAACCCAAATCCAAACAACACTTGCCAAAACCGAATCAGAAGTAGCCAATCTGAAGCAGGCAATTCGAACATATTTGCTTATTTCTTCCCTTACCGACCAAATACGGAACGACTACCGCTCACAGGAAAGTAAGCTATACCTCCAAAACGAGTCCGCCACTTATTACGAATCTGCTATTTCCACCGCCCTCCAACTCCAATACCTGACATGCGACCCACACTACCTCCATGAAGCCTTTTTCTTCTCCAAAAAAAGCAAAGCCGCCGTCCTCCTCGACGAACTCCAACAAAGGGAAGCGGCTGGCAAATCCAGCCTTCCTCCCGCCCTGTTAGAACGCAACTGTCAGCTCCGCATAGACTTGAACTATTACCAAAAATTGCTTGATACAGAGAAGAAAAAAAAAGCCCAGACAAGGAAAAGACGGAGCGGTGGGAGTCCAAGCTATTTGGCCTTCACAGGGAGCAGGAGCGCCTCACGGATTCCTTGCGCCAGCTATACCCTGATTACTATAAATTAGTGGAAAGCAAGCCTTTGAGTGCCGCTCAAATCCAAGCGCAATTGCGAAAAACTGGCAGCACGCTCATCGAATATTTCTTCGGGCAAGAGACCGCATTTGCGTTCAAGCTGACCAGCCAGGCCATCGAGGTAATCGAACTGTCCCAAGTCTCGGAAATCAAATGCTGGACAAATCAAATGCTGGCTGCGAGGAGGCTGCAAAACAGCCGGGAAATCATTGAATACACGGAAGCGGCAGTTGCATTGCACAGGACACTGTTGAGGCCGCTCAACCTAACACCCGGTGAAAGGCTCGTAATCATCCCAGATGGCCCCTTGCGCTACCTGCCGTTCGAGGCATTGTTCACTAGACAGCCAACCGACTTTAGCGTAAGGCATTGGCCTTATATGCTTAGGGAACATACCATCAGTTATGGATGGTCGGCCACTTTGTATTTCAGGGAAAATGAAGGAAACAATGGCAGCCTGAAAATGCTTGGTGTCGCACCCATTTTTGAGGGCACGGCCAAGCACTTGCGCTACAGTTTTGATGAAATGGAAACCATCAAGCAATATGGAGGTAAAACGATCATTGGTAACAATGCAGGAAGTAAATGGATGATGGAAAATGCCGGAAAATACGATGTACTCCACCTTTCTACCCATGCCACTTCGCAAGATCCGTTGCTCGGAAAGCCGGCTTTTGAAATGGCGGACGAGCCGCTTTATTTTTCAGACCTGCAAACAATGCAATTAAATGCCAAAATGGTGGTACTCAGCGCCTGTGAAACCTCAACAGGCACACAACGCAAGGGCGAGGGGGTAATGAGCCTTGCAAGGGGATTTGCGTATGCGGGCGTCCCTTCCATCATTGCCACGCTTTGGGCTGTGAACGAGAAAGCCACATCAGATTTAATGGCAACTTATTACGCACAGCTCTCGAATAAACAAACTAAAGACAAAGCTATACAAAACGCTAAAATCGAATACCTCCAAACTTGTAGCGACCATAAGGCGGCGCCCTATTATTGGGCAGCTATTACCTTGGTTGGAAACCCCGAAGCGATAAATATTGAACGCCCGTTCAATATTTGGGGGTTATTAATTGCTATAGCACTACTCGCATTAATTTCATTCTTCTTCTATAATTCCAAGAAAAATCCTTCCTGAAAAAAAAATCCTCCCCTCCCCCATTACCTTTCTCCCCTTCCCGCAATCAAGTACCGAATCCCAATTCAAACCAAGCCCCAGGCGACCAAAACAGGCCCTTGAAACCAACAACCAACCCGTAAGCACCGTGCGGCGGCAAACCAAGCCGCCGCACTCACTACTTTCAAGTCCTGAATAGCATTTGGCCAAACCCCAATGCTGAAACCTGACCACCGGTCGCCGACCGCTCCCGGCCCAACAAGGCTTTATGCGCTGCCTCAGCGGTTTGCTGGCGGATGGCCTGTCCCGTGGTACCCGGGAACGACCAACTGCCTGCACCGACGGGGCAATTCTAACCATATTTTTTTAAAAACCTAAATTTTTCCACCATGAAGAACCTTTTGAGTGTCTTCGCTTTTTTGCTCACGATGCTTTTAGCATCCGCCAACCCACAAAGTCCTGAAACAAGCTGCCCAGCGCCTTCCAATGTGCAGGTGACAGGTTCAGGTTCTGGATATATTTCCTTTGATTGGGACAATTGCAATTGTTTTTCCACCGGCTACACCGTGAACTACCTTCGTCACGCTGACGGGTACAGCAGCCCGGAGACGACGGTTACGAACTCCAATCATACCTTCAGTGGCTTACAGGCTGGCACTTACACGTTCTATTTTAGAACGAAGTGCGGGAGTGGTACGAGCGAGATAATTGGGCATGAGGACATTATTGTTCTTTAATCCAGCAATGGGGAGGTCATTAATATTGATTTCCCCATTCAATTTCCTTCTATTTTTGTTCTCAACCAATTCATTTCGGCAATCTCACCTTTACCATTCAACTCTTTAATAAGTAATTTTTTTCGGTCAACTGAGAGTTCACTTTGGTGAATTAGGCCTGCCAATTTTCGAACAAATTTTACGTAAGAAGTATAACTGGATGATTTTCGACTACCAATATCAGGGTTTCTTGAAACATATTTTTCAAAAGATTCAGAATAACTTTTTACAAAAGAAAAATAACTGTTGTCCAATAAAAACAACTCAAAATATGACTTTAACGAAAGTGATTTAGCCAACAATTGATAAAGAACACCTTTAAAATTAAGATTGGATATCAAATCAATTACTGTTGAATAATTTTTATTGTAAAATGCTACAAATCCCTCTCCCAAAGCGATCATCTCTTTTCTTGTTTTACTTTCAATTTTTACCTGACATTCAGCTAAAAACAACCTACACCAAGCAAATTCACCTATTACAGATGCTGCCATCACAATGTTCACGAATGTTGCATTTGAAATAATCCCATAGTTTTCCAATATTTCATTTTCATGGGCAATTTTATACAACTCAAATATTTCTCTTAAATATTTAGAATCGGACCTCACTTCTCTTATGGCAAATTCCAAAAGGTATTTTATAACAAATTTCTGTTCTGACCGCCTTATTTCATTGATATTACTTAAGAATACTGTTTTTGTTGCAAAATAAATTGCCTCACTTTTTTGTTCGTAGAGTTCAGCGATATTATTGTAAATTTTAAGAAGGATATTATTTTCATCAAACTCTTTATTTTTTTTAATACTTTTTGCAATAGATTTTGAGGCCATTAGAGATGATATTTCGTTCATCATTTTTAACCTCGAAAGAGAATAAAAATTATTTAGACAATCAGAAGCATCCTCAATTATCTTATCTGTCCCATTAGCTCCAATAGCAGTTGACTGGTAATACAACTTCTTTTGTAACTCCATATTCAACAAAAAATAATCCTCATCTCTGAATGGCAAACTACCAATTTCTCCTATCAATCCATTCGTTAACTTCTTGAACTCATCAAAATCAATGTTCCTTCTTTCAAATGCATCAATCAGTAGCTTATCCCTCACGAACTTGTCCTGTTTCCATTCCAAACAAACAAGGTACTCCTCCAAAAGCTGGGTCATCTTCGACATCAAATTCCGCATTTTAGCATCGTCGTAGCTGTCCTTTGTGAAGATGTGCTGAAAGACAACTTCCTTTGTGAATTTGGTCGAGTCAAAACCAGGATAGTATCGCTTGAGGTACTCGTAAAAAACCACTAGGTTCTCATCTGTATTAAAATAATCCGATTTCACGAACCAACCAAGGTACTTCATTTCCTCTTTGCTCAAGGATTTTAAAATTTTGACAAGTTTACTTTTTACCATATTTTTATCTGCTTTTGTTAAAAAACTTGATTATAATTCTTTATTTTAATTCAAAGCGAACAACAATGTCATGGAATCGATAGGATTAATGTTTAAACATTTTCCTTAATTCGGGTGCAACTTTCTTAGACTTGCTGGGGATAATGTTGGCAAAGAAAAGGCTCCTTCTGCTTCTTTCCACATATTTCCATCAATATTTGGCAAAGCACCCTCAAACTATTTCAATCATGAAGAACCTATTAAGTGTTTTCGCATTTTTGCTCACGATGCTTTTCGTATCCGCTAACCCACAAAGCCCTGAAACAAGCTGCCCTGCGCCATCCAATGTGCAGGTGACAGGTTCTGGTTCTGGTTATATTTCCTTTGATTGGGACAATTGCAATTGTTTTTCCACGAGCTACACCGTGAAGTACCAGCGGCTTTCGGATGGCTACACAAGCGCGGAGGTTTCGGTCACCAGTTCCAACCACACTTTCAGTGGTTTGCAGGCTGGAGACTACAAGTTCTTTTTCAAGACGGTGTGCGGGGCTGAGACCAGTGCTTCGATCATAATCGAAGATAGGATAATGAATTAATCAATGTGTAACGAAAGCCCCATTTGGGGCTTTCGTTTTTCAGTTTGTTTCAATTATATATATTACCCAATTTTTCAGTATCATTGACTTTTTACTTACCTCTTCGGCAATTTTACGCCTTGCATCACTATCAAAAGTTCCATTTTGTTTTAGCCTTGCTATTTTTACAACCATACCGACAAAGTTTTTATGCCAGCCTTTTCTTGAAACAGACAGCTTTTTTTCCCTTGCAATATACTTACCAAAAGCTGATGCATAAGACTGGAATAAGGTGTAATAACTATTATCTTTTTGAAGCAACATGAAGTAACACCTGAATAAAAGATTTTTGGAGGTTAAGTTATTTTCAATAGTCTCAAAAGAATAATTAGTCAACAAGTCAATCGTTTGCGAATATTGTTGTTGATGGAAATGCCAAAGCCCAAGACTGAGTGTAAGCACATCTTTTCTTACACTTGGCTCCAAACAGTCCTGATAATTTTTAATAAATTGACCAACCCATCCGTACTCCTTTTGGAATGAGCCAGTAGAAACTATATTCACGAATGAGTTCTCAGAAATCCTCCCATCAATTATCAATACCCCTTCCTGCAAACCCAATTTATACAACTCCATTACCAATTTTCGATATGCACCTTCCCCGCTGTTTACCTGGTTAATGGCAAAATTCAACAACTGCAACAGCCCAAACTGCCTATCCGTATCTGAAAGTCTTGCGTAAATACTGGAAAAAAATTCAAACGTCGCCTGAAACTGCTCCAGCCCAGCAGCCTGTTCCAATTGTTCCAAAATCCTGTGGTACAATTCCAAATAGGGCAGTTGCCGCAGTTTTCCCGCCCCTACCAAGCTTTGAACCTCCTTTTTCAACCGAATGGCTGCTGCACCTGTCACTATGTTCTCGAATACTTTTAGTTCGCTAGCAATTCGCAGCTTTTCTGCAAAATAGTAGTGGTCGAGGTCATCCATGACTGCCTGTAGCCTGCCGAGGTTGCTGACCTTGACCGATTTGGGATGGTGATAGTATTGCAGGTTGATTTGCGCCCGCTCTTGAAGCGCCTCCGCCGATTGTTCGCCTTGCTGCACCAATTTTTCCGAAAGTTCGTTGGTGCTTTTCTCAAACTGCTCATAGAGGTTGCGGCGTCCAAATGCCTTGGTAAGCAGTTTTTGCCGAGTGATAGGCTCGTTTTCCAGTTCCAGCCAGATTAGATAGTCTTCAAGCAATTTGTTCATCTTAGAGACCAGGTTCCGCCATTTCCCATCATGGTAGGCTTGCCCGCCGAACACCTTGGCGTAAAGCAACTCCTTGGTCAAGGACTTGGATGCAAAGGCTGGGTGGTGCTTGGCAAGGGCCTCGTAAAGCCGCAAAAGGTTGGGGTCGGTATTGAAAAAATTGGACTGCACGAACCAACGGAGGTACTTCCACTCTTCCGTGGTCAGCGACTTGAACATTTTTAAGATTTTAGAACCTTCCATTGGTCATTTTTTGAATGACAAGTATCGAGAATAATATTAAGTTAATCAATTGTTTTTCAATATTTTATAAAACATAGTGGTCGAAAATGTACGAAAAAACAATTTATAAAATGTCTAAAATGTCTGTACTCGAAGCAAGCTACATGCGTAGTTTTGTCTTGTTAGAAAATTAAGGTTGGGCACAAAGCTGTTTGAACCTGAACACACTAACAATTCCTGGGTGAACTAGTCCTATTAAATGCCGAGCACCAATGACAAAAATCCTCCTGATCGCCGCAGACCCCATCTTCCGCAAAGAGCTTCGCAGCCTAATCGGCAAATGCGACCCCGAATGTCAGGTCGTTGAGGAAGCTGGCAGCATCGCCGAAGCAAGGCGCCTGCTGGCTGACCTCTCCCTTGATTGCCTTTTCGTTGACGTGAACTTACCCGATGGCACTTGCTTCGAACTATTGGAAACCATTTCCGAGGAACCTCACCAGGTGGTCATCATGGCCAATGGCCCAGAGGCCGCCTTCCAGGCCTTCGAGTACAATGCGGTTGATTTTTTGCGCAAGCCCATCAAACCCACAGAACTTGTCCGTGCATTGGACAAGCTGCGCCGTTTTTCACCCAACGACCAACTGAACCGCCAGATCCAGTTGCTATTGCGCAGTTCGCAGCCAAAGCATGTTGACCGGCTCATCCTGCACCTGTCGGAGGGCATCCACATACTGCCATTGAACGAGACCATCCGGCTGGAGTCCGATGGCTGCTATACCAGTTTCTTCACGGCCAACGGGGAGCGCATTGTAGTTACGAGGGCCATCGGAGAGTTCGAGTACTTGACGGAGACCGGGCCGTTCTTCCGGGTACACCAGTCGCATATCGTGAACATGAACTATGTCCGCAAGGTGCTGAAAGAAGACGGGGGCTTCGTGGTGCTGGATTCTGGCGTAAAAGTGCCCATCGCAAGGCGGAGGAAGGACGAGTTTTACCAGTGCGTGTCAAAGCATAGTACGTCTTGATTCGTGATTGGAAAAAGTAAAAGTCCATCCAAGCTCGGTGTGCGTAGAGCTATTATCACTAATAGCGCCAAGAAGTTCAGGCAGCGTCAGAAGGCATGATGTGGCAATTTCATCCTTTCCGTCATTCATAAACTCGAATTCAAAGGCCACTACTTTTCCCGTGAAATCAAAGGTGTCACCAAATCCGAACTCGCAATACTGAAGGCCATTTACGCCATCTTCTCCAAAGCAGATGGCGGGACTGGCAGGACGTCCGCAGCTTAGACGAAAGCATCAAAGCCCTGTTGCCGACTGACTATATTTCAGGAGTTGGGGGCAACATGTTTGGGTTCACAAGGCCGACGACCTTGACAAGCCGCCTAGTGCAGCTGGGTTTGGGATTTGGGTGCACCAGAATTACCACCTATATTAGAAGAATGTGGACTCATTGCAGCTTAGCGTAAAGGTATCTATTTAGCGTTTGTCGCTGTTTCGCCGGTAGGCAGGGCTTCTGGAAGGGTAAGCGAAAATTTTGTTTTGCAAAATTTTCGCTTACCCTTTTCTGGTACTAGCCGTATGCAAAATGGATACCAGGAAAGCTGTACTCAGCAACCTAATTTCAATCGAAACGCCTATAAAACAACACATTATAACTCCTGTCGCAAGAATTTTTTGATACATGACTGAACCAAAATTTGAAATCAATTTTTTTTTGTGTCGGTAAAAAAATACTGAAAAACTATACCTTGGCACTTTCACTAACCGATTTAGGACATCGGAAATAGATTGACTGAAGTTCACCTAAGGACAATCACTTTAGAAGAATCGTTTTTATTCCATAATCTTTGCTGATCTAAGATGAGAACAAACTTTTACAACCTGAAGCCCCTAATTCTTGCTCTCACATCATTGTTTATACTCGCCCTGACAGCACATGCCAGCAACACCATACCACTCGGTGAGCTTTTGGATGAAAACGGCAAACTCCACAACCCATTGAAACACTCCGGAACTATTGATTTCACTGGCTTTCACGTGGTCATAGACGAGTGTGAAGGGCCAATGTTCCTGTTAGCCCCGCCGGTAGCGCCCGGCTGGAACAACCTAGGTTCAGGGCTGAATGATGTGGTTCGTGCCATTGCAGTAACAGGAAGCGATGTGTACGTGGGAGGGAACTTCACTACGGCAGGGGGCAGCAGTGCTTTCCGCATCGCCCGCTGGGACGGAAGCTCATGGAGTGCACTTGGCGCTGGGCTGAATGGCGAAGTCAGAGCCATAGCCGTATCGGGCAGCGACGTTTATGTGGGGGGAAATTTCACCACTGCGGGGGGCAGCAGTGCCAACAACATAGCTCTCTGGGACGGAAGCTCATGGAGTGCCCTCGGCGCTGGGCTGAATAGCTTTGTCGCTGCCATAGCCGTATCAGGCAGCGACGTGTACGCAGGGGGGAACTTCACCATTGCGGGGGGCAGCAGTGCCAACTACATAGCCCGCTGGGACGGAAGCTCATGGAACACCCTCGGCGCTGGGCTGAATAACTTTGTCGCTGCCATAGCCGTATCAGGCAGCGACGTGTATGTTGGAGGGAACTTCACTACTGCGGGGGGCGACAGCGCCAACCGCATCGCCCGCTGGAACGGCACTTCATGGACCGCACTTGGCTTAGGACTGAATGAAGCCGTCTGGGCCATAGCCACATCGGGCAGCGACGTGTATGTGGGCGGTGAATTTACCATAGCGGGGGGCAATAGTGCAAACCGCATCGCCCGCTGGAACGGCAGTTCATGGACCGCCCTCGGCTCCGGGCTGAATGACTTTGTCATTGCCATAGCCGTAACGGGAAGCGACGTTTATGTGGGGGGAAACTTCACCACTGCAGGGGGTGACAGCGCCAATCGCATCGCTCAATGGAACGGCAATTCATGGAGTGCCCTCGGCCTTGGGCTGGATGACGATGTGGAGGCCATAACTGTATCAGGCAGTGACGTGTATGTGGGGGGAGGCTTCACCTCAGCTGGGGGTAGCAATGCCAACCGTATTGCCCGATGGGAGGCCACTTTTCCAAGCATTAATTCATTTACACCATTGTCTGGCCCGTTGGGTACCGCTGTTACTATCACAGGCACGAATTTCAGCACGACGCCTGCGAGCAACCTGGCGCGCTTCGGCGCCACGCAGGCGACTGTGACAGCGGCCACCACCACGCAACTGACGGCGACCGTGCCGGCGGGTGCAACGTTCAGCCCCATCACTGTAAAAGTGGGTGACCGGATGGCCTTTTCCATGCAGCACTACCTGCCGACCTTCCCACCGGTCAAGCCGGAGATAACCCCTGCGGATTTCTCCCCGAAGGTGGACTTTGTGACGGGCACCAGCCCCCAACTGGTTGCCATCGGCGACATGGACGGCGACGGGAAGGCGGACATGGCCGTCGCAAACTACAACTCGTCCACCGTATCCGTTTACAGGAACACCAGCACCACGGGGGCCATAGATCCTTCCTCCTTTGCCGCAAAGGTGGACTTCACGGTGGGCACCAACCCGTTCGAGGTGAAGTTCCAGGACCTGGACGGCGACGGGAAGCTGGACCTCGTGACCGGAAATTCGGCGAGCGCCACGGTTTCGGTCCTGCGGAACACCTCAACAGTCGGGTCCATCAGTTTGGCCACAAAGGTGGACTTCAACGTAGGCACCAACCCCTTCCGCCTCGACATGAACGACTTTGACAGGGATGGCAAGCCTGACATTGCCGTTGCCAACTACTTCAGCGCCACGGTGTCCATCCTGAGGAACACATCGGTTGTGGGCAGCATCACGAACTCGTCCTTCGCCCCCAAGGTGGATTTTGCCACTGGCACCGAGCCCCAACATGTTGTATCGGGCGACATCGACGGGGACGGCAAGCCCGACCTGGTGGTAACAAGTTTTAACACCACGACCGTGTCGGTGCTGCGGAACACGGCCCCGATTGGGGTCATAGACGCAAGTTCCTTTTCCCCCAAAGTGGACTTCACGACCGGGGCACGGCCCATTGCCATAGCGCTGGGCGACATTGACGGGGATGGCAAGCTGGACGTTGCGGTGGCGAACGACCAGGTGTCCTCGGTCTCGGTGTTCAGGAACACCTCCACCGTTGGGGTCATCAACGCTGGCTCACTGGCGGCAAAAGTGGATTTTGCGACGGAGGCCGGCCCGACCATCGTCCTCCTCGCCGACCTGGACGGCGACGGGAAGCCCGACATGATGACCAGCAACGTGAACGGTGCGAGCGTTTCAATATTCAGGAACGTGTCATCGTCGGGCGTGATCGATGCCGGTTCGTTCGAGGCCAGGGACGACCTGCCGACCGGGTCCAGCACGCAAGCCATGGCGGTTGGGGACATAGACGGTGATGGCAAGCCGGACATCTTGTTGTCAAACAATTCGACTAATAAAATTTCGGTATTTAGGAACAACCCCATCCTGTTCCCGACCGTCACCGGCATCTCCCCCGCCTCTGGCCCGGTGGGGACGGTCGTCACCATCACCGGCACAAACTTTAGTACGACGCCAGCTGATAACCTGGTGCGCTTCGGGGCTACGCAGGCGACGGTGACGGCAGCCACCTCAACGCAGCTGACGGTGACCGTGCCGACGGGGGCCACCCACGGCCCCATCACTGTAAAAGTGGCCGACCGGACGGCGTTCTCCAAGCAGCACTACCTGCCGACCTTCCCACCGGTCAAGCCGGAGATAACCCCGGCGGATTTCAACCTGAAGGTGGACTTTGCGACGGGCACCAACCCAGAGCTGGTTGCCTTTGGGGACATGGACGGCGACGGCAAGGCCGACATGGCCGTTGCCAATTATGGTGCGGGCACCGTGTCCGTTTTCAGGAACACCGCCACGGCAGGGGCCGTCAATGCCTCGACCTTTGCGGCAATGGCAGCCTTTGCAGTTGGCACAAGCCCCATCGACGTGGAGCTCCAGGACCTGGACGGCGACGGAAAGCTGGACATCGTCGTTTCAAATGACGGCAGCAACAACGTTTCTGTGCTGCGGAACACTTCTTCCCCGGGAACGATAGCCTTCAGCGCCAAGGTTGACTTTGCGGTGGGCACCGGCCCAAAACGCCTCGACGTGCGGGACCTGGACGGCGACGGCAAGCCGGACATCGCCGTTGCCAACTACGGAAGTGCGAATGTGTCCGTACTGAAAAACATATCAATAGCGGGCAGTATCACAAGCTCGTCCTTTGCGGCGAAGGTGGACTTTGCGGCGGGCACCAATGTGCAGGACGTGGTGGCCGGCGACGTGGACGGCGACGGCAAGCCAGACCTGGTCGTTGTTAGCTACAACACGGCCAAGGTGTCGGTTCTCCGCAACACGGCTCCAATTGGGGTCATAAATGCCGGTTCCTTTGCCCCCAAGGTTGACTTTACGACGGGCACGCAGCCCATCGCCATCGCTTTGGGCGATATCGACGGTGACGGGAAGCTGGACGTCTCGGTGGCGAACGACGGGGCCTCCTCCGTCTCGGTTTTCAGGAACACCGCCACGGCGGGCACCATCGACGCCGGCTCGCTTGCTGCGAAGGTGGACTTCGCCACGGGCACTGCCCCGTTCTGCGTCCGCATCGCCGACCTGGACGGCGACGGGAAGCCGGAGGTGCTGACCAGCAACGTGGGCGGTGCGAGCGTTTCAATATTCAGGAACGTGTCATCGTCGGGCGTGATCGATGCCGGTTCGTTCGAGACAAGGGACGACCTGCCTTTCGGCGCAAACGCACAGGGGCTGGCCGTGGCGGATATTGATGGCGACGGCAAGCCCGACGTCGTTGTGACCAACTTCTCGGGCAACGCCGTGTCCGTGTTCCGGAACAATCCCATCCTGTTCCCGACCGTCACGAGCATCTCCCCTATGTCTGGCCCGGTGGGGACGGTCGTCACCATCACCGGCACAAACTTTAGTACGACGCCAGCTGATAACCTGGTGCGCTTCGGGGCTACGCAGGCGACGGTGACGGCAGCCACCTCAACGCAGCTGACGGTGACCGTGCCGACGGGGGCCACCCACGGCCCCATCACTGTAAAAGTGGCCGACCGGACGGCGTTCTCCAAGCAGCACTACCTGCCGACCTTCCCACCGGTCAAGCCGGAGATAACCCCGGCGGATTTCAACCTGAAGGTGGACTTTGCGACGGGCACCAACCCAGAGCTGGTTGCCTTTGGGGACATGGACGGCGACGGCAAGGCCGACATGGCCGTTGCCAATTATGGTGCGGGCACCGTGTCCGTTTTCAGGAACACCGCCACGGCAGGGGCCGTCAATGCCTCGACCTTTGCGGCAATGGCAGCCTTTGCAGTTGGCACAAGCCCCATCGACGTGGAGCTCCAGGACCTGGACGGCGACGGAAAGCTGGACATCGTCGTTTCAAATGACGGCAGCAACAACGTTTCTGTGCTGCGGAACACTTCTTCCCCGGGAACGATAGCCTTCAGCGCCAAGGTTGACTTTGCGGTGGGCACCGGCCCAAAACGCCTCGACGTGCGGGACCTGGACGGCGACGGCAAGCCGGACATCGCCGTTGCCAACTACGGAAGTGCGAATGTGTCCGTACTGAAAAACATATCAATAGCGGGCAGTATCACAAGCTCGTCCTTTGCGGCGAAGGTGGACTTTGCGGCGGGCACCAATGTGCAGGACGTGGTGGCCGGCGACGTGGACGGCGACGGCAAGCCAGACCTGGTCGTTGTTAGCTACAACACGGCCAAGGTGTCGGTTCTCCGCAACACGGCTCCAATTGGGGTCATAAATGCCGGTTCCTTTGCCCCCAAGGTTGACTTTACGACGGGCACGCAGCCCATCGCCATCGCTTTGGGCGATATCGACGGTGACGGGAAGCTGGACGTCTCGGTGGCGAACGACGGGGCCTCCTCCGTCTCGGTTTTCAGGAACACCGCCACGGCGGGCACCATCGACGCCGGCTCGCTTGCTGCGAAGGTGGACTTCGCCACGGGCACTGCCCCGTTCTGCGTCCGCATCGCCGACCTGGACGGCGACGGGAAGCCGGAGGTGCTGACCAGCAACGTGGGCGGTGCGAGCGTTTCAATATTCAGGAACGTGTCATCGTCGGGCGTTATAGATGCCAGTTCATTCGAGACAAGGGACGACCTGCCTTTCGGCGCAAACGCACAGGGGCTGGCCGTGGCGGATATTGATGGCGACGGCAAGCCCGACGTCGTCGTGACCAACTTCTCGGACAACGCCGTGTGCGTGTTCCGGAACAACCCCATCCTGTTCCCGACTATTGCCTCGATCTCTCCAACCTCTGGCCAAGTGGGCTCAACAGTGACGGTAACAGGCACGAACTTCAGCACGACGCCAACGAGCAACCTCGTGCGCTTCGGTGCCACGCAGGCGACGGTGACGGCTGCCTCCGCCACGCAGCTGACGGTGACCGTGCCGACAGGGGCGACCTACGGCCCCATCACGGTGAAGGTGGCGGACAGGACTGCTTATTCCAGCCAAGCATTTCTCCCAACATTTCCACCGGTTAAAGCAGATATCACTGCAGCCGATTTTATGCCTAAGGTGGATTATACAACTGGTACAAATCCAGCATACCTTGCAGTGGGTGACCTTGATGGTGATGGGAAAGCAGACGCAGTTGTTCCAAATAGCGCCAATAATAACATTTCCGTATTGCGAAACACAGCTACATCTGGTATTATTTCCATTAGTTCTTTTGCGGCCAAAGTAGATTTTACAACGGGAACTAGTCCTGGAGCAGCTACTATTGGAGACTTGGATGGGGATGGGAAACCCGAGATTGTTGCAATCAACACCGGGAGCAATACAATTTCCATTTTTCGTAATACCTCAACAGTAGGTACTATCAACAACAGTTCGTTCGCTGCCAAGGTAGATTTTACAGTGGGGACAAGCCCCAACTGTGTATCAATTGGAGATATTGACGGGGATGGCAAACCAGACATAGTTGTTTCCAATTATGATAGTGACAATATGTCTGTGTTAAGGAACACAAGTACCGTTGGTGCTATTTCTATTAGTTCATTTGCGCCCAAGGTAGATTTTGCCACAGGCAATGGTCCAGTTGGTATTTGCCTTAGAGATTTGGACGGCGATGGTAGGCTGGATATAGCCGTTGCCGACCATTTAGTGGATAACACTGTTTCAGTCTATAGGAATACATCAATTATAGGTGTTATTAACAGCAATTCCTTCTCTGCCCGTGTGGCATTCAGCACTGGTAGCGCCCCGCAATGGGTTGAAACTGGTGACGTAGATGGAGATGGGAAGCTTGAATTGATCGTGTCAAATGACAATGCCCAGTCAATCTCAATTCTTAGAAATACTTCCACGGTTGGCACAATTAATAGCTCCTCGTTTGCTGCCAAAGTAGATTTTGGTGTTGGGGCAAACCCCTTGTCACTTGGAATAGGGGACCTGGATGGGGATGGCAAGGCAGACTTAGCTGTATCCAACTTTACTAGCAAGACAATTACCATTTTAAGAAACACTGCAACTTCAGGCGTCATCGATCCAAGTTCATTTGCCCCCAAGGTGGATATACCTCTTGGTTCCAGCATCTATGGAATTGTTGTTTCAGATATTGATGGAGATGGGAAATCGGATTTGGTTAGTTCAAATTATCCAAACTCTTTATCAGTACTTCGAAACAACCCGGTATTGCTACCCACTATAACATCCTTCACTCCATTAAGTGGCCCAGTTGGCACAGTCGTAACTATCACCGGCACCAACTTCAGCACAACACCTGCGAACAACCTGGTGCGCTTCGGCGCCACGCAGGCAACGGTGACGGCTGCCACAGCTACGCAGCTGACGGTGACTGTTCCGGCTGGGGCGACGTTCGGCCCCGTGACGGTGAAGGTGGCAGATAGGACAGCAAGTTCTGCTCTGCCTTTCTTACCAGTTTTTTCTCCCAGCAAACAACAAATTACTGCAGCGGATTTCCAGCCAAAGGTTGATTTTGCAACAGGGGCTGACCCTCATTCAGTAGCTATTGGCGATTTAGATGGAGACGGCAAATCGGACTTAGTAGTCGCAAATAATGGCAACCCTACAGTTTCTGTTTACAGGAATACTTCCACAGTAGGAAGTATTACCACGGGTTCCTTTGCTGCCAAAGTGGATTTTACTACAGGGTCGGCACCTACAGCCGTTGCAATAGCCGATTTAGATGGTGACGGCAAATTGGACATCGTAGTTTCAAACGGAATCAGTAATACTGTCTCGGTATTTAGAAATACATCCACCGTAGGTTCTATTACCACCAGTTCCTTTGCAACTAAAGTGGATTTTGCTACTGCTACCTTTCCCAATTGGGTCACGACAGGGGATTTGGACAGGGATGGCAAGATTGATATCATTACCTCTAATGGTACCAGCAACTCTTTATCGGTACTAAAAAATATCTCGACAAGTGGAAGCATAACCACCAGTTCTTTTGCAGCTAAAGTTGATTTTACCACTGGAACCACTCCCTATTTTGTGGCTATTGGTGATTTGGAAGGCGACGGAAAACTTGAAATGGTAGCAGTCAACAGGGGCGCAGCCACAGTTTCTGTATTTTACAATACCTCTTCAATTGGTGCGATTTCCAGCAGCTCATTTGCTGCAAAGGTTGATTTTTCAACAGGTTCTACGCCCTATGGTGTAGCTATAGGAGATTTGGATGGGGACGGTAAACCGGATTTGGCAACAGCCAATGGGGGCGGAAATTCAAGTTCAGTTTTGAGAAACACCTCTACAACTGGCCCAATTACCAGTAGTTCATTTGCTACAAAGGTTGACTTTGCAGCAGGAAATGGTTGTTTTTCCGTAGCTATTAGCGATTTGGATGGCGATAGCAAACTCGACTTAGCGGTAACGAACGGGGCAACTGATAATATTTCAGTTTTCAGGAATCAGGCTGTACCTGGAGACATAACGGCCAATTCCTTTGCAGCTAAAGTGGATTTAACAACAGGTGACCAGCCATTCTCAGTTGCTATCGGAGATTTGGATGGGGATGAGAAACCTGACCTAGCGCTAGTGAATGGAAATAGTGCCACTATTTCCATTCTAAGAAACAACCCAATTTTTTTTCCGACTATCACATCTTTCACGCCTACCTCAGGCCAAGTGGGCTCAACGGTGACGATAGCCGGCACAAACTTCAGCACGACGCCATCCAACAACTTGGTGCGCTTCGGCGCCACACAGGCTACGGTTACGGCGGCCACTGCAACGCAGCTGACAGTGAACGTGCCTACGGGGGCAATTTATGCTCCTATAACTGTTAAAGTTGGAGATAGGACAGCCTATTCTAAACTATCTTTTACACCTATTTTCTCACCAAGTAAGCCAAATATTACCGCAGCCGACCTCATGCCAAAAGTTGATTTTGCGGCTGGCACAAGACCACAATCCGTAGCCGTTGGGGACCTTGATGGGGATGGCAAGGCAGATTTGGTTGTTGCGAACACCAATAGCAACACTATATCGATTTATAGAAACACAGCCACTATAGGAAGCATAACAAGTAGCTCATTGGCAGCTAAAGTTGATTTTGCTACGGGCGCTTCTCCGACCTGTGTAGCTGTCGGGGACCTTGACGGTGATGGCAAAATGGATATAGCTGTGGCAAACTATAATGGAACAGCTATTTCCGTATTTAGGAACACTTCTACTGCTGGGACTATTGCTTTTTCTACAAAAGTTGACTTTACAACAGGTGCTGACCCTTACTCCGTTGCTATAGCCGATTTGGACGGCGACGGAAAATCCGAAATTATTGCAGGTAACCACTTCAATGGCGCTGGTGGCAATAGTGTTTCTATATTCAGGAACACATCAGTAGCGGGAGTCATCAACACCAGTTCTTTTGATCCCAAAGTTGATTTTGCAACAGGAACAAGTCCAGCACAAATTGCCATCGGTGATATGGATGGCGACGGCAAGGTAGATATTGCAACTGCCAACTATGGGGCTGGGGCCAATTCAATATCCGTCTTAAAAAATATAGGACAAATAGGTGTAATCAATGCTGGGTCTTTTGCTTCCAAGGTTGATTTTGCTACTGGTGCTTTACCAATCGGCATCATCGTCAACGATTTAGACTATGATGGCAAATTGGACTTGGTCAGTTCGAATGAGTCGGGCAACAGCATTTCTATATTGAGAAATATTTCAACGTCTGGTGTTATCAATAGTAGTTCATTTTCACCAAAAGTTGATTATACAACGGGCACCCAACCTGCATGGATTGGATCTGGCGACATGAATGGAGATGGAAAATCTGATTTGATTGTTGCCAATGCGTTTGATGGAACAGGTGGGAACTCGATTTCAATACTAAAAAATACCTCGTCATCAGGTAATATTGCTTTAGCACAAAAATTAGACATTGCGACAGGTATAAAACCCCGTTCTGTAGCAATAGGCGACATTGATGGCGACGGCAAACCTGACATATCGGTTGGATATATTAATAGTGGGGCAGGTGGGAACATAATATCTGTATTTAGAAACAACCCTAGCCCCATCATTACAAGCCCAGTAGTAGATACTATCTGTGCCGGCTCAGCAATCAATATTGGCTTTACAACGCTGTGGAACCTTAATGCCGGAAATATTTTCACTGCCCAACTATCTGATGCAACTGGCAGCTTTTCAAACCCAGTGAACATAGGCACATTGACTGGAATCAGCTCTGGAACCATCAATGCGACCATTCCGGCAAATACACCCTATGGCAGCGGATATCGGGTCAGGATCGTTTCATCTGATCCAGTTCACCCAAGCCCGGACAATGGGGCCAATATTTTTATCAACACCATTCCCTTTACGCCTTCTTCTATAACGGGTAGCACTACTGTGCTGTTGGGTAGTACGTATACCTATTCCACGCCACCCATTGTCAACGCTACTACTTACCAATGGTCGTACACAGGTACAGGCGTTACTATCACTGGCAATGGCGCTTCTGTAACAGTTGCTTATTCGGTGAATGCTACGGCTGGCAACTTGAGGGTTGCTGGCATAAATGCCTGTGGTACCGGAGCCTTATATAGTATCCCAGTATCGCTATATCCAAATCCAGCTTTCTTAGGCTTTGAATTGGTTAAAGATGTCAGTAGCGGTACAAGTTCCTCAACCCCTGGAGATTTGATTCAGGTTGGTTCTGCGTTATTCTTCACAGCTACTGAAGGGGCAACAGGTAAAGAGCTTTACGTAACTACTGGAACGACCGCAGGTACAAGTTTGGTAAAGAACATCAATTCCGGTTCCAACTCAGCCTTTCAGGCTTCGGGAAATTCACTTGCTGAGCTAAATGGCAATCTAGTATTTAAAGCAAATGAGAGTACCACTGGCAGGGAACTTTGGAAAAGTGATGGCACTGCCAATGGTACTACCATAGTATTGGATGCTGTACCTGGCACTGGTAGTTCCGAACCGTCATTTATAACATCGGCGAATGGAAATGTCTATTTCAACGCGAATCTTTCTGCCACAGGTAATGAGCTTTACATGTCCAATGGCACATCAACCGTTACTTTGGTGAGCGACATCTGTGGGGGCACTTGTAACGGGCTCAGTGCTTCAGGCACTCCAATTTCAAAAATTGGCGATTACTTGTTTTTTGCGGCAAACAACGGCACAGATGGAACCGAGCCTTGGTACTATAATATTACCAGCAATCAAATCGGTATATTAGCCAATATATCTAGCGCTAGCTCAGATCCTGCTTCATTCACCGAGCTAAATGGTGCAATTTTCTTTAGTGCAAAAACCGATGTTGAAGGAAACGAACTGCTCAAATATACCAATTCTTATCAGGTTGTAAAAGATGTAAGGCCAGGAGCAACTGGCTCCTTCCCATCACAGCTGACACCAGCAAAGCCCCTCACTCCTCAAAAAGACGCCTTGTTTTTCGTGGCAGACGATGGCAGTTCGGGACAGGAGTTATGGATTTCAAAATTTAACACCAACAGCAATGTGCCAGATAGTACCTACCGGGTAAAAGATATCCTTCCTGGCGCTGGGTCTTCTCAAATCCAGCACTTGGCCTATTATGGCGGCATCCTGTTTTTTGCTGCCAACGATGGAGCAAATGGGAAGGAGCTATGGATAAGCAAAGGCCAGGATTCCACAACCTATCTATTGAAGGACATCAACTGCGGTACAGGCAGTTCCAACCCTTCTGGATTCACGTTCATGAATGGTTGGGTCTATTTTACTGCTGACGATGGTGTCAACGGCTACGAACTGTGGAGAACCGACGGAACTGCGAGTGGTACTTCGCTTGTTGGCGATTTGCGCTTGGGCAGCCAAGGTTCAACACCTATCGGGCTAACAGTATTTAACAACGTCCTTTTCTTTGCAGCGGATGATGGCAATACGGGCATTGAACTTTGGAAGTACAATCCGATAAACACGAGAAGCGTGATCGCTGGCCCATCTCCCAATTCAAACCTTTGCTTTGGTGACACAATAACAGTGGCTTATGGTATTACTGGCACCTTTAATGCTGGAAATATTTTCACGATACAGCTTTCCAGCCCAAATGGTTGCTTCGACAACCCGATAAACCTTGGTACAAAACTGTCAAATACGGCAGGGGTCATTAATGCAATCGTTCCCAACAACTTGGCTGGGGGCAACCAGTACCGTTTCCGCATAGTTAGCAGTGACCCTCCATCGATACCGATTGAGTCCCCAACGAAACTCACAGCCAAGTTCTATCCGTCCCCAGCAACGGTCATCTATGGCAACCAGCACGTTTCGCCTGGGCAAAACAGCATGGCATACACAGTGCCAGTAATTCCCAACGCGTCTTCTTACCAGTGGGCCTACACTGGTACCGGTGCTACCATTAGTGGTTCAGGCACAAGCATCACGCTCAGCTTTGCCTCGAATGCAACTTCCGGCAACCTTAGTTGTG
This sequence comes from Saprospiraceae bacterium, assembly GCA_022841745.1. Taxonomy (GTDB): domain Bacteria; phylum Bacteroidota; class Bacteroidia; order Chitinophagales; family Saprospiraceae; genus UBA6168. The sequence goes on along the minus strand of JALHQW010000009.1, from coordinate 57,986 downwards.
CCGGAATCAACGATTGCGGACTGGGGCAAGCAGCGGTATTGCCGATTTTTGTCTCCAGCCTTTCGAACCAGACGGTAGGGCGTTGGGACACCATACCGCCGTTTGCCAATATTGCCCGGGAAGGTGCCATAGCACTGACCATCGGTGAAAAAGCATACATAGGGGGAGGCAAAACAGGAAATACTTATTTGAACGACTTCTGGGAATATGACCCAGTCGCCAATACTTGGACTCAAAAGGCAAATTTGCCAGGTGGAGCACGTGAAGAAGCAATAGGTTTTTCAATTGGAAACCGAGGCTTTGTGGGAGCTGGGTACAGTGGGACATCGGCCAAGGCCGACTTCTGGGAATACAATCCGATTACCAATACCTGGACGCAAAAAGCAGACATCCCTGGCAATGGCCGTTGGTCGGCCGTTGGTTTTTCCATAGAGAACAAAGGATATGTTGGCACGGGCAAGAAGGGCAGCTTCAGTTCCCCGACCTATAGCAATGACTTCTACCAATATGACCCAGTGGCCAACCAGTGGATTGCTATACCCAATAACATTCCTGGCGTACGTGAAGGGGCTGTGGGCTTTTCCATTGGCAACACAGGTTATGTCGGGTTGGGCTACAATGGGAGCAGCTACCTTAGCGATTTTTATTCCTTCAACCCAGCCACTCAGGTCTGGACAGCGCTATCTGCTTTCCCTGGCGCAGGGCGTAAAGATGCTTTTGGCCTTTACATGGCCAATCATGCATATGTCGGTACGGGCAACCAAGGGGCAACACATTACCGGGATTTCTGGGAGTTCAACCCTAACACCGGTTGGAAGGCCCGCCAAAATATTGGCGCACAAGGCAGGTCACGTGCTACTGCTTTTTCCGTAAAGGGCCAGTTGTGGGCAGGAACGGGACATGATGGGACAAACAATTTGGGAGATTACCGGAAGTTCACGCCTTCCTTCATCAACGATGAGCCACTCGACGCCGTGGTCGTTCCTATCTCCTCAGGCAGTTACTGTGGATTGAGTCTTTTGGGTTCCACCCAGTTTGCCACACAAACACTGCCGGCTTGCACTTCCGGGCAGTTTGCCGATGATGATGTATGGTATAAGTTCACAGCCACCGCTACGGTGCATGTTTTGCGGATATTCAACTACACCTCTCCGTTGGCATTTGAAATCTTCAGTGGCACTCCGGGCAATTTCACGAGCATTACTTGCTCGCCCAACGTAGGCAATATGTTCGTCATGAACAACCTGAACATAGGGGAACAATACCATATCCGAATTTATACCGCCGCCAACAGTCAGTTCTCTGATTTTAGTATTTGCATTGACAGTAACCCTGTTCAAGCCGTAAATGATGAATGCTTGAGCGCAACGATACTTCCCGTATCGAGCAACTTGAATTGTACGCCAACGACCTACAATACCAGTCAGGCAACCCAATCAATTGCTGCATGTTTGGCCAATACCACCGCAGATGACGATGTTTGGTTCAAATTTACGGCAACCAGCACGGTTCAACTGGTGACCATCCAGGACGTTACGCCAATCCCTTCCTATGCAAATTCTGGCAACCTGATTGTCGAGCTGTTTTCGGGGACCTGTACATCCCTGACTTCTTTGGAATGTTCCGAAGCCCTTGACAATACGCTGTCCACCAAGATATTGACCGGGCTTAACATAGGCTCCACCTATTTCCTGAGATGTTACAGCGCTTCGAATACTGGATACCTTTCTTTCAAGATGTGCCTGTCCACACCGCCAACAGCACCAGCCAACGATGCTTGTTCGAACGCAACCCCAGTTCCAGTGAGCCCGGGTTATTTTTGTGAGCAGTCTGTTTCGGGCACGACCCTTGGCGCTTCTTCGGCATGGGGCAACAACGGTTGCTCGGGAGACGAAGCCTTTGATGAGGTTTGGTACTCCTTTACCGCTACTTGGACTTCTCATGTTGTTTCGTTTGGAAACGTCGCAGTTGCATTTGGCAACAATACAAGTGCCAATCAAGTCATGGGCGTCCAACTGTACAACAGCACTTGTACCTCGGGAGGGTTCGTAGCCTGCGCTGGGTTGATTTCCAACAATAAGTACCAGTTCAACAACCTAACCCCTGGAACCAATTACCGGCTCAGGGTTTTCACCAAGCAGCCCGGCATCTATGCCAATTTCGATGTTTGCGTGTTGACCACGCCACCCGCTCCAGAAAACGACCCTTGTGCAGGGGCCTTCACGCTTCCCGTCAATGAAACATTGACCTGTAGCGATTTTCTGGCAGGGACAACCTATTACGCTTCCCACGCAACTGTTCCTGGCGCATGTGGGGCTGCAACCAGCGACGTTTGGTACAAGTTCACTGCCATGCAGTCGGATTACGTGCTCACGCTAAGGAATATAAGAGGCGCAGAGTTTGGTGCAAACGGTACATCCATGACGGTGCAAATGCTCAGTGGCGCCTGCGCCACATTGACACCGGTCTGGTGCCAGACAGATTCCGTTTTCTTTGTGTCTGGTTTGACGAACGGCTCCAACTACTATTTCCGGGTAGTCTTGCCCCAAGTCAACAACCTCGGTGAAGATTTCGCAAATTTTGACATCTGCCTATCGAAAGTGCCAGCAGCGCCCACCAACGATGAATGTTCGGGGGCAGTCCTTTTGTCGGTCAGCAACCAAGCTTATTGCACAACGGCCATTGAAGGAACTACGGAAGGTGCCACCCGAAGCCTAGCAGACTGCAATGGCAAAGTATCGGACGACGATGTTTGGTACAAGTTTGTGGCCACTGGGACTGATCAGGTAGTTTCGATTTACGGAATAGGACATGTCAAGGGAAGCGGCAATGTTTGGTTTGAGGCTTTCGGGGGTGGAGCTTGCAACAACCTCAATTCAATAGTTTGTGCCAAGGAGGGAATTCAGCGCCTGAATGGGCTTACGGTCGGCAGCACCTATTTTATACGGGTGTTTACGGAGGCCTCCAATAGTTACCAGCAATTTAGGATATGCCTGTCAACTCCCCCTGTCAACGACGTTTGCAACAGCGCTGTCGCCTTGACACTTAACTCCAATGCGCAAGGTTGCCAGAATCCAGTGGAACAGGGCAGCACGTTGGGCGCAGATTTGTCAGCTAACGACAACTGCAACTTGATGGACGCCCGGGACGTGTGGTATCAGTTTTTTGCGACTTCCACCAAGCACATCATATCGGTTTACGACGTTCAACGGGAAGTAGTGGGTGAAACAGGGGGCAACCAGTTGCAGTTTGCAGTTTTCACAGGTGACTGCGTTAGCCTTACATCGGTTGGCTGCCAGCAGGCTGGAAATTTCTTGGTTGTCGACAACTTGGTCGTTGGCCAGAATGTCAAGGTAAAGGTCTTTTCTCCATCGGACAAGGGCTATTCATTCAAGGTTTGCATCAGCCAGGAACCTCCCATCCAGACGAACAACAACTGCATCACGGCCCAGAACGTGACGGTCGATCCAACTGGTACTTGTCCATCGCCGCTAACGGCTTCGACCTATACAACGGTCCCTTCCAGCAATGCGACGGAAACCGGCTGTACTTATTCCGGGGTAGGCATTGATGGGGTAACCTGGTACAAATTCACGGCCACAGGCAGCGTACATTCCATCAAGGTAATGGACGTGCAGGGCCAAACCGGCTCGGCAGCGCCAATCTACCACCAAGTGTACAGCGGAAGTTGTGCGACTGGCCTGAACACGCTCAACTGTTTGTCGGATTTGGATTCCAGCCGGTACGACAACTTGGTGGCAGGCCAGACCTATTTCTTCAAGGTGGGCAAGCTTCAGTCATTTTCGGGGTTGTCCACCTTCAAGGTTTGCGTATCCGTGCCGAGCACAACGGCGCCAAACAATACTTGTGACGCTTCTACGCTTTTAGCGGTCAATGGGGCATGGGTAAGTGGCAACACCCAATTTGGCACACAATCATTGCTATCCTGTGCTTCGGACAACAGCGCCAACGATGACCTTTGGTACAGGTTTGTAGCCACTGGGACGATGCACCATATCGAAATATCCAACATAGTTCCGAATGGCGGAAGTGAGGTCAAGATGGTCAGGGAGATTTTCGGCGGCAGTTCTTGCGTCAGCCTATTGCCCCTCTATTGCAGTGAAGACGATTTCGTGGCAGAGGGCCTGGTGCCAGGAGCCACCTATTATATCAGGGCTTACACGAAGGGTGACAATGTCCCGGCAACCTACCAGATAAGGGTTCGACCCGTTGGCACACCACCAGTAAACGACCTGTGCTCCGGTGCCATCACCCTGCCTGCAAATACAGGCCTAAGCTATACCAATACGGCCAGTGGCACTACGGTTGAAGCCACTCAATCCATGTCCCCATGTTTGGGCCTTGAAGCCGACGATGTATGGTACAAGTTTACAGCAACTGGAACGTTTGCCAGCATCCAGGTTGTCCCGCAGGTTGGATACAGCTACAGTCAGGAGATAGTACAGCAGGTATTTTCGGGAACCTGTTCCAACCTTACCGCTATTTCAGGATGCATTGAAGGTACAAATGCCTTTCTCACTGGCCTTGTGCCTGGTTCGACCTACTATGTTAGGGTTTATGAAAGAACCGGGCGTCACGCCTTCCAGTTCAATATCGGGCTTATCCAATACCCAGCGGCCCCATCCAACGACAACTGTGCCGCTGCGACCGTCGTCCCCATCAACGCTGGCACCACCTGTGCAACGGTGCTCCGTGGAACCAACGTGGGTTCAACTGCCACCTCCAGTTCAGACTGCACCAGTGGCATATTCTGCGATGACGTGTTCTACAAGTTCACGGCCACAGCCACGGCACATTTGGTAAGCATCCAAAACATCAGCCCGCTTACAGCGACCTCATCATTGGATTCACTTGGGTTTATTGCTTATTCGGCCTGTCTGACCGGCCCACTGAACGGCCATACGAAAAAGGCCTTGCTGACAGGCTTGAGCATCGGGACCACCTATTATATCCGGGCAGGTTCAAAGGGCTTGGGCGGCAAGTTCAACTATGACATCTGCATCACCACTCCACCTGTACCAGCCAACGATAGTTGCAATACGGCTCAAGTCATATTGGCCAATACAAGTAGCAACTGCACAAATTCATACACTGGCTCGACCTTGTTAGCCACCAACGGTCTAACGTCCTGTTTGGGCGGGACCGCAAAGGATGTTTGGTACCGCTTTCAGGCAACAGCTGCCTCCCACATGGTCAACCTGTCGGGCGTGACAGCTGAAATTGGCTCGGACTTCGACTTGGTTCACCAAGTATATTCAGGTAATTGCACGGCGCTGAATTCCCTCAGATGCTCTGCTGCCGACACAAGCCTACTGACCGGCTTGACCATTGGCAACGACTACTATGTCAGGGTTTACAGCCGTGACACCCTATCGGCTGGCACCTTTTCTTTATGCGTCAACACTCCTCAAACCGCACCTTCCAATGATGAATGTCCAAACGCTATTAACGTACCAGTAAACACCAATACAAACTGTACTCAATTTGTAACCGGATTCACCCTCGGCGGTACCCAATCCCTGCCCGGTTGCAACGGCACGGCGGACGACGATATCTGGTTCAAGTTTACCGCCCTTTCCACGGCGCACGACATCAGCATCTACGACAAACAACTGTTCAATGTAGCCGCCTCCAACCAGTCCCTTGTCCTGGAGGTGTTTTCTGACGATTGCAGCGCCAATCCGGTATCCCTGGTTTGTTCGGCCACGGAACAGGCAACCTTGTCGAACCTGATACCTGGCAGTACCTACCATATCCGGGTGTACACGGCAGCGCCGACCGGGGCAGCGATGTTCAAGCTGTGCATCAAGACGCTGTACTTGCCAAGCCCACCTGTCAATGACAACCAGGTAAACGCAACAAGCCTCGTCCAGCAACAAGAGGCAGCCTGCTCGCAGGGCTATCGCACCTGGGGTTCGTTCTACTATGCCACGACGGAGCCGTTCGCAGTTTGTCAGGGCGCTGCTGCCTACGATGTCTGGTACAAGTTCGTGGCCCTGGGTCCAGAGGTTTCCATTGAAGTGAACGGGCGAACAGACTTGGTTGCAGAAGTGTGGCATGATACGCCGCTGCAGTTGCGTAACTGCTTGAACAACAATACCACCACAAACAGTGAGGCGATTACGCTGACAGGCCTTATGCCCGGCGGGACCTACCACGTACGGGTGTACCCGTATGCTGCCACGGGCAATGCCCCAACCGCTGTTTACCATGTGGAGAACAGCGCCTTCAGCATTTGCATTTATGGTGATGACATCTCCCCTGAGGTGCTTGAATCACCGACCATCAGTCCTTTCTTGACCCAGAATATTGCTTCTGGTTATACGCCCGGCAATTTTTCGTCCACGGAAACAGGGGCAGCCATCTATTCCATACCCATGGCGATACCATCAGGTACTGGTGGTATGCAGCCCGATGTTTCGCTTGTTTACAGCAGCCAAGGCGGCAACGGCCTGTTGGGGGTGGGCTGGTCGCTGACCGGGTTCTCCGTGATTTCACGCTCTTCTAAGACCATCGCACAAGACGGCCAGAAGAAAGGCATTGACTACACCGCCAATGACCGCTACGTGTTGGATGGAGAGAAATTGGTGAACATCACCAGCCAGGCTTATGGCTCCGACAACTGCGAGTACCGCACCGAGCAACAGTCCTTCAAAAGGATACGCTCCTATGGGAACGTCAATGGCAGCGGCACGCCCGAGAAATTCAAGGTATGGACGAAAGACGGGCTGCTCTACGAATACGGCTATACGGCAGATTCCAAGATCGAAGTACAGGGCCGCCACGAGGTGCTGTACTGGCTGGTCAACAAGATAACGGACACAAAGGGGAACTATATCCGCTTCTACTATGAAGAGGACGCCGTAAATGGCACCTACTATCCAATGAAGATTGAATACACCGGCAACGACAATACCGGGCTTGTCCCTTATTGCCGGGTTGAATTTGGCTATGAGGCCAGAAATGACGTGGGCGAGTCGTTCAAGTATGGGTCTCTGACCAAAGCAAGGAAAAGGCTGAAAAAGGTTACTGCCTACTACGAAAGTCAAAAGGCCAGGGAATACACCATGAGCTACCAACAAGGGGCATATGACCAGGTATCCATGCTGACAGGTATCCAAGAATGTGGCCTGGACGGGAAATGTTTTACGCCAACCACCTTCCAATGGCAGAACGGCGACCTATTCTTTGAAAAGCAGCCAAACGTCATCAGCAACATGTTCCCAATAGAAATATTGGGCAACAACAATGCCTTGTTCAGGGAATCCGATTTCAACGGCGATGGCCTTGCCGACCTGTTTACTTATGACTTTACCACACAGCAGTCCAAACTGTACCGGAACGATGGCAATTACAATTTCACGGACACCACCAAAACAGGTGTGCTCACCTTGTCAGCCAATGAGGTATTCGATTTCGTTGACTTCAACAGCGATGGCTTTACCGATATATATGTACAGGACACGGTCACGGGCAATACCCGTTGGCTGGCCCACAACCGTTCGTTGAGCTTTGCCGGCCTCGCCTATGTGCAAACCACGAACAAGATACCTGCCGCCGTTTTGCAAAAAACAACCTTGGCGGGCATCAAACGGGTTCAGTTCATGGACCTCAATGGAGATGGCACTACGGATGCCTTGGTTAAGGCATCCTTGGACAATTCTTTTTTGTCCATTTACCTGAACACCAATACTGGAAACTTCGGTGCCAATACGGGAACCATACCGGCATCGCTGTTTGCTGGTGATTATGAATTTCTGGACTACGACGATGACGGCCTCACCGATGTGATGACCTTCAACAAAACTACCCGTGAGAACAAATGGTACCACAACGAGTCCACCCAAACGCCACAGGCCGTCAATTTTGTGCTGAAACGCACCAACGCCCTACCGACTGCGGCGCTGCCAAATAATTTGGTCTTCAAAACCGGGGACTGGAACGGTGATGGCGTTACGGATATCGCCGTATATGGCGCTCAAGTGAGTGGCCAAAGCACTACTTACAGTGAAATTCAATGGTACATCAACAAGGGCAACCTGTTCTTTAAGACCATTTCCAATGCCATGTCGCCCTCCATTGCAGGTGCTTATGGAGCGAGTGATTTGTTCTTCGTGCCTTATGACATGAATGGCGATGGCAAGGATGATGTGCTCAATTACAGGTACGACAGTGGCGAGCTGCGCATCTACCTCAACGATGGGATGGGCAAGTTCAGCAATTCGTTTGCGGGAACCTCGCTGACCAACCTCATCAACCCACAACTGCTAAAGGGAGGGGCCGGGATACGCCCCGTGAGCTACCGGCACGGCAACGTCTTCAGCCTATTGTGGTGGAACCCTGCCAACGGCCAGAACCGGGTAGTTGATTTGCAGCTCGATTTCAATTATGGACGAGTTGACAAGATAACCAATGGCCTAGGGCAATTGATTGCCATTCGATACGACGAGTTGACCAAAGACTCCGTCTATCAGCGGGGCAATACCTCCATCTATCCCGAGCACGATTTCTTCGGTGGGTACAAAGTCGTAAGTGAGTATTGCATTAACGATGCTGACGGCGATACCACCCGGGTGATGAACCGCTTCAAGAAAGGAAAGATGAACCTGCAAGGCAGGGGTTTCAGGGGCTACGAAGAAGTAGAGACAATTGACGTTACGAAGGGGATTAGGAGCTGTTCGTTCCGTGATACGGATACAAGGTTCTTGAGCGCCCCGGTCTCGCTTTCCCAAATTTACCAGCCCAATGGCAAAATACTCCACGAAACAGAGCAAGTCAATGTCATCGACTCACTTATCAATCCGGCGTTCCCAACCGAAAAAGTGTACTGGTCCTATTCCAAGGAAATTGTACAGCGGAACTATGAGCTAAATGGCCAACTGGTCAGTACCATCCGCAAGCGCCAGCAGATTGACATGAATGGGAATACTTTGTATTCCGTTGTGGATTACGGGGGTGGTGTGAAGGACTCTACTACATTCACCTATACTGATGACTTGGACAAGTGGTTCCTTGGGCGGATAACCGGGACGAAAATTTACCGGATACTGCCGGGCAAGCCAACCAGCATAAGAAATGTTGCTTTCGAGTACGACCCGGACACTGGTTTGAAGAAGAAAGAAATCTTTGAGCCGGACAGCAGTGCCGTCAACAAAATTGTCAAGCAGTACTATTTCGATGACTATGGAAATATCATCCGTTCATCTACTACTGCGTGGAATGGGACTGCTTCAGCGACCCGAAATCAGCATAGCAGCTATGACACCAAAGGCCGCTTCTCGATACATACGCACAACGACCTCGGACATGCTACCAACTATGTTTATCACAACATATTCGGGATGCCGCTCTCCGAGACCGACCTCAACGGCTTGACCAAGACCTACCTCTATGACGGATTTGGGAGGGTCACGCAGGAAACGCAGCCAGATGGCAACTGGACGAAGTACCGCTACTACAAGTGTCCGGAAGGCACTTGCCCGGAAGGCGCTCTTTATTATGTCTTACAAGAACATTCAGTCGGAACACCAGACAGGGTTTACTTCGACCTGCTAAACCGGGCGGTAGTGCAAGAGGATATAGGGTTTAGTGGGACTCCAACATTCCAGATTACACGCTACAACAAAAGGGGACAGGTAGCGCAAACCTCCGACCCATACTACCTGAATGAGCCAATTCTTTGGACCACTTACGAATATGACCTCTTGGAAAGGGTAGTAAAGGTGACCTCACCAGGCGATATTGAAGGGCGCATGGAATACAATGGTTTGACCACAACTTCCATCAACCCACTGGGGCAGCGGAAGACGGAAGTCAAGTCACCCGATGGCAGGCTGTTGTCCGTAACGGACAACGCTGGCAAGAGCATCACCTACGATTACGATGCACTGCGCAACATGACCAAGATTACCGATTCGCAGGGCAACCATATCGACTTCGAATACGACTTCCAAAACTACAAGAAGAAGATGACCGACCCCGATATGGGGATTTACCAATACCAGTACAACCGCTTTGGAGAACTGACCAAGCAGACTTATCCTGACGGGCAGATGGTCACCATGGCGTATGACACCTTGGGACGTATTAAAACCCGTATAGAGCCAGAAGGGACTGCTACATGGAAGTACGATACCAAGCCGCACGGCATTGGCATGCTCGATTCTATTTCGTACAACACTTTCTCGCAGGGAGTACATTATGACGCTTTGAGCCGCCTGAAAATTGACCGAAGGAAAATCAACGGCCAAACCTACGACTACACCTACGACTACGACTCACTCGGGCGCATGTCGAAGCTGCACTACCCATTGGGCTTCTCCATCAAGAATGTGTACAACGAGTGGAACATGTTGAGCGAGATCCGCAATGCGACTACCAACGAGTTGTATTACAAGGTGGACGAATTGAACTCCTACGGTCAGCCACTTCAGACGACCTTTGGAAACGGCGTAAAGACCGAATATGATTTCGACCCGAACAAGCGCTGGCTGCGGGGCATCTATGCCTCCAAGGACGCCAACATCATCCAAAACGTCTCCTATACCTACGATGACTTGGCCAATGTGCGCTCCAAAACGAATCATCGGTTGAACCATACGGAAAGCTATGACTACGACAACCTGAACCGCCTCACCGCTTACAATATAGCTGGGGTAAGCAGCACCACCCTGCAATACGACGAACTGGGCAATATCACCTACAAGTCGGACGTGGGCACTTACCACTATGGTGAAAACGGGCAAGGCCCCCACCAGCTTAGCCGAATAGAAGGCAATGCAAGCGTTTGTATTCCATCTGCCACTACCCAATTTCAGTACACCAGTTACAACATGGTGAAGCAGATGGAGAACGACAGCATGAAGCTCACCATAGAATACGGGGCCAACCGGGAGCGTACCTACCAAAAGATTTACAAAGAAGGGGTACTGAAGCAGGAGAAGGTGTATGCAGGCGAAGGACTGGAAATCGTGTCGGACTCCACGGGCATCAAAAAAATGTTTTACGTGCGGGGCTTCGACGGCGTTTTAATGGTACACAACGTCAAAAACGAAACCACCATTTACGACCACTACTGGCACCGTGACAACCAGGACAACCTCCAGGCCATCAGCAATGCTGCTGGTGTGCTGATAGAAGAACTTAGCTACGACCCGTGGGGCAAGCGCCGCAACATAGACGGCAGCCCAACGGATACCTTGATTGCCACCAATTATGAGCGGGGCTATACAGGGCACGAGCACTACGACTTTATGGGGCTGATAAACATGAACGGGCGCATACAAGACCCCGTGCTGGGCAGGTTCATCAGTCCAGACCCCTATGTTCAGGACATCACCAACCTGCAAAATCTGAACAGGTACAGCTATGTGCTGAATAACCCGATGACGCTGACCGACCCAAGCGGGTTTCGTAGTTTTAAAAGAGTATTTAGAAATGTTAAACAAGTAGCTAAATCAGTTGCAAAACCCTTGGCGCAAGTCGCTAATAGGGTGGAAAAGATTACAAGTGTGAATTTAAGAGACCCTGTTTCAGTTGTCACTGCTCCGCTTGACTTCATTTCAGGTGGAAAAGTCTCAGCAGAAATTAACAGGTTTGGCTCTAAATCTTTTGGGCAGGAAAACTGGAATACCATCAAGGTAACAGCTACAGTGATTGCGGTGAGTATAGCTACTGCAGGTTTTGGTACCATTGCAAGTGGAGCATTGATTGGGTTTACAGGTGCATACGCAGGTGCAGGCGTAAATGGAGCTAGTTATGAAGATGCATTTTTAGCCGGCTTGGAAGCCGCAGCAAAAGGAGCGGCAACCGCATATTTAGCCCAGCAAATAGGGGCGGCAACCAATGATTTCAATAGCTTCTCTCAACAAGTAGGGAAAACTGTTGGGCATGGTGTACTCCAAGGGGCCTTGTCAGAAGCAGATGGTGGAAGGTTTGAATCTGGATTTTATGCCGGGGCTTTGTCAGGAGCGTCCGAATCGTTGGCAAATTATTTTAAAGTGACTCCTGGCAGTATTAGTAGTTTGCTATTTGGAAGTGTAATGGGTGGCACAGGTTCCTTAATTGGTGATGGTAAGTTTCGGAATGGGGCTATTTCAGGAGTGATGACTTATGCATTTAATTATGGGCTTGGTTGTTTGGCAAGTGCTGTAGAAGATTTAGTCGGAAAACCGTATGTTTTAGGAGCGAACGGCCCGGATGCTTATGACTGCTCAAGTGCTGTTATTGCGGGTATTCACTCATGCGGAAATCCTGGGTTCTCAGACATGACTGCTCACGATATTTGTACCTCAAATGTAAATCCTTACTCTTCAAAAGGAGTCCGTGGTTCCATTGTTTGTTATGATTATACTGGTGATGGCAGGTACGATCATGTTACCACACTTACTGGTGATGGTAATATGATACACCCCTCGCAAGGGAAAGGAACGATAATTAAAGTACGTAGTAGTTATCTAGACAATTTTTTGAAAAAAGGTGGCGGGTATAAGAACATTTTTGATCCAAAATTTTAATCTCAAAATAAATCATGTTGAGACTTATACACATCATCATTTTAGTTTGTGGAATAATGTTTTCATCCACTTATTCCCAACCCATCACCTTCACCTACGACGCCCGTGGCAACCAGCTCACGGAGACGAACGAAGGCCACCTGACAGACCACACTGTGCTGTTGGGCATGAAGGTCATCCTACAGGGCGGCTACGTGAGCAGCACGGGCCTCATGCGGGATAGTTGTCGGGAGCAGCACAATTTTTCCTTCACCAAGCCTAATATCGCAACAACTATTTTTGAACCTGTTTTAAAAAAACTCGCATGAGAAGTACAGTTTTCTTAGCCATTGTCTTATTAATCTGGGTAAAAATATCCGCCCAAACCATCACCTTCACCTACGATACCCGTGGCAACCAGCTCACGGAGACAATCGAAGGCACCAGCAACGTTTCACTTGCCCTTAGCAGTACCTTCATCGAGGGCTATATGGTAAATGCCACGACGATGAGGCCCGTACACCTAAATGCCGTGAACGAAGGCGGTACCGTACCTGGCAACCCTTCGCCAACAGCCAGCCAGTGCGATTATGTAACCGTAGAACTGCACAACCCGGCTTCGCCCTACGCCTTGGCGTTCCCGGCCCAGCAGGTGATACTGAGCACGACGGGTACAGCCACCGTCAACTTCCCTTGTGCTGCCATTGGCAATAGCTACTATATCGTAATCAAGGGCAGGAACATCATTGAGACCTGGAGCGCTGCCCCCTTGGTAGTCGGGGCAACCTATACCTATAATTTTGACAATGCCAATGATGCATACGGCAGCAACATGGCAACTGTTTTCGGAGTGCCTGCCATCTACAGTGGCAGCTTCGTGACCGCACCACCGGACAACAATACGTACGTCGGCCTAGAGGAGTACGTAGCATGGGAATTTGACTTCAACAACCTTATCGCAGGGTATATTCCATCAGATTTGGACGGCAATGGCTTGGCGGACCTAGGCGACTATGTAATATGGGAAGCCAACTTCAATGGCCTCGTTGATGCGGTGCTGCCATAAAGAGCAGGCTGAACGAGTCGTCATTAAAATGGATAAGGAAAGTGACCGAAATAAGGTATCATTTTCGGCGAGCATATTTTTGGTGAGGACAAGGCGGATGAACAGGCGCATAGCATCGCCCTGTAACTGTTCATCTAACGAAGTCATTGCCTAAAAGACACCGCCCAAAATGGTATGTTATTTCGGTCACGTTCCTAAAAGCTTCTTTGCTAAGGTCTTCCAGAATGAAGGCGTTGTTCGGTTAGGAATAAAAAAAGCCGTGGCAGTTTGCATTGCCACGGCTTTGTAGTTGGTGGAGGCGCCGGGAGTTGAACCCGGGTCCAGTGAAAGCACCCATGAGCTTTCTACATGCTTATTTCCTGATTGGATTTTCGAGTGGGTCTTTGGCTCAGAAACGAAGCACTAACTCACCTTATCCCCTGTCCCACCAGCAAGCTGATGGGTTTCGCCCGTTGGCCGAGGCACTCCGCAGGACTATCCCGAGTTGGTTTGATACGCGGCACGCTGTGTATCGGAAGTCAAGCGTACAGCATAATGGCCTTCTAATTCCTAGAATTAGGCAGCCATGGCATACTGATAGTTGCCATTCAATTGTTGAATGTCATTTTTTACGGAGTGACCATCCTTGCTCCGGCATGCTTACCCATAAATTATCTTCCCTGTCGATTCCAATACGCCCCCTTTTTCCCAAAGAGTTACCCAAATGGAATGAATTCCGACATCGCACAGCATTCTGCGCTTTAAGGAAATGCAAATGTAATAACTTAACAGGTAGGTGAAAAGTTTCGAGACTCGTTGGGTAAGGGCAAAACAATTGCTATCCGGGAGATGCTCCCCAAAGAAAAGGACAGGCAAAGCAAAATAGGTGGTTAGTTAGGTGGCGGGGGCGGTTAGAATTAGTTGACTTTCTCGCTATGGTGAACTCGGTGGGAAGTATGGCTATTGAACACAGTAATCAGAAGTGCAGCGACTACAACGATGGTACAAATAATGGTCATTTTCTCACAATTTAGTAAGTTGTTGGTAAAAGTAACACAGTTGGAGGGCAATGACTGGAGGGAAAAAGCTTGGCAAATTTACGTGTTTGTACCATCAGTATCAATACGTGACGGGTAAATCGGTAATTTTTTTCCCATATTTTTCTTATTAATGTTTAACAGTTTTTAAATGAGGCCCTAACAGCAATTTTTCCACAAGCCTACTTTTGCAAAAAAAATTTAATTTGTAGGTACGGATTTTGCCTTCACTCCCACATGCGAGCAATCCACTAACTTTGCCTTCTTATTGGGGTAACAAGTTGGCCAGGGTGCTAAGGGGAAAAAAATGAAATTTCCCGCTGCCTGCCCACAACCTGGGTGTTACATTTTTTGAACGATATGAACCGAGTAAAACTGAAAATTGGCATCATCCGGGAAGGAAAAGTGCCTCCCGACAACCGTGTGCCACTAACACCAGCTCAATGCAAACACGCTATGACCGAGTTCCCCGTAGAGATAGTGGTGGAAGCCAGCCCTACCCGCTGCTACAAGGATGAAGAATACCTCAAGGAAGGCATCACCGTCACGAATGACATCAGTAGCTGTGAGGTCTTATTGGGCGTAAAAGAGGTGCCCATCGGTCAATTGATACCAGGAAAAACCTATTTCTTCTTCTCCCACACCATCAAACAGCAACCGTACAACCGAAAACTGCTCTGGGCGGTACTGGAAAAACGAATCCGCCTTATAGACTACGAGGTTTTGAAGGATGAAAATGGCAACAGGCTCATTGCCTTCGGACGATTTGCAGGCATGGTTGGCGCTCACAACGCCTTGTGGACATTTGGCCAACGCACTGGGCAGTTTAAGATGCCCCGCATGAAGGATTTCCACGACTACAAAGAGGCGGTGGCATTTTATAAAACTCACCCACTTCCCAATATAAAAGTTGTGCTTACAGGTACGGGCAGGGTTGCGACAGGTGCGGCCACTGTTTTGAGGGATATGGGAATACAGGAGGTAATCCCAGAAGATTTCCTGGAAATTTCATTCACCTACCCTGTTTTCACGCAACTGAACTGTGAGCACTACGTGGCAAGAAAAGATGGCAAATCTTACCAAAAAGAGAATTTTTACCAGCACCCCAGCAGTTACAGGAGCATTTTCGCACCTTATGCCAAAGTGGCTGACATCATGGTGAATGGCATTTTCTATGCATCTCATGCACCCATGTTTTTCACCATGCAAGAAATGGCACAGCCTGATTTCAAGGTACAGGTCATTGCCGATGTAAGCTGCGATATTGCCCCTGATGGTTCCATCCCTTCCACGTTGAAGGCATCAACCATCGCTGAGCCTGTTTTCGGGTATGACCCAAGCACAGGGCGGGAAACGGCCCCCTACCAACCCGGCTGCATTGACATGATGACCATTGACAACCTACCCAACGAAATGCCAAGGGATGCCTCAGAATCGTTTGGCGGCCAATTTTTGAAAGAAATATTGCCCGAACTTATAAAGGGCCGTAGCAGGGTGATTTCACATGCCACTATTGCCCAAGACGGGCATTTGACAAGCTATTTCAGGTATTTGGAGGATTATGTGAATGCCCATGCAGAAAAAGCTGGCATTGTAGCTTAAAAAACTCTTACGGCGCCCGACCACAATCTCGCCACCAAGGGGCAGCGCCCCGCAACATTCTACCCTTAGCATTCCAAGTGCTTTGCAATAGCGCAGTGAAAATTACCCAAAAAAGAGGTGTCAAACGAGAAAAGCCCTTGGCAAGTCATGCATGCCAAGGGCTTTTCAAGCTTTAACAAAAGCGTCCCTTACAATAACTTCTTCAAGGTTTCCTCCACTTGCTCGCCCCTCAAACCAGTGGCAGCAATGCGGCCCTCCTTGTCAATCATGAAGGTGCGGGGTATGCTGCTCACACCATATTGACGGGCAGGGGCGCATTCCCATTTCTTGAGGTCGCTCACGTGGGTATTCCAGATCAAGCCATCTTGTGCAATGGCGTCTTTCCATTTCTTCACCTCATTGCTGCGAGCCTCGTTCAACTTGGCTGGGTCACCAGCCAACATTTGCTCCATGCGTGAGTCAATGCCATCCAAGGACACACTGAATACCGTGAAGCCTTTGTCCTTGTAGTTGTTGTAAACTTTTACCACATTTGGGTTTTCCATACGGCATGGGCGGCACCAGCTTGCCCAAAAGTCCAAAAGCACCACTTGCCCTTTCAGGTCGGAAAGTGCATATTCTTTGCCACCAGGGTTGGGGAGCTTGATGTCTGGTGCAGGCTGACGCTCAGCTTCTTCGTAAAAAGTGAAGCCATTGCCGCTGGGCTGGCGAACCTGGGAGAGCGAGGTGATGTAATTGTCGTAATCCTTGGTGTAGTCATTGCCAGGGTAGGTAGCTTCGAGACGGGCTTTGGCTTTCTTGTGGGTCTCGATATAAGCTGGGTTGCCACCAAAAGCTTGGATGGCCACCAAGACACCTGCCATGGGGTTAGGGGAATTCTCCACAAATGCCTGCACATCAGCTGGTTGTGCTTGCTGCGCAACCAATTTTTGCATCATATCACGGTAGCCGAGGCAGTTGTCACAGCCTTTGATGTCGTATTGGAAGCGGTTGAAATTGGCTAAATCGCCGGATATTTCAATTTTACTTTCCTTGCCATCCAATACGAGGAACACCTGCTGTTCACCTACCCTGAGGCGGTATAAACCTGGAGCCTGCTCGCCTGGAACGTTCAGGTTATACTTGCCGGAGGCATCTGCATCGGTATTGAGAACCACAAGGTTCGGGCTTGCTGGGTTAAGGCCCACTTTGTCGAAATAGACCTGCATGCTGCCAGCGCCATTAATAGTACCCGAAATGTTGAGGCCATTACCGCTGCCAAAACTAGCACTGGAGCCACCCTCGCAGCCCAAGGCCAATGCAGCAATTGCCAAAATCAGAAACGCAAAGTTTTTCATGCTCAGAAGATTTATGATTGTTTGATTGTCGAAATTGTTGTATTGTTTAAATTGTCGAAATTGTTGGATTGTTGGGCTTGCAAAATCCTATTAATCAGTGTTTTGCAAATTCAGCATTCATCATTTATCATTCACCTAAGCGTCAAGTTTTTCAGACAGGGTGTTTTCGAATATTAATTTCCATTCTTCAACACTTCCGAAATTTTCGTCATCTATCACAACGTCCTTGCCAAAAACTTCGCCAAGTTTGGTGAAGGAAACGTTGTTGTTTATTAGAAAGTTTTGGAGTTCGTCTTCCTTGTTTGAGGTCACCGTAATCACCACCCTGCTTTGGCTTTCGCCAAACAGGAAACAGTCCTTCCGGAAGGTATCCACAGTCTCTACATTGAATCCAAAACCGCTCACGATGGCGCTCTCCATTAGGTTGGTGAACAGGCCACCATCCGAAACGTCGTGCGCCGATTGCAGCAGACCCTTGCGGATAAGCTGCCGTACAAGTTGCTGCATCTCGAATTCCTCATGCAGGTCGAAATTGGGTGCTGGCGAAAATTTGACGCCGAGAACGTTGCGCAGGTATTCCGAACTGTTCAGGTCGTTATGAACATTGCCCATCATATAAATCGCATCGCCCTCCTGCTTGAAGTGTAGGGTGGTCTGGTGGGCCTGATCCTCCATGATGCCCAACATGCCGATGGTCGGCGTAGGGAAAACCGGCTCTGTTTTATTGCCGACCTGGCTTTGGTTGTAAAAGCTGACGTTGCCCCCCGTCACTGGTGTATTGAACTTGCGGCAAGCCTCGCCCATGCCTTTGATGGCATATACGAACTGGAAATACACCTCCGGATTGTAGGGGTTGCCAAAATTCAGGCAGTTGGTAATAGCCACTGGCACGCCGCCTGTGCATGTGATATTCCTTGCTGCTTCCGCAACGGCTATCATCGCCCCAGTGTAGGGGTCTGCATGTACATAAGCCGAATTGCAGTCCACCGTTACCACCAACGACTTCTTGGAGCCTTTGATGCGCACCACTGCGGCATCGGAAGGCGCATTGGTGCTCATGTTATTGGTGCGCACCATGCTGTCGTATTGCTCATAGACCCACCGCTTCGACACGAGGTTGGGCAGGGCGAACAATTTTTTGGCAGCAGCAATGATGTCTTTGGCTGGCTCGATTTTGTTCAGCTTGAATCTTGAAACTTCGCTGAAATAGGCTGGCTTGTTGTATTCCCTGTCATAGACCGGCGCACCGCCGCCCAGCACCAGCGATTCAGCGGGAACCTCGGCCACTTTTTCACCGCCATGGTAGTATTCCAACAGGCCCGTGTCGGTCACCTCACCGATTTGCACGCATTCCAGGTCCCATTTCTCGAACACATCGTACAATGGCTGTTCTTGGCCTTTTTTGCCCACAATCAGCATGCGCTCCTGGCTCTCCGAAAGCAGGATTTCCCAAGCTTGCATATTGGATTGTCGGGTCGGCACCTTGCTCAGGTCAATCCGCATCCCCGTCTCAGACTTGGCGCTCATCTCGGAAGTGGAGCAAGTGATGCCCGCAGCGCCCATGTCCTGCATGCCCACCACGGCCCCAGTCTTGATGGCTTCGAGACTGGCTTCGAGCAGGAGTTTTTCCTGAAACGGGTCGCCCACCTGCACGGCTGGGAGGTCTTCATGGCTTTCTTCGTGAAGGTCGGCGGAGGCGAACGTGGCACCGTGGATACCGTCTTTTCCCGTGGCCGAGCCAACGATAAACACTGGGTTGCCAGGGCCATCCGCCACTGCGGAGACGGTTTCCCCTACCCGCACGATTCCTACCGACATGGCGTTCACCAAAATATTTTGATTGTAACAATCGTCGAAAAATACTTCACCGGCCACGGTTGGCACCCCAAAGCTGTTGCCATAGTCGCCAATGCCTTTTACCACGCCCTTTACAAGGCGTTTCATGTGCTTGGAGTCGGGATTGCCGAAGCGGAGGGAGTTAAGTGCCGCTATGGGCCTTGCCCCCATGGTGAAAATGTCACGGTGGATGCCGCCCACGCCGGTAGCTGCCCCTTGGTAGGGTTCAATGGCGCTTGGGTGGTTGTGCGATTCGATTTTGAAGGCGCAGGCGATGCCATCACCGATGTCCACGAGGCCAGCATTCTCCTCACCTGCCCCTACCAGCAGGCGCTTGCCTTCCCTTGGCAGGGTTTTCAGCCATTTAATGGAGTTCTTGTAGGAACAATGCTCCGACCACATGACGGAATAAATGCTCAGTTCCACGAAATTGGGCGTTCGGCCCAATACTCCTTTGATTTTCTCAAATTCTGCTTCCGTCAGTCCGAGTTTGGAAGCGGTCGTTGCGGTGATTTCCGGTTCGGTGATTTGCATGAAAAATATAAGATTAACCCTTGACCCCTAAAGGGGAACCAAGTCCCATGTTTCATCGAAACTTAATTCATATCGAAGTTCCGATAAATTACCCAAAAAGGTTCCCCCTTAGGGATCAGGGGCGAAGCCGCAAAGATAGCAATGGAACATAGAGTGCAGGATGGTCATTTTTCGAAAAAAAATAAACTTGTTCCCGTGCAGCGTCGAAAGAATCCGGCGTTTCATCCAAGTAAAATGCGCCTTGCAGTTCAAAGGGCAAAGATTTGGACTTCATTTTTCACCAATCCACTTCACATGAATTTCCTCAAATCATTTTCAAGCTATTTGTTGGTAAGCGCTGTCCTGGTCATCACAGCATGTAAAAAGGACACCCTAGCGCCCTCCGATGCATTGGCATTCGTGCCCGCCACCTCCTCCAATGTCACTGCAATTGACCTAAAAAGCCTTTTGCAAAAAGCTGATTTTGAAGCCATTAAACAGATGAGCTTCTACAAAGACATGGTAGCAGAAACGGAAAGCAGGAACCCCAAGCTTGGCAAAATATTGCTTGACCCAATGGCGTCTGGCATTGACCTAACAGGAAAGATTTACACAGCTACCGATATTGGCCAGGACAACGCCGAGGAGTTCACCACTTATTTTTTCATCCCATTGAAAGATGCAGCAGCATTTGGCCGTCTATTTGAGCAGCAAAAAGCTTCTATTTCTATGGTAGATGGCATCTCGCTTTTTCAAGAGGGCAAAAATGCCATTTTGGGTTGGAACAAGACAGTCGCCATTTTCGCAGTCAACAACCAACAGGATGCTGATTTCAGGGATAGGGTCATCGCTGCTTTCAAGCCACAAGCCGACAATCCATTGCTAAAGGATGGCAAACTACAAAAAGCCTTTTCCGGCAACCACGACATCATCTCTTGGCTTTCCACCAATGAACTGGCCAAGAACAGCGGGGCAGTGTTTGCCTTGAGCATGATGGACGTAAAATCGGATGCCCTCAAAGGCAATTTCATCCACAGCTACGCCGATTTTGAAAAAGGCAAGCTAGTCGGCCGTTCCGAGTTTATGTTCAATGACCAAATGGGCAAGGATTTCATTGGCCGATTCTTCAAGGATGAAGCAAAAACCGACTTCTCGAAGGTGCTACCCCAGCAAAAACTGACCTTCGCCACCGTCATGGCCCTCGACCTGGTTGGCATGGACAAGTTCCTCAGCGAACGCCCGCAGAACAAGGACTATGCGGACTTCGTACTGAACAAGGTAGGAATCCAACGCCGTGACCTCGTGGACGCACTTGGTGGTGATATAATGATTGCGGGCTTTGGCGGCGAAACACTGCAAAACGCCAATATTCAAATCTCCATGAGCCTGCGGGACGAGGCCAAGGCCAAGGAAGTGCTCGAAATAGCCGTGAAGGATGGCAAGCTGAAAATGGTGGAGCCTAATGTTTACAAACTCATCTCCATCGGGAACGAAGACTTCTACATCCAACGAAACAAGGGCATGGGCAAGCTCCTGCTCAAGAACGGGATTTTGACCTTCGTCACTGACGAGGCACTTTTCGAAAAACTGAAAGCCGGTGAAACTGGCGGCGAGTACAGCACAGCCCTGAAACAATTCGACAACCAGACCTTCGCTGGTTGGTTCGATTTCCAATCCGCCTGGAACGCCATCGGTGGCGACCAAACCCAATCGTTCAAGCAAATGCATTTCAAGATGAACGGCAAGGGTGCCGATTTCATCCTCGAAACCACCGACCCGAACTCGAACAGCTTAAAGGCGCTTTTTGAGATGATGGAGGAGGGGTATAGGCAGCGGAGTATGGGGAAGCAGGAAGCTTTGTGAGGCATGGAAGTATGAGGTGTGGAGGTATAGCCTCAACATACCTCCATACCTAAAAAGCCCGCTCACCGTTTCCGGTGGCGGGCTTTTTTGTAGCGAGAGGGAGGCTTGAACTCCCGACCTTGCGATTATGAATCGCACGCTCTGACCAGCTGAGCTACCTCGCCGTTTTGCGTAAGCGGGCGCAAATATAGCGCAGTTTGAATCTTTTTTGTTCCATTTCGGAAAAGTTTTTTTTTGAAATTAAGGCATAGCTAGGTGGCAGTGGGAGCTATTTCAACCTTCGCAACCCAGCTTTGGCTTGTTGGTGAAGCCCGGTTTTATGATCGGAAGGGGAAAGGCTAAGGCAACGGTTGTAGGCTTCTTTGGCTTGCTTTTTTTTGCCGAGTTCTTCCAGGATATGCCCTTTTTCCAAGGCGGCCCGGCAGGCGAAGTATTCAGGGCTGTCGGCTCCCTTATCCATCGTGATTTGGTAATATTGCAAGGCTTCCGTATGCCATTTGAGCTTATGGGTGATGCGGCCCATCCGATAGTGGTATTCGAGCCGGTTTTTTTCGGCTAAGTAATCGGACGGCTTTTTGTTTTTCAAAACATCGTAGGCCCGCTGGAACCTGCCGCCGTCAAACAGCACCCTTGCCTTTAGCAATTCGACCGCTGGCATTTCGCCCGCAGCAGCCTCGGCTTGTGCGTTCTTATCGCTGCCGACAATGGTGTAACCCTTTGATTTACAGAGTTTCATGAATTTCCTGTAGCCTTCCGATTCGCCGTTGAGCAAGGCATGCCAAGCCAGTTTTTGGTAGCTGTCCTTGATATAGTTACGGCCCTTGTAATTGTCCACATAGCGTTGCAGATAAATATTGGCGTCCTTGTCAAGGCGCTGCAACTTGGTCAGGCCGAGCATATAGTCGAGATAATAGAAGGGATGAAAATGCTTCCCGGTGGGCTTGTTCAGCAGGGTGTTGATGGCCTCGTCGCCCCTATCGGTGCGCATGGCGATATTGGCCATGACAAAGCAGGCAAGTGGATTGTTGGTCGGGTCGAGCTTGGCCTTGTTGATGATCCGCCAGGCCTCCTCGCTGTCGTTCTGCACATGCAGCATGAGGTAGGCGTAATAGATGTAAATCTCGGCTTCGTAAATGAAGTCGTTCTTTTTTGCGAAGCTCAGCACTTCTTCCAATTCTTCCCTACCCTTTTCCATGGAGCCTTCCATGCTGCTGAGCCAGTTCACCGCCCACTTGTACTCATCGGGTATCGTGCCGACCACGGCGTGAAGGATGCCCAAGTCCTTTTTGTTGGGCATGAACTTGGGGAACTTATCCCCATTGGTTTTCAGCAGTTTATAAGCTTTATTGGTCTCAAAAAAAGCGGTGCTGTACTCCTCAAATTTAAGGCGGGCGACAGCCCATTGCAGACGGATGTCCGCTTGTAGGTAGAGGTAGTAGGGCGAGGACTTGTCGCCTTGCTGCTCGATGGTTTCCAGCCGCTTGTCCTTGTTCTTTTCCAGTTTTTTGAACTCAGTGACCTCTTCGTTGATATAGACCCGAAAAAAGTCCAGGTAGTTTTCTACGTGAAGGATGAGCAAGTTGTTGGGGTCTTTTACCCTGATTGTAGCCAAGTCTGCTTCGGCCTCCTTGAACCGTAGGCTTAGCGTCTTATCGTAGGCAGTTCGAAGGGCTGGCGTCCACTCGAAACGCTTTTTTGCCTGGAGCGAAAAAGCCGTGTTCAGGAAGGAAAAAACCAAGAACAGTTTAAGGAGTTGGGACATCAGGTTGATTACTTGGCGCAAAAATAGTGGATTGGCCTTGGGCTTGTGTAAATTTATTGCGGAGCAAAAAATGGGAAACCCCTACCTTTGACCGTTGAGATTAAGTTGGAAAGTCCTTGGACTTTACGCCGTTAACCGTCAACCGTCAATCGTTTACCGTCTTTATGGACAGTCCTTTCGATAAAATAGAAGAAACCTTCGAGGTGAACCTCCCTGAAAAAGAGAGCCTGGACGATTATATTGATTTGGTGCTGCCGCAAATTGCCCACCTTGGTGAAGACCTGCGGGAGCAGAAGTTTTACGTTGCCCCTGGAGGCAAGCCCTGGTTGGAAATCCGTGACGACCCCGGGTTCCAAGAGTCGGTGCTGCATTTTTTCAATGATGGTGGCGAGTACCTCCAGTCGGTGGATGGCAACGTGACCAAGGGCCGCTGGCGCCTACTGGACGGAACCAACAAAATGATCATCGAAACGGGCGGCGACAAGGCCCCAGGCCGAAGCGAGCTGTTTGAGCTGGCCTTCCTGAACCAGTATTTTTTCATCCTTCGGAAACATGGCAACCAGCACAAGGGCAAGCGCTATTTTTTCATGGGCTACGAAGGTGCCGTGCGTGGCCTCAAATGGCGTGACAGCGTGGAACTAATGTACAATGAGTACCGCAGCCAATGGGGTATGTTCCAGTATTTGCTGGTGATAGTGATTATTATTGTGGTGGGGGTAGTGCTGTTTTCACTGTGGTAATCACACCATTTCCATCTCAATCTGCCTTTTAGCCAAATTCGTCTCTATAATCCTCACCTTCACAGCATCCCCCATCTTGATGACCCGGCCTGAGCGCAGGCCCTTCGCCCGAAGGCGACCTTCCCCCACATCAAAAGGCTCGTCCATGGTGTCAAACCCGACCATGCCCTCGCATTTGTTCTCGGCCAGTTCGATGAAAATGCCCCGGTCGATGATGCCCGAAACATAGCCGTCGAATACCTCGCCGACGTGCTTCTGCATGAACTCAACCTGCTTGTATTTGATGCTTTCCCGCTCGGCTTCCATCGCCTTGCGTTCCATTGCCGATATGTGGCGGCATTGCTCTTGCAGTTTGTCTTTCTCGTAGCGAAATGTCTTTTCCCCCAAGTTCTCGAAAAGGATGCGATGCGCCAGCACATCAGAGTAGCGTCGGATGGGCGAGGTGAAATGCGAGTAAAAATTAAAGGCCAAACCGTAGTGCCCGATGTTCTCGGTGGAATATTCCGCCTTGGCCATCGTGCGTATGGCAATGGGCATGAGCAGTTTCACGGCCTCGTTCTTTTCCGCCTCTTTTGCCAATCGGTTGAACGAAGCTGCGATTTCCTGTGGTGTGTTAACGTTCATCTTGACGCCAAGCTCTTTGGCAAACAGGGCGAGTTCCTTCACTTTATCGTCATTCGGATAGTCGTGGATGCGGTAAACGAACGGGATTTCCTGCTGCGCCTCCGCCTTTTTATTGATGAAAATGGCAACCTCCTTGTTGGCCAATAGCATGAAATCCTCGATGAGCATGTGGGCATCCTTGCGCTCCTTCACATAAACTTCGATGGGCACGCCGTTCTTGTCCAACTTGAAACGAACCTCTTCTGAGTCAAAGTCAATCGCCCCGTTTTTGAAGCGGTCTTTGCGCAGCACATGGGCCATGCGGTTCAAGATGCGGAGTTCGGCGGCATGGTCGCCTTCGCCCGTTTCGAGGCCCTGCTGTGCCTGTTCGTAACTGAAACGACGGTCGGAATGGATGATGGTCCTTCCAAACCAGCGATTTACAACCTTGTCTTTTTGGTCAAACTCAAAAACGGCGGAGAAAGTCAGTTTGTCCTCGTGTGGCCGCAGGGAGCAAAGGTCGTTGGAGAGCCTTTCGGGCAACATCGGCAACACCCTGTCCACCAAGTAAACCGAAGTGGAGCGTTTGAATGCTTCCTTGTCAAGCGCTGTTTTTGGCTTTACGTAATGGCTCACGTCGGCGATATGTACCCCGACTTCTATATGGCCATTTTCAAGTACCCGATAGCTGAGTGCATCGTCGAAGTCCTTGGCATCTTCGGGGTCAATAGTGAAGGTCAGTACCTCTCGGAAGTCCCGTCGCTGCTGGATTTCTGCCTCGGTGATGGCCGCAGGAATCGCCTCTGATTCGGCAATCACCTCCGCTTCGAAATCGAGCGAGAAGCCTTTGTTGATGAGGATGACCTTCATTTCCAGGTCGCTGCCCTCTGCACCGAGCACCGTCGTCACAACGCCCTTCGGCCATTGGTTCGGGCGCTTGTGCCACTGCGTTACTTTCACGATGACCCGGTCGCCATCCTTGGCTTCTTTGATATCGTCAAGGTCAACGAGGATGTCCACTGGCACTTGGAAATTGGTGGGGGCTACAATGGCATGCTTTGCCCGCAGCCAAAGTGTTCCAACGAAGACCTCTGTGGCCCTTTCGAGCACTTTGGTTACTTCTCCTTCTGGCTTGTTGCGGCCACGGGGCGTCCAGACGGACAGTTCCACAAGGTCGCCGTGCATGGCAGCCCCAAGGTTTTTGGCGGCCACATAGACATCGTCCTCGTGGCCCTCGCATTCGATATAGGCCGAACCACTGCGGGTCATGTCCACATAGCCCGTCAGCGTTTTTTTCCGTAAAAACTGGGCAGGGGCTTGCTTCAATTTATATTTGAAATCGCCGAGTGGGGCAATATAGCCAGCCTCGGTCAGCTTGCCAAGGGCGTGCACGAGGGCATCCTTGCTATTATTTGCACCGAGCTTATTGGCCAATTGTTTGGGGTTGAACTGCTTTTTCGGGTTGTCCTTGAAGAGTTGGAGCATCTGCCGCTGTAGGTCAGCGGAGGTGAGTTTTCGCTCCTTGCTTTCTTTTTTCTTAAAAATCTTTTTTGTCATGTCTTAAAAAATGGTGTTGGGTTCGGGTAAAGGAGGTCGGAATTCATTTCGCAAATTTTGCATTCATGGCGGATTGAATTCCGCCCTCCAAGGTCAAAGTTGGCATTTTTTACCAAATGCGTTTTACCACGATGAAATCAAAAAGTTGAAATTGATTGAAATTGGGATATTGGGAAAATTCTTGGCGTAAACTTTCAAAAAGGTGAAGGTTTAATTTCCAATTTTTACAAATTCCCAATTACTGTTAATGCGATGAAGTCTTAAAAAGGCAGGCTGTGAAGGCGGTCAACTTGGTTTTTGAGCTTTTCATACACCGATAAAACAATTGAGCCTGACAAAAGTTCCCGACAAGATTTTTTTGATAAGAACTACTTTTGAGCGAAGGTTACCGCATTTCCCAAGATGCCGTGAACTCAATCCGAAATCCGCAATCCGAAATCCATGCACAAACGCCTTTACGTCGCCGCCACCAACCAACACGTCGGCAAAACGACCTGCACCCTTGGCCTTGTCGAAGCTTTCCGGCAGGCCGGCCATCGAGTCGGCTATTGCAAGCCAGTGGGTCAAGAGGCCATTGATATTGAAAACCTTCAGGTGGACAAAGACGCCCTTTTGTTTTCCACCATGATGCATTTTGACTTGGTGGCAAAGATCCACAGCCCAGTTATTCTAGGAAAAGGGGCAACCCAAGCCTATCTTGATGACCCCGGCAAATTCCCCTACCACGACGAGGTGAGAACCGCCGCTGCCATTCTTGAGGGCCAATATGAATTGGTCGTTTATGAGGGTACCGGGCACCCAGGCGTGGGCAGCGTGGTTGGTCTGAGCAATGCAGACGTTGCAGCCATGATTGGCGCCCCGGCTATTTTGGTGGTTGAAGGGGGGGTTGGTTATACAATTGACCGCCTTAACCTCTGCCTCTCTTTGTTCAGGGAAAGGCAAGTGCCCATAGCTGGTGTAATTATAAACAAGGTGCTGCCAGACAAAATTGAAAAAGTGCAGCACTATGTAGGCAAAAAATTGGCTGAGTGGGACATCCCACTTTTGGGAGTTTTGCCTTATGAAAAAACGCTTTTGTACCCCCTGCTTTCAACCATCAACTTAGCCGTTCACGGAAGGGTGCTTTACAATCCCCAAAGCATGAATGTCTTGGTGGAAAACGTAGTAGCCGCCTCTCTCATGGGCACCCATAATTTCGAGGAAGACCAAGGTGTACTGCTTGTCGTCAGCAAGAACCGCCTAAACGAATCCTTGCTCGGCATCCAACGGTTGAGCAAGCAAAAAGGCATGGAAAAATCGCCACTCGCAGGCATCGTGATAACAGGCGATGGCAAACAACTTCACCACGTCGAAGGCTTCCACCATGAACAGTACGTGAATGACCATCAAATTCCAGTCATTTCCACCCCACTCGACACCTATGGTACGGCGGTGAAAATCAGCCACTTAGAGGTAAAAATAAATGTGCAGACGCTGGGGAAAGCTACACGGGCAATAGAATTGGTAAGGGATAATTTGGACTTGTCGAAGATAAAATGGTGATTCGTGATTCGTGACTCGTGATTCGTGACTCGTGATTCGAGGGTCAGGTGGGAATATTTTGAAAAAAAACATTGAGAAATTGATTATTGGAGTTTCACAGAACTGGATGTTTACAAGGAATGTCGGAAGTTCAGGAAAGTGGTTGCTGAAACGGTGGCCAAATGTTTTCCTCCGATTGAAAAGTTTTTATTGACATCTCAAATTTTGGATTCTTCACGTTCCATAACGGCAAATCTGGCGGAAGGCCACGGCAGGTATTATTATCAGGACAGCATAAAATTCTGCCGATATTCAAGGGGATCCTTAGAGGAAACCCTTGAGCATTTGATTACAGTTTTTGACGAAAAATATATTTCAGCTGAAATTCTAAAGTCTCATAAAGTACAATACGACAAATGTTTACAGCTAATCAATGGCTATATCCGTTACCTAAACAAAACCAAAAGAGGTAACGACGATGCCCCAGCACCGCCTTAGCCCCATGTGACGCTCCTCGAATCACGATTCACGAATCACGCCCTTGATTTCCTCCACCGAAATATCCAAATGCGAAGCATCGTGGAAGCATTCGCCATTTTTTATCAGCAAAATTTGCGGGGATTCGTGATATACCTGGAAGCGGTCAGCAATTTCATTGGAAATATTGCGGTAAGCAATCAAATCAAGGTAGTAAGGTTCAACCTGTGTAGTATCGAAATTCCATTGCCCTTCTAAGCGGTGCTTGGCCATGAAACTGATGCTGCAACGAGTGCTGTGCTTGAAGATAAGGCAGGCAACTTCTTTGGAGCGGTCAACTATTTTGTCCAGTTCCTGCATATTGGTAAGCGGTTTCCAATCAATCATAGTTCATAAATAAGGAAGTGTTTGCCACCCAATTGGGGATTGGCAAACACTTCCGTTCCTTTATATCCTTTTGCTTAGCTGTTATAGTCAATTTAGAACGTCGGGCAACCGTAGCCACGATTGCATGAGGCAATTGTAAAAGCGACAAGGGCAACACAGACCAAGAGAAGGAACTGCTTAAGGGTGCTTTTTTTCATTGGAAAATGATTTTGGATATGTTATAAAATTGGGTTTCCGAAAACTTTCCCTTCTAACGAAGGACATTGGGCGGTTATTTCGGCCAGCCCGGTTAATTTTGCCACAAAAATAACGGAATTTCATGTCAAAGGTTCGCTATTACTGTCAGCGGTATTGATTTAATGTCAAAACAGCCTTTAGTAACAGTTGCTTGGTGGGGAAATTTCCAGTCTCAGATAAAGCATGCGTATCCATTTAATAGCGATGGGCGGGGCAGTTATGCACAACTTAGCCCTTGCTTTGCAAAAAATCGGCCATTTTGTCACCGGTTCCGACGACGAGATTTACAATCCCGCAAAAGATAGGTTGGAAAAGGCGGGCCTACTTCCAGAAAAATTTGGTTGGTATCCTGAAAAAATAACCCCCGATTTGGATTTGGCAATTCTCGGAATGCATGCCCGAGCCGATAATCCCGAACTGCTTAGGGCACAGGAAATGGGCATTCGGGTTATGTCTTTTCCCGAATTCATCTACAAGCAGTCCCAAGACAAAAAGCGCATTGTAGTAGCAGGTAGCCACGGTAAAACCACCACCACCAGCATGATTATGCACGTGCTCCGCAATGTTGGGGTT
Source organism: Saprospiraceae bacterium (assembly GCA_022841745.1). Taxonomy (GTDB): domain Bacteria; phylum Bacteroidota; class Bacteroidia; order Chitinophagales; family Saprospiraceae; genus UBA6168. Next base: position 28,381 of record JALHQW010000009.1, on the reverse strand, counting down.
GACTTCGACTACCTCGTAGGCGCACAATTGGAGGGTTTCGACACGATGGTTCGCCTCAGCGATGCCCCCATCATGGTCATAGAGGGCGACGAGTACCTCTCCTCTCCCATTGACCGTCGGCCCAAGTTTCTGCACTATCGGCCACATGTGACCGTCATCACGGGTGTGGCTTGGGACCATATCAATGTGTTCCCAACCTATGAGGAGTATTGCCGCCAATTTGAGCTGCTCACGCAAAACATGGAAGCGGATGGCAACCTTTTTTACTATGGCCCTGACAAGGATCTCACAGACATCATAACCCGTTCAAAATCACCTATTTGCGCCCTGCCTTATGCCGCTGTGCCGCACAAGGTCATCAATGGTGAAATCATCGTAAAGACCTCGGAAACCGACCACGTAAAGCTCAAAATCTTTGGCGACCACAACCTCGCCAACCTTGCCGCTGCCAAGCTCGTTTGCCAAACCATTGGCATTAGGGAGCGGGCATTCTGGAAGGCTATCCAGACTTTCACAGGTGCGGCCAAGCGTTTGCAAAGCTTAGTCTCCAATGACAATTTTTCCGCATGGCTCGACTTCGCACACGCCCCTTCCAAGGCCAAGGCCACTGTGGAAGCCGTGCGAAAATTGCACCCAGAGCGCCGCCTTATCGCCTGCCTCGAACTGCACACGTTCAGTAGCTTGAACAAGGAATTTCTGCCATTGTATAAAGGCAGCCTCGACCCCGCCGATTTTGCTGCCGTTTTTTACAGCCCACATACACTGGAAATGAAAAAAATGCCACCCGTTGCGCCAGCGGAAATACAGGCTGCCTTTGAAAAAGCGGGCTTGCAGGTTTTTACAGAAAGGGCTGATTTAGAAGCGTTTATCAAAGGACAAGACCTTGAGAATGCCAATTTGCTGCTGATGAGTTCGGGGAATTTCGGGGGGATGGATATTCCAGCGTTTGTGCAAGGCTTATAGCTTTGAGGTGACATCTTTTTGCCTGCCACACCATTGAAAATCAGCAGTATTGTCGAAGGCAAAAAGGTGTAATCTCAAAAGCGGAAGTTCATGAGATGACACCTTTTTTGCAATCAAAATTTTCGTAAAAACCAATTCCCCAGCTAGAAAAAGATGTCACCACATTCCTTATTCCAAAAAATCCTGACCTTTGCTAACCTGACCAGCCATTCTTACAAGTCCTACCAAATTTTCCAGCTCAAAATCAATTTAGACGATGAAAGAGAAACAACCACTCAGTTTCAAGAAAATTTTGGTAGCAAACCGAGGTGAAATCGCCATTCGCATCTTCCGGGCAGCCACGGAATTAGGCATCAGAACGGTGGCCGTTTACACCTACGAAGACCGCTTTTCACTGCACCGCCTCAAGGCCGACGAAGCCTATCAAATTGGGGCGGACAACGACCCGCTCAAGCCATACCTCAATATAGACGAAATCATCCGGGTGGCGAAGAAATGCGGCGCTGATGCCATCCATCCCGGCTATGGCTTCCTTTCCGAGAACGTAGATTTTGTTCGGCGTTGCCAAAAAGCGGGCATTACTTTTATCGGCCCTCGGCCGCAGGTGATGGAGGCGCTCGGCGACAAGGTACGGGCCAAGGCCGTGGCTGAAAAAGCGGGCGTCCCCATGATTCCTGGCAGTTCCGATTTTCAGTCGGTGGAGCAGGTGGCCGAATGGGCGACCAAAATTGGCTATCCCGTAATCCTAAAGGCGGCGGCAGGCGGCGGCGGTCGTGGCATGAGGGTTTGCCGTTCGGAAGAGGAACTGTTGAAAAACTACCCCGAAGCCAAAAAAGAAGCGGGCAACGCCTTTGGCGACGACACGGTTTTTTTGGAGAAATTCATCGAAAATCCCAAGCATATCGAGGTGCAGCTAATGGGAGATAACTATGGCAAAATCGTCCACCTCTTCGAACGGGACTGCTCGGTTCAGCGCCGATTCCAAAAGGTCGTGGAGATTGCTCCTTCGTTTTTGAAGAAAGAACCCCGCCAAAAACTCTACGAATACGCCCTGAAAATCGGTCGGGCGGTGCGCTACAACAACGCCGGGACAGTTGAGTTCCTGCTCGATTCGGATGACAACGTTTATTTCATCGAAGTGAACCCAAGGGTGCAGGTGGAGCACACCGTGACGGAGGAGGTGACGGGCATAGACATCGTGCGTTCGCAAATCCTCATTGCCGAAGGCTACGACCTGAACCACCCCAAGCTGCGCATCGGCAACCAAAAAGACGTGGAATGCCATGGCTTTGCGGTGCAATGCCGCATCACCACCGAGCGGCCTGCCGAGGGCTTCAAACCCGATTACGGAACCATCATCGCCTACCGCAGCCCAGCCGGTTTTGGTATCCGATTGGACGGCGGCAATGCCTACGCTGGTTCGCAGATTTCGCCCTATTTCGATTCGATGCTGGTGAAAGTGACGGCTTGGGGGCGCACTTTTCAAGGGGCTTGCGAACGGCTCTTCCGGGCGCTACTGGAGTTCCGGGTGCGTGGCGTGGAGACGAATATCGGCTTCCTCGAAAACCTGATTCAGAACGAGGACTTCCGGCGAGGGCGGGCGACCGTCAACTTCATTGCGGAGCACCCTGAGCTGCTCGTCATGCCGCAGCGCAAGGACAGGGGCACGAAAATCCTCAAATACCTAGCGGAAACCATTGTGAACGGCAATCCCGATGTACCGTTCATTGACCCAAAGAAGGTATTGCGCAAGCCACAATTACCTGATGTTGCTCCGCAAAAAACAGCCACGGGCTACTTGCCCGGCACGAAGCAAAAACTCGAAAAACTCGGCCCTGAAGGCTTTGCAAAATGGTTGAAAAACCAGCGGCCAATTCATTTCACGGACACAACGTTTAGGGACGCTCACCAGAGCTTGCTGGCTACAAGGGTGCGAACCCACGATCTGTTGGCCGTTGCCGAAAAATTTGCGCAAGCGCACGGCCATGAGCTGTTCAGCATGGAAGTTTGGGGCGGGGCGACCTTCGACGTGGCGCTGCGGTTCCTGCACGAGTGCCCGTGGGAGCGGCTTTCGTTGCTCCGCAAAGCCATCCCGAACACGCTGCTGCAAATGCTGTTGCGGGGTACGAACGCCGTCGGCTACACGGCCTACCCGAACAATTTGATTGAAAAATTCATCGAACAGGCGGCGGCAACGGGCATTGACGTGTTCCGCATTTTCGACAGCCTTAACTACGTTCCGTCCATGCTCACGAGCATCCGCACGGTACGGGAGCGCACGGGGAGCATCGCCGAGGCTTGTGTTTGCTACACTTCCGATATTTTCGATGAAACGAGGCCGAAGTACCACGTCGGCTACTACACCGACCTTGCGAAGCGGCTGGAAGACGCCGGGGCGCATATCCTTGCCATCAAGGACATGGCGGGGCTGCTGCGGCCACGAGCGGCCCGCACCCTCATTGCGGAGCTAAAAAAGCATATCGAAATCCCCATCCACCTGCACACGCACGATACAGCGGGCATCCAATCGGCGACCTATCTGGCGGCGATTGAAGCAGGGGTAGATGTGATTGACTTGGCCTTGGCGAGCATGAGTGGCCTGACTTCGCAGCCCAATTTCAACTCCTTGGTGGCAGCGCTGGAAGGGCATCGGCGGGAAAGCAAAATTGACCTGCAAAGCCTGAACGCATTTTCCAATTATTGGGAGGCCGTGCGGGAGCTGTACTACCCTTTCGAGGGGGAACTGAAGGCGGGCACGGCGGAGGTTTACGACCATGAAATACCCGGTGGACAATACACCAACCTTCGGCCACAGGCAAGGTCATTGGGTTTGGAACATAAGTTTGAGCAAATAAAAGAAAACTACCGGGCGGCCAACCTGCTGCTCGGCGACATCGTGAAGGTGACGCCCAGCTCGAAAGTGGTCGGTGATTTAGCCATGTTCATGACCGCCAACGACTTGAGTGCTGAAGACATTCTTGAAAATGGCGATGCCCTGGCCTTCCCAGACAGCGTGAAATCGCTGGTACGGGGCGAATTGGGCAAGGTGGAGGGTGGTTTTCCATCAAGAATGATTGAAGTGGTGCTGAAAGGCGAGCCCCAATTAGCAGGAGATGCCAACGAACATTTACCACCCGTTGATTTTGACAAAGAAATGGCGAGTTTTGTGGCGAAATTCGGGGAGGGCTATGGCTTGAACGATTTCCTTTCGTATAAACTTTACCCGAAGGTCTTTGAAGGTTACCATGCTCACGCTGAGGAGTTCGGCGATGTGAGCCGATTGCCGACCATCCCGTTTTTCTATGGCCTAAAAACGAATGAGGAGGTGCTGATTGAAATTGCCCCTGGCAAGACGCTGCTCATCACCTTCATGAACATGACTGAGCCGGACGTGGAGGGCAACCGCCTCATCTTCTTCCGCTACAATGGCACCACTCGCTCCTTGAAGGTGCGTGACAAGAGCGTGAAGTCGGCAGTGGTGCTAAATAAAAAAGCGGAGGGCGAAAATGAAGTGGGAGCGCCCTTGCAAGGGAGCTTGGGAAGCATCTTGGTCAAAGAAGGCCAGGAAGTGAAGCAAAACCAGCCACTTTTTACGATTGAAGCCATGAAAATGGAGAGCACGGTGGTAGCGCACAAACGAGGAACAGTGAAGAAAATCCTGCTCCGTGAAAAAACTTTGGTGCAACAGGGGGATGCGGTGATGGAAATGGCATGATGTTTTTTATGAAATTCAAAAATTAAATCATTCAATAAAATTTTTATCTCAAAATGAAAAAGCTGAGTTGCGTTTTGGCGGTTGTTGCCGCCACGGTTTGTTTAATCTCCTGCAAGAGCGACACCCTTGGCGGTGGCGGTTGCTCCATGGAAGGCAATTGGAAAGTCAAATCTGTTGATATTCAGTCAAAAAAGCTGAACCCTTCCATCATTGAAATGTCCAAGAACATTGCCCTTGCTCGTACCTACAATTTCACGGCAGACAGTGTTACGATCAATGAAGGTACAAGGGCTGCTGCCGCTACTGGCAAATATGTCGCTGAAGATGGTCGCCTCAAAATGACTGGAAGTGGCGTCAATGGCGCATTGGCCGAAGACATGAAAATTGAAGACTGCGGAGGCAGTGAAGTCAAATTGAGCTACCGGATGCCTGCCGACACTACGATAGAGGCCCTTGCAACAACGATCCTAGTCATTGTTAAGCAATAGTGCAACGTTTGATTAAGCAAAAAGAGGCAGTTCCCTTGCTTGAGGAATTGCCTTTTTTTAGTATTTCCAAAGGTTGAGCAGGACGTTTACTAAACCTTTGAAGGTTTAGTAAACGTGAGCTTAGAACTTATTTTTTGAACGTTACTTAATGAATAAAAAAAGGGCTGCAAGCCTTTCAGCATTGCAGCCCTCATGATAGTGTGTAGTTAATATTTACTTGTTTGGATAATTATCGTTTCATTTCCACATAGCCCTTGTACTCCTTCTTTTCTCCATTCACCTCCACATTGAGGATGTAGAAATAGGTGCCATCAGGCAAATTTTTGCTGCGATAGACGCCACCCCACTCGTTGTTGTAGCCCTTCGCCTTGTAAACCGTCTTTCCCCAGCGATTGAAAATCTGGATGTCATTTTCAGGATAGCGCTGGATATTCCTGATTTTGAATATATCGTTCACGCCATCTTCGTTCGGGCTGAAACCTGTCATGATTTCCAATTCAGTGCTGACGTTGGTGACCGTTATGTTGAGGTAGGTAGTATCGCAGTAGCCAAGGTCGTCGCAAATGACGATAGTTGCTTCGTCAGGACCTTCATCCAATCCGACAACTTCCACGCATACATCTCCCGTTGAGAGAACTTCAGCGTTCTCGGTGAAGGATGGTTGGATGTTTGTCAGTGTTTCAATTACACCGAATAGTTCATTCACTGGGATGCAAACCTCTTGGGTTTCGCCTACTGCCACTTCAACGTCGATAGTACTAGTCGTTGGGGCATCAGGCTGCAATACATTGATGTAAAGCGAGTCCGCACAACCGTAAATCGGGTCACTGGCTATGAGCAGATGCGTAAAGCGGTCGTTGTCAATCAATATGGTCGGATGCGGAACAATCAGGTCGGCAGCTGGAATTTCCGTGATGATGCCAGTCGTTGCCTCTTTGATGTACATATCCCCGTAAGCGACTCCATCAACACCGCCGATGATGCGGCCATTGATATAAACCCAGTTGCCAAGGCCGTCCAGTTCCTTCATTTTAGCGAGGAGGTCGTACACATCTTCAAACTCGAAACTGGTCAAGGCTGTTTGGCCGCCAAACTCCCATGACTGCAAGGTGTAAGGGCCTGGCGTCGGTAAGTCGTCGAAGCCATCGTAGAAGGTCGTCTTGCTGCCACAGTCGCCGATGGTGCGGTCGTATAGGCCACCATTGAGCACTAAATTGAAATCGCTGAGGTTGGTCAATTCAGTTGGTAAGCAGATTTCGGTCAGCGGGGCCAACAGTTCAACGATGAAGGTGTCGAGGTAGAAGACTTCTTCCAAAGAATCACAAAAGCTATCGCATAGGTTTGCGACTGTGAAGCTCTCCGTTTCTATACATCCTTCGCTATCGGTTATTGACACGGTATAGGTGCCAGCTTCAAGGCCGTTGATGGATTCACCTGATAGGTTATTGCTCCATTGGATATCGTCATATGGCGCTGTGCCACCTGAAATAGTGAGCTCGATGGAACCCATTTCAGAGCAATTTCGATTGACCACGATGGAGGCAATATCCCAATCTGCTGGGCCGCCTACTTCGATAACATCAGAAGTATCTGTACAGCTGCCCTCTGTCAATACTACCATATACTCACCTTGAGGGGCATTGGGCCAAGGCAAACCAGCTGCATCCTCTTTGGTATCTGCATAAATCAGCTTGTAATTTTTGCCAGGTGCTAACGATGTAACAACACCTGTCTCACCCGGACAAGCCGCATCCGTCACTTGGATTTCGGCAAGGTTAACAGATGGCTCAGGAACATCACCGAGGTCTTGTGTTACTGCTGCCTCACAACCATTGACATCCGAAATCTCAATTGTAACGATGCCCTCATACAAGCCAGTTACACAGAAGCTATCTGTGCCACAGCCAGCAGCAGTACCTGTATTGGAGACAACTGTGTAAGGTGCTTGACCACCTGATACAGTCACTTTAATTTCTGCATCAAACATGCCACAAGCAGTTGCTAACTGCGCCGTCGAATTGGTTTGCAGCCCATTACTACCTGCTACGACAAACACTTGGAAAACCTTGCAGTTGCCATTGGTCAAATCGGTCACTTCCAGCACATAAGCACCTGCTTCAAGACCGAAAATGGTATCCTGAATGCCTGGTGTGCCGAAGCCAGACGGCACATTTGCACCAAGCACGGTGTAGCTGAAAGCTCCGCCACCTGTTACAGTGTAAAGAACGCTACCGTTTGGCAAGTCACAGCTTGCATTAACATAGGGAGTAACCACGACTGTTTGGCCTCCTTCGTTAGGAACCGGGAAGTTCTTCGATGAAGTGCAGCCGTTAGCTTCTGTGATGGTTGCACTGTAAACACCAGCAGCGAGGTTGCTGATGGAATTACCTGTTGCACCAGTTGACCAAGTAACCGTGGCACCGCTTGGCACACCAACAAGAGAGATAGCCCCATTGCTCGCACCACAACCAGCTGGCGTAATGGTTTCGGTGGCTGTAAAGCTGCCTTGCATACGCTCAACGACATCCGTGCCTGCGGCAATGCAGCCATTGGCATCTTGGAAAATCAGCGTATAAATAGCTGGCTCTAAACCAGTCAAAGTCACAGAAGAACCTGTTACACCCTGATTGGTACTAACTGTTACGTTATTCTTGATAAGCGTATAAGTGTATGGCGCAGTACCACCTGTTGGAGTGGCAGTCAGGCTGCCATTATTGCTTGTGCAGGCTGCATCAACGGTTGTAACCGAAACCGACACTTGGCTCGTCAGGGCCGTAACCGTCACGGTTTCAATATCCGTACATCCTTCGTCGTCGGTTACCGTAACCGTGTAAGGGCCAGAAGCAAGGTTGTTGAAAGTGACTGAAGTCATGTTCAAGTTAACCGGGGTCTGTCCCGTCAGGGCATAAGTATAGTTTGGTGTGCCACCACTTACTTGTATCGTAATACTTCCATCGCCATTGCCGCCCACGCATTGCGTAGCTTGTACCATGGATACATTGGAAATATTCATGGCTGGCGTGCTGCCGACCGTGGCATTGGCAGAGGCTTGGCAGCTGGAAGTTGGGTCGGTGATGGTCACGAAGTAATTGCCCGCAACAAGGTTGCTAATATCTTCTGTTGTAGCGGAGTTGCTCCAATTATAGTTGAACCCATTACCGCTTACGGTCATGTTGATAGCTCCATTGTTCAGTCCGCATGTGGCATTCGTGACTGCGAAAGTCGCATTCGGGTTGAAGGAAGAGACGTTGATGCTCTGGTTGGAGGAAGCCGTACAGCTACCGCCATTGCCAACCGTCAAAGTGACAGTCTTGGTACCTGAAGTCGTCCAGCGCACTACCATGGTAGCGTTGGCTGGGGTACTACCACTTTGCTGGCTTGCGCTCACGATTTGCGCACCTGCGAGGTCCCAGGTCAAATTGGCCGAAGGCAATGAAGTGCCTGTGAAATTAAGCACTACGTTGCCATTGGTACAAACCACAGGTGATACCGTAAATGCAGCAGTTGGGGAAGCCACACCAGTCAATACAAAGGCATCTGTTGCGGAGCAATTGCTGGCATTGCTTAGCACGACCGTGTAGTTGGTTGCTCCCGCAACAGCCGTCACAGGGAAGGTCAATGTATTGCCATTGATGACGGCGCCAGGGTAGCTGGCATTGCCATTGATGGTATAAGTTGAAATTGGTGTGCTGAGCGATACCGACAAGTTGGTGGTTGAACCTGTACAAATGGTCGCATCTGGTATGCCAGTTGTGATGCCTGGAGGCGCTGGTTGCGTGAAGATGAACGGCCCAGCCGTTTGAGCACAAGTACCATCGGCATTGCGAACGACAACGTTGTAAGTACCTGCACCGAGGTTGTTGAACACGTTATTGCTAGAGAACGGTGGCAAACCTGTGATGCTGTACTGCAAAGGGCCTGTACCGCCTGTTGCATTAATGGTAATGGAGCCGTTGTTGCTGCAACCGACTGGCTGCACCTGAGATACCGAAACGATGCTTGGCGCTACCGGGGCATTCAACACAATCGGGTTGCTGTTGAATGCAACGGGGCAGGAATCATCTGCATTGCGGATATAAACATTGTAAGTGCCAGCTGTCAAGTTATTGAAAGCGTTGGCTGATTGCCAAACAATGCCGCTGCCGCTATCCAAACCATATTCCACACCAGCCGGACCAGTGGCAGTAATGGTGATGGATGCATCAGACTTGTTGCAGTCAGTAATTGGCGTAACTGCCACGGCGTTCAATACTGGCTTTGCAACCACAGTGACCGTCACCTGACTGGTATTCACACAGCCAAAATTATTGGTGGCTGTGAGCGTATAAGTGGTCGTGTTGGCTGGGTTAGCTACCGGATTGAACGGGTCGGTCAGGTCGAGGCCCGTGGTTGGGCTCCACACTGCCGAGGTGATATTGTCCGGTGTTTCAAGTGTCACGCCCACATCGTTGCAAATGGTGTAGTTGCTCACCGGGGCATCGCCGGGAGAAGGAAAAACGGTGACGAATTCCGCAAAAGTTGTATCACAACCCTCTTGGGTCGTCACCGTCAATGAAACCTCAAAATTCCCGGAGGAAGAATAAGTATGGCTTGGGTTTTGGCCACTGGCAGCTGGGCTGCCGTCGCCAAAGTTCCAACTCCAAGAAGTAATGGTTCCGTTTGTTATTGTTGCATCATTAAAGTTTATCAAAGCGCCTTCGCAACCCTGCAATGGGGTGAAATCGGGCGTTGTACCTGCACAGAGGTCGGTATTGACGGAGTCACATTCTACGGTCGTGCTGCCAAAGCAGAGTGAAGCATCTCCGAAAAGCCCCGCTACCGTTATTTGATGGGCTAAGTTGAAATTTGTGTTGTTCAGAACAGGGTCATTGTTAGGCATGAAACCAATGCTATCACCAACACAATTTCCCGTGTTTTCAAAAGTGAACAAGAGCACTGGTTGTCCCGCTGTATAGGGGACACTGGCGGCGGATTCCAAGCCGAAAGAGAAATAATCGAATCCACTGTTTTCAGGTGGGCTGACGACACTGCTGCTGCTAAAATTGGCATTAGGAATTTGGCTTTCGATATTGGATACCACAAACCCGCCTGTCGCAGTTCTCACCGTGATGTTCATTCCAGGAATACTATTCCAAGGGGTAGAAAAACTAGTATCGGGCGTCATGGTGATGCCATATTTCCCGCCACCAAGGTTGCTGATGTCCAGGGATATATCGCAATCAGGTGCAGGAGGCGGTGTCAGTTGACAAATCGCCGCTGCTTCTCCAAGGCAGATTTCTGCGCCATTTGGGAAGCCAGGTGAGCTTAAAAATGTGGACAGTGAATAAGAACTGCTTGCAGACGCTGGGTCGTCAAGCGGCATAATCCTGATACTATCACCCACACATGAGCCAGTATTGTCAAAAGTAAATAAATGGACAGTACCATTTTGTACAAATGGTAGTGTTGCTGGTGTTGGGTCGAGTGAAATTGTGATATAGTCAAAACCTGGGTTCTCAGGAGGAGCTACGACCGTAGGTTGACTGATGAAACCAACTCCCGGAAGCTGACTGGTCACATTTGATACTTGAAAACCACCAGTTGGCATACGCATAGTCACCTGCAAGCCGCTCACCAGATTCCAAGGAGCGCCCATGGTGGTATCGGTGGTCATGGTCATTTCGTACGTGCCGTTACCAAGGTGGATAAGGTCGAAGGTCGCATCGCAGTTTTGAGGCTCACAACCAGAAAGTGTGTAAGTCCCAACGGGGTCAGTACATTGGTTGGTGATGTCCCTTACGAAAAAGGAATAGGTGCCTTCTGCGAGGTTGTTAAAGGTATTGGAAGGCTGCCAAGGCCCGGCAGGGCTCATGGAGTAGTTCAATGTCCCACCATTTGCGCTAATGGCATTGATGACGATGCTGCCATTGGTGCCGCCACAAGACGGCTGATTGAGGTCAACACCTAAAAGAATGGCTGCCAAAGGTGCTGGCAGCTGAAATTCACCTACCTCCAAAGGCCCGTCAGGGCATAAGGAGGCTTGATCGGTTATTGCAATGTAAAAAGTATTTCCTGCCGCTAATCCCGTAAATGTGGGACTTGATTGAAAGGTAGCTTGCGGTGTACCATAATTGATGGAGTATCGCAAAGGCCCGCTTGTGCTCGTTGCGCTAATGGTGATGGAGCCGTCTGCCAATCCACATGCGGTAGGAGGATTCAAAGCAATATCATACACTTCAAAGCATGAATTATTATCGTTACTGGTATTGCAGTCAGCTGGGTATTGGCTGTAATTGCCAGAAAAGACTTCTACACCACCCGGCACACCATTGGCAATAAAAAGCGTGTTGTAAGCAGCTACAGTGGCAGAGTTTGGCTCAATATTGAAAGGGTCAGTGGCATTGTCAATGATATCCAATACGCCTGTGCAGGTGCCGTTGTTCCTGAATGTGAACATCGGTATTTCCACCCCCTTTGTGTAGTTGATTTGGGTAGGACCAGCACCACCTGTAATAGGATTTTCAAGTCCGAAAACAATATAGGAATAGCCAGGAGCCTCAACTGGTGCGTTGATAATAGGGGACATCGTCCAGGTGCCCTTGAGATTGGTCAAGTTGCCGGGGTTAAATCCGCCAACAGGCACCCTCATAACGACTTGTGCACCACCAAACGTTGTGGCATTTGCACCCGTATAGGTCACATCGGGCCTAAAAAGCACCTGATAGGTCTGGTTGTCAGGAAGGAGTTTAACCTTGAACCTAACCTGAGCGGTCAGGGTACCCACGAAAAGTAACAATGCTAAAAGTGTAAGCCGAGGTTTCATGTTAATGAGTATTAGCTTCTCTAAAAAATGGCTTATATCAATAACAATCTAAGACATGCCTATTCCGAAGGGATATGCAGCCAGTCTTAACTTGATATAAACACAACCTGTTGCAGGGGGGAGGGAACCGGGGGAATCTTTATAAAAGGTTGATTATTAATCAGTTTTTCAAAAACAAGGCCAAACTTGTTATTGATTTTGCAATTAGGTGTGTTCAAAGTGTTGGAACTTGAAAGTCTTTATTTCATGAGGTTAACCTCACCAGAGAAAAGAATTATTTCTCCGTCAATGAACTCGACGTTCATGGTATAAAGGTAAAGGCCAGGATCGGCGGGCTTTTCCCTTGCCAAGCCGTGCCATCCAGCACCTGGGTCATTCGGCTTAAAGGATTGTTTGGACTCGAACATTTTGCCCCCCCATCGGTCATAGACTTCCATGGTGTGGATGGCTATGATTTCGAAGCCACCATAAGGGAAAAACGAGTCGTTGATGCCATCGTGATTGGGGCTGAAGGTATTTGGGATAAAAATATCCCTTGATTTCCTGACGGAAAAATTGATATCGTCGTCAACGGTACAACCTTCACTATCGGTCATTACAAGCTTGTAGGTAACATTATTGGTTGGCATTGCCACTGGGTTGGGGCAATCAGCACAGCTTAGTCCTTCGGATGGAATCCAGTTGAAACTGACATTAATGAAGGGGAAATGTGATGCGTTAATATTTATCTGCTCACCATATTTAATGTCCCTGCCCTCCCCTATTTCCAACTGCATTTCCTGACGGGCAGCTACGATGAAATCTTCTTCTATCAGGCAGCCTTTTGCGTCTTCGATAATTAGTCTCATGGCAGAACCTGGCTCCAAAAGAAACTTATCGCCAGTCTCAGCCATTTCATTTTCGCCGCCCGTGATCTCAGCTTTCCAAGGCATCACAGCATTGGAAACGGCTAAAATTTCGAGTAATCCTTTTTCACCAAAGCATTTAGGATCCACCAAGCGGTAATCAACCTCTATGGATGGAGGTTCAGTAATTGTAAATGATTTTGTCGTTACACATCCTCCATCCACATCAGTGACTGTCACAGAATAAGTGCCAGGCCCAAGGTTATAGGCTGCCGATTCGTTTGGTGTAGGAACATTGCTAGACCAATCAAAATCAAAATTGGTACCGGAGGTAGGACTCCAAGGGAATATGTCTATAAGTCCGTCTGCGGCTCCATTGCAGCTTACATGCTTCACGGTGGAGTTGTTGCCTATAACGATTTCTGCGACTGCAGTAACAGTGGCCGAGCCAGTCACTGAGCAACCATTGTCATCTGTTACGGTTACGTTGTAGCTGCCCGCTGGGACAAATGTCAGTTCTGAACCTGTTTCCGATGGATAGCCGGCCCAGTTATATTGATAACCATTCCCCACGGTTCCACCGCTTACTTTATCCACGACTACCCCACCGTCCATACTGCCAGAGCAGCTTGCATCGAATGCTATCAATTCTACTGACAAAGGGGCAGTTGGTTGGACCAATTGATAGCTTGAAGTATGAGAACTATTCAAGTTGTCCAAAACGGTGAACTCGTAATTACCTGCCGGCATCCCAGCCATCGTGAAAACGTCACCTGCATTTTGGATGCTAAAAGTTCCAGTTTCACTTGTGTTAGTGTTAACCCACTGTATATTATAAGGTGCAATGCCATTTTCGACAGAGACCATAATATCGGTAACGTCACCGAAACAACGAACAGGGTTTGTATTTGCTGCGATATTCAGTGAAATTGGCGGACAATCTACAGCGTCTTGTGGATCATTGCCAGTATAGGCGTTGCCAGTAGTAGCAAGGACGGCGAGCACAGAAAACGAATTGCCCACTCCTACCCCAATCGAGTTAGGTTCGACGTTCAATGGGTCGGTCTGGTTGTCTATGATTTCAATTGGGGTACAGCTAAACGCATTTTTGAAGGAGAACATGGGCAGTTTCACCCCATCAGCGTAGGTAATGTTGACAATGTTTTCAATTTCATTGAATAGGAAGTAATCATAGTCAGGTGCTTCGGCTGGGCCAGAGAACAACAGCGGTGCACTCCAATCACCTGTAATTGATTGAAAATCAGACACTTGAAATTTGCCCTTTGCTGCACGCAAAGTCATGACAGCACCATTGGTGGTGCTGAGCGGAGGCGTCCAAGTAACGGACGGAATTACCGATACGGTATAGATACCGTCGGCAGGATTTTGTTCAAGAAACCCGCTTAGCTGCGAGAAAGCCGGGAGAACAAACAGAAACATGGGGGGCACGAACAGCAAGATTCGGAAGAGGTTCGACATAGCTCGTGCAATTTTTGAAAACACACAATGGCAAGAACTATGCTAAAAATCTTGTTGGGCATTTTGGTTTCCAAATAAAACACGCTTGTCAAAAAACATTTTTTTATCTAAAATACCTAACTTACTATCAACCATTCATTTAAACGTTAATCAAACTCGAAATCATTACCTCAGGCAAAAATTGTTTTCAATTTTAAAAAAAAGCCGACTTTAAAAGAAAGCGATGATGATTTTAGTATGGTTTGCCAAATCTTACCTGGCGCAACTTCTCAGCCGAGGTAGTTTTTGGAGGAAATTACCAATTCCTCCCAAAAAAACAAAGGTGAAGTTGCCTCAAAAGTCAACTCGCAATATTTTCAGCGAATAACTTTTTAGGCAACCTCACCTCAATGTTCTGATTCATCCAAGGAGGGGAAATCTTAAAAATTGAAAATCCCCTCTAAAAATTAAGTCTTATTTAAAATCGGGCTGTAATGCCGACCAGCACGTTTACCCCATAGGTCGGATAACTATACCAACGCTCCCGCTTGTTGTTCAAAAGGTTGTTGACCTCAAGGAACGCCCCAAATTTCTTTACGAACCAATACTCCGCTCCAACGCTAATATCGTACAAGCCATTCAATTCCGTCCAACGATTAAGGCCTCCAAGATCATTGGCAGGCACCCCATTTTGGAGGTTCAATTGGGCCTTTGCCCGCAGCTTATTGTCAGATGTGGTATATACGGCTAGTACGTTCACATCCAATGCAGGCAAGTGCCATGCCTTGAATTCTTCACTGTTGCTGCCATCAAAAATATTTTGGCTAAGCGTACCCGTCAATGTCAGGTTTTTCATTACAGTTGCTTTCAAGGATGCCCTTATATTGATGATATTCCAGTCATCATAAATTATATCAAAATCACTGAGCAAATCATTCTGAAAGCGGTAGAAATAGAGCGCAAGTTCATTGGTCGGCTTGTACCCACCTTGTATCATGTACTCGAACGTTTTCAAACTGCCCTTCACACCAGCATAGACATGGTAGTACTTGGTGTTTTTCAAGGAACCATCAGGCAGGCCCGTATAAATGTATGGATTATAGGTGGTCAAGGAACGGAAAGTGTTCTTTTGCAAGTCGCCCGTGACACCCGTGTAAAACGCCAGTGAATTGCCAGTGAGGTTCACGACAACTTCAGCATCGGGGAATGGGTAAAACTCGTCGTTGCTTGACATCAGGTTCACACCAGCCTTTATCTTGAAAGAATTACCGTGGTAGGTAAATGCAGGAGTCAGCGAAAAATTGTTCAGGTCTTGGTCAGTCCCCGAAACATTGAAATTGGTAAAGTCGGTGCGAAGGCCAATATCGAACGAGTGCTTGCCCTTGATCCATTTGGTTGCCTTCAGCTTCAAGTCAAACCCAAATTCGTTGGCCGCGGAGATATCATCGCCCATGGAATAGAGGTCGAAACCAGCCGAGTAGTTGATGTCACCAGCGGTTTGCACACTGTTGAAAATCCTACCGCCAAAGTCGAATATTCCATAAGTCTGCTCCACGGACTCCTTCTCGATGTTCTCATAGATAGGGTTCGGAACGAACCTATAGCCATACAGGCTCTGGCGGTTGTTGGTATAACCGATATTCCCCCCTACGGCAAAACCTTTGTCGGAATAGTAAGTGGCCTTGCCTTCGGCTTTTGTCAAACCGAAACGCTGGTTCTCGATTTCGCTGTCCGAGAAGTCGGCTTGGTGATGAAACAGGTTCAAGCCAATATCGAGCGCCGATTTCTCGGTCAGCTTCGCAATGGTGTTGAAGGCCCCCTCGCCGTACAGTGATTTCGGCAGGCCAGCCCCAAGTTTAAAATAGGCCTTATAGATTTCTGGAATCTCCTCGTCCGATTTATGGGTGATGGGTTTCAGCCTTGGGGCCGGGTAATCCACATCAATGGACTTGGGCTGCACATCATAGGTCTGCTTCGAAATGCTGGTGTCAACCACTGGCAATTCAGGCAGCACGGCCACCTTTTCGCTTTCAGCCAATTGTGCCTCAAATATCTTGATGACTTCCACTTCTTCGCTGGGCAAATCTGGTTGTGCCCATGCTACCGTGGACATTGCGCAAAGCAGGAAAAAGAAAATGATTCTTAGGTATTTCATCGTTGAATTGATTGCTTGTTACTGGATGCTGGATGCTGGATGCTGGATGCTGATTACTGGATGCTGGCAGTTTGCTTGGGAAGAAACCAGTATCAAGTATCCAGTATCTATAATCAATTGCCATCATCCATGAAATTATTGCTGCGATCGAGGCGATTGCCGCCAGATGATTTGTTCAACAAGTCCAACTTCTTCTTGGCAGTTGGGATGATTTCGTCGTTTTTTTCCTCATAGTTTTCAATGAGGGCTTCCAAGACCGTTTTGGCACTGAACAAGTCATCCTGCTCCGCAAAAACATCAGAGAGCAATAAGAGGCTCTTGCCTACCCAATAGGGATAGTTCGAATTGTCGTTGTTGTTGTCGAGGCAGCGTTGCTTGGCCTTTTCGAGGTCACGCTTTTGATAATGGATTTCAGCGATGAGGTAGCGGGCCTCGGCAGTCTGCTCATTGTCGCTGTTTTGCAGCACCTTGTTGAACGACTGCATGGCGGCATTGTAGTCTTTATTGTCAAAGGCGATTTTACCAAGGTAGAAATTGGCCTGTGCCACTTGCTCATCAGAAGCAGCCGGATTTGCCGAAACCTTCTTGGCGGCAGCTTGCACCGCATTGGTATCGCCCAATTTATAGGCAGAGCGCATGGCACCCAGTTGCGCCTCAAACTTATCGCTAGCGTTGGTGGCCGCAGCTTCCCATTTCACGAAGTAATCGTAGGCCTTTTTGTAATCCTTGTTGCCCTTGTAGGTAATATCGGCAGCTTTGCCAAGCACATCCACATAATATTTGTTTCCAGCGCCTTTGGCAATGACCCATTCGTAATCGCTAAGCGCCTTGTCGTACTGCTTCAGCACGGCATAGCTTTCGCCACGGTGGTAGTAAGCCACTAGAATGTTCACACCATTGGGGTACTTGCGGATGTACTCGGCGTATTCCGTTACGGCCTTATCGTAATTGCTTTTTTCGTAAGCTGCTTCTGCGGCCGCAAATGCGTTTTCATCCTTTTGTGCATTGTCCAATTTATACCCGGGTATGGTCTCCAAAAAAGCATTAAAGCCATCAGGGTCGCCAAGGTCCTTGATATAAATCTCACGCAGAGCTGCCAATGCCGCATCGGCCTCATCTTTTGAAGGTTGGTGCGAAAACACCTGCTTGTAATAGTTTATGGCCGTTTGGAGGTTGCCCGAATTGTAGGCCACAAGGCCGAGCCGCAACAGGGCATTGTTCACCATGTCGGAGTTGGGATAATCTGCCACTAAGCGCTTGAACGCTTCGGTTGCCTTGCTGCCCTGCTTGATGTCCTGATAGGTAAGCCCCAATTGGAAGAGGGCATCATCGGCAAATTCGGAGGTTTTGTACTTGTTGATCAAATCCTCCAGGGCGATGATTTTATCGGTCGTATTGCCCCTAAGCCCCTCAATGATGGCTTTCTGAAAAAGTGCGTACTCGAAGCCGGGGTATTTGGCCGCTACGGCTTCATCGTAAAACTTGATGGCTTCCTTGTAATTGTTCTTTTTGAAGAGGCAATCACCAGCCCTTAGGGTCGCATCGCCCAAAACGCCGTCCTTCACAGCTTTGTTTTTGATACTGCTCCTATTGCGTTTGATACCTGCAACGGCATCCGTGAAATAGCCCTGCGCTGTGGTATAATTCTCTTTCTTCACGTAATTGTAGCCCTGCATGTAGTTGGCCGTATGTACCGAGGATTCATCTGGCAGGATCTTGATATTTTTGGCTAAGGCTATGAACTGGTTGACATAGTCAATGCTCTTGTTGTAGTTCTTTGCCTGGTGGTTCATGTCGCCCAACCAATAAAGCGTGAGTGCCTTGTACTCGTTGTTGTAGGGGTTGTCCAAAGCTTTCAACAACAGGCTTTCGGCTTGTGAAGTCCTACCATCCTTCAAATGCTGGATACCCCTCAGGTAAAGCACTTTTTGGTAGGCCTCTTTCAGCTTTTGGGGCTTGTTTGGCATCCCTTCAAGCGTGGCAATAGCCTGATCGTAGTTGCGGGTGTTCACGAAAATATCGCTCATCAGCTCTTGGGCCTCGGCGTAATATTTCGAACCTGACCTGATTTCTTGCAAAGCGGCCAATGCTTCCTTGTCGTAGCGCAGTTCGTAGGAAAGCTTGGCGTAATTGATCAATGCACTTTGCTGTATGTCTTTGTCAAAGCTCATTTTGCTGGCTGCGCCAAATGCGCTCCTTGCCGCTATTTTATCCTTCGCCGTAAGCTTGCAGTCGCCGAGGTAGTAGAGGGCTGTTTGGCCAAGTATCGAATTGACGGCATGCAGTTGCTCAAAGTTCTTGGCTGCTTTAGCGTACTGCCCGACCTGGTATTGACAGTAGCCCAATTGGTAGAACTCCTCTTCCCGCATGGTGCCGGAGCTTTCCGCAAATTTTTCGAGGAATGGCAATGCTTTTTTATAATCCCCTTTTTCAAAATAAGCCTGACCAACCAATTGATTCATTTCCTTCAAGTTGCGAAGGGTCTTGTCTTTCAGCTTTGGCTCAGCATATTTTATCAACTCATCAAAGTCACGCTGCGCAAAGTAGATCTGTGAAATATAGTAGGGCACATAGGGCTTGTAATCCTTAGAGCGCTCCACCAACCTGAAACTCTTGATGGCTTCGGCGTATTGGTTGTTGAAGAACTTGCAAAGTCCGTAGTAGTAATTGGCAGGATAAAAATAATCGCCTTGTACATCCTTGATTTCCTTGAAATTGGACTCTGCCTCTTTGAACTTCTTCTGCACGAAGTAAGAGTAACCAATTTTGAAATAAAGCTCTTGCCGCTGGGCAGCATTCAACCCCCTTGGGTCTATTTGCTTATAGAACTCTATCGCTTTGTCGTACTTCTGCGCATTGAAGAAGTAGTTGGCGACTTCCAACAAGGCTTGGCTGGCGAGCGGATCGGGCTTGTACTTTCGGATGAACTCAAGGATGAGCTTTTCGCCATCCGGCTGGTCGAGCCGCACTGCTGACTTGGCATAACCCAGTTCAGAGCGCATCCGCAATTGCTCCCACTCTGGCTCGTTGGCTGGCAACAATTGCTGTATGGCCGCCTTGTACTCGGTCATGGCATAGCCATAAACGCCTTTTTGGAAAAACTCCTCTCCACGTTTGTAGGCCAGCTGGGCCTCCGTGAAAACGGTCGTTTTTTGTGCGGTAAGTTGCAGGACGGCCATGAAAGCCATTGCTACAAAAACTACTCTTGACTTTATCATTCTATGAAGGTTTTTCTTGCTTCGTTCATCGCTGCTCCAATGGTTGGGATGTTGGAAGCGCTTTGCAGATTAGTATGGTTGCTGTACGTTTTCTTCAATTTTTGGGGCAAGGTCTGTTTACTCCAAACAAACGAACCTTGTTTCATCATCAGCATCGGGACTTGGGTTGGCGGGGTGAAATTATAAATTTTTTAACAGCGGCAAGGTGATTGGAATTTTGTTGCACAGTTTCAAACGAATAAAACTCAACTTATCGTATGAATCGGCCTTGATGCGGTATTTGTTCAAAACGCTAATTTTCAACCCATTACAACTTTCCACATCCAAAACCAAACCAACCGCTCCCCCGTGAAAACCTACCACTCCCTAAACAGTCGGGATTTTTGGCTTGTACCTAGCCTATCTTGCTGGAGTATTACCGATTTCTAATCCATTCATACGGGCATCAAGTGCCAAATATCGCCCAGGTAATACTTAAGACGGGCGCTATAAAAACAACAGCGAAAGAAAAAAGCGGCTCGTGCATTGCACAAAGCCGCTTTTCTTTTTTTGCAAAGTGCCTCTGCTGAAACCTAGAATATTAGGGCCACTTGCCATTTCTTAAAGTTCAATCCGCTTCTTCTCCATCATTTCCAGCACTTTTTCATAGACATCCTTGGCCAATTCAGGATTGCGCTGCAAAATGACCAAACAAGTGTCCAAATCGGCCCGGCTGATTTTATGGATTTTGGTAACTTGATTGTAATAGACCGCTGCCATGCTATCTTTCGAAGGCCCGCCGGGGTGTTGCGAGAGCGCCCCCTCAGCCACATGAACATCGAACATGAGCTTGATAAGTTCATCTTCAGCAATGGGCAGTGGCTCCACTTGCTTGGACACACAGGCAGTGAGCATGAAAACCGACAAAAAACAAATGGCTGATTTTTTTATCATCCGAAATTCTCCCGCCAGGCGAGCATGCCTCCCAAGAGGTTTTTAACATTGGTAAAACCCGATGCGACCAACAATTGCTTTGCCATTCCAGAGCGGTTGCCAGAACGGCAATAAACGATGACCTCTTCGTCCTTGTGGTCTTGCAGCGTGGGAATCGCCCCCATGACACTGCCCACTGGTATCAATTGGCCACCAATATTGAACTCACTGTTCTCGTAGGGTTCACGAACGTCTATCAAAACGAAGCTGTTGTCGCCTGCATCCAATCGTTGCTTTAGTTCCTGTACGGTAATGTCCATTGTCTATTGATTGATGTTGAAAAATTCAACGGTCTGTAAAGTTTTCGGGTTTTCGGGTTCTAAGGTTATAGCCAAAATACTACTTCTGAAATGGTTGGTTATTTTCTCCACCCTTTCAAAAATGATTTGTGGTAGGTTTTGTCCCCAAACCCTAAAACCTCAGAACTTCACGAACCATTGAAATTAAGTTTGTTTTTCAACGCAAAATTAATCAATGGTTAGTGAAGTTTTCGGGTTTTCAGGTTCTAAGGTTGCGGCACAATAGTCGTTTTGAAAAGATAGATTGCTTTTCCAACCTTGTCAAAAATGATGTAAGGTTGGGTTTGCCCCAAATCCCGAAAACCATAGAACCTTAAAACTTCACGAACCATTGTTAATCTTTTGCCAGCAGAATCCGCTTGGTCTGTTGCTCACCCGATTTTTCATTGGCGATATGCACGAAGTAAAGCCCGTTGGGAAGCGCCCCTATGTCCCAGGTTTGTTGCATATAACCACTGTCCATCAACTGGCCAAGGCTATTGAAGATGTTTATCTTGAAATCCTTGAACTCCCCTTTTTGGGGTTCAAAATGAATAATCCCGTTGGAAGGGTTTGGGTAAATATTCACGCTTGCTGCCGCTAATGGTTTTTCGTTGGCGCCGCTCGTGGCCCTAACATCTCCAAAAACGGGTCGGATCATCAAGGCACCCGCCAAGTTGCTGGGGAATTTTACCCAAGTGCTATCCTCTCCTTTCAAATTTACCCAGTTGCAATCGCAGGGATTCTGCACATCGAAACCAATTGGGATGCCCAAAGACGCTGAGCTTGCCTGCTGGAGTGTCACATAAAAATCAGTATTGGCTGGAATGAAAACGGGTTGTGGAGCGCCCAAAAAATCATCGAGCAGGTAAGTCGTGAAACCTTGCAAGGTGTCATAGACGGCGCTTGGGTAGAAAGGCTTCAACAAAGGACGGCTGAATATCATGGTGTCGAAATCGCCCAGCCAAATGTTCAAATTGAAGAGCTGGTTGGACACATCACCGTTCACGTGTGGGAACATGAATTGGACTGACTTCAACGTATCATCCACGTTGGTGCGGAACTTAGAGCCAAAAGCCTCAAAACCCTCTGCATGTTGTATGAAAATTTGCTGCTCAGCGGTGCCGTCGTCGTGGGCGAAGTAGTCTGAAAAAATATTTTGCAGGCGAACCGTGTCATTGGATGCAAAACCATTCACCTGTGAGGTGCTTGGTGTAATAGAATATTGTGTTTCCAAAATTTTCGGGTCAACGCCGTCTGGAAGATTTGAGAGGGCCGTTTTCAATGCATCAAAGTTGGTCGCAGGAATGACCCTCGACCTATCTGCATGAACCTGCGAGGGCAAATTGCTTTCCGTTCCACCTTCCACAACTGGAAAAGGTGAGGACAGGTTTGTTCCACTATTCAATTCGACATAGGTGACCTTTGACTCTGTTATGGCAAGCACATCGTCAAAATGGTTGTAAAACTGGGAAGTTAGCTGGTCTTGCGTTTCATTGCCAACATGGTTTGAAAAATGCCTCCAAGGGAGGGCGGTATAGTTCTTTAAAGGGCTGGTCGGCAGTTTTGTATTTGCTATATCATTGAAATTGGGCGTTGGGCTTTCATTTTTGTTTAAATGTACGTAGTCAATATGCCACATGTCGCTGATGCCGCCAGGGGAGGTCACGGCTGTGAACCTAAACTGAAAGGCTTCATGTAAGAACTGTGTGTTATTGACTGGTATGGCATTGAAAATGAAAGGGGGAAATGAATCCAAATCCACATCTTTTAGCCCCATAAAAGTTCCTACCCTTACCCATTCCCTTTGGTTGTTCCTGAACTCAATGGTCAGCGAATCAGCTTCTTCTGGCGGCAAACCATATCCTTTAGGGGCCACAAAAAATCGCAGGAAAATATTGCTATTGGCTGTGTAACTACTGAGGTCAATGGCTTTAGAAGTAAGCCTATCCCCCACCCCTTTGAACACATCGTAAACGTCGCCCCTATAGTCCAAGCCATCAAAGCTCACAAAGCCGATGGATGGAGGCTTGGGAGCCAAGGTGGTATTTCGGAAAACGTCCTTGTCCAACCACAGGTCAGCAGTGGGGTAACTATCGTCGTAGGAGGCAAAATCGTCGAAAAATGGTTCGCTTTGGATAGAAAGGGTATCGCCTGGAATCTCGTATGGCACCTTGAACACATCGCAGACGCCCCATTCGTCACAGATGGTCATGCTGATGGTGTCTACACCAGGGAAACGGCTGGCGTAATAGACCAAACAAGTATCAGGGTAATCGTAAGAAGACATGTGGTGGAAGATGGTTCCACGGCCATCGTACTCATCGAAATCATCCCTGGACCCAGCGCAAACTTTCGGCAGGTCGAAAGCCAATTCATCTTCCAAACAGAAGGTTGAAATGGATTCGGGCTGCACGGTCTGAGTTTCAATTACGACCACCCTACCCCGCCTGCGCACTTTAATTTCTACATTAAGGGTGGTATCGTGACCTGGTTGTGAGACCTTGAACTGGATGGTTTCCAAATTGGCCCCTGTCAATCCTCCGTTTGCGGTATAGGTGAGCAGCAAAGTGGTATCGGCGAAATTGGCGCTACCATATTGCAGTGCACCGCTGTTTTCGATCGTGATGGTTGCTTCTTCATCGCCCTTCGTGAGGCCGAACGTGTCAATTTCGATTTCAATGACCCTGCCCGATTCCACCACATAGCCATCCACTTCTGGCGGGCAAGTTCCCCGTTCGCCTACTGCATACTGGGGTGGTAGGTGCCCTGTGAGCTGTTCTACCAATTTGGCATCCGCAAGCGTCTTTTGGGTGGCTTGTTGCCTTAATTTGGGATTTCCCTTCACTGGTGCAACTTCCAAAGTTTGTGCGCACAGGTAATTTGCAAAGAGCAACAGGAAAAAAGCAGTGTGCAAATATTTCATTTCAAAAATTGAATCTTATTGAGTCTAGCAATTTCGGCTCAAACTGAACGGGAAGGCGTTTTCATGAAAAAAGAAAAATGCCCGTTGGTCAACGATACCAAACATGCTTTAAAGGCTAAGAAAACGATTGATGTTATTTTTTGTTGCCAACGGCAATTTTGTTACCAATTCTCCTCCTCTTCAGTGCCTTGCTCCGCAGAAGGCTCTGTGGCTTTGGCATCGGTTTCCGTGCAGCCATCTGGCAGGCTTTGGCTTATCCAAACCGTGATTTGCATGCCCATCTGCACGGGTTCGCCCGCTGCCGGTTCTTGCCTTGAAACATAGGCCGTGCTTTGGCTACTGATGGCCCCGTCTTCATTGACTGTGCCGATGATGAGATTGGAGGAACTGATGAGGAACTCCGCCGCCGAGTAGTTCATGCAAACGAGGTCGGGAACTTGAAGTTCATTGCTGGTTTGCTGGGTAACGACAAATTCCAGTACATCGCCTGGTATGACATAGTAGCCAGATTTTACTTCACGCTCGGTTATTTTTTTGCCATTGTGGTAGAAATACAGGATGGAATTTTCTGCCTGTTTTTTGTCAAAAACACGTTCCTTGACCCTTGACTTGACACCATTCATGGCAAGTCGTTTTGAATACTGGTCAAAATCATAAGAACTTGTTTTCAAATCGGGCAAACGATAAGCATCTGGGTCGCCAGTAATGATTACGTATATTTTGCGGCCTTCCTTTACCCTTGAAAGTGGTTTCGGCTCTTGTTTTAAGATAATTCCACTGGGTTTCCCTTCCGTCCAAACAGAGTCCATTATGACAAACTCAAAGTCTTTGTCCCTCGCTTGGCGATCTGCATCATCTAGGTGCATTCCGATAAAATCATCCACTTGTACCGATTCGCCATGATTGGTGTAGCACCCCAAAAACCAATTGGAAAACAACGCAACCCCAACCACGACGGCTACCATCATGGCAAAGTTTTTCAGGAAAACACCACTGGATAAAAACAGGAAAACCTCCCTTGCAAATGCCTTAATTTTCTCCATAGCCGCCGAGTTTGGAAATTTTGGGCAAAGATAGTTGAAAAGAGTTGGCTGTTTCAAAGTTGGCAGTTAGACAGTTGGCAGTGGGCAGTCAGTCGGCAGTCGTTTAGTCCTTTAGCCGACGTCGAGCCCAGACTTTAAGACTAACGGACTTCCGGACTGACTGCCCACTGCCAACTGTCTAACTGCCCACTTCTTATATTGTAGTCTTCAAGTTAGTGCTCGGCAATGGCTACTAGACTAAACAACTGCCAACTAACTGCCAACTGCCTAACTGCCAACTTCTTATACCGTAGTCTTACAGTCAGTGCTCGGCAATAGCTACTAGACTAAACAACTGCCAACTGACTGCCAATTGCCAACTGCCTAACTGCCAACTTCTTATACCGTAGTCTTACGGTCAGTGCTCGGCAATAGCTACTAGACTAAACAACTGCCAACTGACTGCCAACTGCCCACTGTCTAACTGCCAACTACTTATACCTTTCCCTAATCGTCTTCATCATAAAGACATTGATGTCCCATTGATCGGCCAAGGGCTGGAAGGTGTAGGGCACGGTGGGTAGGTAGGTTGGTGGCCCGAACTCCGTGAGGACGGTTACAGGCAGCCCTTCAGCGGCCTTGCGCTTTACAATTTCATCCCACCAAGCGTAGTGGGCTTTGACGGCGTCGGCCCATTCGGGCGCACGGGGGTCGTTTACCTGTGGGCCTTCCTGGTGCCCAATGCGGGCATGGATATGGTCGGTGCGGCTGAGTGCCATTCGCATGGTTTCAGGCTGGTCGCTGAGCAAGGACTCGTGTACGGCGCACCAATGCGAGGCATCCAAGGTAAGCCGAAGCCCAGGGAATGCCTCCATGTATTGCCTTGTAATTTGCGCAGCAAACATCAACCGGCCCCGGTGGGTCTCGTGGTAAACAGGCACACCGCTCGATTTTGCCACGTCCAGGCCTACTTGCACGAAACGGCTGCCCTGCTCGAAATTGAACCAGTCCTTCCCGGAATGGCAGTTGAAGTACAAGGGGTTGAGCGCCACGCCATCCCGTAGTATTTTTTCAAATTCACTCAGGTGCTTCGCAAAATCGGATTCGCCGCTGCCGCACAGGAAGCCATATTTCAGCCCATGCTTGGTCACGGCGTTCATTAGTTCGTCCTGCTCTTTTACAGTGCCGGGCAGCCAAACTTCCACTCCGTCGTAGCCTTCGGCTTTGGCTTTGGCACAAAATGAATCATAGTTGCCGTTGAAGCCCCAATTGGTGGCAAGGATGGTTAGGGAAAAGCCAGGTTTTTTCATGAAATCAGGTTTGCTTGCTGCCGCAAATGGTAGGACCGCAGCGGCAGCAGTGGTAGTGGCAAGGAATTTTCGTCTTGAAACAGGCATGGTGGTGATTTGTGATTTGTGACTCGTGATTCGTGAATGAGGGTTAGGCCACTATGTTTTTGATGACCTCCCCACTCACATCCGTCAGCCTGAAATTGCGGCCTTGGAATGGGAAGGTCATTTTTTCATGGTCAAAACCCAATTGGTTCAAAATGGTGGCATGGACATCGTGGGCAGTCACCTTGCCGCTCACGGTCGAGTAGCCAATTTCATCGGTTTCACCATAGCTCACACCGCCTTTGATGCCGCCGCCAGCCATCCAGATGCTAAAGCAATCAGTGTGGTGGTCACGTCCCTTAAAGGGCATTTTGTTGCCATCACGGTTCTCCTGCATCGGCGTTCGGCCAAACTCACCACCCCAAACAATGAGCGTTTCCTCCAGCATGCCCCGCTGTTTCAGGTCGAGGATAAGGGCAGTCATGGCCTTGTCCACCGATTCGCATTTTTTGCGGTGACCAAGGTCAATGGCCAGCGCCTCGTCGGTGCCGTGGGCGTCCCAGCCCCAGTCAAATAGCTGCACAAACCGCACCCCTTTCTCCACCAAGCGACGGGCAAGCAATACGTTGTTGGCGAAGCTGGTCTCGCCGGGCTTGGTTCCGTACATTTCATGGATATAAGCTGGCTCGTCGTTGATGTTCATCACTTCTGGTGCGGTTATTTGCATGCGGTAGGCCATTTCATACTGCGAAATGCGGGAAAGTGTCTCCGGGTCGCCCGTTTCGGCATGGGTCAATTGATTGATTTCGTTGATGGCATCAATGCTGGCCCGGCGAAGCTCGGTGTCCATGCCCTCGGGGTTTTTCAGGAAAAGGACAGGTTCACCCTCCGAGCGGCACTGTACCCCTTGATAGACCGAGGGCAGGAAACCACTGCCCCATACGCTCTTGCCAGCATCGGGATTGTTGCCACCGGAGGTGAGTACCACGAAGCCGGGCAGGTTTTCATTTACGGAACCTAGGCCATAAGTGACCCATGCGCCAATGCTTGGCCTGCCAAGCCGGGGCGAGCCCGTGTGCATGAAAAGTTGTGCCGGAGCATGGTTGAACTGGTCGGTGGTAAGCGACTTGATGATGGCCACCTCATCCACTACTTTTTGAAAATGAGGAAGGTAATTGCTCACCCATTGGCCTGATTGGCCATATTGGG
The DNA here is from genome assembly GCA_022841745.1 of Saprospiraceae bacterium. GTDB lineage: Bacteria > Bacteroidota > Bacteroidia > Chitinophagales > Saprospiraceae > UBA6168. The sequence continues at coordinate 996 of JALHQW010000009.1, read as the reverse complement.
CAAACGTTGCCTGTGGCCCCAACATCTTTGGCACTCCCCTGATAAAAGCGAATTTCTTACCTTCCAACAACGAAGGCGGGCAGTCAAGCCCATCGAGTTTGGCGAGTTCGGGCTTATAATCAAAAAGCTCCAGTTGGCTGGGGGCGCCCGCCATGTGCAGGTAGATGACGGATTTTGCTTTTGGTAAAAAATGGGGTGACTTGAGCGCCAAGGGATTGAAGAGGTCAAACGTCTTGGCCTCGGTGCCTGACCGGGAGCACCCGCCCATTAGGTTGCCAAGCGCCAAGGCGCCAATGCCAAACAAGGATTGCTGGAGGAAAAGCCGCCGGGTTGTGTGTTGCAATTCTAATGGGTGCTGCGGATTGAGCCGTTTCATGCTAAATTTTTGCACAAAATAGATTTTTTCAAAAATACTCTGACAAAAAACAATACATGTAAAATTTAATGCTAAATTAGCCACCTGTAAATAACTCATTATGGAAAGGTACCTCCAACAATTGCGGTTAGATGTTCGGCAGGCGGCCATGCTCGCTCCTTCGCCCATGGAAGCCGAATTCATGGTCAACTTGGAAGATGACGAGCCTATCTATGAACCGGCCTGTTTAGAGGTATCATTGCCCATCCTTCTCGGAATTCAAGCGGAAGCTTTCCCACCCAGCGCTTTCCTCACCGAGCGGCAAATGGAATCCTTAGTGATTGATCTTTCTAATCTTTGGAACGCCTTTCGTTTGTCTTGGGACATGCCGCCCAACTTAAGCGTTGCACAGCAATATAGCGCCCTGCTCCGTGCCATGAAAGAAGAGGCCATTTCATGGCAAAGCACAATAGGGGGAGTGGTAAAGATTTGTCAATACGAAACAGGGGGCTTTTGTCCTTTTGGATCTGGTGGAAATTGCTATTGCAAAATGGCAATTGAAGCTGCCCAACGAGACCTTGAACTATGGGAAGAGCACGTTCGGTCACAAGGGATTGACCCTTACGAGGAATTGAGCCAAG
>JALHQW010000008.1:14073-181910 GCA_022841745.1 Saprospiraceae bacterium | reverse complement strand
CGGGTTATCAAACCCGCCAGTTCCGGAACTGGCGGGTTTGATAACCCGCCCTCTCGAAAGGTGCCAAGGTTTAAAAAAACCCTTTGCTGCCATTTTTATAAACAAACCCTTTTTCCTCCATAATTCAACAAAAACTGATGCTACCTTTAACCATAACAAAATTAGGTTTCGAGGCGCAAAAGTAGGGAAAGGAGGCAAGATGCAATGCACATTCACAACTTGATTGACAACTATCACCATTCTGCTATTCAATTGTTCAAAATCAGCGAAACACCTAAATTTTAAAGCCAAAAATCGGATACCCTACAATAGCAGGTAATTTTTGACTTTCTTTATGCCTCGAAACACATTTTGCCCGATTTGTGAAGGCAGTCATTGGAAACAAATTCAATTATGAATAGCACCTATACAAAGTCAATCCTCTTTTTATTGACAATAACGCTGCTCTCGTTTAAAGCCCATTCGCAATGCAATATCGTGGCGAACGCAGGGCCTGACCAGGTCATCTGCGCCCCAGGCTTGGTGACGCTTACGGGTTCGGGCACAGGCTCCTTCAGCAATATTTCATGGACGCCAGTGGACGGTGTCAACGACCCCAGCAGCCTTAGCACTTCTGTGACCGTCTCGCAGACCACGACCTATACGCTGACACTGAGCGGCGGCGGTGCTACCAACAATATCATCGTTGATGGCAACTTTTCTGGGGGCGGCGTATTCACCAGTGATTATATAATGGGGTCGGGCCCTACTGGACTGGTGCCAGAGGGGACGTATGCCGTAGGCACAGACCCATCAGATTACCACCCTAGTTTTCAACCCTGTGGCGACCATACGAGCGGCGGCGGCAATATGATGGTGGTGAACGGTTCTACCACGCCTAATGAAAATGTCTGGTGCCAAACGGTGACCGTGCAGCCCAATACGCTTTATGAGTTCAGCACTTGGGTAGCTTCCGTGATTTCTTCCAACCCTGCGGAATTGCAGTTTTCCATCAACGGCACCTTATTGGGCAGCACCTTCAATGCGCCCAGTACGACCTGCCAATGGACCGAGTTCTTTGAGACCTGGAACTCTGGTTCTGCCACCTCTGCCGAGATTTGCATCGTGAACCAGAACACGGTCGGTGGAGGCAACGACTTCGCTTTGGACGACATCGCCTTCGGCCCTGTTTGCAACGATACCGACGAAGTGACCATCACCGTGGTGGATGTGGATGCTGTCACGGATCCTACCGCCATTTTGCCTTGTGAGTTTGGCCAGGGTATCACCATCAGCGGCAACGGTTCCTCGGTTGGGCCTGGCTACACCTACAATTGGGCGACGCCGAACGGCAGCATCGTTTCAGGGGGCAACACCCTGAACCCCATCGTCAATTCGCCTGGTTTCTACGAATTGACCGTCACCCTGACGGCTGGCACGACGATGTGTACCGAAACCGCCAGCGTGGAAGTGGTGAACGACCCCGATGTGCCTTATGCGGAGGCTGCGCAGCCCACACCGTTATCCTGCACCAACCCATTGTCCTTGCTGGATGGGAACGGCTCCACGGTCGGCGGCAATATTGAATACCAGTGGACGACCACCAACGGCTCTTTTTCTGGGCCGACCAATGAACTCATCGCCAATGCGGCCTCTCCTGGCAGCTATACCCTCACGGTTACGAATATCCTCAATGGCTGCACCGATGATGTGACCGTACTAGTGTCTTCCAACTTTAATTTTCCTGTGGCCAACCCCGTGGCCAGTGGCAACCTGAGTTGTGCCAACCCCGTGGTCACCATCAACGGTAGCGGCTCGACGCCAGTGGGGTTGGTGTTTGCTTGGTCAACGACAGGCGGCAATATCACCTCGCCAACTGACCAGCCCAGCATAACGGTGAACGCCCCCGGCTCCTATTTACTCACTGTCTCCAACCCAGCCAACGGCTGTACCGACACGGAGCAGGTCTCTGTGACCGCCAACACCACACCGCCAAATGCCGTCATAGCAACACCGGGCAGTATCAGTTGCACCACAACCAGCCTTGCACTCAATGCCACTGGCTCCAATGGAACCGGTGTTTTGAGCTTCAATTGGTCAACATCAGGTGGTAATATTGTATCGGGGGTGGATTCTGCCAATCCTATCGTCAATGCCATTGGAACCTACACGGTAACCGTGACACAGAGCAGCAATGGTTGCACTGCAACGGCCAGCGTACAAGTCACGGGCGACAACAGCATACCGACCATCAATATAGCACCGCCCAGTCAACTAACTTGTGCTACCAACCAGACCATGCTCTCCGCAACTGCGACTGGCAACAACCTAACCTACAACTGGACGACCAACGGTGGCACTATCGTAAACGGCGGCACCACCCTGACGCCGCTCGTCAATGGCATCGGCACCTATACGCTCACGGTCTCACAGCCAAATGGTTGCACTGCCGTCTCGTCGGTGCAGGTGACCAATAACGTGACCCCGCCAGCTGCAGAGGCAGGGCCAGCGCCAGCGTTGAATTGCCAGTCCAATACGGCGCAGCTGAATGGAAACGGCTCGGCCACGGGTAGCGACATCAGCTATCAATGGACGACCTCGAACGGGCAATTGGGCGGCGGCACAACCACGCTCAACCCGACCATCAACTCGGCGGGCACTTATTTCATCACGGTTTTGAACGCAGCCAATGGTTGCTCCGCAACGGATTCGGTAGTTGTGCTTCAAAACAACAACTTCCCAACGGTGGCCATTTTGCCTCCGGCAATGCTCAACTGCAACGCCGAAAGCACCGTGCTGAATGCCACCAATTCCTCCTCTGGCAGTGGCTTCACTTTTGCCTGGACAACTACGGGAGGCAATTTTGCCGCAGGCCAAAACACCCTTAGCCCCACCGTGGACGCCGCTGGCACTTATGTTTTGACGATAACCAATACTGCTTCGCAATGCACCAGCACGGCCAGCGTGACGGTCGCCGCCAATTTCAATGCACCCGTTGCGGCAGCAGCCCCACCAGTCCAACTCAACTGCGATATCATCAGCCAATTGCTCAATGCCTCGGCCTCCACATTTGGCAATAATAGCCAGTTCAACTGGACAGCTACCCAAGGTGGCAGTATCCTTGCTGGCGCAACGACTTTGAATCCGCAAATCAACAACCCCGGAGTTTATACGCTGATAATCAACGACTTGGATAGCCAATGCGCCGATACGGTGGCCGTAACTGTTACGGAGGATGTCACCTTGCCCGTTGCCAGCACTGGCCCGGCTGGTGTGCTGACCTGCACCACCACTTCGCTCAACCTCAACGGCAATGGTTCCAGCCAAGGGGCAGGTTTTACTTATTTGTGGACAACCACCAACGGAAATATCGTGAACGGTGAAGACAGTTTGACGCCGCTCATCAATGCCCCCGGCAATTATTTGCTCACCGTTGAGAACACCAGCAATGGTTGCTCCAATGTGGCCACGGTTGCCGTCTCGCAGAACGGCAATTTCCCAATGGTCAATGCGGGCACGAGCGCACCACTGACCTGTGTTTTGACTGAAACCAACTTGAACGCAACTGCTGACCAAGGCAGCCAATTCAGCTATTTTTGGACAACCAATGATGGCAATATCTTGGAGGACGAAACAACGTTGGCACCAATGGTTGGTGCACCTGGGACTTATGTTTTGACGGTGACGAACTCGCAGAACGGCTGCACTTCGACTTCCTCGGTAACGGTTGGGGAAAACGTAGTTGCACCTACTGCCGATGCGGGCAGCCCCGGCGTTTTGTCCTGTACACAGAATTCGTTGACGCTCAGTGGTAGCGGTGCGGCCATGAATGGAAGCGTGGCGTTCAGTTGGACGACCACCAACGGCAATATCCAAAATGGCCCCAATACCACCACGCCGACCATCAATGCGCCCGGCACTTATGTCCTCACTGTGACGAACAATGCCAACGGCTGCACGGCGGAGGCTTCGGTCGTCATAGCGCAGGATGCCAGCTTGCCCATCGCCAATGCTGGCACGGCAGATGAACTGACTTGTGTTGTGACCAGTGTTCAATTGGACGCAAGTGGTTCGAGCCAAGGGGCGGGTCTCGCTTACCAATGGACGACCACCAACGGCCAAATTCAGGGCAGCACCACGACCTTGACACCAACAGTTACTGCTCCCGGCACCTACTTGCTCACGGTCACCAATACCGCTAGCAATTGCACGACTATTTCAAGTGTTACCGTACTTTTGGACAATCAACTGCCAACCGTAAACCCAGGGCCAACGGCACAGCTTACCTGTACGACCACCCAACTGCAACTGAACGGGAACGGCTCCTCAACAGGCCCTGATTTCAGTTACCAATGGACAACTACCAACGGCAGTGCCATTGCGGGATCAACCACGCTGAATCCGACCATTACGGAGCCGGGCCTTTATTCGCTCCAAATCACGAACAACGACAATGGTTGCGCAGCAACAAACAGTGTGAACATCACGGAAAATACCACGCCACCGGCCGCTGCGGCTGCCGCTGGCGGGTTACTGACCTGTACCAACCTCACGCTCAACCTGAGTGGCAATGGGAGCAGTTCGGGTGCTGGGTTCACCTATCTTTGGACAACAACCAACGGCAATATCCTCAATGGGGCGACCACCCTAAGCCCAACCGTGAACGAGCCGGGACTTTACCTGCTCACCGTCACCAACACGCTCACGGGCTGCACAAACACTGCCCAATTGACGGCATTGGAAAACACGACTCCACCAATGGCAAACGCAGGGCCGACCTCCATTTTGACCTGTGCCTCACCGAGCGTTTCCCTGAGCGGAACGGGGTCTCAAGGGGCAGGCTTCGGCTATCAATGGACGGCAGGCAATGGCGGCAACATCGTTTCTGGTGGCAATTCGCTGACCCCGACGGTGAACGCTGGCGGTACCTACCTGCTGACGGTGACCAACAGCGCCAACGGCTGCACGTCCACTTCGCAAGTGGCCATTCAGGTGAACCAAACCGAGCCAACGGTCAGTATTTTGCCGCCGGCAATGCTCACCTGTACGGAACAGGCTGCTGAACTGAACGGCAATGGCTCCAGCACGGGCGGGCAGTTTGACTATGCTTGGACGACGACAAATGGGAATTTCACAGGGCCGCAGGATGCCCTGCAAACCAATGTGGACGCCCCCGGCAACTATGTTTTGACCATCACCAACACCACCAACGGTTGCGAGAGCAGCAGTCAGGTGACCGTGGGCGAGGACGTGGACATACCTCAGGTGGATGCGGGCAACGGCCTGCAACTCAATTGCAACGAAACACAGGGCAATCTTGCGGGCAATACGGGTCTGCCTGTTGGTCAATGGTCAGCAGTATGGGCAACCAGCGATGGAAACCTTGTGGCTGGAACAACAGGTTTGACGCCAACCGTGGCTGCTCCGGGAACTTATACATTGACCATCACCAACTCGCTGACGGGCTGCACCAATACCGACGAAGTGACGGTGACGGAAGTCATTTTTGCTGATTTTGAATTTGAGGTTACACCACCGTCTTGTTTGGTAGAAACAGGTGTGATTGAGTTTATGGATGAATTTGGCGGTACGCCACCTTTCCTTTATTCAATTGATGGCGGGGCGACGTTTAGTACCCAAATGGCCGTCGGCAATCTGTCGCCGGGTACTTACGAGCTTGTGGTACAAGACGATAACGGCTGCGAACTGACCGATATAGCCAACCTACCCGAACCGCCCGTGGTACTCGTCATGTTGGGTGCCGATACGCTGATAAACCTCGGCGATGGCTATCAATTGGACGTGCAGACGAGCTTGCAGGATGCCGATATTGCCACTATTGAATGGAAGGCCGACCCAAGCCTAAGTTGCCTGGATTGCCGCTCGCCATTGGCAACGCCCCGGCAGCAGACCGATTATTTCGTGAAAATTACCAGCAAAGAAGGCTGCACAGCGGAGGATCATTTGACGGTTTTCGTGAAAAAGGAAGTGGATATTTATGTGCCAAATGCCTTCTCGCCCAATGGCGACGGCGTCAACGATGTCTTCATGATTTTTGCCGGAGGCAATAGCATACAAGTCATCAAAAGCTTCCTCGTGTTCGACCGCTGGGGCGAAACGGTTTATCAGTTCTATGATTTCCAGCCGAATAACCCAACCTATAGTTGGGATGGGAAATGGAGGGGCTTGGAAATGAACCCTGCGGTTTTCGTCTGGTTTGCGGAAGTGGAGTTGATTGACGGGAGCAAGCGGTTGTTGAAGGGGGATGTTAACTTGATCCGTTAGATTTTCTTGGTTGGGACTCCTCTTGTTTTTCAGTAAAACAGTTTATATTTGAGATAAAAAGCCGCATGGAAGTAGCCGCAAAACTGCCACTAACTTTGGAAGAACGCCTTGAATTGGGCGAAGAACTGCGCATCCCTGCCAGTTGGGAGGAGTTCCTTGACATGTTGGAGGGGTGTCAGTACCGCATCGAATATGACGAACACGAAATCATTTCTTTTATGGGATATGGCACACAAAACCACGAGAAAATTATTGCCAACTTGATTCGTTTCATAGGCAATTTACTAGATAACGGAGATTTCAATGTTTTCGGCAGCAATCTCGCCCTCCACATCCCCGGCTTCGTGCGCCGATACTACAATGGTGACGTAACGGTGGTTCAGGGCACTTCAGAGGAAGTGACGCTACGGGGAAACATGGTTGCCGTCGCCAATCCCATTCTCATCGTGGAAGTATTGTCTGATTCCACCCGCAATTTTGACCTCGGCACCAAACAGCGGAACTACCGTAAAATCCCATCTCTCCAGCAAATTTTGACCATCGAAAGCACTGAGATGCTCGTGACGAGTTGCACCCGTGACATGGCCACTGGGAAGTGGTCGTTGCAAGATTTCTCAACTATTGAGAGCAGTATTCCAATACTTGGTGAAGGTTCTATCAAAATGCAGGAACTTTATCGCAAATTGAGTTTTTGAATTGAATTAACAGCCAAAAATCAGCGTCATGTTGTCACCCTTCCCCGGTATGGACCCCTATCTCGAAGGGCATCTTTTCCCGGATGTTCATAACAGCCTTGCGTACTTGATAAAAGTGCAATTGGTTCAACGATTGAGTGGCTATTACATCGTTCACTTGAACAATTATACCGTGGAAGATACCTCGCCCTCTGAGGATGTGGGAATTATGTACCCTGATGTGGAGGTTTTCCAAAAAGTGGATTTGCTAATGGAACCTGCCGCTGCCACTTACCATCTGCCATTATTGACGCCAGAAACCGCCATATTACCTGACATCAAACCCGTGGAGGTGCGAATCCCTGTTGTCGAAATCCGAGACAGGAAAAATAACAAGCTCATCACTGCCATTGAAATCATATCGCCTGTCAATAAGCGTAGCCCCGGGCTTCAGCCCTATCGGGAGAAGCGATTGCGGCTGCATTATGGCGGGGTTCATCTGATTGAAATTGACTTGCTAAGGCGAGGTGAGCGACCGCTTGCACATCCGTACATTCCTAAATGCCACTACTTGGTTACGCTCATTCGAGCAGGTGAAGGAAGAACGCATTTTTGGGCAATGAGCGTGAAAGAACCACTGCCAGTCATCCCTGTTCCGCTTAGGCAACCTGACGACGACACTGTCTTGGATTTGGGACAGGCGATGAAAGATTTGTACGAACAAGGTGCTTTTGATAAATCCATCAACTACGCCGAAACACCGCCGCCACCTGCTTTCCCACCTGAAGAAGTTGAGTGGATGAAAGGCTTGGGTTGCATGAAGCCATGATATCTCAGCTTCCCTCACCGCCATTCAATGGTTGACTGCCCGTTTTTTGCTTTTACAACCTGGGAAAATAGATCTCAGATTTGAAGCCTGACTTGGCTCTCCAAGCGGGCAATTGAATCGTCTATCAAAATGATGACGATACTTTTCCATGTTTTATCCACTTAAAACTCCTGTCAGGTTACCAATAAGCCCTAACTTTCTACATTCGCCCTTCGGCAAACCTGCTTGGAAAATAAGGACTTGCAGGATGATTTACTATCATAAAATAGCATGTAATGAAAAGGCTTTGTGCAATTTTTTTGGCGATGCTCATCGCAACTACCATTTGTTTCTCCCAAGAAAACTACTCCAAAACCGCCATCGGCAATATCCTCCTCCTCCACAACAAAGGCGGCCAGACCATCGGTTACTCCACCGACTCCGGCGTCAAAATCCTGACGGTGGACGGCTTCGCCTTCAAGGACCTGAACAAGAACGGTACCCTCGACAAATACGAGGACTGGCGACTACCCTTCGACGAGCGGGCCAAAGACCTCGCTTCGCAAATGAGCATCGAGCAGATAGCGGGCCTCATGCTCTACAGTCGCCACCAGACCATCCCCGCACGGGCGGGCGGCTTCATGGGCGGCACTTACAACGGCAAGCCATTCGTTCAGGGCGAGACCAGCCCCGCCGACCTTTCCGACCAACAGCTTGCATTTTTGAAAAATGACAACCTGCGGCATGTGCTCATCACCTCCGTCGCTTCGCCGGAGGTGGCCGCACAATGGAACAATAAAGCCCAGGCCTTCTGCGAGGGCATCGGCCTCGGCATCCCAGCCAACAACAGCACCGACCCACGCCACGGCACGGTCAGCAGCGCCGAGTACAATGCAGGTTCCGGTGGTCAGATTTCAATGTGGCCCGGTTCGCTTGGCCTCGCCGCCACTTTCGACCCGGCAGTGACGGAGCGCTTCGGACAAGTGGCCGCAGCGGAGTACCGGGCCTTGGGCATTGCAACGGCCCTCAGCCCACAGGTGGACATTGCCACCGAGCCTCGCTGGATGCGCTTCAATGGCACTTTCGGGGAGAACCCCTGGCTCTCGGCAGCGATGGCCGAAGCCTATTGCAGTGGCTTCCAGACCAGTGTTGACCAACTCGAAATCGCCGACGGCTGGGGCCACGGCAGCGTGAACGCCATGGTGAAGCACTGGCCCGGCGGCGGCAGTGGCGAGGCGGGCAGGGATGCGCACTATGCCATTGGCAAGTTCGCCGTGTATCCTGGCAAGCAGTTCGAGACGCATTTCATCCCATTTACTGAAGGGGCATTTAAACTAAAAAGCAAAACCAAAATGGCCTCGGCCATCATGCCCTATTACACCATCTCCTGGAACCAGGACTCGAAGAACGGTGAGAACGTGGGCAACGCCTATAACTCGTACATTATCAACGATTTGCTCCGCAAAAAATACGGCTACGACGGCGTAGCCTGCACCGATTGGGGCATTACCCGTGACCATACGGTAATGAACTCCTTCATCGGAGGCAAACCTTGGGGCATTGAAACCAAGACGGAGGCCGAGCGACACTACAAAGTACTGATGGCGGGCGTTGACCAGTTCGGCGGCAACAACGTGGCGCAGCCCATACTCGACGCCTACCAGATGGGCGTGAAGGAGCATGGCGAGAAATGGATGCGCCAGCGCATGGAGCAGAGTGCCGTCAGGTTGCTCCGCAATATTTTCAGGACGGGCCTTTTTGAAAACCCTTACCTCAACCCGGAGATAACGAAGAACGTGGTAGGCAATCCGAACTTTATGAAGGAGGGCTACGACGCCCAGTTGAAATCGCAGGTTTTGTTGAAAAACAAGGGGAATGTGCTGCCTATAACGGGCAAAAAGTCGGTTTATGTGCCAAAGAAGTTCACGCCAGCCAGCACCAACTTCCTCGGCATGAAGACGCCGGAGAAACTGGACTACCCCGTGAACATGCAACTCGTAAGCAAGTATTTCAACGTGGTGGATGACCCAGCACAAGCCGATTTTGCCTTGGTTTTCATCGAAAGCCCAAAGTCCGGTATCGGCTACGACAGCATGGACATCAAGGCGGGCGGCAACGGCTACCTGCCCATCAGCCTCCAATACAACGACTACACCGCCACCGAGGCCCGTGCCACGAGCATTGCCGGAGGCGACCCCAAAGAAGCCAGTGCCAATCGCAGCTACAAAGGCAAAATGGTAAAAACCAGCAACGTGACCGACCTCGGCATGGTGACGGAGACCGCCGCCAAGATGAAGGGCAAGCCCGTCATTGTCAGCGTGAATGTAAACAACCCGATGGTTTTCAGTGAGTTTGAAAAAAAGGCCGACGCCATCCTCGTCAATTTCCAGGTGCAAGACCAAGCCGTACTCGACCTCATCACAGGCAGGGCGGAGCCAAATGGCCTCTTGCCCTTCCAAATGCCCTCCAGCATGAGCGAAGTGGAGCGCCAAGCCGAGGACGCCCCGCACGACATGAAATGCCATAAGGACACTGAGGGTCACAGTTATGATTTTGGCTTTGGTATGGACTGGAAGGGGGTGATAAAGGACGAACGGATGGGGAGGTATAAGAAGTGATTTATTTATTATCTTAAATCTTAAATCAAAACCCATAAAGTAGGCGAAAATGAACCAAGAGATAATCAACCTTTACGACGAGTACACCCACAAACCCCTGCCCCGCAGGGAGTTCCTCGAACGCCTCGCCAAGCTCACAGGCGGCATGGCGGCGGCATTGGCTGTACTTCCTTTAATTGAAACGGGCTGCACCCCTGCCAACCGTACGCAGGGAGATGACCTGCACACTGAATATGTTACTTGGGCAGGTGCTCAGGGCGAAATGAAAGCCTATTTGGCAAGGCCAAAAAAGAAGAAAAAATACCCCGCCGTCGTGGTCATTCACGAGAACCGGGGACTAAACGCCCATATCGAGGACGTTGCCCGAAGGGCAGCCAAGGCGGGCTACCTCGCCCTTGCGCCGAATGCCCTCGCCCCGCTCGGCGGCACCCCTGCCAACGAGGACGAGGCCAGGTCGCTTTTTCAGACCCTGAAGCAGGAGGACTCGCTCCAGAACTTCATCCGTGCTTTTGATTTTCTGTCGAAACGGGAGGACTGCAACGGAAACTTTGGCTGCGTCGGCTTCTGTTGGGGAGGTGCGATGTCCAATAGTCTGGCGGTGAATGTGCCGACGTTGAAAGCAGCCGTCGCCTTTTACGGTCGCCAATCAGAAGCCGCCGATGTGTCCAAAATCAGGGCCGCCGTGCAGCTCCACTACGCCGAGATGGACGAGCGGGTGAACGCTGGCATGGCAGCTTACGAGGAGGCATTAAAGGCGAATGGAATCCGCTACGAACAGCATTTGTACCCGGGAGTGCAACATGCTTTTCACAACGATACCTCGCAGGCAAGGTACAACGAGGCGGCGGCGAAATTGGCTTGGGAAAGGACGATGTCTTTTTTCGAAAAGCACTTGAAAGGCTAAATTTTAACAAGCAAAATAATCATGCAAAACAGACGAACCTTCCTGAAGCAGTCAAGTGCTGTTGCGCTTGCAAGCATGGCCTTTGGCCCAGTTTCCACTTTCGATTTTTTGGGTAAAAAGCCTTACCAGCCGGGCGTGCAGTTGTACACCCTCATGTCCGTGATTGACAACGATACCAAGGGGACACTGAAAAAATTGGCCGACATCGGTTACAAAAACATAGAGTCGGCATTTAGCAAACAAGGCGGTTTTTATGGCAAATCGGCCAAGGACTTTTCAGCCATGCTGAAAGATTTGGGCATGACGTGGCGCTCGCATCACGTCATCGGAGCACCATTCAAGTTGCCACCCGATGTCAAGTTGCCCACCGACGAGAAAGGCAATCCCATCAAGTTGCCAACGATGAAAAACCTCAAGGAAAACATGCAGGAACTCGTGGACAGCGTTGCTGGTGGCGATATCGAATACCTCGTCTGCGCCAATATCCCGACCAATACGCCGGAGGAGGTTGCTGAGGCTGTACAGATTTTGACCCGCACAGGCGAAGCCTGCAACAAGGCTGGCCTCAAGTTGGTGTATCACAACCATGACTGGGAGTTCAAAACCATTGGCGACAGCCGCCCATTTGATGTGTTTGCGAAGCAGATACCCGACAGCCTGATGAACTTCGAGCTGGACTTGGCTTGGGTGACAAAGGCGGGCGTTGACCCCGTTGGCTTGTTCAATGCGTACCCGGGCCGCTTCCCCATGTTCCACGTCAAGGACATAGACAAGGAACTGTTGGCGCTGAAACCCGTTGGCGAAGGCATTATTGACTTTAAGCGCATCTTCAAGCATGCCAAGAAAGCGGGCCTCGTTTATCCGATGATTGAGCACGACAATCCGGCAGATGCTTTTGACAGCCTGAGCCGCAGCATGAAATGGTTGAAGGGGAATGTGCTGAAATAGAACAAGGGAATTCATTCACGACCATGCCGTTTTATAGGGGAGGTGAGCTGCTGCCATCAGGGTTGATGGGGCCGGTGTGGGTGTTGGAAGCAAGGTGATTGGCGTTTATCAGGCAGTATGAGTATTGACTTTGGAAGGTAATTGCACAAACCTTAACTTTGCCCACTGCGTTATTTCAAAAAAGAAGAAAAATGGAAGCACAACAAATCAGGTTGAACATCAACGAATTGGTCAACGGCATTCAGGACGAAGCCTTCTTGAACGCTTGTTTCGAAACTTTGGAGGCCATGACGAATGCCTACCTGAAGGTGGTAGGCAATACAAATGGCGTTGCCCCAAATAGAAAAGTTAAGCCAAAGGCAGCCTCATCAACGAAAGAGCCGCTGTCGTCCCCTGTTATTGGAAAAACGGCAGGGAAAACGGCCAGGGAAACAGAGGAAAATTCTCAGCCACACGATTTGAGCTTGGTGGTGCTGGCAAACGAGGTTTTTAAGGGGAGTGAACCTGCACCACCAGAAGCCTCCATTGCATTTCGAAAGGCACTGATAAAGTCAGCCAGTAAGCAACCAACTTTACCAAACCGTCAATAAAACATGACTTTCCTGTTCGACAAAGACCAACTTGAACGTCTTTTGCCTAATTACCTTTCTAAACCGGAGAAGGGCAGATTGCTCTTGGCGTTGGGGCAATTCCATGAGCAAAGCGCCAGCAAAACTGCCAATTGGAACAGCAAATTCTACTCGAATTTTTATCTCCCCAGAAGCCTTGATTATTTCCTGCAAGGCGACCTTCTATCTGGCATCCGACAACCAAATTACAGCCTCGAAACTGACGAATTTGAAAAATTGTATGCAAATGCAATTATCCTTTCGAATACCTGCGACATGGATTTGAACAACGAAAGAATTGTACCGAAAGAAATCGTTTTCGCTCCATTGACCTCTTTCGACTCCTTTATGGAAGAGCTACGCTTGCTCCTGGGTGATGAAAAAAGATTGGAGACCATTGTTCGGGGCATCAAAGGCCAAACCTATTCCAATGTATTTTACCTACCCGCTGTACCAGGTACCCAGTCAGATTATGTCTGTTTTTTTGACAATGCCTTCTGGTTCCCCACTGACGAACTCAATTCCTATCTCCTCGACCTTGCCCAAACCCGAATCGCTTCTCTCGACTATTTTGGTTACTACCTGTTTTTGGTCAAGCTTTCCTACCATTTTTGTAGGCTGCCGGAGGAGAAACAGCGATGAGTTTTATAACCGATTTTTGCTGAATATTTACATTCATTGCCTTACAAGAAAATCTACCCGCCACTAAGTCTTATTGAAACCTGCCCCATATCATCGCCATATTTCAGGCCTTTATCTACTTGTAAACTAATTAAGCGCCATTTGTTTTTGCTTCGCAACCAATATCTCAAACACCAGATTTAATCCACTTTTATTCTTCAACATGAAACTTAAACTCTTGCTTTTCAGCACATTAGCAGCATTTTTCCTTTTTTCCTCTTGCAAAAAAGAAACACCCCGAGTCCTCGTCTTCTCCAAAACTGCCGGCTTCCGCCACGAAAGCATTGAAGCGGGCAAGTTGGCCATGCTCGAAATGGGTAAGAAGCACCAGTTCGTGGTGGACACCACGGAGAACGACTCTGCATTTTACGAAGACAACCTCAAAAACTACCACGCTGTGGTCTTCCTGAACACCACGGGCGATGTGCTGAACCCAGAGCAGCAGAACAATTTCGAGCGGTTCATCCAGGCGGGCGGCGGCTGGGTCGGCATCCACTCGGCAACCGACACGGAGTACGGTTGGCCTTGGTACGGCAAAATGGCGGGCGCCTATTTCAAGGACCACCCCGGCAATCCCAATGTGCAGGAGGGCGAGTTCTACTTGGTGGATAAAAACCACGAGGCTTGCAAGCACCTGCCCGACCGCTTCAAGCGCACGGACGAGTTCTACAATTTCAAGCAGATGAACAAGGACGTGAAGCCGCTCGTGGCCATTGACGAAAAGACCTACAAAGAGGGTAATATGGGCGACGACCACCCCATGTCTTGGTACCACGAGTACGACGGCGGCAGGGCGTTCTACACCTGCATGGGGCATACCATCGAGTCGTTTTCGGAGCAGCTTTTCCTCGAACACGTTTGGGGCGGCCTCAAATGGGCATTGGACGATGGCAAGCCTAAAGCCTTGAATTACAGCGCAGTACGCACGGCCAAGATGCCGGAGGAGAACCGTTTCAACAAGGTCGTGCTGGAAGAAGGGCTGAACGAACCCATCGAACTGGCCTTGCTGCCGAGCGGCAACGTGCTCTATATCGAGCGGCACGGTGCTATCAAGATTTACGACCAAAACGAGAAGAAAACGATGGTTGTTGACACCATCCCCATCAGCCACGAATACACCAGTGCTGAGGGCAAAAAATCGGAGGCAGAGGACGGCCTGCTCGGCGTGAAACTCGACCCTGATTTTGAAAAAAACAATTTCATCTACTTCTACTACTCGCCCGCTGGCGACACGTCGGAGAACGTACTGGCCCGCTACGTTTTGAAGGACGAAAAGCTCGACCGGACTTCCAAGA
Source organism: Saprospiraceae bacterium (assembly GCA_022841745.1). Classification (GTDB taxonomy): domain Bacteria; phylum Bacteroidota; class Bacteroidia; order Chitinophagales; family Saprospiraceae; genus UBA6168. The sequence continues at coordinate 167,110 of JALHQW010000008.1, read as the reverse complement.
AAATCATCATCCGCATACCCGTGCAGCGGGAGGAGTGCTGCCACACAGGCGGCTCCATTGATTTCGATGCGCAAGGCAATCTCTACCTGAGTACGGGTGACAACACCAGCCCCCGTGATTTTGCCTACGGCCCCAACGATGAGCGGCCAAAGCGTGGCCCGTGGGACGCCCAAAAATCAAGCGGGAACACCAACGATTTGCGGGGCAAAATCATCCGCATCAAGGTGCAGCCAGACGGCACGTACACCATTCCAGAGGGCAACCTTTTCCCTAAGGGTATGAAGAAAACCCGACCTGAAATTTACGTGATGGGTACCCGCAATCCCTACCGCATTTCGGTGGACAAAAAGACGGGCTACCTCTATTGGGGCGAGGTCGGGCCGGACGCCAACAACGACTCAATCCCTTATGGTTCAAGGGGTTATGATGAGGTGAACCAAGCTAAAAAGGCGGGCTACTTCGGCTGGCCGTACTTCGTGGGCAACAACCAACCCTATGTGGAATACGATTTTGCTGCGCAAAAAAGCGGGGAGAAATACAACCCGGAAAAGCCCATCAACAACTCGCCGAACAACACGGGTTTGACCGAGTTGCCGCCCGTCAGCCCGCCGTTCATCTGGTATCCGTATGCCGAGTCGGAGGAGTTTCCGCTGGTGGGCAGCGGTGGCCGAAATGCAATGGCTGGCCCCGTTTTTTACAGCGAAGATTTCAAAGGAGCGAAGCGCCCCTTCCCCGATTATTACAACAACAAGCTCTTCATTTATGAGTGGATGCGGGGCTGGATAATGGCCGTCACGCTCGACAAAGAAGGCAATTACGAAAGCATGGAGCCGTTCATGGGCAGCCATAAATTCAGCAACCCGATTGACATGGAATTCAGCAAGGACGGGGATTTGTACGTGCTGGAATATGGCACGGCCTGGTTCACGGGCAACCCCGATGCCCGCCTCGTGCGCATCGAATATACTGCTGGAAACCGCAATCCACAGGTGAAAGTGACTGCTGACAAGACGCAGGGCGGTGTGCCGTTTGCCACGCATTTTAGCTCCAAAGGCACTACCGACTGGGACAAGGACGAGGTGAGCTATAAATGGAACGTGATTTCGCCAGATGGCAAATCCTTGCAGACTTTCAACACGCCGGACATGGATTTCACTTTCGATAAACCGGGCACTTACAAGGTCGAATTGACCGTGAGCGACGGCAAGGGCGGCGAGTCCGTTTCAACCACCGAAGTGCAAGCTGGCAACGAACCGCCCGTGGTCGAATTGAAAATTGTCAATGGCAACAGTGGCTTCTTCTTCCCCGGCCAATCATTTAATTATGAGGTGGTTGTGAACGATAAGGAGGACGGTTCGACCAGTTCGGGCATTTCGCCAGAGGCGGTCAGCGTGACGGTGGACTATCTGCCTGAAGGCTTCGACAAAGCGCTCATTGCACAGGGACATCAATTTGCCGACAATTTGGCGACCTCCGTTGGCAAGTCGCTAATGGACAAATCCGACTGCAATTCCTGCCACAAACTCGACTCGAAATCCATCGGGCCGAACTACCTCGACATTTCCAACAAGTACAAGACCGACCCGAAGGCACCGCAGTATTTGGCCAACAAAATCAAAAACGGCGGTGGGGGCGTCTGGGGCGAAGTGATGATGGCCGCACACCCCAGCCTGAAAGACGGCGAAGTGACTGAAATGGTGAGGTACATCATGGGCCTGACGCAAAAGCCCGCCAATTCATTGCCGCTAAAAGGCAGCTACACCACCACCATTCCGAAGGGACAAAGCGACCAAGGCGTGTTCATCCTACGGGCATCTTACACGGACAAGGGGGCCAATGGCATTCCCGGTATCCGTGGCGAGCAGACCTTGGTGCTGCGCAATGCAAGCCTGAGCGTGGCGGCTGCTGACACTTGGCAGGACATCATGAAAATGACGATACCCGGCACGGAAATCCCCATTGCCATTGCCCAAAAAGACGGGGCTTGGTTAGCCTACAGGCAATTAGATTTGTCGGGCATGGGGGTGGTGACCATCATCGCCAATGCTCCCGGCAACTACGGCATGACGGGCGGCACCATTGAAGTCCGCATTGATTCACCGGACGGGGAGTTGATTGGCACCTCGTCGCCCATCACACCGCAAGAGATGAAAATGGATGCACCGCCCTCGGACATGAAGCCGTCCTTTGCCGTTGCACCGCTGAAGCCGACGCAGGGCAAGCACGATGTTTACCTCGTTTGTAAAAACGCCAAAAACGACGGGCAGGGACTGTTTGTGATGATGCAGGTGATGTTTCAGGGGGGTGGGAAGGCGACGATGTAGGTCACGCTCCCACTGAAATAAATGGAAGATAATTGGTAGGATTGATGGCTTCAAAACTTGCTTCAGGGTAGGTTTCCAACCAAATGGCGGGAGGGGTCACTTTCCCTTTCGCCCATTTGAACTCAAAACCGAAAAGCCGTCCGTCCCGCTCTTCCACGAAGTCCACTTCTTTTTGGTCGTAGGTGCGCCAGAAATAGTTGTTTGAAAAGATTTTGGTGTATTGTTGCTTTTTAAGCCGTTCAATGACGAGGTAGTTTTCCCACAATGCCCCAGTGTCGTTGCGAAGGTTCAGCTCATTGAAATTATTGATGATGGCATTGCGAATTCCATTATCCCAAAAATAGTATTTTGAGCCTTTGGAGATTTCCTTTCGCAAGTTCCTTGAAAAGCCTCCCAGCCGTTTAAGGACAAAGACCTTCTCCAACAGGTCAAGGTATTTTTCCACAGTTCTAGTGTTCATGCCGATGGCCTTGCCGATTTCATTCACCGAAACCGTGCTGCCAATCTGGAACGCCAGTAGGCTGAGGATTTCGATGATTTTCTTCGATTTTCTGATTTCCTCGTACATCAGCAAATCTTTATAGAGGTAGCCGTTGACGATGTTGTTCAACAATTCCCGCTTGTCAGAAAGTCCAAAAGTGGTGATGATTTCCGGGTAAGCGCCATAAATAAGGCGTTGCGACATCAGTTCCTCGGTTTGGAAAGGAGCTTCTGTTGGAGAAAGTTCAAGTTGCGAAATTGGGTAGAGTTCAAACTCCCATTTTCGGCCAACGAGCGGCTCCCCAGTTTGGTTTGAAATATCGAAAGCAGAGGAGCCAGTTGCCAAAATCCGTAAACTGGGTATGTGGTCAACCATCAATTTGAGGTTCAGTCCAACATTTGGCACATGCTGGGCTTCATCCACCACGAGCAGTTGGTGGCTGCCGATGTTCTGGCGAAGCGTTTCGATGCTTTGACTACCGAGCCAAACCTGCGTTCCACGGTCTTCGCCAGAGACAAACAGGTACGGCGTAGTTTCTTTTGAAAGTATGTCTCGGAGCAAGGTGGTTTTGCCGACTTGACGGGGCCCCAATAACACAACCACTTTTCCTGGAACCATCCGGCTTTCTATTTGCGACTGAATAAATCTTTGAATTTTCATATCTTAATGCGTAAAATTTAGCGTAAAATTATGTATTAAGCTGCAAATTTTCAATAAAATCTTCACCAACAAAAAGTGATACTAATTATTAAAAATGAAAAACTTAACTTCATTCATCCTCCTTTTACTTGGCTTTCTCTGTCCAGCCTTCTCCCAAAAAACCATCAACCTCCAATCAATTCCCACTCCAGCGGGCATCGAATGGAAGACACCAGAGCGGCAATACCACAGCCAAATCTGGAACACCGAAGTGGTTACCAATGTCTCTGCACCCACCTTGACCGCTTACCTGCCCGACCCAGCTATTGCCAATGGCACGGCGTTGGTCATCGTACCCGGCGGTGGATTCATGGCCCTGAGCATCAACAGCGAGGGGAATATGGTGGCCGATTGGTGCGTGAAAAATGGCATCGCTGCCTTCGTGCTGAAATATCGGGTGGCACCCACGGGCGAAGATGGCGTGGCGGAATTCTCGCAAGCCGTTGGTGACCGGGATGTGTTCATGAAAAAGGTCGGAGCGGTCATCCCCTTGGCGGTGGCCGACGGGCGGGCAGCCGTCGAGTATGTGCGCAGCAATGCCGCCGAGTATGGCATCAAACCTGACCGAATTGGCATCATGGGTTTTTCGGCGGGTGGCGGCGTGGTTGGTGGCGTGGTGTACGACCATACGCCAGCCAGTCGGCCCGATTTCGCTGTGCCTGTTTATTCTGCGCTGCAACGGGACGACACACAGCCCGTGCCTGACGACGCCATGCCGCTTTTTGTGGTCTGTTCCGCCGATGATATGTTTGGTTTCCAAAACCAGAGCGCTGATATTTTCAAGAAATGGAACGCCGCCGGGAAACCCGTCGAACTGCACCTTTACGAGAAGGGCGGCCACGGCTATGGCGCAAAAAAACAGGGCAACCCCAGCGACAAATGGATGGATGCCTTCGGCGAATGGCTCGGCAGCCACGGCTGGCTAAAGAAGTAGCGACACATATTTTGCGAAGCAAAACCAACTAATATGCAAGACGAAAAACACCTACCAACAGAAGAATTCGAGCGGCAGCCCGTGCCTGCCTCCCACTGGAAAGACTGGCGCAGCTTCCTCGGCATGTACGCCGGGGAGCATGCTGCCGGCACCGAGTTCATGATTGGGCCACTGTTCTTGGCGGCGGGCGTCAGCGCCTTCGACCTCATCATTGGGCTGCTCTTGGGCAACTTTCTGGCAGTGCTTTCGTGGCGCTTCCTCACAGCCGAAATCGCCGTGAAGAACCGCCTGACTCTTTATTTTCAATTGGAAAAAATCTGCGGAAAGAACCTCGTCACCTTCTACAACCTTGCCAACGGCATCCTGTTTTGCTTCCTCGCTGGGAGCATGATAACCGTCTCGGCGACAGCGGTCGGCATACCGTTCGACATGCCCATGCCCAAGCTGACGGACACCATGCCCAATGGCATGACCTGGGTCGTCATCGTGCTGACTTTGGGGGCGCTGTTCACCTTCATAGCCGCCAAAGGCTATAATACGGTGGCAAAAGCCGCCAACTGGATGTCGCCAGTCATTGTACTGGGCTTCCTTGCTTGCGGCATCGTCGCCTTGCGGCAATTGGGTGTCAGCAGCTTCGCCGACTTCTGGAACATCTGGGGCGAGGGCAGCGAACCGTTTCCCGGCCAAATCAAATACACGTTTTGGCATGTGCTCATCTGGTCGTGGTTCTGCAATGCCGCCATGCACATTGGCATGAGCGACCTCTCGGTTTTTCGCTTCGCAAAAAGCCCCCGCTCCGGTTGGACGACCGCCGCCGGGATGTATGTTGGGCACTATATGGCGTGGATTGCGGCAGCGCTGCTCTATGCCGCTTATATCAAAACACCGGAAGCAGCGGCCATGCTGGCCAATGGCACAGCACCGCCCGTAGCGCCCGGCCCATTGGCCTACAACGCCATCGGCATCCTCGGCATCGTGACGGTGATTTTGGCTGGCTGGACGACGGCCAACCCGACGATTTACCGCTCTGGGCTGGCGTTTCAGGCCGTTTTACCAAGGGTAAACACCACTTGGGCGACGGTGATTGCTGGTACGGTAGCGACCATCGCCGGGCTGTTCCCTGCCTTCGCCATGAAGCTACTGGACTTTGTGGCGGTCTATGGCTTCATCCTCGCCCCGGTGGGAGCGGTCATCGTATTCGAGCATTTCTTTGCGGAGCGATTCGGCGTGGTGAAGAACTATGCGGAAAAGGCGGGCATCAGCTTCAACATGGCGGTGCTGCTGGCATGGGCGCTAAGCGGCGGGCTGTTTTATTTTGTGTCAAAATCGCAGGGGGTGTTCTTGTCGTTTTTGACCCTGCCAGCGTGGGTGGGGTGTGGGGTGCTGTATTTGGTTTTGAGTAAATGGATTCAAAAATCAAAGTGATGTATGAGTTTTGGATGGATAAAATTGGGACAGGAGCTGCTGATATCTCTTGGATTTTACCTTCTAAGTGGAACATTAAGCTGTTTAAACACAATTGATTTACCCTGGGACAGCATTTACTTTGGAGGACAACCACTCGACCATGTTGGAGGTTCAACTTTATTTGACTGTATGTGCTTTGAGTTGGTTTGTCGCTGGCAGGTGAACATGAAAATAAGCTTTTACTTTTGGGCTATTTTCCGAGTCATTTCCTTGTTAATTAAGGCAATAAAGAAATTATGGCAGAATCGAAAATGAACTTCCACCACGTCAACTATCTCTGGGACGACCAGAAAGCCGCCGCCCTCGGCGACGACCAAATCGCCCTTTTCCTCTACCGCTCCAACATCATCGGGGCTGACCTCCGCATCACCAATTTCGGCGGCGGCAACACCTCCTGCAAGACCATCGAGCGGGACCCGCTCACAGGCAACCCAGTCGAAGTGATGTGGGTTAAAGGCTCTGGCGGCGACATCGGCACACTGACTCGAAAGGGCATCGCCGGGCTGTACGTCGAGAAGCTGCACCAACTCAAAAACCGCTACCGGGGCATCGAGTTCGAGGACGAAATCGTGGGCCTGCAACTGCACTGCCTCTACGACCTCAACAGTGCCGCCCCAAGCATTGACACGCCACTGCACGGGTTGTTGCCGTTCAAGCATATTGACCACTTGCACCCTGATGCCGTCATTGCCATTGCTGCCGCAAAGGACAGCCAAGCCATCACGCAGGAAATCTGGGGCGACACAATGGGCTGGGTACCTTGGCAACGACCGGGCTTTGACCTTGCCTTGCAATTGGAAAAATGCCTCGCTGAAAACCCTGGCATCCGGGGCATCGTGCTAGGCGGGCACGGGTTGTTCACCTGGGGGGATACCTCGAAGGAGTGCTATATCAACTCGCTGGAAGTCATCGAGCAGGCGAGTGTTTTCATCCAGAACGCTGGCAGGGTTAAAAACCCTGCCAGCGTTAGACCCACATTTGGAGGAGTAAGAATACAAAGCCTTGACAGTGAGGCACGTAGGAAACAAGCGGCAGCTATTGCGCCGATATTGCGGGGGCTATGTTCCTTCAATCCTTCAATCCTTCAGTCCTCCAATCCTTCAAAAATCGGCCACTTCACCAACGACGAACGGGTACTCGAATTCATCAATTCCAACGACCTGGAGCGCCTCGCACCGCTGGGCACGAGCTGCCCCGACCATTTTCTAAGGACGAAAATCCAGCCGTTGGTTTTGCAACTTTCGCCGACCGCCCAGATTTCCGAAATTTTTGAAATTTCGGAAGTCTTAGCCCCTCAGTTCGAGCAATACCGGGCCGAATACGCTGCCTACTACAATACCTGCAAGCACCCCAATTCCCCCGCCATGCGTGACCCCAATCCGGTGGTTATCCTTTATCCCGGTGTGGGCATGTTCACTTTTGCGAAGGACAAGCAAACCGCCCGTGTGGCCGCCGAATTTTACATCAATGCCATTAACGTGATGCGAGGTGCCGAGGCTATTTCGGAGTACACGGCGCTGCCCCGGCAAGAGGCATTCGACATCGAATATTGGCTGCTGGAAGAGGCGAAATTGCAGCGCATGCCCAAGCCGAAGCCCCTCAGCGGACGGGTGGCACTGGTGACGGGCAGCGGCGGCGGCATCGGTTTGGCGACTGCCAAAAAGCTGGCTGCCGAGGGCGCTTGCGTGGTGATTAATGATGTGGACGAGGCTCGTTTGGCAGAGGCAAAAACGGATTTTCAGATTGCCTACGGCAACGACAAGGCTGTAACCACCCAGCTCGATGTCACCAATTCCAACTCCGTAGCCGAGGCTTTCGAGGCCGCCTGTCTTGCCTTCGGCGGGTTGGACATCGTGGTGAACAATGCGGGCATCAGCATCTCGAAGGGCATCTTGGAGCACTCAGTTAGCGATTGGGACAAATTGCAGGACATCCTCGTGAAGGGGCAATTCCTCGTCTCCCAAGCGGGCGTGGCGGTCATGCGTAAACAGGGCTTTGGCGGTGACATCGTAAACATCGTTAGCAAAAATGCGGTAGTGGCTGGCCCAAACAACGTGGGCTATGGTGCTGCGAAGGCTGCCCAAGCGCACATGACACGCCTGCTGGCTGCAGAGCTTGGCCCCGACAAAATCAGGGTGAACATGGTGAACCCCGATGCCGTCATTGCTGGCTCGAATATCTGGGCAGGCGGCTGGGCGGAGGGCCGAGCGAAGGCTTATGGCGTGACGGTGGAGGAACTGCCCGCCTACTACGCTAAAAGGACATTGCTCGGTGAAATCATCTTGCCGGAGGATATTGCGAATGCTGTTTTTGCCCTCGTTGGCGGGCTACTGAACAAGAGCACGGGCAATGCATTGAACGTGGATGGGGGAGTGGCGATGGGATTTTTGCGGTGATTTTTTGAAAAAAGAAAACTTATGTTTACTTTTGGGGCATGAATAGCTTAATTCAAACCTTACATAAAATAGTCGGAATCCTTGAAAACGAGGATATTCCTTACATGGTCGTCGGTGGCTTTGCCCTGAGCTATTACAACCGGGCGAGAACAACGGACGACATAGATATCAATATCCAAGTTTACCCCAACCAGCTTGAAAAAATTGTAAAATACTTCCCAGAATGGATGCCTTCGCTCCAAGCATTCAGGGAAAGTGCGGAGCGGGGAATTGTCTTCAATTTGTTCGATTTTGATACAGGCGTGAAAATGGACTTCATGGTTTACCAAGACAGCGACTACAACTGGACGGCCTTTGAGCGCAGAAAAGCTGTTGACTATATGGGGGTTAAATGCTGTGTTTCATCTGCGGAGGACTTGGTAATTTCAAAACTAATTTGGTACAACTTGTCCAAGAGTGAAAAACAGTGGGCCGACCTTGTGTATTTGATGACAATCCCCAATTTGAACAAGCAGTATCTTGAAATTTGGGCAACTAAACTTTTCCTTAAACGAAATGGATTATTTTGAAACCATCAATTCCTCCAAGGAATTTGAAATCGCTCATGCCAATTGGTACTTCCATTTGCCACCAGAGCGCAAAGCAAAAATGATGAGCGATATGTTCCAGTTTGGGCTGGACATGGTACGCTACAATGCCCGCAAGGATAACCCTTTCATCACTGAGGCCGACCAGATGATGAAATATGTGCAGCACAACCTTAAAGATGAATTCCCGCCGGATTCCTATCAATTGATTGAAAACGTACTATCCGCCCGCTCCGAAGCCGAGTGGCAAGACCGCTTCAAAGCCATGAAAAAAGCCCTCGGCTGGAGCTACGATGACATGGCCCGTTTCATCGGGGCAGCCAGCGGCGACTCCATCAAGACCAGTGTGAACAGGCAACTTCCGGCTTTCGCTAAACTGGCGGTCTGCGTTTTTGAGCAAATGAAAAAAGACGCTGAAAAATGACTCGTCTAGCCTTCAAAATGCACCTCCACCCCGGCCAACCCGAGGAGTACCGTCGCCGACATGATGCCCTCTGGCCAGAGCTGGCCGACCTGTTGCGCAGCACCGGAATCAGCAACTACTCCATTTTCTTCGACGAGGAAACCAATACGCTTTTTGGGGTGATGGAGGTAGAAAACCCAGCTTCCCTCGACGACCTGCCCAAGCATCCCGTCATGCAGCGGTGGTGGGCGCACATGAGCGACATCATGGCCGCAAATCCCGACAATTCGCCTATTTCCACACCACTCAAAGAAGTCTTTTTTCTGCCATGAAGCTAACGCAACAACACATCGAAGCCCACAACGAACGCCATTTTGCAAAGCATAAAAAGCGGCTCGACTTCCTCAGCTCCGAAATCACGGAAGAGCAGGCTATTTTGCAAAAACTGATGGACTTCCAGGTGGCCATCCCCTCGTGGGCACTGGGGACGGGCGGCACCCGTTTTGGGCGCTTTCCTGGTGGGGGCGAGCCTCGCAGTTTGGAGGAAAAAATCGAAGATGTGGGCCTACTCCATGCACTGAACCGCAGCAGTGGGGCCATTTCGCTGCACATCCCGTGGGACATTCCAACGGACGGAAAAGCCATTCAGGAACTGGCCGCATCGCACGGCTTAAAGTTCGATGCGGTAAACTCAAATACTTTCCAAGACCAGAATAATCAGGCACTTAGCTATAAATTTGGCAGCTTGCAGCATGTGGAAAAGGCGGTGCGTAGGCAGGCCATTGAGCACAATATCGAAGTGATAAAGCACGGCGTGGCGCTTGGTTCTGAGTCGCTCACGGTCTGGTTGTCGGATGGCTCATGCTTCCCCGGCCAACTGAATTTCAGAAGGGCATTTCAGAACACGCTGGAGAGTCTTCGTGAAATCTACGCTGCCTTGCCGTCGCATTGGAAAATGTTCGTGGAGTACAAGGCGTTCGAGCCGAATTTCTACTCGATGACCGTTGGCGATTGGGGACAATCGTTGCTCTACGCCAACAAACTTGGTGAACAAGCCTACACGCTGGTTGACCTTGGCCACCACCTGCCCAATGCCAATATCGAACAAATCGTGGCGCTATTGCTGATGGAGGGAAAGCTTGGCGGCTTCCATTTCAACGACTCGAAATATGGTGATGACGATTTGACAGTGGGAAGCATCCGCCCGTATCAGTTGTTCCTGATTTTCAATGAGTTGGTGGAGGGGATGGACGCTAAAGGAATGAACCACGCCACCGATTTGGGCTGGATGATAGATGCTAGTCACAACGTGAAAGACCCGCTGGAAGACTTGCTGCAATCGGTGGAGGCGATAATGGTAGCCTACGCCCAGGCGCTGCTCGTGGATAGGAAGGCATTGAACACTGCGCAATTGGAAAACGATACAGTGCGCTGTCAGGAGCTCTTGCAGGAGGCTTTTAGGACGGATGTTAGGGCACTGGTGGCGGAGGCGAGGTTGCGGGCGGATGGTGCGCTGGAGCCGATTGGGTTTTTTAGGGAGATGAAAGTGCGGGGGAGTTTGGTTGCAGAAAGGGGGGTGAGGACGGTGGCGACGGGGTTGTGATTTTGCTTTGAAAAACTTTTTTTTGACGCAGAGAGACGCAGATTTATTATGATTAGTTATGTTTTGGTTTTGCTTTGAAAAACTTTTTTTTGACGCAGATAGACGCAGATTTATTATGATTGGTTATGTTTGGTTTTGTTTTGAAAAACTTTTTTTTGACGCAGAGAGACGCAGATTTATGGTTCTTCGTGTCTTCTTGTGGGTAATTTCACTTAACATCTATCATCTTGTAACCCGCTATTTTAATGGCGGGAATTTGGCAAATACCCACCAACAACATCTTTCTTCTTTACAGAACATCAGCATTTACTATCTTTCGTCAAATGCTTGATGTTGATGTTTAGAAAAGAAGATAGATGTGCGAGAGGGAACTCATGCTCCCCTCGTTGAAACGAGGGGTTACAATATGATAGATGTTTACCCATACAAAACCACGAAGAACCAGATTTATTATGATTGGTTATGTTTGGTTTTGCTTTGAAAAATCTAGGTGCAATTGATGATATTTAATCACTTAAAATTTCAAAACTATGAGCGACTTTGCAAACTACCAACATGCAGACTTAACAGCACTTATCATTAGAGAGGCATATTATGTTTACAATAAACTTGGATATGGCTTTGTTGAGTCTGTCTATGAGAATTCATTAGCGATTCGGTTGCGGAAAGCAGGGTTTAAAGTGGAGTGCCAATACCCAATTCTGGTCTATTTTGAAGAAGAAGTGGTAGGCGATTTTAAGGCAGATATACTTGCCAATCAAGCAGTAATTATAGAACTTAAAGCCGTTGAAAAAATCCACCCTAAACATGAAGTGCAATTGGTTAATTACCTGAGGTCAACTGATATTGAAGTAGGCTTATTGATTAACTTTGGGGAGGAATTGCAGATAAAACGCAAGGTTTTTAGCAATGCTAGGAAACAATCAGAAAACCGACTACCTAAATCATAAATATCTTCATTATCATTAAGCACCATTTGATTTTGCGAAGCAAAATCAAATAAAAACATAACTAATCATAAAAAATCTGCGTCTCTCTGCGTCAAAAATCAAAACGCTTCACACAGTAAAACAAAAACATAAACAATCATAAAAAATCTGCGTCTCTCTGCGTCAAAAAATTCAGTTTTGCGAAGCAAAATGCCATCTTAGTCAAACATGTCCCACATCCTCATCCTCGACATCGGCAAAACCAATAAAAAGGCCTTCGTCTTTGACGAAGACTACCTCATCGTTTTTGAAAAAAGCGATACCCTGCCCGAAGCGGTGGATGACGATGGGTTTCCTTGTGAAGACATCAACTTACTGAAAAATTGGGTGTTGGAAACCGTCACTGATTTGCAAAGCGATAACCGCTTCCAAATCAAAGCAGCCAACTGTTCTGCTTATGGGGCAAGTTTCGTGCATTTAGATGATAATTTTCAACCCGTTGCACCACTCTACAACTACCTCAAGCCCTTCCCCGAAGACTTGAAGAATTGGTTTTTGAAAGAATATGGCCCCGTTGAAAAGTTGAGCTTGAATACTGCCTCCCCTTTCCTCGGTCATCTTAATTCCGGCTTGCAACTATTGTGGCTGAAGCATTGCAAACCATTGATTTTCAGCAAAATAAAATACTCGCTGCATTTGCCGCAATGGATAGGCTGGTTGCTCAAGTCAGGCGGTGACTCAAAGTCACCGCCTGACTTCTTCACTGAAATGACTAGCATCGGCTGCCACACGATGCTCTGGGATTTTGGTAAATGTGATTACCACCATTGGGTGAAAAGTGAAGGCATAGGCAACCTTTTCCCGCCCCTCAAATCCTTTTGTCATTCAAGTAGGGAACCTAGTCCGCAATCCACAATCGGCCTACATGACAGTTCGGCGGCTTTGATTCCTTATCTCGCCAGTTTTAAAGAAGCGCCGTTTTTACTCATTTCCACAGGCACATGGTGCATCTCCATGAACCCCTTCAACGACGAGCCTTTGACAGCTGAAGAACTGGCGCAGGATTGCCTCTGCTACCTCACATATGAGGGAAGACCCGTGAAGGCTGCCCGTTATTTTGGTGGCCACGAACACGAGGAATTCGTAAGGAAATTGGCAAAAGAGCACCATGCTTCGCCTGATTTTTACAAACAGCCATTGGTTGCTGGGACAGCACTTGCTGGGCGTTACGAGGCGTTTATGAGAAAATTGGTCAAGAAGCAGGTAGCATCGGCAAAGCTTGCCATTGGTGGCTCACTTGTCAGGCAAATCTTTGTGGATGGTGGTTTTTCCAAGAACAAAACCTATATGAGGCTATTGGCTGAAGCTTTCTCTGGGATGGAAGTCTTTGCGGCGACGGTAGCACAGGCTTCAGCGCTAGGGGCTGCATTGGCGATTCACGAGAATTGGAACCGAAAGGAAATTTGCAAGGACTTGATTCAGCTTGAAAAAATTGGAGGCTAAGTTACCTTATCCTTCCAAGTCTAGTTCACCAAAGTGACTGTTCCATAAAACTCCTCGATGCGGCCATCCACGTATTCTATTACTGCTTTGTAGGTGAAAACTGCGGGGTCAAGGAAGCGGCCTTGTAGCCTACCATCCCATCCTATTTGGCCGACATTTGGCTGAAAATCGAAGCGCTCGAACATCATCTCGCCCCAGCGGTCAAAAACCTGCAATGACTTGACCTTTTCGATGGACTTGCCTGCATAAACTGTGAAGAAATCATTCAGATTGTCGAGGTTATTGGGCGAAAATGCAGTGGGTATGTAAATATTGTCCTCTTTCTTGACGATGACCAAGATATTGTCCTTGGCCTCACAGCCGTTTTTGTCCTTCACTTCAATGCTATACGTGCTGGAAAGGAATGGCTGCACGAACGGCTCTAGGCAGTCGTCACAGGATAACTCAAGGGGCTGCCCCCAAATGAAACTGAAGGAATCCACTAAATTGGTCAGTGCCTGTAGTTGGACGCTATCGCCGAGTTCGAGGAAGATGTCAGGGCCGAGGTCAACCATGACGGAATCAGGCTGCAGAATGTAAAGGCTGGTGTCCAAGGTGCAGCCGTTGGTGTCTAAGACTTCGATTTCATATACGCCGGGGCCAAGGTTGTAGAAGCTATGGATTTCGGAAAATTCGCCACCATTTACCGAGAATAAGAAGGGTGGGGCAATGCCACCAACCGAGTCAATAAACAGGCTCGCATCCGTTTCGCCATAGCAAGAGATGGGCGTCCAACTGCCCAGGAACCCATCAGGCCCTGGCACAATGGTGATGAGCGTGGAATCGGCCATTTCGCAGCCATCGGGGTGAACAACGGTGACCTTCACTTCGGTGGTACTATCAGGTGACAGGCTTCGCAATGGACTTGCGCTGCCATCTTCCCAATGGTAGGTGCAGCCATCGCAAGGGCCGGGTACGGTGGCATCGAGGCTTATTACGTCGTCGAGGCAGAATTTTGGTAGGTCTTCAAGCTGTGGGGGAGGAAATGCACAGCCAGTACGGATGACCCAGAGGTCATCGCTGATTGTTGGGCCCCTGTTGTCTTGTGATTTGTAAGGGGGTGAAGCATTGGATTTGGAGGCGCCTGCCAAAACATAGCCATAATCGTGGGCTGGAAAAATGAACCTACCAATATCGTTGAGTGTGCCACCAAGTGTTTCTTCCCAGATTCTATTGCCATTTGCTTCAGCATTGATGTACCAATAATCGTTTTCACCTATAAGGGCGGATTCTTTACCAGGCTGGCTTGGGGGTGAAGTTGATTGACCGAAAAACATCAAATTTCCCAAAGGGGTTTCTGTCACATCATAGCCAAAATCAGCTGAAGTGCCGCCAAAAGCTTTTTCCCAAATCATTGAAGCGCCAGTGCCGGTATCAGCGAATTTAATGAACCAAGCATCATCGCCTCCGAAATGGTCAGAAGTCTTATTGCCGGACATTTTATCGGAAGTTGATTGTCCAAGCGCTATATAGTTTCCATCATTTGTCATTTTAAGCCGTTGGCAAACGTCTTGGCCATTGCCACCAAATGCAGCATCCCAGAGAACTTGGCCGTTGGGTGTGATTTTGACTAACCACATATCATTTACCCCATAAAATGGTGCTGTCTTCCCTAAACCCGTTGGGCTTTGACTGGGGCCTGCCATCAAGATGTTGCCATCAGTAGTTAGAATGGCATCGTACATTTCATCCAATGCTTCCCCGCCTATTGTGTAGTCCCCCAAAGGAATTCCATTCTCGGCAATCTTAACTGCCCAGAAGTCAGTTGAGCCATTAACAGCGTTGGTTGATTTTTCGAAACTTGCAGGGGAATTGGAAAAACCAGCTAACCAGAATTGACCGTTGGGAAGCGGAAGGATTTTCCTCAATTCATCGGCACCACTGCCTCCGTATGCCCTGTCCCATTGTTTGTTGCCATTGGCATCCACTTTCACCACCCAAAAGTCCTTTTCGCCCCGATTGGCCCAGGTCCTGTCCATGCCAATGCCAGACCATGACTCTCCGCCCAACAGGTACCCACCATCGGTTGTTTGGACAGCAGTCCACAACCGGTCTTGGGCAAAGCCACCGATTCGGCTATCCCAAATAGGATTACCATCTCCGTCAACTTTCAGAATCCAAAAATCGCCATTTGGAAGGACATTGTCAGAATCGCCTTCAGAGACTTCAAAGCCAGGTGCTGCCGAAGTTGTAATCCCACCAAATAAATAGCCACCATCAACGGTTGGCATGGCTACACCCATTTCTTCCCAGCCAACACCACCATACGTCCTTTCCCACTCAATGGTCAAGCGTTGCTGTGACCAGCAGCTGGCGTAAATCGAGAGCATTCCCATGATAGCAAAAATGGAACGGGTATACAGTGGTTTGTTCACGGAAAATAAATTCATCGTAAGTGTTTGGTTCGGTACGTTCGGTTAAAAATTAGTGACGAAAAACCATGTCCTTTAGCAAGTGGGAACTATTCGAATGGGGGGCAGTATTTTTGACGAGTAGCTATTTGCGGATAAGAGCGGTAAAGTTAGTTCTTGCAACGCTATTTTCCAAGGAGTAACCCGCCATACTAACAACAACTTTATGGACTGGTTGCGAAAAATACCCTTAGAAAAGGAGTGCTGCGTACTTGTTTTCTCTAATATCAGCTGTCGGGAGTAGGTTGTTCCGTTGCATTAGCCGGTAGGTTTGTAACGGATTTGAACCTCACCTTTAGTTCGTAGCGACTGTTCAGGCCCTTAATCATGGGTGTCAACATGGTGTCCATCAGTTCGATGGCACGCTGCTTGGCCTTGTCCATCACATCCGTTTCCAGCGCTTCCCTTCGAAACTCTTTTCGCAGCACATCCATGTTTTTGTTGAAATCGGCTTGGTCTAACTCGCGCATCCAGCCTATGTCCAATTTGTCAATGCGAGGATAGACCTCGTGGCTCAAAATTTCGGGTTCTGGCAGCGTCACGGTCACAATGTTAGACTTGGAACTCAGGTTCACGTCGAAGAATTTATCGAGCTTGAAGCCCACCTTCAAAATGCTGATGGCCGACATTTCCATTTCAGTAGAGGAAACATCCACCCCTAGGACTTTGGTTTGCTTAGATGTGCCTATTCCTTTTCTGTCCCTGATTTCCATGGTGCCCAATTCCGCAATGGCCTTTTCTACCCGCTCTTGGAAGATGCCCTTGGACAAGGTGAAGTCCTGCACGGTTGCTCGTTCTTTGAGCCTAGCAATCATGGGTTGCAAGCCCTCGGCTAATGCCACGCCACAGGGGGTGTTGACGCTGGAGCCTTTCACGTAAATCTTCCCTTCCTGTGTCGGCAAGAGGGTTCCCAGAATCTGATTGATGAAAAAACAGGTGTATTTCGACGCTACCTCATGAAGTATCTCAACGGCTCCGGTCAGCTGGTTTTGGTACCATGTATTGTAAAGCGTAGAACTGGAGTCCGACATAGCCACGAAGTCGTTGAACATCATTTCATGGATATAGGGGTGGTGCTTTTCGTACTCCTGCCGCACCCTGATTTTCAAGCTGTCAGAGAGATTCATGCGGTTGGCCACATGGTTTACTAATGAAATATTGAAGTCATGGATTAGGGCCTCGAACTCCCTACTGTATCGTACTGGATTGGCAAGTATCGGCAAGGCATTGTCATAGTCAATATCAGCCTTGAAATCGGATGGAACATATTTTATCTGTACTTCCTTGGGTATATTGGTATAGTTGGCGGCGCCTTCGGCAAAATAGTAGCGGTAGGCGATAAAGCCAAGCAATCCCAAGGCCAAGATGAAGACCCCCAGCCGCATGGGGTTGAATTTCTCGCCATCTGGCATCTGAGGCTGCTGATAATTGGTGCTCATGTATATTTTGATTTGACGAAAAAACTGTCCTTTTTACGACGAATTTTGGGCTTTGGGTAACAATAGACAGCATACTCAAAGCCAATGCCGTTTTAGTTCGGTATTGTTCTCAACACTGAATCATTGCAATGATGATTCAATTTGAATGAAGGTTAGTAATGGCCACGCCAAAGGGTGTGGCTTTTTTGTTGCTGGATGCTGGATGCTATTGATACTGGATACTGGATTGGCTCCACGAAAACCAGCACCCAGCATCCAGTATCCAACTACCCCCTCAAATAGTAAACAAAGTCTGTCGGCGGGAACTTCTCCAAGCCAAGTTGCCTGCCCATCGTGATCAATTGCCCACGGTGGAAGGTAGAGTGGTTCATGCAATGGTGAACCATTTCATAAGCCGCTTGGCTGCCTTCGCCATAAGAAATGGTTTTGAACGAGATGGTTGTTTCAAAAAAATCATTTGGCTGCGCGGCCACGAAGTCGGCAAATTCCTTTGAAGCGTTTAGCAACCCATTAAAAACGTCTTTAGTGTCCCCATGGAAAGATTTGCTCGGAAAATCCGCTAGGGAAATGCCATTCAGCCGTTTTAGCCAGAGCGCTTCGGCATCCCAAATATGGAGGAAAGTTGTTCGAACAGAAGGGAAGCTACTGACGATTGGCGCATTGAATTGCTCATCGGTCATGCTGGCGAAGGTATCCACCATTCGCTGGTTGGCCCAAAGATTGAACTGGGTGTATTGCTCGTATATTTTTTTCATCGAAAAGAAATCAAGTGAAAATTTGCCCGAAGTTAAGAAATTTACGGCTTAGGTAGACGATAGACGGCTTACGGCATTCAGCGCCATTTATTCACACCGTCCACCGTCTATCGTCCACCGTCCACTGTTAAAATGATTTACGAAAAACAGACCATCAATTGCCGTGGGAGGCTACTCGACCTGGGTTCTCCAGTTGTCATGGGCATTTTGAACCTTACGCCCGATTCATTTTTTGATGGGGGTAAGTATGCCAATGTCGAAGAGGCTATGCGGCAGGTTGACAAGATGGTGGGTGAAGGCGCTGCTATTATTGACATCGGCGGCATGTCGAGCAGGCCGGGTGCAGCGTTGGTTTCGGAAGAAGAGGAACTACGGAGGGTACTTCCTGTGGTCGAAGCGGTTGCCCACCATTTTCCGGGGGTGCCCCTTTCAGTGGATACTTTCCGGTCGGAAGTAGCAAGGCAGTCTGTAGCGGCGGGTGCGAGCATTGTGAACGATATATATGCAGGCCGTTTTGACGAAAAAATGTATGAAACGGTGGCCTCGCTCGATGTGCCATATATCATGATGCACATGCAGGGCAGCCCTAACACGATGCAATTGGCACCTGCCTACAGCAATGTGGTACAGGAAGTCCTGCATTTTTTCATCGAAAAAATGGGACACCTGCGCAATTTGGGAGTTAAGGACATCATCCTCGACCCCGGCTTCGGATTCGGCAAGACCGTGGCGCATAATTACGAGCTACTGAACAAGCTCCAAGTTTTCCGAATGACGGAACTGCCCATCCTGGCGGGCATTTCCCGAAAGTCCATGATTTGCAAAGTATTGGGTGTGAAGCCTGAGAAAGCCCTGAATGGCACGACTGCACTTCACATGGTTGCGCTGCAACAAGGCGCAAGGCTGCTCAGGGTACACGATGTGAAAGAGGCTGTGGAAGTCGTCAAGTTGTGGAAGGAACTGGAAGCGGTAAAGCAACCCCTTGCCACCTAATTTTGCATAAAGCATAAAAATCATGCGTTAATTGTAGAACTTTGCGTGATTTAACACGTGAGCAGGTGCTTTATGGCTCTTTTTCCATAATTGCCCGCCCATGTTTTTTTTGGAATGGCAGGGTAAGCGTCGTGGGAACATTCAATCCCTCTCCCCTTCAATCCTTCAATCCTTCAATTTTGGAAGAACAGCAACTCACCGAGAATATCATCAAGAAAGTAGCCCTGCGGTTTTTCAGGCACTACTACAAGTTCCGGCTTCGTTACGAAGATCAGCCCGTTGTTGCCAAGTACGACTTGGAGGGTGTGGGCGGCATCGTGGCGGACGGTTACTATTCCTTCAAGAAGCCAGATGGCAAGCTCTTCACGGCTACTTTTGAGGCCACTTCAAAAGAATCGAAAGAGGAGGTGCTCTACAAGGCCGATCAGCGAACGCTACTTTGGGATGGCCTTGCCGTCTCTAGCATTTTGGTGGTGGCGCTGGCCTTTTACAATTTCCGATTCCCCATCCATGCCCTAGACAACACCAAGTTCTCGGAGCGAACGGCCTTGCTGATTTTGGTTGGACTGACTGTTTTGGGTCTATTTGCCTTGATTGCCCGAAATTTCAGGCGTTACCGCTATATCTATGCTGTGGAGCAGTTCAAAAAATATTTTGCCGATGAGCAATGGATTGCGCTTGCTACGGATGCGTTCGAGGACAAGAACGACAAGTACCTCAGCGAACTGAAGAGTCAATGTGTACACAATGGTATCGGCCTGCTTACCGTTGACAAGAACCTTGACCCTAAAATCCTCATCACGCCGAGCCGTCATGATATTTTTGCAGGCAAAAGGCAGGTTGTGGACTTTATGTCTAACAAGCAGGCACAAGCCTATGAGCGGAGTGGCAAGTTGGACTTATTTCCCGATTTACTCGGCAGGGGTAACCAACAAAAAACATTGTTGCGCTACCGCAAAAGCAATCATGTCCAATTGGGCTTGCTGTTGGGGAGTTTGGTTCTGCTCACGGTAATATCCATGAAGGAGTTGGACAATTCAGGCCTCCAATTGGTCGAACCGCAAGAATATACCGAGAAGATTGCAAAGTCGAAATCAAACAACCTCGCCGAACCTGAAGCATTTGTGGCTGACTCTGCGGATGCTGCCAAAAAGAAACCGGACAAAAACGAAGGCCGGTATTGGCACTTGGAAAAAGAGACCATTTCAGTGCCAGCGGAATCAAACTCTGAACCTATTACGGACAATACCAAGCGGTCGGCAGGGAATGATGAACTGACCGAGAAAGGGGCCTCGTTGGGTGTTCTCTATGATTGTTCCCGCTTTTACAATTTTGATGGCAAGAAATACATTGTGGAAGTAGGAGAATATAAGGAATACAAAATGGCCGCTGCAGCGGTGAACGAAGTTCGCAACCGAGACCTGTACTGTGCTGCCCTGCTAAAGTCCTGTTTCACAGCTGATAGGAAGGGGTATCTGGTCTATGCTGGTGAAATCTACAATTCGGCGGCGGAGGCCAGCAAGGAAATGGAAGGATGGGTTTCTAAGCGAAAATTGTCGAAAAAAGACGTAGAAAATTGGAAAATTAGGGGGATTGAACCCATCATAAAATAAAAAAAGCAAGGTGCAATGACACCTTGCTGAAAAATGAAAAAAGGCTTAAGGTAAGTTCTTCATGTGCCACAAAATGCCAGTGGCATTCAAATCACTTTGTCGGTTTCAAATTCAGGATGGCTCATCCGTGTGGCCAAACCTACCAGCCTGTAAGCTGCATAAAAAAGAAAGTTGTTGTTGAAAATTGCAGGCCTCATGCTTGTCGGGGGGGGACTCGACAACCGGGGGAGGGTGCCAGGGGGCGAAGGGGGCAACATTCAGCCTAGCGCAACAGACAACGAACAACTTCCGGGTTATGCATCTTTGCTGCTTAGTTTGGTAAACCAATACTAAGTCTATGGATAGGCATTCAAGAATGCCGTGCTTTTCTTCGTTTAGAACAAGGATTGAGTTTATTGAAGCTCAAAAAACGATTCAGTCCTTGCCTTGCCGATTTGCCCAGATAGAAGTTGATGAAACTGCTCGCATTTTTTCTTTTTTCGCGAGAATAGAAGTTGGAGATTATTTTCTGGCTATGCCTTCTAGCCTATATCTTGATGTGAAAGGTCATGTTCAAGCGGACGTATATACTTGTACAAAAATGTTACCAATTTTTAAATTAAAACCTTCGTACATGCCATTTTTCGGCAAGAGGCATTGTTCTGCACTTTAAGCGAAGCCGCAAGGTAAATAGGATGATTTACGACTTATTTTTTCAATTAAAATCATTTTTTCGGCCTCAAAGTCTTTGTAAATATTGTTTTATTATTGCCAATTTGAATACTTAATCAAATGCATGAATTTTTAAATAAAACATAGGGTGTAGATTGTTATAATTTTTCAGCGCCGCTTCAAATTTTTTTCGAAAAAAAACGCTTCAGGTATTTAGCCAATACGTCAACACCCTCCAATCCCTTTGACGGCACATCGAATTGAACCTGAGCCAGTTCGTAAAATGGTAAACGTTCCGCCAATTTTTTTGAAATGAACCCTGCCAAATCCTCCGCTGTCAACTGGGCAATTAAGGGCCGGGTTGCCGCTTCTTTAGAAAGACGGGTTGCCAGTAGCGAGCTTTCAGCATGAAGGAAGATGGTGATGCCATGTTCGTTCATCCATTGTACATTGTGGTGGTAACAAGGAGCACCCCCGCCAGTGGCTATCACGTAATTGTCCCACCCAACGGTTTCCCGAAGACATTCAGCTTCCAGCAGTCTGAACTTTTCTTCACCAAACTGTTCAAAATAGCCAGAAATTGAGGTTCCTGCCTTCCGCTCAATGGATTCATCCAAGTCCAGAAAGCGAAAACCCAACTGCTTGGCCAGTTCCCTGCCAAGGTAGGTTTTTCCCACTCCCATAAAGCCCATCAGGTAAATACGCATGGAAAAAGCATTTTTTCTTAAAAAACACCCCTACAAAGTAGTTGCAAAATTGGATTAATAGCAGACAAGACGGCAAAATTAGGCGCATGGAGCGAAGTTTATCCAAATCAGTTGGTTGAATGGAAGGGTAAGTGGTACATTTGCCCAGTTTTCAATTTTAGCTATGGAAAAAATTACAAACATGCACAAGGGACTGGCGGCTGCAGTCCTGCTACTCACTGTCTTTGCTTGCAATAACGAAGGCGGCACGGGCAAGCAAATAGAAGAAATCAAAACGGAGGGGAAAATCAGCTCCATCGTTCGCAGCCCAATCAGTGCCGACGGTACCGTTGACACGGTGAATGTAGCAAAGATGGCCTTCGAACAAACCGTTCACGAATTTGGCGAAGTGGATGAGGGAGCGATTGTCAAGCACGAGTTCAAGTTTACGAACACTGGCAAGCAGCCTTTGCTCATACAAAACGCCCATTCGACTTGCGGTTGCACCGTTCCCGACTGGCCAAAAGACGTGATTCCGCCCGGGCAAACTGCAACCATCAAGGTGGAGTTCGACACAAAGGGCAAGACGGAGTTGCAGGAGAAGTCGGTGATTATCACTGCGAATACCTATCCTTCGATAACCAGGCTCTATCTAAAAGGAACAGTAAACAAGTTGGGTGGTGGCAAATAGATAGGCATGGCCAGACCAAGGGCCTATCATACCTCACCTTCATAAATTTCAAAAATGCAAACACTTATTTTCCTGCAAACGGCAGGCAATGCTGGCATGATTCAGATGCTGTTTTTTGCTGCCATCATCCTCGTTTTCTGGCTTTTCATCATCCGGCCACAGGCCAAACGGCAGAAGGAACAAACTGCATTCTCCAATGAACTGGAGAAAGGGCGTGAAGTGGTCACTGCCAGCGGTATGTTGGGCAGGATCAACAAGGTGGAAGGCGACATCATTACCCTGGAAGTCGGTACGAAGGTTTATATCCGCATGACGAAATCTGCCATCAGCAAAGAGCTTACCGAACAGATTTATGGCAAGGATGCCAAGAAGGGGCCAATCGAAACGCAAGACTAATCGTAACGGCTTAGCAGGGGATGTTTTTGGTTAAATTTGAAATTTTTACCCATAAAATACCCCAAAACTGAGGGGAGATGGAAAATGATTTTTTCTCCCGCTCATAGTTGCGACTAAACATTTAACCTGCTTTGATGAGTGGCTTGCTTCAGTTGGATGAAACACTGTTTTTCTGGGTCAACATCAGTTGCCAAAATGCTTTTTTTGACTGGTTAATGCCCTTGCTACGCAACAAGTACATTTGGGTGCCTTTCTATGTCTTTGTCACAAGTTTCCTGGTGCTCAATTTTCAACGAAAAGGACTTGTGGCCGTACTCGCTCTCGTGCTGGCTGTAGCGCTGGCTGACAATATCAGCAGCCAGTTGATAAAAAAATCGGTACAAAGGCTGCGGCCATGTAAGGTGATGGAACCACAAAGGGATATATACCTAAGGGTGCCCTGCGGGAGCGGTTACAGCTTTCCATCCTCCCATGCGACCAATCATTTTGCAGTAGCGACCTATCTGATGCTGCTCTTTGGGAATCTTTTCAGGTGGGTCAGACTGCCATTGTTCTTATGGGCAGCCATCATAGCATTTGCGCAAGTTTATGTAGGTGTGCATTTCCCATTTGACGTGATTGGCGGGGCCTTGCTGGGTAGCTTAATAGGGTGGGGCATTCACCTTCTTTTCACGAAAATGGCCATGGGGGGTAAGTTGGAGATGAATACCGCCTGAGCAATCAAACTGTCTTTGATGCAAATTTGGGAGTACATAATATTGTTTGGCACCGTCTTTTTGGGGGGCAGTACAGGCTTTTTGTTCCCAAAAGAGAAAAAGGGCCTGTTGCAGGTAGTGCTTTCCTTCAGTGGGGCCTATATTTTGGGCATTGCTGTGCTTCACCTGATGCCTTGGGTCTTTGGAAGTGGGGATAGCAAGGCCGGGCTTTTTGTGTTATTGGGCTTTTTCGTTCAGTTGCTGCTGGAACAGCTTTCGGCAGGCGTAGAACATGGCCATATCCATGCACCACACAAATTGTCTTCCGGGTTTGTTTTCTCGGTGATGTTTGGGCTTTGCGTACATGCCTTGGTGGAAGGGATTCCCTTGAGCTATTATGGCGAAATGCACGAGGTGAACCATGGAGGGCATACCCACACCCATAATCACCTCTTGTACGGCATCGTCATGCACCATATCCCTGCAGCTTTTGCCTTGGTTTTCTTGCTGATAATCAGTAAGTTACGACGGGGATGGATTTGGGCTTGCCTGTTCATCTTTTCAGCAATGTCGCCGCTTGGCGCTATGATGGCAGGTTTGTTCGAAATGCCGGAAAACATTCAGGTAAAGATAATAAGCTTCGTAATCGGTTCGCTGCTGCATATCTCGACCGTTATACTTTTTGAAATGGACAGCGCCAGCCACCATTATATTTCATGGCGAAAATTGCTTGCCATCAGCGCAGGTTTGGGATTTGCCATTTTGACCGTTTTGTGAGAGTGCCCCTTCGATGCATACCAAATTGAAACAGCTAACAGGAATTTGAACGTTAACCTAACCGACTTGAATTGTCGGCATGAATACATTCTGAATTTAATGCAGACAGTTTTTGAAAAATAGCTAATTTGGCGTCGGTTTTCAACGTCTTTGTTATCCTGCGTCCACAAACTTTTTGGTATGAAGAAACTTTTACGAAATTTTGTTTTGCTTTCATTGCTTGCTCTTGCCACTCCTTCTTTTTCGCAAACTGTTTTGAAAGGGGAAGTCGTTGATGGCGTATCAGGAGAAGGCCTGATTGGTGCCAGTGTTTACATCCCCGACACCGAGGAAGGAACCATTACTGATTTCGATGGCAGCTTTGAATTGAAAATCAAAGGCTCGCTTCCCGTAAAAATCACATTCTCCTACACAGGCTACGAAGATCAAATCATAGAAGTGACATCCGCTGCCCAAAAACTGAAAGTTAAGATGGCCGAAGCAGCCATCACCACCACCACCGTGGAGATAGTGGGACAAAGGGTGTCCGAAAAACAAAAAGCCTCACCGCTTACGGTCGAGTCGCTCGATTTGTTGGCCATTAAGCAAACACCCTCTGACAATTTCTACGATGGCTTAGGTTCCCTAAAAGGGGTTGACCTAACAGCTGCCAGTCTTGGATTTAAGATTATCAATACTCGGGGATTCAACAGTACGAGCCCTGTTCGTTCCCTCCAGCTCATAGATGGGGTGGACAACCAAGCCCCTGGACTCAATTTTTCATTGGGTAATTTTCTTGGTTCATCCGAATTGGATGTCATGAAAGTGGATATGGTTCAAGGCGCCAGTTCAGCATTTTATGGCCCCAACGCCTTCAACGGCGTCATCAGCATGGAAACCAAAAGCCCATTTTATCACAAAGGATTGTCTGCTATGGTAAAAGGTGGCGAGCGAAACCTTTTGGAGACGGCTGTTCGATGGGCAGATGCATTCCAAAACAAGAATGGTAAAGATGTTTTTGGCTATAAAATCAACATGTCTTACTTGCGAGCCGATGACTGGGAAGCCGATAACTACTCGCCAGTTTTCAATACCAATACAGGAACTGAGAACCCGGGCAGGTTCGATGCCGTCAATATTTATGGTGATGAGTACAATGGCAGCATGGACAGGCGGAAGGCCAGTCCTTGGCTGGTTCCACTTGCCATGGGGCAATGGCACCGGACGGGCTACCGGGAGACCGACGTGGTGAACTACAATACCCGCAACTTAAAGACCAATGCAGTGGTGCATTGGAGGTTGTCGCCGAGCCAAAACGAAGATTCACCTGAACTAATATTGGGGTCGAGTTTTAGCCAGGGTACCACAGTGTACCAAGGTGATAACCGTTTTTCTTTGAGGGACATAAAATTCTTCCAAAGCAAGGCTGAAATACGGAAAAAGGACAAATATTTCCTGCGGGGGTACTATACCCGTGACGACGCCGGTAATTCTTATGACCCCTATTTTACGTCACTGCGGCTACAGCAAAATGCCAAACCTAATGTAGAATGGTCAAAGGACTATACCAACTACTGGCGTGACAATATTGACCCGAGGATTGAGGAGTTGGGCTATCCAGAACTTGAAATTGTAATAGTGAATGGCGTGCCTGTCATCAGTTTCGACGAGGAAGCTGCTGCTGCTTGGGAAGTTACCTATGCCGATTCACTGTCGGCTTGGCATCAATTGGCAGAGCAAGTTGCCAATATGAGCAATACTGGCGGTTCATTGGATTTTTTCGAACCAGGAACTGACCGTTTCAAAGAGGAGTTCAATCGCATCATTTCAGCCAAGTCCAACCTGCAAGAAATGGGCACAAAATTCTATGACAAGTCGGCATTAACTCATGTTCAGGGAGAATATACTTTCAACCCTTCATTCTTGGATTATTTCAAGGTGGGCGGCAGCGCAAGGCGCTATACTCCCGACTCTGATGGAACCATTTTTTATGATACTGCGGATGTCAAGATTGTCAATTCCGAAATAGGCTTTTATGCAGGCTTGGAAAAGAAATTTGCCGACGAGAAGATCACAACCAATGCCACCTTCAGGATGGATAAAAACAAGAACTTCGATTGGTTGGCCTCACCGGCGCTCTCGGTCGTGTTCAAGCCCAAGGCGAGCAATTATTTGAGGCTTTCGTTTTCATCGGCCATTCGCAATCCAACCCTTGCCGACCAATACCTGAATCTTAACGTAGGAAGGGCCATTTTGGCGGGCAATCTAAACGGTGTGGATAGCCTCTATACCGTTGAATCATTTATCAATTATACTAACACCTTGAATATTGATACTTTGGCCATCTTCAATATTGCAGGGGTGAGACCAGAAAAAGTGAAGACTTTTGAGATTGGCTACCGGACAACTTTGTTCAATAGCCTTTACCTTGATGCAGGATATTACTACAGTATCTACGATGATTTCCTGGGCTTCAATATTGGCATTGATGCGGAATTCGGTGACGCAGGCCTGCCATCCGATATCCAAGTTTACCGCTATGCAGCCAACTCGACCAATACGGTTACCACGCAAGGACTTTCTGTTGGGTTGAGCTATTATTTCGCCAATTATTACCAGTTCTCAGGGAACTACTCTTGGAACAAGTTGAACAAGGAATTAAAGGATGACCCTATTATTCCAGCATTCAACACACCTGAACACAAGTTCAATTTAGGGCTTTCTGGCAGGAATATGCAAATTGGTAGGTTGAAGAACCTTGGATTTAGCATCAACTATAAATGGATTCAAGGCTTTCTCTTTGAAGGTTCGCCGCAGTTTACTGGATTCATACCAACTTATGATTTGGTGGACGCACAAGTCAACTATGCTTTCAAAAAGCCAAGTATCACTGTAAAATTGGGAGCCTCCAACATCTTGAACAACAAACAGTTCCAGACCTATGGTGGCCCACGTATTGGCAGGTTGGGTTACTTGTCGTTGACATATGAGTTCGACAAAAAATAAATAATGCCAGAAGCCTTAAGGCAATATTGCCCTTTTGCTGCTGGCATCGGTTTCAATCATCTTTTTATCAAAATTTCGACTATGAAAAAAGTTTTTACATTGCTGTTGTTCGTTACAATGACCATTGGTGCATTGCAAGCACAACGCTACCTTACTGAGGTATTCACAGATGTGAATGTCCAAACAAATGTGCCTTATGGCTCCAATTTTACGGTGCTTACCGTTCCAGTGACTGGGCACACTACTCGTCAGCCGCTCGTCATGGATGTTTACACACCGGATGGAGACACTGAGACGAACCGCCCGCTAATCATCTACTTCCGCACTGGCAACTTTTTGCCCAACCCTAACAACGGTAGCACCACAGGTACCCGTTACGATTCCATCAACGTGGAACTTTGTACGAGGTTGGCCAAAATGGGCTATGTTGTGGCAAGCGCAGATTATCGCCTTGGCTGGAATCCAATCAGCCCCGACATCAACGTACGCATCAGCACACTTATCAACGCTGCTTATCGTGGTGTGCAGGATTCAAGGGCATGTGTGCGGTTTTTTAGGAAATCGGCAGAAGATGGGAACCCGTTCGGCATTTGCCCAAACAGGGTCACTGTTTTCGGCGAAGGCACAGGGGGCTATATCTCTTTGGCAACTGCTACCCTCGACCAATACTTGGATGTCGTAATACCTAAGTTCATTGGCCCAGATATCAATGGAGATGGTGTGCCTGACCCATTTGTTATTGAACAAATCAATGGAGACTTGAACGGAGAAACGCTTGTGGGCTTAAACCCATTGAACGGTGATACCCTGGCAGTGCCCAATACACCTGGCTACCCCTCTGATGTACAGCTTTGCGTGAATTTGGGTGGGGCACTTGGCGATATTTCGTGGCTTGATGAAACGGACCCTCCCACCATCTCTTTCCACGTACCCAACGATCCCAATGCCCCTTATACTACTGGCATCCTGATTGTTCCAACAACTGGCGACCAGATTGTAGAAGTACAAGGTTCTTATGAAGTTGCCAAGAAGTCGAATCAGCTTGGTAACAACGACGTGTTTGTAAATGCCAATATCAACGATGGTTTCACAACCGCTGCTGATGCAAACAACGATGGCTATGAAGGCCTGTTCCCATTCCTCCGTCCTACATGGTCAAACCCATTGAATCCTGCTGCCCCACCGCTTGCTGAAGGTTCTCCTTGGCAATGGTGGAATCCTGCTGTTTGGTCGCCGGTACCGCACCCTAGCTGCCCGATGGGCGTGCCGGTCACAATGTGCAATTTCCACGTATTGAATTGGATGAGCCAACAGGACATGAGCGCTACCAAAGGCCGCCTCTATGCAGATTCGATTATTGGGTATTTTGCCCCAAGGGCTTTCGCTGCATTGAACCTTGGTGGAGCATGTTTATCAGGTGTGAACGAGCCATCCGTTGAGCAGACCATTAATCTGACTGTTTACCCGAACCCATCCAACAACGAGGTGAATTTCATCAGCGAGTCTTCTGAGAAGATTTTAGGATTCCAGTTATTCGATCTTTCCGGAAGGGTGATTTTTGAAATTGACGAATTGAACACTACAATGTTCACGCTCAAGCGCAACCAACTTTCCAATGGCATGTATATTGCCAAGCTAAGGTTCGAGGAAGGTTTGTTGACTCGCAGAATTGTATTAAAATAAAATAGCGTTGGTCAAAAGCCAAATCCATTTTTTCCAATAAAAAAGGGGGCGGAATCCAATTCCGCCCCCTTTTCTGTTTTATGAAAGGACTATTTTTTCAGTTAGGATTGATGTTTTGATGATTGGAAGACTCGATAATTTGTCTTGCCATATCAAGGATTCTTGTGTCTTCAATGTGAACGATGCCACCGTCTGGGCCCGGTTCTACTTGTATGTCCGCTATACCTCCTTCGTTGTACTTTTTTGCCCCGAAATAATTGCGAACCGTTTGCTCGTCAACATTCAATTCAGAAGCAATGCGGGCGATGCTTCCTGTGGGCAGTGCATGCTTTAAGTCTCTCAACTCTTTGAAAGTAAGGTTCATAATCAAAAAAAATTTAGTGTAAACGCCAGTTGACTGTCGGTACGCAATGGTTGTTCAAAACAGGGAGTTCAAAGTGTGAGGATTTGCATTGAGCAACCCAATTTTCGTAGCCGATACCCACCCGGTCGTACATAGTTGAAAGGAAATCAGTAAGTAAAGAACTTAGAAAAAGGCCATGAAAAAGGTTGATTGAACCCCAAAATTCATAACCGTTTAATACGGGAAAGGTAAGCGTTTTTTGAAAACTGACCAAAAATTGGCCGTTGTTTTTTTCGACATCGGCCCATTTTTTTTGTGCGAATTTCAAGAATCCCCTTCTTCGGCCTCAAGGAAGGAGCGCATCACGGCATCTTTGTAAAGCTCTTCCAATTTATCCATGACGGCAGGCAAATTGTCCATCAGTCCAGCATAGCTGGTTAAGCCATGTTTGTTGTCCGCAAAGCCGGTCGGAGAAAGAAGCCTCCTCGGTTTTTGGCTTTGGTAAAACGATTGGCGATGTATGTCCTCTGGTGTCTTGATTTTGTTCATCAAAACATAGACCATTGCATGGGCACTGCCGCCCGGCAGTTCGGGCAGCGAGAACAGCCACCTGCCATTTTCTGGTTGCAAGTATTGCCAAGCACCCGTACCTTTTATTTCCAACTCCAAACCACAGAGCAAATCGTCAGGCAGAGAAGGTTGCAATGTGAGTTTTGTGGCGGTTGGGTTTTGCACTGGAAGGTGCACATAGTTCAGGGTTTTTGGCTTAGGCTTTTCTTCCTCGTTGGGTGTGTCGCCTTGGTAGCCTTCCCGGAACCATACCGAATGTATGGATTTCAGCTCGAAATTTTTTGTTTCGCATACTGCTAAATAAAACTGGTGCAACTGCTCCAATTGGGCACCGTAAAGGCCGATATAGCAGGTATTGTGCCTTGGGAAAATCAAGCTCATCAACTGCTCTTGCATAGCGAAAAAATCGGACTCCCAGGCTTCCAACCTCTGCCCAAAATCAAGTTTGAAATCAGAATGCCCCATGCAGGCCAAGGCTATTTCCACCTCCAATTGCTGGATTTGTTCGCCTACCTCTTTAGCCATTACTTGGCCTGCCTGCAATGCCGCATACCGCTTTGGTTGTTCACCTGACTTCCAAAAATCGTCGCCTGTTTTTTTCAGGTCACCTTCGAGCATGTCCAATTCACTCTGGAACCGGAGGAAGAGTGGGCTTTCCAGCAGCAGGGCAATCTTTCGGCGTTGATGCGATGTTTTCTCGGCCAAGGTCAGCTTGTCCCATTGTTCCATCAGCAGGTCAAACCCTAATGGGTCGGCATCCACTTTTACGGCTATTTTCCCTTCCAGCATATCCACTTGCAGGCTCAGCCGCTCGTCGAAGGGATATTCGTTCAGGGCCTCGGCCAATGGAACAGTCAGTTGTTCACGGATGGTTCGCTGCAGGTACCTTGCCCCAAACCGGGCATCATAGCCAACTTGGGCCAAATGATCGAACACGGCCTCAGCAATTGTCAAATCAACGTGCCGAAAACGGATGCCCTCCCGTTTGCGGAGCAAATCAATCTCCCGCTCCACAACAAACCGCATAGTATCCTGATCGAGTGGGGCAAAGGCCACGATGCCATCTATTCGGTTGTACAGTTCAGGCCTGAAATGCTTTTCAATCGCTGAGGTGAAATGCTGCACTACGTCCAATTCGCCGAGTTCTTTTTTCCATGAAATGCGGCCCCGTTGCAGGTTCGCCGCCCCGATATTGGTGGTCATAATGATGATGGCACTGCAAAAATTGACGACCCGGCCACGGCTGTCTGTAAGCCGGCCTTCGCTCAGTATTTGCAGCAGCAGTTCATAAAACTTGGCGTCCGCTTTTTCGATTTCATCAAAAAGCAGCACGCAGAAGGGGTCACGCCGAACGGCGCTGGTGAGCAGGCCCTCGGTCTGGTAGCTTTCGCCGATGAGCCGCATTACCGACCAAGGGTTGCTGTACTCGCTCATATCGAAGCGCAGCATCCGCTCTCGGCTACCGAACATCGTATGTGCCAACACCTTGGCAAGCTCGGTTTTCCCAACACCGGTAGGCCCGGCAAAAAGGAAAGAGGCGATGGGCTTGCCCGTACGGGTAAGTGCTGTTTTTACGGAAGCCAGCATGTCCACCACCGTGTCCACGGCCCGCCCCTGGCTGAATACATTGGCATTGAACAGCTTGCGTAGCTGTAAAACATCCATTGGCACGGCAGGGTCAACCATGAAAGGGGGTAAGCCGCTTTCCTCACAGAACTGGCGCAGGACGTGGTCACGACCTATGGAAATGGCGGCAGGCTCTTGGCGCTGGGCTTGGCTTTCAACCTTGGCTTTCTTTTTTTTGGGTAGAATGGGCGCCTCGCTTTGCGCAAGCACGATGCCTTCCAGAAAGCGGATAGGCCTGCCAGGCATGCCACTATAAGGTGCGAACCGCCTTTGCAAACGGATGATTTCCGCAATCGCCGAAGGCTCAACCACTACTTTTCGCTGGCCGCCAATGGTTTTCATTTTTTGCGAAATGATGCCCTCAATATCCTTTTTAGGCTCCGCAATTTCCACGGACTGGAAGTAGGCAAGGTATCCGGGGCTGGTCAGTTCAATCTTGGCCCGTTCTTCGGCAGTGCATTCACTGACGAGGGTCACCTCGCCCCGTGCGACGGCGCTGCGCAGGTATTCCGCCACACTGACGGCATTGCCCTCGTAGCGGCCCACCTCGAACAAGTCTGCGAGGTTTCGGACGAAAAGAATATCGTCTTTTAGCGTCAGCTCTTTTATCAAAAGGCTTAGGTTGTCCTGCCAACCAGTTTCGTTCGTGAGTTCTTTTATCAGAATCGAGGCCGTTGTTTCCCAGATTTCCTGCGTTATGCCTAGCAATTTTCGACGATGGACCAACTCCTGCACGAGTGCCGTCTTGCCAGTTCCTGAGGCCCCCACCAACAGCAGGTTTCGGCTGAAGCGGCCTTTAATGATGCGCTCCATTTGACCCAGTTCCTCCTCCCTACCAAATGCGGCGGGCTGCTCCACCACCATCCTTTCGGCCACTTTGGGCAGCAGTTCTCGTTGCTTGTTTTTTTGGATTTCGACGAGTTCAGCGGGCGACCAAGCCTTTAGTTTCACTTCCGAACTGACTACCTCGGCACTGTCGTACCAGGATGCGGCTACGATTTGAAAAACGCTTTGCAGCCTTTTTTTCGAAGAAAACTCGATGCGCACCACTTCTATGAGTTGCTTTTCCAGTTCTGCTTCATCGGAGGCAAGGGTTTCAAGCCCGAGTGCTGGCAGCATGCCCCATACAGAAGATGCTCGCTGTTGGTAAATGCAGCCAAATTCCAATACGAAATCCGGGTAACTGATGCCATCGGGCGCTTTCGTAAATGGAACGGTAATTTTTTTTGTGGAAAACTCAGCCGAGTTCAACTGGTCGAGCAATGAAAGGTGCTGGCCTTTGTTGAGTTGTTTTTCTTGAAACCGTTCTGCAAATTTTTCGGCCAAGGCACTGACGGAACTCCCAAGGTGCATGGCATTCGGGTCGGAAAGCGGGAACAGCAGTTCTTCGCCAGTGTTCAAGCGAAGTCTGACCGTTTGGAATGGCAGGGCGATAGTTTGTGGCACTTTCAGGTTCCCCTATGGGAATGGATAGTTTACGATGGAAGAAAAATAAAGTAAGCGGCTAATTTAGCGGTAAATTTAGTGCAGGCACTAACATTTATTTTTAAAAAAAATTCCAAGCCTGTAACAAACGCCGAATCCATGCCGTCTGCCTTTTGTAAACAAGATTGAAAGGGATACAGCCAGTTATCAAGATGAATCACCAAGATTTTAAAACGAAAATTCTGCCGATAAAAAACCGACTCTACCGCTTTGCCCTTGGCATCGTGGGACAGCCAGCGGAAGCGGAAGATGTCGTTCAGGAGGTGTTCATCAAGCTTTGGAACCAACGCAACCAAATGGACGCCATCTCGAACATCGAGGCATGGTGCATCACGGCGACCCGCAACCTTTCGATTGACAAATTGCGAAGCAAGCACCAGCGCCTGCAACCCATCGCCGCAGGTTTCGACCTTCACGACCAGTCGGCCACGCCTTATGAAGCCGTTGTGACCAACGATGTCTTCGATCGGGTGCGCAGTCTGCTGAACCATCTTCCTGAAAAGCAGCGTGACATCATGCGGCTACGGGACATCGAGGGCTTGAGCTACCAGGAAATCTCGGAAGCCCTCAATGTGCCAATGGAACAAGTAAAGGTTTACCTGTTCAGGGCAAGGAAGGCAATTCGAGAAGGGTTTGGAGGTATGGAGGTATGAGGTATGTCCCCTCTCTCATCTCTTGTTTATCAAGTACTTTACATAAATTTTTAGAAAATGAAAGCGCTTTTAGAAAAATATTTTGATGGTGAGACCTCGCTGGAGGAAGAAGCCCAACTCAGGGCCTATTTCAATGGTGAGGCGGTGGACGACGAGCTTCGGGTTTACCAGCCATTGTTCCAACATTTTGCCCAAGAACAAGGCATTGCTTTGTCGGATGATTTCGATGACAAGTTGCTCCAAAAAATCGGTGCAAACGAAGCCAAGGTGGTGCAGATGCGCAATTGGCCCAAACAAATGCTCCGAATCGCAGCAGTTGGCGCTGTGTTGTTGGTTGCGATGGTCGCCATTTGGAGGCCTCAAACTCAAGCACAGCAAGCTTCCATTGATTGGAGCAAATACGAAATCACGGATGAACAACAAGCCTACGATGAAACTTTAAAAGCCCTGCGGCTCGTTTCCTCCAAACTCAAAAAAGGTACTGAAAAGGCCACGCATGAGGTGGAGAAAATGGAAAAAGTAGGGAAGTATTTTAATTAAGGATTGAAGGATAGTAGGATTGAAGGATTGAATTGTCTCACGTCCATTCATCCACAATCCTTGAATCCTTCAATCCTTGAATCCTTCAATCCTTCAATCATTCAATCCTTCAATCCTTCAATCCTTCAATCCTTCAATCCTTCAATCCTTTAAAAATGAAATACCTGACTATCATTTTCGCATTGTTCCTCACCGCAGGAACCCTCACTTCTGCCCAGGCGCAGGAAGATGCCATCTCGAAGTACTTCGCCAAATATGTGGACGACGAGCGTTTCACGGTCGTTTATATCAGTGGCAAAATGTTCCAGATGTTCAATAAAATGGAACTCGACCTTGAGGATGAGGAAGCCGAGGCCATCATGTCGGTTGTCAAAGACCTCAAGGGCCTGCGCATCCTTACCACCGAGACCGATGGAGCTAAATTTTACCAAGAGGCACTCCAGACCATCAACACCAAAGGCTATGAAACGCTGATGGAGGTAAGGGAAGGCAAGTCGGAGAATGTCAAGTTCCTCGTGAAAGACAGCAACGACGGCAATACCCTCGATGAACTGCTCCTTTTAGTGGGTGGTGAGAATGAGGACTTTGTGCTCCTTAGCTTCATGGGCAAGATTGACCTCAACCAAATCGGTAAGCTGTCCAAGGCTTTTGATGATAAGGATGGCGGCAATAAGGGCACGAAGAAAAATGATGAGTAGCCGTAAGGGTAACTTGCGCTCAAACCCATCTTTTTTTTATCAAAATAAGCCCGCTATGAAAAACAATCTGCTGTTGATATTATTGGTGCTGCTGCCATGTTTAGCCATTGCCCAAAACAAGCCGTTGAATAAGTTCTACCGGCAAAACAAACGGGAAGAAGGCGTTAGGAACGCAAAACTGCCCGGTTGGGTGATTCGTCTTGGCGGCAAGATTGCCCGGAACAAGGCTGAGTCGGAATCGGAAAAAGAAGCCCTTGGCCTGATGCGGCATTTTGGAAAAGTGAAGTTTATGTTCTCGGAAGAGGGATATACCATCCCAGCCGAAAAACTGGCAAAACTCCGAAATGACCTGCTTCAATACGATTTCGACGACCTGCTCATGGTAAAGTCGGAAGGAGTAAACATCCAAATTATGGTACGTGATGAAGGGGATGTCATCGAAGATGTGCTCCTGATTGTGAACGATACCGGATCTGGCGAAATGGTCTTCCTCTCGGCCAAAGCCAACCTGAACCTCCGTGAACTAAGCAAGCTGCTCGAAAAGGAAATGCCCGAAAAGTTTGAGCCACTCATTGAGGTGCCTGAAGAAGAACCCTTGCCAGACGTTACGCTTTAGAAATACATTTTCATACTGAATCAATAAAGGTAGTACCACTCTGTGCTACCTTTTTTTCGTTGGTGTAAATGCTACAAATACTCCGATTCTTGCTACTTTCGCCGCTTCACAAAAAAGGTAGTCTAAATTGAAATTGATGCTGGAGTAGTGCAATAGCACTGCGCTTTCCGAGAGGCGGGGTTATCAAACCCCGGTGTATCGTAACAACGGGGTTTGATAACCCTGCCTCAGGATGATACCGCTATCAATTTCAATTGAGCGTTTTCAAAATAAAAATTCAATACCATGTCAAATTCAAGGTTCCGCTCCGGGGTACTTCATGGCGACGAAGTGACCGAACTCCTCCAACATGCCAACGACAACAACTATGCACTTCCTGCAGTGAACGTCATAGGCACCAACACGGTCAACGCTGTACTCGAAACGGCCAAGGCCGTCAACTCCCCAGTGATGATTCAGTACTCCAATGGCGGTGCAGTGTTCTTTGCTGGCAAAAGCCTGAGCAACGAAGGCCAGAATGCAGCCATCATGGGCGGTATCTCCGGTGCCATGCACGTACACACCATGGCCAAGGCCTACGGCGTGCCCGTCGTGCTTCACACCGACCACTGCGCCAAGAACCTGCTTCCTTGGATTGACGGCTTGCTGCTCGCAGGCGAGCGTTTCTATGAAGAGCGTGGCTTTCCGCTCTACAGCTCGCACATGCTCGACCTCAGCGAAGAACCCATCCACGAGAACATCGAAATCTGTGTCGAATACCTAGAGCGCATGGCCAAAATCGGCATGACCCTCGAAATCGAGCTGGGCGTGACAGGCGGCGAAGAGGATGGTGTGGACAATTCTGGCGTGGACTCCAGCAAGCTCTACACCCAGCCAAGCGAAGTAGCATACGCTTACGAAGAACTGCTGAAAGTAAGCCCCCGCTTCACCATTGCGGCTGCCTTCGGCAACGTACATGGCGTCTATAAGCCCGGCAACGTTAAACTACAGCCCATCATCCTGAAAAATTCCCAGGAATATGTTCGTGAGAAGTTCAACACAAGCCGTGAGCAGCCCATCAACTTTGTGTTCCATGGTGGTTCTGGCAGTAGCCGGGAAGAAATCAGGGAGGCCATCAGCTATGGTGCCATCAAGATGAACATTGACACCGACATGCAATGGGCCTATTGGGAAGGCGTGAAAGATTTCTATGAAAGCAAGAAGGATTACCTGCAAGGCCAAATAGGCAACCCAGAAGGCGACGACAAGCCGAACAAGAAGTTCTATGACCCAAGGGTATGGCTGCGCAAAGGCGAGGAGAATTTTGTGAAACGCCTGAAACTGGCCTTTGAAGATTTGAACTGCATCAATAGGAATGCTTGATATTGATTAAGTATGGAAATATGAGGTTTGAAGGTATGTTCAGGCCGAAAAAAAACGTGCTGACAGTTCGCTGCCACACGTTTTTTTGTTTCGTACCTTCACAAACCTCATATCTCCATACCTTCCAACAACTTTTGTGTTAAATTTTCAATGAAATAGCTCCCCGCCGCTGGGTCTGCCACCCAATCAAAATGGCTTTCCATTTTCAAAATATGCTGCACGTTGCGAGCCATGCGCCTTGAAAAATCTGTCGGCTTTGCCTCATCATTGGTTTTGTCAGAGGGCAGCACGGTCAGCACGTCCACGCCACCTATGACGGCGGACATGGCCTGGGTGGTGGCTTGGATGAGGTTGGTGTTGGCATCGGGCATTTGCTCGGTGATGGGGAACTGAGCGAAAATGAAAGCGGGTTGCGGGTTTTCGACACCCCATTTACCTTGCAATTCAAGCCAAAACTTGCGGATGGCCCGCAGCTTTGCGATTTGTAAGAAGTAGTTTTTTCCGATAAAACAGGTAAAGAAAACTTGCTTCGCAATGCGTTCGGGGCTTACGCCAACAGTTGTCAGGTTCGCAAACCAGTCGTTGGCAGCAGTGGCCATTTTGCGAAGCTCGTCCGCTGTTTTATCATCGTTTTCATAGAAAGCCGAGCCATGTACTGGCAGCACATTGAAATTTGGAAGCTGTTGCTCGGCCAGTTCGAGTATCTCCAACGCCTGCTTGCCCTGCCAGCAGAAGGTGCCGCTGATCTGATCGGAATTGGCGCCAGCGTATTCTACAAAATTGCGCAGCAACGAAATCGGCTGCTCCATCTTCTTCGGCCTCCAATGCATGGAAATGATAGTTGGGTCAATGCCACGCATAAGCGCTTCGAAATCAGGCAGTTCCGTGCAGTTGAAGCGCAACGCCTCTGCCCCGCCTTCCAATGCCTTCAGCGCCATTTTGTTGGTTTTTGCCGCATCGCCCACTTGGAAGCCTTCGCAGATTTGCCAATCGTTTTTGCCCGTGGCAATGGGGTGGGGGAGTGTCCCGCCCATGTCGTCCAAATGCGGGAAGGCAGTCACCGCCTGCCCATCTGCCACCTGCCAATCGAAGTCGGTGGGAGATTTGCCTTTCAGGTCTTTCTTGATTTTTTCCAGCCAATCCGTTTTGGATATGGAGGAAAACTCCTCGAATAATTCTTGCATATTGTAAAGTTCTTGCGGCAAAACTAAGCACAAAAAAGCCCGAAGAAGCGAACTCCTCCGGGCTATCTTTATGTCTAATTGTCATTTGTCAATTAAAGCTCAACCTAAACAGCAAAGCAGCCCTTGACTGCCCTCTGTTTACCCCTTTGGGGCTCCATAGTCGAACTGCCAACTTTAATACCGGTAATACTCAGGCTTGAACGGCCCAGACTTCGCAACGCCGATATAATCAGCCTGCTTCTGGTTCAGTTCTTCCAGTTCCACGCCGATTTTGGCGAGGTGGAGGCGGGCCACCTGCTCGTCGAGGTGCTTGGGCAGGGTATAAACTTGGTTCTCGTACTGGTCGGTATTCGTCCAAAGCTCGATTTGCGCCAGCGTCTGGTTGGTGAACGAGTTGGACATCACAAAGGATGGGTGGCCCGTAGCGCAGCCAAGGTTTACGAGTCGGCCTTCGGCCAGCAGGAGAATGTCATTTCCATCAACGGTGTATTTGTCCACCTGCGGCTTGATGTTCACATGGGTGCTGCCGTAGTTCGACTTCAACCAAGCCACGTCAATCTCGTTGTCGAAGTGGCCGATATTGCAAACGATGGTCTTGTCCTTCATCATCTTGAAATGTTCGCCTGTGATGATGTCGCAGTTGCCTGTGGCTGTTACCACGATGTTTGCCTGCGGGATGGCATTCTCCATTTTCAGCACAGCGAAGCCGTCCATGGCCGCTTGCAGTGCGCAAATCGGGTCAATTTCAGTGACAATCACCCGAGCGCCAGCGCCACGAAGGGAGGCAGCAGAACCTTTTCCTACGTCACCATAGCCAGCCACAACGGCCACTTTGCCAGCCATCATGGTATCGGTCGCACGGCGGATGGAGTCCACGAGACTCTCTTTGCAGCCGTATTTATTGTCGAATTTCGATTTCGTAACGCTGTCGTTCACGTTAATGGCAGGCATCGGCAGGGTGCCGTTCTTTACCCGCTCGTACAGGCGGTGTACACCCGTGGTCGTCTCCTCGCTGATACCTTTTACATTGGGCACCAATTCGGGAAAGCGGTCGAGCACCATATTGGTAAGGTCGCCACCATCGTCGAGAATCATGTTCAATGGCTGGTTGTCCTCGAAGGCAAACAGCGTCTGCTCAATGCACCAGTCGAACTCTTCTTCGTTCTGGCCCTTCCAAGCGAAAACTGGTATGCCGGCAGCGGCGATGGCAGCGGCAGCGTGGTCTTGGGTGGAAAAGATATTGCAGGAAGACCAAGTCACCTCGGCGCCCAGTTCCTTCAGTGTCTCGATGAGCACGGCGGTCTGGATGGTCATGTGCAGGCAGCCAGCGATGCGGGCACCTGAAAGGGGCTTCGACTTGCCGTACTGCTCACGCAGTGCCATGAGGCCAGGCATCTCTGCCTCGGCGAGTTCGATTTCCTTGCGGCCCCATTCGGCGAGGGCGATGTCTTTTACCTTGTACTTTAGGGATGTCTCTACGGTCGTCATGAAGAAGATTTTGATGGATGATGGTCTTGATTGTTCGGGGAGTTAGGTACTTTCAAACAAAGATTTTGAAAATCGGTTGCAAAGATAGGGTGTTTGGAATAAAAGTTTGTAGGGGTAGGACAAATGTTGTGGCAATTTTTTGGGGTTCAGGGATGTAACGTAAGCTAAACGGGTTGGGTTGTCATTTTCGCAAGAATTATTACATCCACTTACCTTCTCCCACATCCACAGTCTCACCCATCTTTGCTAATAATTCAGGCAGAGAATCCGCCACACAAAACAATCTCAAATTGCTTTCCCGCAGCAGCCCTTTTTCCCACATCAATCGAACATGGGCTAGAAGGTGCTGGTAAAAGCCGCCCACGTCCAATATGCCAATTGGCTTGTTGTGCAGCCGCAATTGCCGCCAAGTGAGTATCTCGAAGAACTCATCGAGCGTGCCAAAACCGCCCGGCAGTATGATGAACCCGTCCGAACGCTCGGCCATTACCTGCTTGCGCTCGTGCATGGTGCGGGTGACGATGAGTTCGGTAAGGCCTGTGTGGCAAACCTCTTTTTCCTTCAAAAAATCGGGGATGACACCGAGCACCTTGCCGCCAGCTTCGAGGGCGGCATCGGCCAGTACGCCCATGAGGCCCACGTTGCCGGCCCCGTAAACGGTGAGGATTTTTTGCTCCGCAAAGGTCTGTCCGATTTCACGGGCGGCAGCGGCGTAGGCGGGGTCGAAGCCGGTATTGGCCCCGCAGAAAACGGCGATGGAATTCATTGTTCAGGTGGGAAGATGGTGGTAATATCAATCGAAAAGCCTTGCAATAGCTTGGATTGAATGGTGCCAGTCTCGGCTGCGAAGGCGAATAGTTGAAAGGCATTACCCAGGTTCTCGTACACCTCCACGGCCTGATTTTTGGCATCTACGAGCCAGTATTCAGGTACGCCAGCGGCTTGGTAGTCGTTGTTTTTCAGCACCCTGTCCTTGTAGATGGAACTGGGTGAAATGATTTCGATTACCAAATCGGGTACGCCAATGATGCCTTCTTTGTAGTGGATGATGGCTTGGTTTTCTGTCGAGACAAATAGGATGTCAGGAAGGACATGGCTGAACTCGTGCAGATAAACGTCCACCGGGGCAGTGAATAGTTTGCCAAGGCTATTTTGTCTTATAAAAGCGGTTAAAGCGAAGGAAAGATTGTTGGAAATCTCCTGATGCAGGGGTGTAGGTGCGGATTTTTTCACGACTTCTCCGTTGATGAGTTCATAGTATGCATCTTCGTCCTCGAATTCCATTTGACGGAACTCGGCCACCGATATTTTCTTTTCTGCTACAATCATATCAAATTGGATTGTTTTAGTGTTGCAAGATAGACCATTTGCAAATAATGCAACCAAATTTTGCCGAGAAATTACCTTGTGTCGCTTGGGCAATGAGCCTTTCTTTTACCTTATTACACCGATTTCGACCATCTTCACAATGCTTTTTTGGATTTGGACAGGGTGGATGTGCTTCCCTATCTTTGAGCCCAGAAGTAGTAACTCAGCCTCAATGTTATTGCACGGTCTAGGGTGATGCTTCAATATGGCCGATCGTCCTGCGCAATTTCAAAGACGGTGGAAGGCCATTTTGAGGTGCCGTCATCATTGAAATTTTATCTTACTACCCATAATCTCCATCACTCATGGCAAAAGAAGATTGGTTGCTTAAAGAAATCAACAGGCTCGCCCAACTGCTGGCCAAGTTGCTCCGCTTCAAATTGGCGGGCGAAGATTCGGCCATCATACAAGAGGTCAACGAGAGCCTTAATGGGCTGGCGCTTGGATTGGACGATGATTCACTTACCGCAAAGGAAGTTGCTGAAAAATTGATTGGGCAGTTTCAGACACCTGTTCAGGCAAGCTCCTCATCGGAGATTTTCAAAGAGAAGGCGCTCGCTCAGAAGCGGCTTGGACTCACTAGCGAAGCCAAAAAATCATTTGAGGTTGCGCTATGTCTTGCGATTTGGGCAGATGAGAGCGAAGGCGTGTATTCCTCACAAAACCAAGAGAATATTGAATTTTTGAGAGAGAAATTGAACTGACAATAATTTTTATGACCAAACAAGAAAAAATCTCCTCCTTCGACCCCTCTGGTGTCGGACTCAAAAACGGCCATTTCATTGGCCTTCCTTTCGATGAAAACGACGCAGACATCGTGCTTGTACCTGTTCCTTGGGATGTGACCGTTTCCTACGCCGATGGCACGGCCACTGCCGGGCAGAACATCTTGGAAGCCTCCACGCAACTCGACCTCTACGACCCCGATGTGCCAGAGGCCTGGAAAATGGGCATCTACATGCGGCACCTCGACTTGATTTGGCTTAACCGCAGCAAGGAACTTCGCCCACTTGCCGAGCATTATATTGATTTTTTGGAAGAAGGTGGCAATCTTGCCAAAGACCCGCAGATGAAGGCCATTTTGGATGAAATCAATGCTACATGCCTTGACTTGAAAAAATGGGTTTACCAAGAGACAATATCGCTGCTTCAAAAAGGCAAGCGGGTGGGCATCGTTGGCGGTGAGCATAGTGTACCATTGGGCTACCTGGAAGCATTGGCCGAGCACCACGGCAATTTTGGTATCTTGCAGATTGATGCCCACCAAGACCTGCGAGATGCTTACGAGGGCTTTACTTATTCCCATGCCTCGATTTTCTTTAATGTGCTGAAAATCAAGCAAGTGGAACGGTTGGTGCAGGTTGGCATCCGTGATTTTTGCGAAGCGGAAATGGACATCGTTCATGCCTCGAACAGTCGGGTGCAGGTT
The DNA here is from genome assembly GCA_022841745.1 of Saprospiraceae bacterium. Lineage (GTDB taxonomy): Bacteria > Bacteroidota > Bacteroidia > Chitinophagales > Saprospiraceae > UBA6168. Next base: position 124,608 of record JALHQW010000008.1, on the reverse strand, counting down.
TGGACGGATCAAAAAATTAGGGAATCGGCGTTTGAGGGCAGCAGCTTTCAGCAAACCTGCAAGCGCATCATCGCCGACCTGCCACAACAGGTCTATATCAGCTTCGACATTGATGGCCTGGAGCCGGGTCTTTGCCCCAATACAGGCACCCCCGTGCCGGGTGGACTGACCTTCAATGAGGCCATCTATCTACTGAAATCGGTGGTGAAATCGGGCCGCCGCATCATCGGTTTCGACCTGTGTGAGGTGGGCGGCATGGACAACGAATGGGATGGCAACGTAGGGGCAAGGGTGTTGTACAAGCTCTGCAATTTGATGGGGGCGAGTTGGAGGGAGTGAGAGAGTGAGAGAGTGAGAGGGGTGAGAAATTGAGAAATTGATGATGCAGGGAGAGAATACAAATCGGGTAAACAGTTTTTTCAAAAAACTGGGGTCAGCGGCGAACCACGAGCGCCGGGTGATGCTGCTTTGCATGGCGCTATCGTTAGTCGTTTGGTTTTTTGTAAAAATGTCGAATAACTATGAATCCCGTGGCTCGCTTCGACTGAACTATCAACTGCCAACTGGTCGGGTCTTCGCCGAGCAACCCATGTCTTCCTTGCCCTTCAAATTCGCAGGCTCTGGATGGAAGCTGTTGAAAATGAGCTTGTTAAGACAGAATCCAAGCTTGTCTTTCAACCTGTCTGCGGCCTCCAGTCAGGTCATTTTCCGCTCCGATATTTCTAGGAAAATAGAAGATGAACTTCACCTCCAACTGCTCGAACTGGGGCAGGACAACTTAACCATCCGTCTTGATTCCCTTCAATCAAGAAAACTGCCAATCGAACTTGATACGGCCATTAGCTATGAAAACGGTTATTTCTTTAGGGACAATATCGTGATAAGGCCCGATTCAGTCGAGGTCTTTGGTGCTACGCAATTGCTCAATTCATTGAATTCCGTCAAAACTGCTCCTCTTAAAATGGAATGTCCTGAAAAGGATTTTTCCATCATTTTAACCCTCCTCAACCCTCACCCTGACCTCCTTCAATTATCCGTGGACAAAGCGGAGGTGTTCATGCCGGTAGAGCAATATACCGAGAAAAAGCTCACGATACCTGTCATGGTGCTGAACGAACGGGATAGTGTTCGGTTATTACCCGGCACTGTGGAGCTGGAATGTGTGGTTGGCCTTAGCCGTTTCAACGATTTGACGCCCAACGATTTCAGGGTGGTGGCGGTACTGGACAATGAGAACCCAACGCCAATTGTTCCGCTTACCCTTGTCCGTCAGCCAAGCTGGGTGAAGTCGGCAAGGTTCAGCCCACAAGCGGTGGAATATTTGATTGTGCAGTAACTACAGCCTCCTGCTTTTCAACCTAATTGAATTACCTATCACCACCACATCCGAAAACGCCATGAACAACGCTCCCCAAGTCGGGTTCAGGAAGCCCATTGCCGCCACGGGAATGGCCACAACGTTGTAGGCAAAGGCCCAGAATAGGTTTTGCTTGATGGTCTGGAGCGTGGCGGTGGAGATGGCGAGCGCCTTGGCCAATCGGTCGAGGTTGCCGTTCAGCAAGATGATTTGGGCACTCTGCATGGCCACCTGCGAGGCATTGCTGAGGCTGACGCCTATGGTGGCTTGTGCCAATGCCGGGGCGTCGTTGATCCCGTCGCCAATCATGGCGGTAGGGGCTTCGGCGCTGAGTCGTTTAATTATTTCAAGTTTATCGGATGGCAGTTTTTCAGCATGGTAATCATCCATTCCCAGGTCAATGGCGACCTGGGAAACTTTTGCGAATCTGTCACCGCTGAGAAGGATAGTTCTGCAGCCATTTATTCTGAGAAAATCCATCAATGGGCCAGCTTCGGGCTTTATTTCATCTTCAATTTCTACGCTGGCAATCAACGCTCCCTTTTTTGCAAAAAAAAGCGAGTCGTTCGAGGTGTCATCTGGAGCTACAAAGCGGCGGGAACCAAGCCGTAGCTCGTTGCCATCGGCGTCCATGGCCGTCACGCCTTGGCCTTTTATTTCTTGGATTTTGGAGACCGTCACCTTTGGCAACCCTTGCTCGCTCGCCAATTCTTTCATCAATGAATGGGCGATGGGGTGCGAGGAATGTCGCTCCATTTTCTGCATCATCGCTCGAATTTCAGCTTGATTTTCAGCGAAATAATTGATTCGCTTGATTTTAAAATCACCATTCGTCAGCGTTCCCGTCTTATCGAAAACGAAGTTTTTGATGCCAGCGAACACCTCTATGGTCTGGGCGCCTTTAACCAAAATCCCGTTTTTGGCCAGCCGCCCTACGCCCACCATCACGGCGGTGGGTGTGGCCAAGCCCATGGCGCACGGGCAGGAGATTACCAGTACGGCAATGGCGTTCAGCATGGCTTGTTGCGGAGCGATGCTAAAGAAAAACACCGACACAAAGAAGGTTAAAATGCTGATAGCCAGCACGATAGGTACGAAATAGCCGCTGATTCGGTCGGCCAATCGTTGGATGTCTGGCTTGTTGATTTGGGCCGATTTCACCAACTCTATCATCTGGCTGAGGGTCGTATCTAGGGTGGTGGCCGTGGCAGCGATGGTCAGGCTGCCACTGCTCACAAGGCTGCCGCCGAGCACACGGTCGTCGGGGAGGCGGCTCACGGGCAGGCTCTCTCCGGTCAGCATGGACTCGTCCACCTCCGCCGAGCCTTTAAGTACTGTGCCGTCCACGGGGATTTTGTCGCCCTCGTTTACTTGGAGCCAGTCGCCGGGCAGCACCTCGCTCGCTTCAATGGTGACGACCGTGCCGCTGGGCATTATCTTCTTCGCAAATTCTACTTGGAGCTTTGTCATGTCTTCAATGGCCGAGGTGGTCTGTTTCACGGCCCGTTTTTCAAACCAATTGCCGAGCAAAACAAGCGTGATGATGGTGGCGCTGGTTTCGAAGAAATAGAGGTTGGGGTCGTTTTTCAATAGCCCGATGGTGCTGTAAACAAAGGCCGCCGTGGAGCCGATGAAGATAAGGATGTCCATGTGCGTGGAGCGGTTCCGCAGTGCCCCAAGGCTTGTTTTTCCAAAGTGCAAAAAGCCAACGATGTAAACGGGCAACGCCAGGGCGAACTGCGCCCATCCGTTTTCCAAAACATGGATGCCTGCCATCATGAGCAAGTGCGAGCCGAGCAGCGGAACAGTAAAAATGGCGCAAAAAATTAGCTTGCGGTCGAGCGTCCAGAAGGGTATTTGGTTGTCCTGCACCACATGGTAGCCGAGCCTGTTGATGCCCGCTACAACAAGTTCTAGTGGCACAGCGTCAATAGGCTGCTCAAAGGCCACATCGCCACTTGAGAAGTTAACATTGACTTGCTGCAAGCCTTTTTTCTCTAAGAACTTGGTGATATTGGAGGCGCACGAGGCGCAATCCATGCCTTCGACTTTGAGTTGTACCATGTTTTGGTGATTGGCGATTGGTGATTGGTGATTAGATGCCCAAGTCACCAATCACCAATCACCAATCACTATTTTCCCCATTTCCTCAACTGATTCACCACTGCCGCAAAATCCTTTGGCAAGTCCGCCTGAATGGTCATCTGCTCGCCTGTAGTTGGATGCTTGAACACCAGCTTGCCAGCGTGCAGTGTCGTGCGGGACATGATGGGCAGTTCCTCCTCCTGTTCTTTGCTCAATTTGAACTTGCGCAACTTGATTTTTGAAAGGAAAAAAGCGTTCTGCCTTCCATAAAGTGCATCAACTGCGAGTGGGTAGCCGATGGCATGGAGGTGAACCCGGATTTGGTGCGTTCGCCCTGTTTCTATGCTGCACTCGATGAAACTGTAATTCTTGAAGGTCTCAGTGACTTTGTAGTTCGTCTTGGAGGGTTTGCCGCCATGCACCACAGCCATTTTTTCTGGGTGCGTCGGGTGCGGGCCGAGGGGCTTGTCAATGGTGCCTTCGGTCTGGTGCATCACGCCGTCCACGAGGGCGAAATAGATTTTCTCCACCGTTCTGTCCATGAACTGTCGGGACATCTCCTTGTGTGCCTCCTCGGTTTTGGTGAACAGCAGGATGCCGCTCGTCTCCCGGTCGAGGCGGTGGACAGTGAAGATTCTGCCAAACTCATGTCCAAGCATGTTGTAAAGGTTCGGCTTGTCCGCCGAAAAACGGTCGGGGATGGTGAGCAGGCCAGCGGGCTTGTTCACGATGACGAGGTCGTCGTCTTCGAAGACTATTTCGATTTGATTTTTCATCGCGTTAAACCTCACCCCCTGCCCCCTCTCCTACGAGGAGAGGGGGCAGGGGGTAGATTTCAATTTTTATAGTCCGTGACACTCACATCTCCCCTCTCCTCACAGGAGAGGGGCTGGGGGGGAGGTACCCCACCGGTACGTCTCCAACTCAACCCCTGCCAAGTCCAGCACCCTGTCCACCACCGTGGCAGCCAGCGCTTCCAGGTCCTTGGCACCGCCGTAAAACGACGGGATGGCCGGGCATATGATTCCACCCGCCTCCGTCACCGTGGTCATGTTGCGCAAGTGGATGAGGCTGAACGGCGTTTCCCTTGGTACCAAAATCAGGCGGCGACGCTCTTTCAGCACCACGTCGGCAGCCCGGGTCAGCAGGTCGTCGGAAATGCCGGCGGCTATGCGTCCCAAGGTTCCCATTGAGCAGGGGCATACGACCATGGTGTCGTACTTGGCCGAGCCGCTGGCGAATGGGGCTGCGAAGTTATCCTTTTCGTAAAAATCGAAGGGATAATGCTGGTAGTTGTCATTCCCAAGTTCGAGCTGCCAGTTGAGCTTTGCGTTCTTGCTCATTACCACACCGACGGCAGCCCATTGTGCCTTAATTTGCATCAATCGGTCAAAAAGTACCTTGGCGTAGATACTACCACTCGAGCCTGCTACCGCTACCACTATTTTGCGCATCGGAACAAATTACTGCATCGGCAAAACCTTTCAGTTTCATAATTTTGAAGGTCTAAACTGACTGCACGTTAAAGTTTATTAAACAATTGGGGGTAAAAGCGGTGTTTTGATGAAATTGGTACTTTCGTTGCAGGTTAGCATCCTGTTTCAACTTTGAACAATCTAAAACCGTAACCACTTTTTAAATGTGTTTTTTGGGGGATTCTTAATTTTATAAAAAACACCTTGAAATAGGGTAGGAGCGTAAAAAAATCTTTCTTTTTCTTTTCTCCTACCCAATCCTAAAGTAGTTACTTAAAATCATCTTTAATGAAAAAAGTTCTGTTTGTTGCCCTTGCTGTCGTTGCCCTTGGGCTTGTTTATTCCTTCATGCCACACTCAAAGACGGCTGCTACACCGAGGAAAACCGAAGCTGTGGAGGGTGCCATCAATTGGATGACCTGGGACGAGGCCATCAAAGCCAACGAAACGGCGCCCAAGAAAATCTTCATTGACTTCTACACCGACTGGTGCGGCTGGTGCAAGAAAATGGACAAGTCCACCTTTGCCGACCCAAACTTGGCTGATTATATCAACAAAAATTTCTACGCAGTAAAGTTCAACGCAGAGCAGAAGGAAGATGTGATTTTCCAAGGCACTACTTTCTCCTACAAACCAGGTGGCCGTGGCGGTGTCCACATGTTGGCCTTTGAGCTGCTCGGCGGCAGGCTTGGCTATCCAAGCTACGTTTACCTTCAGCCAAACTACGAACGCATCCTGATTTCTCCGGGCTACAAGGACGTTCCAATGCTTCAAAAAGAACTCAAATTCGTTGCCGAAGACCATTTTGAGAAGACGACATGGGAGCAGTTTAGCAACGCCAATTGAGTTCGACAGTTCGACAGTGGGCAGTTGGCAGTCAGTTTGCAGTCTATTAGTTTTTTAGTCGCTTCCCAAGTTAATTGGCACTGACTAAACAACTGGCGAACTGACTGCCAACTGCCCACTGTCGAACTGTCGAACTAAACAATCTCCTCAAACTCCTCATCTTCCTCCTTTATAAACCTGCCCAGTGCTGCATTTTTGATTTGGTGCAGCTTCGCAAAATTCTCCAGCACCTGCTGCATGAAGTGCTCATCCACCAGCCGTTGAATCGCATTAAAGTCGGTCAGTTCGTTGCTTTCTCGAAATTTGAAGGTCTGCTCATAAAGCCCCGTCTCAAATTTAACGGACAGCTTGTTGTCCATTTTGAAAACCGTGATTTTCATGACGGGATGGTCAATGTTTCCAATTATCCGCATGGGTTCTTTTGATGTGTTTGGTCAAAATCCGGTAAATCTCTTGCAGGTCGCCCCTGCCATTGAGCATGGTAAGATGGCGCTCGGTGGTCGTCCAATCTTGCCGAACTGCTGGGCCGGTTTGCATGGCCTTTGGCGAACCGCTGTCCAATTTGGCCACGGTTTCCTGAATGAGCGGCAGCAACATTTCAAATGGTAGCTGCTGTTTTTTCAGAATACTGTGCCCTATTTCAAATAAGTGGTTGGTGAAATTGTTGACAAAAACCGCTGCAACGTGCAGCCACGCCCGTTGGGCGTCATTTACATGGTAAACATGTTGGCTGATTTTTTTTGCAAGTGACTCAAGCACCTCCAAGTCGGCGGGTTGGGCAGCGTCCACGCAAATGGGCACCTCCGAAAAGTCAATTGGCTTGCCCTTTGTAAAGGTTTGAAGCGGATAGCAAATGCCCGTTCTTTCAAGGGTTGGTGCCGATTCGAACACCTTACTGGGCGTTGCTCCGGAAGTATGGACGACCAGTTTTTCCTCCAATGGCATTTGCCCTAATTTTTTTACCACTTCGGCAATGGCATCGTCAGACACGGCAATGATATAAAGATCGGCCTTGGCAGTCAGCCCGAAAAGGTCGTCAAATGGCTTGGCGCCCAAGGAATTCGCCAATTCTGCGGCATTGGGCAAGCTACGGCTGTAAACTTGCACAACCTTCTCGCCCGTTTCTACCAACTTCCTGCCGAGGTGAGTAGCCACATTGCCCGCTCCGATGAGTACGATTTTCATGAACTGTGAGATTCAGCAGCCTCCGACTGCAAACTGCTCGCTGTCGAACTGCCAGCTTTTTTCTCCCTAATCCTACGGAACATGGCAACACCCAATCCGACCATCATCAGCGTGGAACCCAACCAGAACAAGTTGATGCCAGGGAATACGATGGTTTCCAGGACGATGAAATCCGTTCGGAAGGATTTCTGTGCGATTTCGATGGGGAGTGGCTTTTCGTTGGGTTTGCCTTCGGCAATTTGTAGCTCAAAAGTCTCAGTGCTGGGGTCAATTTTTGTCAGGAAAAAATGAAGGCCCATAGATGGCACACTCGCCTTTTCCGGCAAAATTTCACCTTTCCTAATGAGGAAAACTGGCTCAGCTGTGGCAACCTCATTGGTCTTTTCATTCGTAACCTGTAGAATGGCTGAAACGGCCACGTCGTCCTTCAACTTGTTAATATTGGGCTGTTTGTTGACGCCAGCGAAACTAATCTGCTTGCCATTCAGGTTGATGGTCTGGCCTGTTTTAAGCTCGAATTTCTTGAAGTTCAAGTTCCTGTCGGCCTGCAAATAATACATCAAGGCATCCTCAGGCAACCGTACCTTCATCGAAATATCGTTCATTTGGACCGGGAGCGAACCCCACATTTTACCCCTTAGATAGGCAATAGGTTCGGCATAGAAAGTCGTATCTTTTTTGGCAAATGCCAATTTTACCCCCACCGCAAAATCGCCAACTTCGGGCTGGTAATCGGGGTGCGAAGGTTTGTAGTTGACGCCTACGACCGAGACCTTGGTTTCTACCGTCGTTTTCTCACCAGTGGTCGTTTCGACTGAATCAATGATGGTAATCGGTTGGTCGCCAACCAGTTCGTGCGTACGATAGACCAGCGATTTCTCCAACTCCTCGGCACCTTTTTGGCTGGACTCTGACGGTGGCAGCAACAGGTGGGTGAAAATATCCTTGTGCAAATAGCGCTTGGTGGATGGGTTGAACGCCTTCACCTCCGTAACTTTATTGTCGTAAACGGCTTGTGGTTCTACCTTGAATTGTTCCACCACCTTGCCTGTCGCTGTGTCCAGTTTTTCATAATTGACCACGAAGGTGCGTAGGTTGCCCGCAGTGGAGTCGCTTTCATACGTAACCTGATAACCGCTGAAATACATCGGCATGTTCTTGAACAGCAGCACGTTTTTTTGGAGCATTTCGGCGTCGAGCAGGCCCACCTGTGCCGAGGGGTTGGTCGAGATATGCTCCTGGTTTAGGCCAGAGGCTATCATGCCCACAACCATCAGGCCGAACCCAATATGCGAGAAGGCCGAACCGGCCATCTTGAGGTTCCCTCTTGCGAAGCTGAAAATATAATCCACGTTGGCGGCCACGGTGAACAGGCCCGTGAACATGAGCAGCCAGAACTGCCACTCATGCAGGTCAATCCAGAAGCTGGTCAGGATAGTCAGCACGATGGCGGCGGCGGCGGAAATGCCTACGTGCTTTGCAAATTTAGCTTTTTGCGAAGTAAAATTGAACTCCTTGTAGCGCAAGAACTGTGCAGTGGCACTCAACAAACCCATGAACACCGAAATCCAAAGCATGTATTTGTTGTAGTGCGAAATGGGGTCGTTGATGGTATAGCCCTTGAAGGTAGGGTCGGACAACTGCACGATTTTGTTCACCACGGGCAGCGAGGTACTGGCCGTGATAATAACCGCCGAGAACAGCAGCACCAATGAGCCAATAAAAAGCCAAAACTCTTTGGAGGCAATTGCCTCTTCCGCTTTAGGCGAAGGTATTTCCTTGTTTCTGGCAATCAAAAGCCCAAGGGTAATCAATACAAACGTGCTCATGAGCGCTATCAACTGCGTTTCCAGTCCCATTTCAGTGAATGAATGCACGGAGCCTTCGCCCAAAATCCCGCTGCGGGTTAGGTAGGTCGAATAGAGAATTAGGATGAAACTGCCGACGTAAAACAGCATGGTACTCTTGATGGAATACCCCGTGCTGCGGGCCACCAAATGGGTGTGGATGCCTGCCACGAGCAAAATCCAAGGTACAAGAGAAGCATTTTCAACTGGGTCCCAAGCCCAATAGCCACCAAAAGTAAGCGCTTCGTAGGCCCATGCACTACCCATCAAAATCCCAATGCCAAGTATGGAGCCGCTGAACAGCGCCCAAGGCATGGCGGGCTTCATCCACTCCTTATATTCCCTCGTCCAAAGTCCGGCGATGGCAAAGGCAAAGGGGACGACCGTGGAGGCAAAGCCGAGGAACAGCGTGGGCGGGTGTATGGTCATCCAATAGTTCTGGAGCAGGGGGTTCAGGCCATTGCCTTTGATGAGTTTCACGTAGTCGGCATTGGCAAAAATGGGGGCGTCCATGGTATCACGCAGCAGCAGGAGCGGGTTGCTGCCCATCTTGATTTCATCGGTGAAATAGATGCCGACGATCATGGTGAAAATGAAGGCCTGTACCAGCGAAAGGGTCGAAAGCACGGGTGACTCCCATTTTTTGGCGGTGGACATCAGCACCACGCCCAGCACTACGTGCCAGAACATCCAGAGCAGGAAACTGCCCTCTTGCCCCTCCCAAAATGCGGAGAAAATGTATTTAAAAGGCAGGTCATCGCTGACGTGCAGTTGCGCATACTGGTATTCGAAGCGGTGGTTTATCATCGCCAACAGGATGCAGGTGATGACCACAAAAACGGACAGGCCATGCAACAGGAAGCCGTAGCGCCCAATCTTCCGCCAGCCTGAAAATTCGGGCAGGTCACGCCGTTGCGTAGCAAAAAAATAACCCGCAGCAGCCAATAGGCTTGTCACCAAGCCGAAAACGAGAAAAAAATGGCCCAGCTGCTTGTAAATGAGCGCCTCGCCAATGTATTTGATTTCTTCCATGTGAGATTGTTTACCCCTGACCTACCCCTGACCCCTAAGGGGGAACCTAAGCCGAGAAGTTCGTCTAAAATTGTACACCATATTTTCGAAGTCCCAAGGTCTGAATGTTATAGATTCCCATTTAGGTGGGCAGGGGCTATTGTCACGAACTTTTTTCCGACTTGATATAAACCTCTTCGTCCTTGTACTTGGAGGGGCATTTCAGCAGCACGTCGTTGGCTACGAATTCTTCACCATTCATCTTGCCTGTGACCACAATTTGCTCGGACATCTCAAAGTCCTGTGGCTTGGCGGCAAAAAGGATGACCTTGCGTTCTTCTCCTTTTGCATCTCGGATGAAAAAGGTGAAATAGTTGGGGTCTTTGGTTGGCTCATAGTACATCTCTTTGTCTTTGGCGAGCTGCCCTGCAATCTTCACCTCTTTTTGGCTTTCCCTTGCCGTAGAAAAGTCGGAGTAGGTATTCACTTCCGGCGGCGACTGGAAAAGCATGAAGGCTGCAGCAACCATCAAGACCAATGCGACGATATATATTTTTTTCATGGCTTCTAATTTTTGGCAAATGTAACAAGGTTGCACCTCACCACCTATGCTTTGCTATCAAACAACCCAAGAGTCTCTTGGTTTGTCGGCAAGCTACGGTTTTTTGTCCCAGATACTTGGCATTGTGGATTTCTGGCTGTTCTTTCGCTTTTGTATTCAAAACTGGGGTTTCATAGCGCCCCAACCCGATTTTTTCACCATTAAAACTTGTAAAATGGAAACGTTAGATCATTTCGAAAGCGATTACCAACCAACATCAGATGAGAAAACAATGGCGATACTTTCGCATATTCTGACCTTGGTTTGTGGATTCCTTGCACCATTGATTATATACCTGATAAAAAAGGATGAATCACCCTATGTGCGAAAACATGCCGTGGAGTCTTTGAACTTCCAGATTTCAGTGGTCATCTATGGCATCGGTGCTGCCATCTTGGTCTTCCTCATAATTGGCATTTTCTTGTTAATTGCCCTTGGAATATTGGCTGTTATTCTTGCAATCATTGCTACCGTAAAGGCCAGCGAGGGCAAGTTTTATCAATATCCTTTCACCATTCGGTTGATTAAGGAGTAGTTTTGCCTTCGAGTTTGAAGGGTTTGATAGGTTTGATTTTTGCTCCCGCAACTCAAACCCATCAAACTCCTCAAACCATTCAAACCCCTCAACACCCGCAAACCATTCAAACTTATCAAACAGCGTCAGACATACGACTTCCTCATCATCGGCGGCGGCATATTCGGCTGCTATTCGGCGCTGTACTTGGCTGGCAAAGGCGCCAAGGTATTGCTCGTTGAAAAAGAGCGGGAAATGTTCAAAAAAGCCAGTATTGTGAACCAGGCGAGGCTGCACAGCGGCTACCACTACCCCCGTAGCGTGGCCACGGCCCTCATGAGCGACGACAACAAGGCCCGCTTCACGGAGGAGCACAAACCATTCATTTTATTCGATTTTGAAAAATACTACGCCATTGACCGCTATGGCAGCTTCACCGATGCTGCGCAATTCGAGCGGTTCTGTGACTTTATAGGCATCCGTTGCGATAGGGTAGAGGAGCACCCGCTCTTCAACTACGACCGCCTCGAAGCCCTATACCTCACCACAGAATACACCTTCGACCCCGTGAAGATTGGCCGTTTTTACGAAGAAAAAATTGCGGAGCAAAAAGCGGTGGAAGTTCGGCGCTACACGAAGCCAACCAAGGCTGAGCAAGTGGCAGGCACGTGGCAAGTAACTCTGCAAGACCTTGAAAACGAATCAGTTGAAACCATCGAGGCAAAATCCGTCATCAACGCAACCTACGCCCAAAGCAACTCGTTGAACCGCTTGTTCGGAATGCCGGACATTGACCTGATGCACGAGATTTCGGAGATGGCATTTACCACCTCGCCCCAGTTGAAAAACATTGGCCTAACGGTGATGGACGGCCAGTTCGGCTCCCTGATGCCTTATGGACTCTCCGGCATGTTGTCACTCAGTTCGGTGGCCTATACGCACCATAAAGTGAGCTACGACAACCTCCCGCACTTCGATTGCCAATCAGGAAATCCCAAATGCCGACCCTATCTCACGGAGGACTGCAACGGCTGCCCTGCAAGACCGCCAAGCAACTACCGCAAGATGTTGGGTCAAATGCGGCAGTACTTCAGCGACAAAGTGGAGATTGATTACCACTACTCGCTTTTTACCATCAAATCGAAGTTGAAAGCCAATTTCATTGATGATGGCAGGCCAACCGAAATCTCCTGCTTGAACCGCAATCCCGATTTTTACTGCATATTTGCCGGAAAAATCAACTCGATTTACGAAATAGAAAAAGTAGTGTAATTAGTGATGGGTGACTGGTGATTGGTAAAAGGGCACGCTCGACTTCCCAATCCGAAATCCGAAATCCGAAATCCGAAATTATTTATGGCCTCTATCCAAGTATCATCTGAAATTAGCCCGCTCCGTCGTGTCGTTGTTCACCGCCCCGATGAGGGCATTGCCCGTATTTCACCCAAAAGGGCCAGCGAACTCCTCTTTGACGACATCGTCCACTTACCGCAGATGCAGGAAGAGCACGATGTGTTCACCGGCATCCTCAGGGCTTTCTTGGGGGCAGACAATGTGCTGGAAACCAAAGACTTATTAATTGGGGCCATTGGCGCCGATGCAGCCACCAAGGAATGGGTTATTGATGAAATCGTGGACTACGAGGAGCTACCAAAGACTACCAAGCAATTGTTAATGGACTTGCCTGACGAGCGCCTCGCCGATGTGCTCATCACCGGATACCTCAAAGAGGAAGATTATATCCTGTTTGACCCGATTCCCAATTTCATCTTCACAAGGGACATCGCCGTGACGGTGAACGACCACGTCATCATCACCAAGCCGGGCAAAGAGGCCCGTTTCCGTGAGAATTACCTGTCGAGGTTCATTTTCTGGTCAAACCCCATCTTCCAGCATTTGAAGGAACAGGGTCGCCTTATCAATATGAACCACTACGAAGAGTTCCCGCCCAGCCGCCGGGGCGAGTTCGTGAGCCTCGAAGGGGGGGATATGATGGTCATCAATAAAGATTACCTGCTCATCGGGCATAGCGAGCGCACCAGCGCCCATGCCATCCACTCGCTGCGTGACATGCTTTTCAAACAAGGCGTGGTGAAGAACGTGGTGCAAATCAATATCCCGCACGACCGTAGCTATATGCACATTGATACCATTTTTACCCAAATCAATAACAACCACATTGTAGCCTTCAAGCCTATCGTCGTGGATGGCCTCGGCTCAAATGTGGAGGTGCATAAGTCGAACGGCACGAGCATTTTCTACTCGTCTATCCGTGATTTTTTGGTGAACGAAATCAACCCAAATATGCAATTTATCCTCAGCGGCAAAGGCGAATCGCCTTACCAAGAGCGGGAGCAATGGACGGACGGCTGTAACCTCGTGGCCATTAAGCCAGGCGTTGCTCTAACTTACGACCGCAACCCAGTGACGGAAAAGGCATTCAAAAAAGCGGGATACAACATTGTACATGCCCGCAAACTGCTGGCCGATTTCAAATCAGGTAAAGCCAAACCAGAGGATATTGAGAACACCATCATCAACCTGCCATCCAATGAACTTTCAAGGGCAAGGGGTGGCTCGCATTGTATGACGTGTCCTATTGAAAGGGATTAATAGTAATTGGTGATTGGTGATTGGAGACTGGGCTTGGCCAACCAATCACCAATCACCAATCACCAATCACCGAGAATGCACTTAGATAACCAGCACAAAATAAAAGACGTCCTCAAAGACCTCGTGAACGAATTGAGGTGGAAGGAGCCTTTGAACGAAGCAAAGGTGCGGGAGGTATGGAAGTCCAAAATGGGCACTACTATCAATACCTATACGAAGGACATCGTGCTTCGCAAGGGCAAGCTATTTATCTCCTTAACTTCGGCCTCCTTAAAACATGAATTGAGTTACGAAAAGGAGAAAATCCAAAAGATGATGAACTTGGAATTGGGCGGCGCTTACGTCACTGAAGTCGTTATTCGGTAGTGGGGAAGTCCGTAGGCGTAAGTCCGCAGTCCGGCAGTCCGCAGTCTATCGTCTCCCGTCCATCGTTTCCACCATATCAATCAAGACATCATTCAGGTTTTTTATCGCCTGCGGCAAATCCCAAGCCTCCCGGTTCCTTGTTTCAACGTAATTGGAAATGGAGCGGATTGCCAAGAATGGCTGCGCTGCCATTAAGCAGGCCAAGAAAAAGGCAGCAGTTTCCATGCTTTCCACATCTGCCTGGTATTTCTTCAAAATGGCGTCAATGCTCGGTTGGTAACCATGTACTTTATTGACAGTTAAGCCTTTTGCCTTCGGCAAAAAATCAAAGCCAGCACTTGGGTTCAGTAGCTCGCCATTGGTAAAAGGAGCGGCATTGGCATCTACCAAGCCCAGTTCGTGTACATCCGTAAAGCGGCCATCAGCTTCTTCTACACCGAGGTCGGCAAAGCGGTCGCTGGCCACCTGCACCACATCGCCGATGGAAATGTTGGAGGTGCTGTAGGCTCCTGCTATGCCAGCATTGATGGCCAAATCGAACCGTTGCTTCGCAAATAGGCTGCCGAGGTTTAGCGCCGTCAACGTCATCCCAACGCCGGTAACAAGCAGGGTGACCTCCAACTCCTCTTTTTGGAACAAGGACTCGGAATGCGGCCAAAACTGGGCGTTCAGGTGCTGCCGCAATGGGGCAATCTCGAAGGGGGTGGCGGAGGTGATGAGGATTTTCACGAAGGTACTTTCAGCATTTAAGTCATTAAAATGCCAAAGGTATCAATATCAGGATGCCAACAAGATCTTGCTTATTTACCTTTGGCACATGAGAACAAAAATCGCCATTACCCTTTTCCTGCTTCCGCAATACTTAATCTTTGCCCAAACTTTCACGTCCAGCGTCAACCAGCCCGTGCCAGACGACGGAACTTCCATTTCTTTTCCATTGGAAATCAGTGGGTTACAGCAAGAAATCAATGGCGACTTCGGCCTTGTGGAGGTCTGCTTGAACATGACCCATACCTGGGCCAGCGACATGGACGTTCGCCTCAGGGCGCCTGATGGCACGACTTTCATGCTGTTTGCTGGGATTGGTGGCGATGGTGATAATTGGGAAAATTGTTGCCTGCGACAAGATGCCCAAACGACCATTGCCGCAGCGGCAGCCCCGTACACAGGCAGCTTCATGCCCCTGGGCAATATGGGCAATCTGAACAATGGCCAAAACCCCAATGGGACTTGGGAACTCGTGCTCTTCGATACCTATGCCTTTGCCGATGCAGGATTTTTGATTGACTGGCAGTTGACTTTCGGGAGCGGGGCCGCCACGCCAACCGTTTTTCCCGGCACCCAACTGCCCCTTGTTTTGATTGAAACGGGCGGCCAAACCATCAATGACGAGCCCAAGATTTTGGCCAACCTGAAAATCATCAACAAGGGCAATGGCCAGTTGAACCACCCCGCCGATACGGAGTTTGAATTTGAAGGAAAAATCCTGGTTGAATTGCAAGGCTTCACTGGCCCTTGGTACCCCAAAAAGAACTACGACTTCGACCTTGTTGACGATACAGGGTTGGAAATTGACACTACGCTGCTCGGCTTGCCCTCCGAAAATGACTGGATTCTCAAGGCCGAATACCTCGACCCCACCCTGATGGCAAACCCTCTCGCCTACACCTTTGCCCGGCGGATGGGCCGCTATGCCCCCCGTACCATGTACTGCGAAGTGTTCGTGGATGGCGATTATGTCGGTGTTTACAACCTTACTGAAAAAGTGAAGCGGGACAAAAACCGGGTGGATATTGCGAAGCTGAACCCACAGGACACGGTAGGGGAGGAGCTTACAGGCGGCTATATCATCGAAATGAACCACAACGGCGACCCCGGTGCCTGGATTTCCCCTTACCTGCCCATCAATTTCAACTCTTGCAACCTTCCCGTGCAGTTCAAATTTGTGCAGCCTCGGCAAGACCAGCTAACATTGCCACAGGAAATCTATATTAACAACTATGTGGAC
Organism: Saprospiraceae bacterium; assembly: GCA_022841745.1. GTDB lineage: Bacteria > Bacteroidota > Bacteroidia > Chitinophagales > Saprospiraceae > UBA6168. The sequence continues at coordinate 108,700 of JALHQW010000008.1, read as the reverse complement.
AGCTTCGAGCATAGTTTGCATGCACCCAATTTTGCCGACCCTGAACTGGGCTACCGCCGTTTTATTGACGATAGTACCTTCATGGATTTCATGTTCGTGAATGAGTTCAGCACCAACTACGACAGCTATGGGCGCAGCACTTTTATGTACAAGGAAAAATCAACGGACGGTGGCAAACTGAAAATTGGCCCGGCCTGGGATTACGACCGTGGCTTCTGCTGCGTGGAGGGCTGGGTATGGGAACTCACCCACACTGGCTGGCCATTCCCCGATTGGTGGAGCATCATGCACAGCGACCCGGCGTTCCTTCAACAGCGCTATTGCCGTTGGCAAGAACTAAGGCAAGGCCCTTGGCAGACCGCTGAATTCCTTGAGATGGTGGATTCCCTGCACCAACTTCTGGCTGAGCCTGCCGCCCGCAACTTCGAGCGTTGGCCAGAGCTTGGCTTTGCTGATTTCGATGGCAATGTGGCATTCCGTAGGGCCTTGATTGCTGACAGACTGGCTTGGATGGATGGGCAAATCACTGGGTCTGCTTGTGGCGTTTCTGCAGCCAATGAAATAAGAGCTGGGCAGGGGATATCGCTTTCGCCAAACCCCAGCAATGGATTGGTCAAACTTGAAATTTTGAATGAAATAACCCGAACTCGCCTAAAAGTATATGACCTGAATGGCCGTCAAGTTTTGGCCAAGGATCTTCCTCCGGGACAACGCATGCTTGAATGGCAGGTCGGGGATTGGATGCCCGGCTTCTATTGGGTCGAATTGAGCAACGAGTATGAAAAATGGCAGGCAAAATTGGTGGTTTTTTGAGAACTAGCGATTCCAAACCCTCCGCAAAAACCGCAGCCAGTTGCCGTGCATGATACCTTCAACGTCAGTTTCGGAATAGCCCCTATTGCGTAGCACCACAGCCATTGACTGCATTTCGGCGATAGTGGTCAGGTCGTAGGGGCATTGCTCCCGGCCAAACGCTCCGTCCATGTCAGAGCCGATGCCGACGTGTTCTGCATTGCCCGCCAATTGACAAATATGGTCAATGTGGTCAACGACCCGCTCTAGGTTCAAGCCCATTTCCACGGGCGTAGATTGGCGGCGCACCCAGTTCGGCACAATCATCCATGCATCCATCACCGCCCCAATGACCGCCTTCCTGCTTATCAACTCCTTGATTTGTTCATCGGAAAACTGTCGGTTGTGGTCAACAATCGCCCGGCAATTGTTGTGGCTGGCCCACACGGGTCCATCGAAATGCGCCATCGCTTGCCAGAAGGCATCGTCGCAGAGGTGTGTGGCATCGAGGATGATATTGAGTGAGGCCATTTTTTTCAACAAATCCAGCCCAAGCTGCCCCATTTTGCCCGTGGCGTTCGTGCCGTTTGCATAGCGTCCAGGCCCATAATGACCGGGGCCGATGGCCCGCAAGCCGTATTAAATCGCCAAATCCCAAAAGTACAGCAATCCAAATCCCAAATGTACACTAAATGAGCAGTTGAGAAACTCTTTCATTAGTCATTTGAAAGTATTTCAAATCCCTTTCAAACCCGACAAAATTCCTTCCCTCAGCGATACAAGCCAGCGCAGTCGTTCCGCTGCCCATGCAATTATCCATCACCAAGTCACCCGGATTTGAATACGACCTTATGAGCCAAGCAAACAGTTCAATCGGCTTCTCTGTCGGGTGCATTCCAAGCCTCGAAACGGACTTGAATTCCAGCACAGAATCAGGATATCGAGTGCCGTCATCTTCATAGTGATAATCCTCCTTATGGTTGATTTTAAAAGCCTTGGAGTTGGCTTTCCGCTTGGCCGTAGAGCGCCGCACGAAGCCATCAAACGCCACATATTTCTGCGGGTGATAAGTGGGCAATTGGTTGTAGAAGACCAGTACATTTTCATGCGCCTTATTGGGCATCTTCTTGGCGTTCAGGAAGCCCGACGCACGGGTTTTCGACCAAATCAACTCATACTTAAACCAAGCCCGATTTGAGTTGATGAGGTCGGTCGCAAAGGGCTGCACGGCTGTCAGAACGATGGCCGCATTATCCTTGGCCACACGCTTGTACTGCTCCCAAAGCGGGGCGAAAGGAATGACCACATCCCACTGTGTGTTAGGGTTGCCCTTGTGCTTCAGCACCCCATAAGGCAGGTCGCACAGAATCATGTCAATAGACTTGTCAGGGATAGACTTCATCCCTTCCAAGCAGTCAATGTTGAAAACTTTATTGATTTGCATTAGAGAGAATTGATGTTTCATGTAACCAAATCAGTTACATTTGTACCATGTTTCTCTCTAATTTTTCAATGGGACAGCCTCGTTTGGCTTGTCCCATTTTTATTTAATCTATGGGGTAATCAACCCCGTAAAGACTCACGTAATTAGTGCCATTCACCACCAAATCGCCATCGGTCACAACGGTTGCATTTCCGCCCGCTTCAACCTTCAGAAAAGCACTGATTCCACCTTCAAGTATCGCCACCGGAACCAAAACAGTCTGCAACGGCCTATACCCAGCGGGCACAATGAACGCAACCTGGTTGGTAGTGCCGCTCTTGATTTTCCCCCGCAGGTAAACCCTGTCCTGAATCTTTTTAGCCTTTGCCAACTCCCCAGCGATAACCCAGCTGTTCTGATTAATAGTCAGGTTCGTGTTGCTCTCCACAACGTTGCACATTTCCCGGATGATGTCCTCCAGCCTCGGCGAAGACAGCGTAAAAAGACCGCCAGTATCCGTTACCACCTGGACCTTCGCCCTGCGCTTCTCGTAGGTATTTTTGCTGGCACTATCGGCAAAAACCTCCAACCCAGAAGGGTCGTAAGTGGTGTCAAGGCTTATTCTTGCCACTTCACCGATCCCAATCCCACCAATGGTTGCACCAGGAAAATAGCAAACCTCATAATTGATTAGTGCATAGCCCTCGCTCAAGGTGGTAAGTCCATCAAACCCTGAGAGAATAATATTCCCGCCATGAGGTTCGGCAAACAAATGTAATACACCCTTAAAGGCGTCTTTAATGCCGTTTTGAAGCCAGTTAAAATCGTCGCCCTCCAAGGGCATTCCCCCATTTGGTATAGTCAATTTATCCATGTCAGAAGTTCTCAAAATTATACCGCTTTCCTGCCTGTTTGTACCTGTTGATGGCGGCACTTGCTTGGCTGGTGAAAGTGGACGTCAACGAAATGGCACTTGGCACAAAAACAATGAAATCAAACTGCGAAACAAAATCCGCAGCATTATAAATAAACAGTGGCGGCTCGGCATCCGCCTTATTGTAAATAGTCAGGCTCAGCCCATCCGCCTTGTTGAACAAATGCACCGGGAGCGTTGGCGTGTCGTCCTCGATATAGATGCGCCGCTCTGCCGGGTCGAACAAATCGTTGAGATAATGCTCCAAATAAATCACCTGCCCGGTCAGGTGCATGTGGTAGCGCACATCTTCCACGAAATCAACCAGCCGCACGTTCAGCGACTGCAACGGGGCCAACATGCTCTTTATCCAAGCCAAGTGGATATTGTAGCCTCCCGTTCCCCAAGCAATGCCGTCTTCACCAACCCAATCCTCCCCATCAGCAGTCTGCCAAGTGCCGTCTTCCCCAAACACCAAGCTGTGCAGCGGGAAGCTGCGCAAGTACTCGAAGAAATTGATGTGATAATTCGTCATGGTTGCGCTGTCCAAGTGAACATATTGGTTGCAGTGTCTGCGTACTCGAAATACCCACTTGCCGGGATATAGCTCAGGGTGAAGGGAATGGCGCTCCCGCCCGCTGGCGTGGCCGTTGCCGAACCAAACTGTAAATCGTTTACGCCCTGGACTGTCTGAATCGCATCGGTCAGCTTAGTGACCGAAAATTTGGCATTGAAGTCCAAACTGGCAATATAGGCGTCCATAACAGCCTGAACGGCAGCCTGAACGGTCGCAAGGGGAATGATGGGGTCGTAGAATATCTCAAACGCAATATCGACCGAGTCGGCATTGAGGCTCAGCGCAGCCAGCCTCGTCCCTGCAAACTTTACCTTCTTGCCAAAGCTGTTGGCAGCGGCCAACTCAGGAGCCGTTAACGGTATGGGGTTCCCGCTGCCATCTAAGGCCGCCAATTTCGCAACCACCACCCCATCGCTGCGCTCTTCGATGGCGCAGCGCTTGATGATGCGCTTCGTGGGGTCAACAACGGCATATTGGTACTTAGACCCAATATACTCAAGCGCATCGCCATACTGGAAAAGGTAGAATTGTTCCTGGTACCACCTCGGTGTCCCAGCCGGAGCCGCCGCAGCAATCGCCTCTGCCTCAGCGATGAATATTTCAAACTCCTGCTCATGCGTCCAATGCCCAACCGACACTAGCGCCGCCCACATACGCCAAATTCCAACCTTACTATCGCTGGTCACAGCATCGAGCAAGTTGTTGAACGTCTCCGGAGCGGGCAGCAACCCGTCCAAAGCGCCCTGAGCCTCTTTTTCGGCAATCAGGCTGTCGTATATTTCGGCTATGGTTCTGCTCATCGAGTCACGATTGTTTTGGTAGCGAAATAATCCACCACTTGTTTATTCAGGACTACACCCTTCCTGATGCTGATATTGACGCCATTCAGGTCTCCAACATTGACGATGTTTTGGCCGCTCACTTGATTGTCTTCCATCAAAAAGCGGATGCCCTCAAGGCTGCCATAGTGCTTGAGGGCAATATCAAAAACCGTCTGTCCAGGAATGCCTTTTACTATCATACGTCAACAGTTAAAACCTCATTTTTATAGGTGATTTGATTGGCCTTGTATCCATCACCTTCCAATTGAAGCTGTATTTCATTCCTTACGGCCCCATCCACGGGGCCGCCCAACTGCTTCCTGATACCTACGCCCAGGAACGGAAAAAACCGAATCTGCCCCTGGTCCGCTTCCAGGATCAACTTAACGTTTTGGTTGTCACTGTCGCCAATGACGAAGTCGCCATCCTTAATCAGCAAATCCCCATCACCAGCCAAATCGAGCAAAATATCAGTCCTTGCCATATTAGGTCATTGTGCCAGTCGCCGTCCCGGTCACAGGCCCTGAAGGGCTGCTGCCGACCACCGTCGAGTTGACAGTTCCAGTTTTAACGAAGGCATCTATCGCCGTCGCTATGTCGTCCGCCAGCTCCTCAGCGGCCAGCGCTGGGCTGTCGCCCTGAGCAGTCTTTGCAGCTTGCTTCGCAAATGCAACCACTATCGCCGCCTTCAGTGTATCTTTTACAAGTGCCATTAGTGGACTATTGTATTAAGATTGGTTTTAAAATTGGCCAAATCCAACTGGTACTGCACCAAGTCAGCCACAATGTTCGGCATGACCGACACCGTGGGGCCGACGTTCGTGGCCAATTGGAAGGTCGTGAGCGTGGTTAGAATGGAGTTCAAAAGGTCTGCAAATGCGTTTAGTTCGGTCTTCAAATCACTGACCTCGCTCACGATTCGCAGCCCATCCTTGTCAAAAGTCAGCGTCTTTTCACCGACCGTCCATTCCACTTTTTCCACCTCGCTGCAAAGGGCGACATAGCCAGTTGCAGGGTTCAAAAACGTCACAACGACCAAGCTCCCTTTCTTCGGAAAACTCACCATGCCCACACTGCCCTCGATATCGGCTTGCAACCGAACATCGTAAATCAGTGCCTCCGGCTCGGCGACCGGCTGCACCGTACAAGTGCGACCGGCTGCGTCGATTTCGGTCACTTCACCGACGATGGAATACACCTCGTCGCCCTTGTCCGCCAACCGTCGAATAGCTTCTCCAATCATATCAATCGCCGTTTATGTCGATTTCGATTTCCTGTCTTCCTCCATCCATCCCGATGCGGGTCGTCACCTTCTTGACAAAGTACACCCCTTCACGCTCAGGATAAACCGGGTCAACAAGTGTTACCACATCGCCATGCTTGACGGTCGGCTGTAGGAAGGTAGTGAAGCTTCCACGGTAGCCCTCGTAGCGGAGGTTCAGGATTGCGGCCTTTACCGCTGCCTTCAATCCCTCAAGGTCTAAATGATAGAAAAACATCGTGCGCTGCTCCCCATCCGGGTCGCCATCATCGTGGGTCAACTTCTTGTTGTTCGGCAACATGCTGATGCCCCTTACCTTGATGCGCACTTCTTCCTTGCGCACATATTCCAGGCTGTGCTGGATGATGTTGTGGTTGAACCGAAACCGAAGGTTGTTTTGCAGTTCCGGCACGGTGACGAACGGCGTGACGTACAGTTTGCCGCCTTTGAAAAAGGACTTCAAAAAATACGTCTTCTTTAGTTCGTCCAGGATTTGTGCAACAGTGGCGTTCTTGATGCGAAACTGCCCCAGACTCACGTCTGGGGCATCAAAAGGCACATCGCTCGGCATTATGTCGGCGAGAAGTTTCGCAAGCTTCACCTGCCTGTAACTCTTGGTCAATGGGCTGCGCTTCAGCAACCACATGGCGTCCTGGCATTCGATGGTGACGGGTACGTTGGCGTGAATCGGCTTGGCGATATATCCCTCGAATATCACCTCGTTCACGCCATCGTAGCCGCCCATCACCTTCACCTTGTCACCAACCTTGAGCAACGGTTCCTTGCCCGTGGCGATGGCCTTGCCCTTCCACTCTATCCTTCTAGGAAATGTCAATGAACAAGTATCAGTCAAACGCTCGTAGGTGCTTTCCACATCGGCACTGACAAGTCCAATGAACTTGAACTTGCCTATCTCGGTAATCGTGGTCAGTTTAAGCACCTTCAATCAAATTTATAGGTGCATCCGAAACACAATTTATCTCGAACAATTGCACGTTTTGAAACCCTTCTTGCTGCGGGTAACGATAGTCTGTCACCACTATATCATAAATGTCATGGATTCTCAAAAACTCCGAGATAACAGGCAAAGACATCGGTGCCTTCATCAACGTGTCCAATGCCCTTACCTCCCCGATTGGATAGGCATGGGCGTCTCCGCCAAACAAACCGCCCCGTATCGTGATATTAAAATCACCGTCGTTGATGTACTCCTTCACTGTGCCATTCCTGCCTTGAATGGCCGTCATCACAATGTTCTTTGTTTGGCTGATTTCCACCAGCACCACATCCAGTGACAGTTCAGGCAAATCAGCTATTTTTCTCTTGCCAGAATTTAATTTTACATCGGCCCAAACCAGTGTACCAAATATGCTTTTGAGCTGTTGGTCTTCAGCGCCAGTGTCCATTCTGGTAGCTATTCCAATATCTTTATAAGGGTAGTCCGCACCGCCACCAGATGGCAACTGCATTTGCTCCAATTGAGCTTCAGTCAATTTGCCATAAATGTATGGCCGAAGCATTTGCAGCCCAAATCCCTGAATGATATATTGAAAATTCGCCATTGCTATTGATAGCTGACATCGTTTACCACGTCGAGCAGAAGCCTTTCAAGGTTCGACTTGATTTGGTTCATGCCGACGCCAAGGTTCGTGGTGTGGAATTCCAGCTTCTCCACCTGCTTGCCAATATTGATGGTGATGTGCTTCACGTTCCCACCGCCACCCTGTACCGAGCTAAGGCCTTCACTGATATGGCTCTTGCCCTTTTTCTTGCTACCGCCGTCGGAGCCACCAGTGGGCGCTCCAAACTGCGAGTTGAGATTGCCTAAAAGACCAGCCGTGCCGCCATTTGCATCGCCATCCGTTTTTTTGCCAACACCAACGTTCAAGTAACCCGAATAGTCAGGTATGGGCATCTGCGCACCAGTCTGTGCGCCTATCATGTCGAATTTCTTACCGAAGGCACCAAAAAGCATTTCAAAAGCCTTTGAGACCGGCTTGAAGAACGTCTCCCATACCCAATTGAACACGTCGCTGAAATCCTGTTTTATTTGGTCTTTTAGCAAAGTGAACCCCCTCGACACGTTTGGGAAAAGCCTTCCGAGCACCGCCAATGGGTTGTTCTCTCTAAACCACCCCACGAAAGCCTGCGCATCGCTCCAAACCTTGCCGATGATGTTGCCATAAAACTCGAACATGCCGACAGCCGCACCTATCGTCACCCTGACAAAATTACCGATGCCGTCTATCGCCGACATGATGGCGCCTTCGTTCTTGCCAACCCAATCGGCTATCCCGTGGAACAATTTGGTGACCAGTTCCCAAGCTCCCTTGATGATGGGCACCAATATAGTGCCGAGCACCTGCCCAACTTTTTGGAAAACAGGCCAGAGCGCCATCGCCAATTCCTTGAATGCACCAAAAAAGCCCATCAAGTAGGGCCGCATCTCGGCAGCGTGCGCCCTCAGTCCTTCGAACCAATCGCTGAACCCGCCACCGCTCTGCTTTGCCCAAGAAACCAGCCCTCGCAGCCAGCCCACGGCCTCGCTCGCAATCGGCACAAAGAAGTTGCCGAGGGTCGTCGTGATGTCCTGCCAGCCAGCCTTAAGTATCCTGGTGCTGTTGGCCAGCCCGTCCGAGGTACGGGCAAAGTCGCCCTGTGCGTCCTTTGTACGTTCCAGAATGGCCGCATAGATGGCCTGCGTCCTGATGGCGGCTGGTAGCGTCCCTTTGGTAGAGGACACAAGCCCCATGTCCATCGCCTTTTGCTTTAACGTGGCCTCGTCCAGCACGATGCCAAATTGACGCATTAATGGTTCGCTTTCGCCCTTAAGTCCAGACAGCAGCGCATCGAGCGATTCGTTCACGTCAAGGTTGTTGAATGAGGCAAGGTCTGCCCCAAGCTGCAACACTTGTTTGGACATGCTCTGCACAATCGGGCCCTGGATGCCAAGCCCCTTGAACATAGAGCCGAACGTCCCGGCTGCCGCAAGTGCCTGGCCTTCGCTGAGGCCGATGCTGTCGGCAGCGCCCTCGGCAAACTTTTTTATGCCGCTGAACTGCTGCCCAAAGACTATTTGCGCCTTGTTTACCGACTCTGAAAGGTCGGACGCCTTGCCAGTCACATCCCAAACCGCAGTGCCAACCCGACGAATGCCGTCCACTAACACGGCGGTGCCAAGCATCCCCCTCAGACCAGCGAACATATTGCCCATGCCGCTAACTCCCATCGAGGTTTCCCTCGACTCCCCCTGCACCCGGTTCATCACCGGCACCAGCGAGGCCAGCCCACTGCGGAAACCGGCCAAGGGCTGGTTGGCCGACCGGAAGGCCGCCATCATGCCCTTGACTGGATTCGTCACCCCATCAAATACATCGAACCGGAAGGTTACCATAAAGAGTAAAAACGGAGTTGAAAATATTCCACAGCTTGCAATTGGCACTCACCGACTGCCAACTGCAAACTGTCGAACTGCAAACTCATCAGGCCGCCACCTTCTTGGCGATGGCCTTGACGGCGCTCGTGTTGATGACCAGGTCGCTCTTCTTGAACTTCAGCGAGGCACCAGCCTCGGCAGCGTCCTTCACGTAGAGCAGTGCCAGGATGACCTTCTTGACGAACTTGTTCAGTTCCGTCTTTTCGTCCGGCGTGAAGTCGAGCTTCACGAGGAAGTCGGCCACCTTGTCGAAGTTGTCGTCCTTTCGGTCGAGGTCGTTCGGCGTGTCGCCAAGCTCGCCCCACACCGCCTTCAGCGCCGGGAGCAATCCAGGGAACTGAGGGGCCAGCACCAAGGCCGTCAGGATGACCTCTTGCAGTTCGATTTTGTTGTTCTTGTTCTTGTCAAGCCCAAAAAGCTCGTTCATCAGGCTGGCAAAGAACACCAGCACCACTTGCAAATTCTTGGTTGCCATATTGTTGAATGTTAATTGAATAAATGAATTGCTATTTGCCGCCGCTGCCCCAAATCAACTTCCTGAACTGCTTCAAGTTCCAAAGTATGCCGTTCACGGCCTCGGCCCATTCCTCCTCGTCGAGTGCGTAGGGGTCGAGCTTCAGGTAAAAGCGGATCATCGCATTGCCCTTTGCTATCTCGTCGAACCCGCCGCCCTCGCCATCGGGGATGGCCGTGCGGCTCAGAAGTTTTTTATGCTCGCCGTCTTCTTCTGGATCAACTGCTGGAGCAGTGGCGCTATCGAGGGCAACACCTCCACGTCGTCGGCATACTTGGCGTCCCCGTGCACCAGGCAGTTCTTGAAGAACACCTGCGACGCTGCGACCGGGTCACGCTCGTACATGGCCGCCGCCGCCGAGTAAGTCTTCATGTCCGGTTTCTTGAAATGGAACCAAATCGGTTCCGCTGTGTCTTCCCCGACCACGATGCTGGTCAGCTTGCCGTGCGCCTTAACGAGCTCGCTGTACTCGCCCTCGGTGAGGTTGCCGTGCGTTTTTTCTGTGCCTACCATAATATAAATGCCTTTTAAGTGATTGAATAACAGCCGCTTGCAAACACCGGCTGCTGGTTTATTTCCAGGAGATATGGCTGACGAGGCACTCGATGTCCGTCTCGAACCCCATGTCGCCTTCCTTCATGTCCCTACCGTTGTTCTTGAACCGGATGTTGTGCAGCGTGTGGTTCACGATGACCCCGCCGATGGGCAGGAAGCTAACGATGATGTCATCCTCCGGCAGGTCTTGGATGCGCCCGGTTGGGCTTGCCTGAGCCAGGCCCTCCAGCTCCTCCATGTGGATGGTGAGGCTGCACTTGGCGCTGTAGCGGCCATAGCCACGGCGCACCGGGTTGTTGCCAGCGCCGTACATGTCCTCCATCTGCTGCTCGTCCGAGTAGGTTATCTTGGATATCCCGACTATGACCGTGCCCCGTGTTGCGAGCTTTATTTGGGACCAGGCGTAGGCTTGGCCGTTGATGAGTGGTTGCATGAATTAAGGTTTGCGTAAGAAGTAAATTTTGCCGTTGCGCTCGGCCCTCCAGCCCACGTCGGTGGGCTGGAAGACCAGGTTGAAATTGAAGTAGCTGCTAAGCGTGAGGCTGAAGTCGTCGTTGATGGTCAACGTGCCCGCCTTCTTGGCAGCGTTGGTCAGCGTGGCGTTGGCGATGGTGACGTCCGTCCGGGTGGTCTCGGCGCTGCGCTCCACGAGCAGCCAGTTGCCCTGTAGGCCCGCCTTCACCTTTTCCTTCTGGAGCGCCAGGTAGGCCCCGTTGCCCTGTATGCCGTCGTAGAACCCCACGTGCAGGTCAAGCTCGTCCTTGGCCATCTTGCGCAGCCTGTTCATCTCATTGAAGGTCTCGGACTTCGAGGCAATCAATGTTTCCTGGTAGTCCCGCAGCTCGGATTGGGTGAGCCACTTGTTCGGGAACCTGTCAACCACAAGGGTGTCGCTCACTGTCTCGTACTGCCGTACCTCCACCCTTTGGAAGCGGTACTTGTTGGTCGTGGTGTCGTGCACCAGTTGCACGAAGCCTTGCTGGGCGGGCACCGAAAGCGCCGGGCACAGCATCATCAAGAAAAAGACTAATTTATACATGCTAAAATCAATTGGTTACTAAGACCCATTTGAAGGTGTCCGTTGCCGTCTCCATGCACACGAACACCCTTTTGTCGTAGGCATTGGCCGTGAGGCTCGGCCCCGTCGAGAGCGAGTTGGTGGTGTAGAAGTCGTTGCCGCCGCCCAGGGTGGCCAGCGTGAGTTGCACCCCCGAACCCGCACCGAGCTGCACCACCGTCACCCGCATGTTGCGGTACTCCACCCTTGGCGCCGAAATGCGCAGGGTGTAGCTTCCGCCAGCCATATCGGCCAGCACGTAGGTGTCCCATGCCTGTACGTTGACGGTGTCCGTCGTCGTCACCCGCTCGCTCAGCACCTTGGCGATGCTCGTTGGCTGTGCCTGCGACGCCACTGCGCCGAACAGGAAAGTCAATAAAATCAGCAATCCTTTCATTGGTTACATTTTTACCCAAATGCCGTTCTCCCTGCCCCATAGGCCGAGGGCGGTGAACGTGCCGTTGGTAGTGTTCACGTGTACGAGGTCGCCGTTCGTTGGCGTCAGCGCCGATGCCGTGGCCGCACTGATTGGCTCTATGTTGAGCACGTCCGTCTTCACGGTCGTCCTTGCCTTCGTGCCCCTCATGATCTCGTTGTCCGAGCTGTAGGGGTATGTGTCGGATTGGGCGATAACCAGGTCACCGTCGGCTTGTCGGAAGATTGCGTAGCTGTTGTTGCCGTCCCCAGAGTTGCCCAGGAAAATGCCAGCGTTCCCGAAAGTGCTCGGTGTATATACCTCCATGAACACGTTCGCCGTACCGGAGACCGTCAGCTCGTTCGCCCCAGTGGTGTTGCCTATCAGCACCGAGCCGTCGTCTTTTACCCGCATTCGCTCGCTGCCATTTGTCGTGACCGCCCACGTGTCATTGGTGGGCCTGTAAGTCCCAGTGTTCTGGTCGTTGTTGAAGCTGTAGGAAGGCACGGAAGCTGAGCCGTCCGCATTCTTCACCACACCGGTCACCAGCAAGTTGCCGCCTACATGCGCCGCCTCGCTCGGTGCGCTTGCCGAGCCGAACCCGTTCAGGCCGCCGAAATAAGAGCGGGCGTTGGTGTCAGCGAAATAGGCACTCCAGGGAACGTTCGTCTGGGTGCCCACGGTAATGTCCCCGACGTACACCCCGTAGGTGTTCGTAATGGTGTTGCTCACATTGGTGAAGGTGGCCACGTTGGGAACGGAGATGGCGAGGCCGTAAAGGTTCGAGATGACCCCCGTGCCAGTGCCCTCGAAGTGCGTACCGTACAGCGTTAGGCTCGATGCAGCAGCACCTGCCGAGCAGTCGAACCTGCTCTGCGTGGCGGTCACGATCGAGTTCACGCCAGATGCGTACCACAGCACGTAGTTCAACTGCGAAATCGCACTCGTATAGTCAGCCGTCCCTTGCAGGAACAATTGGTTGTTCAACGAACGCAAGCTGCCTACCGAGCCACCCGTAACGTTTTTGGTGAGCAGCGTGTACATCATCGTTTGGGAGGCCGTCGTGTTGTCGGTCTTGCGCACGTCCACCAAGGCCGATGGGCTGTTGTGGTTGATGCCTATATTGGTGCCGTTGTCGAAGATGAGGCTGTTGCCCACCGTCGTTGCGCTCGTGGCCTTAACGACGTAGTTGGTGGTGAGGCCGCTGATGCCGCCACCGCCCGCAGGTGCGGCCCAAGTGCCGTCCGCCCGCAGGAAGTTGGAAGTGCCACCGCCCGAAAGCGGCACAAGCCCAGCGTCCGTTGACGTGAACAGCGGCAAGGTCACGCCCGTGCCGCTCGATATGGCCAACGCCCTCGTGGCCGCCGTGTAGCCAAGGTTCTGCAATTCGTTGGAGGTGGAGCCGTCCACCTCAACAGGTGCGGCCCAAGTGCCGTCCGCCCGCAGGAAGTTGGCACTGCCACCGCCCGAAAGCGGCACAAGCCCCGCATCGGTGGAGGTGAACAGCGGCAAGGTCACGCCCGTGCCGCTCGATATGGCCAACGCCCTCGTGGCCGCCGTGTAGCCAAGGTTCTGCAATTCGTTGGAGGTGGAGCCGTCCACCTCCGTTATGATGGGCGTGAACGCAAGGTCGCCAAGGGCCACGCTCCCGTTCTGTATCTCGTTGGTGCCCACCACCCCGGTGCCAAGCTGTGCGTTGCTGGCCGTGCCCGTCAGGTCGCCGCCCATCGTGGGGTCGCCGCCCGTGGCAATGAACTTCATGCCGTCCCCGGCGCCATCAATGTACCAGATGTCGCCGTTAGGGTCTTTCACCACATCGCCCCGGTTGCTCACGTTGCCAACGGCCACCGGCACATAGACGATGGGCGTCACCTGCACGTTCGGCAGCATGCCCTTCTTCACGTTGTCGAACGTGGCCCGGCGGCTGTTGCCGCCCTTCTGCGAGTAGAACTCGAAGTTGGAGTTGGTCGGGTTGGTCTCCTCCGTGAACTCGTTGGGCTTTCGCCCCTGCCCAAAGGCCAGCGAAACCACGCACATTGATAATATGGTATAAACAAACTTCATGGTCGTTTTAAATGGATTTAAAGCCCGGTTGAATGCCGCTTAAACCAGCGACACCGCAAAGCCTATGGTCACGTCAATGTTCCTGGCCACGCCCCTTGGCTGCACCTTTATCCCTATCTTCAGCCTCGAAGTGGCGAGCACGTCCTGATCTGGGTCAATGACGACCAGGCGCACCGAACTGTTGGCGGCATCGCCGCTCAGTTCGCCAGCAGCCTGCATCCGCTTCAGGGGCTTTTCCCCAAGGCGGCTGAAGTATTCCACGCTGTCCGGTGCCAGCTTGCCGTCCGTGTCCACGCTCAGCGGTGCGCTCAGCTTGGGCAGCAACACCGTCCTCACTTCCCGCTTGCACTTGTGGATGGCACGGTTGTTCTCGACATAGGCATAGTCGCTGGTGCTGGCCGTGCAGGTGTTGCCGTCGTGGACGTAGGCCCCTGCTATGCCGATGTGCTTCACTGCGAACACGTAGCGCTTCTGGTGCAGCGTGTCCAGTACCGAGGTGCCCACGGCCTGCGAGCTTTGCCCATCGGAAAGGATGATGGTCTGGAAGTCGTCGCCCTGTGCGAGGTTGCTGGCCTCGACATAGGCGGGGCTGACATGCACTTGGCTGCGGGCCAGCAGGCCCAGCACAGCGCCGCCAGCGGGCACGTGCTTGATGGACAGGCTGGTGGCAATTGCCTTGCCCTTGCCGGAACCGTCGCCGAACGCCACCACGCTCACCTCTTGGGAGTTCAGCGTGGCGAGGTCGGTCTGGAGCGTACCGTTCACGGCCACTGCCTCGTCCTTCACGTTGATGAGGAAGACGCACGGCGAGTGAAGCGCCGCCAGCGAAGTGGCGAAGGCCTGCACCGTGCCCACCCTTGCCGCCAGTGCGGCGTAGGCCGTGGCAGCGTACCAAAAGGCCTGCCGGAGCCGACCGTTGGTGAGGTCGAACACCGTCTGCGCACTGAAGCCAGCGGCACTGGAGTTTATGACCCAAAGCTCAGCCGCACCGCCGATTCGGAAAAACTCCCGGATGAAGTACCACGGCAAGATGGTATTCAAATCAGTCTCCACGATGAGGTCGGCCTGCGCCTCGTCGAGGCTGAGGTACTTCTTGCCGACCACGCCCGCCGACCATGCAGCGGGCGAAGCCGTGAACGGGAAGATGATGGCCGACACGTGGTCGTCGTTGGCAGGCAACCTGCCAAGACCGCCAGCGGTTGTGGTAAATCTTACATCATTCAGTGGCATCGGTGGTGGTTGCTTTTGCTTTCCCCTTCTTGCCTGCCAGCGCAGTGGCAGCGGTCACCTCCTCCACCTCCACGCCCTGCTGCCTTGCGGCAAATTCTGCGGCTGCCCGCAGGTGGCTTGGGAAGTGCTGGTCACCCACCTTTAACAGGATGGCATCCGGGTACTCGTTGAAAAATGATTGGTAATCAAACATCTCAATTGCATTTGATTTGCGAGAGCGCATTTGTGTTGCGCTCGATGACCTTCAGCATCTCAAGTCGGTCGTTGCGGTACATCTCCACCAGTTCCTTGGAGCAGTTGCGGGCCTCGGCCTTCACGTCCCCAAGTTCCAAGTAGAAATAGAGCGCAAGCAGCGCCACGCTCACGATGCTGAAGCCATGCTTCTTGACGGCCTCTATGATGGCCGTCATTGTCAGTGTGTTCATCCCCGTCAGGTCGTTGTGTGAGTGGTAGGCCGCCAGTAAGCCCGTCATGGACTCACTGGCGGCTTCCTATAACAAATTATAATCCCATGAACATATACGAAAACGCTTGTCAGTGGGCAGCGCTTAGGATACCCAAGTCTCCACAAGGGCCACCACGCCCGTCTCATCGGTGTAGCGCTTGCGGCCATTGGCACGGGCCATCGTCGAGAAGATGGAGCCATAGTACTCTGGCTTGTCGATGTCGGCATACACCTTTACCTCGCCCTTGGCACGGCGCACGAAGTCCGGGTGCCAGAAGATGGCACCAGCGTTGGCAGTCGTAAGTGCGCCTGCATCTGGGAGCCTTGGTGCTGGAGTGCCAGCATTGGTATAGGAAGCAAGGTTCTTCTTGCCCCGCTTGAAGATTTTGAAGCCCATCAGCGAGTTGAGCATACCGCCCTCGATGCGGGCCTTGCCAGTAGTCTGTAAAGAAAGCAGCGTCTTCCATTCCAACTTCACGAGGTCGTTGTACATGAAGCTCGGCATGCAGACCACCCTTCCTTCTTCCGGCACGTCCATGTCATCGAAGAGGGCGACAACGTCAACGAAGTCCTCCACCTTGCACATCTTCCTGACGCCAGTGGCTCCCGTCACCTGTGCCGGACGGTCTGCCCCGGTCGTCCGTAAGATATTGGCGGCCTGCGTAGGAGACCATTGGTAGAGCAGCCTATTGGCTATCTTCTTGTTGAGCGCCTCGATGTGCTGGCGCAACACGCTCTGCCGCTTGTCGTAGTTCACCTCTATTTGCTCTATGTCCCGTATAAGGGAAGGGTCGCTGGTGAACTCAATCAGGTCATAGTTGGGGCTGGTATCAGTCCTGCCCGTGGCAGTTGCCGGAAATGAGGAGCGGTTCTCCACCACGGTTGGCTCGGCACCCGCTTCGTTCAGGTTGACCGTCTTGTTTTCTACAAGGCTGTCGTCGTTGATGGCCTCCATCATGAATGTGTTGGGCGGGAACAATTTTTCTGCGACGTCCCTTACCCAAACCTGTTTTTGAATTGCCATTGCTTAATGGTTAAGTTTAAGATTTTGCCCCAACCGCAGGCTAACGGGTTGCCCCGCCAGCCCTTGGAGTTGTTGCGATTGGATTTATGACTGTGCCCTTAGTCCGGGTTGTATTCCTGGGCGAGCTTTTCGTATTTGGCTGGTTCCTTTAGCCGCATCTCGTTGAGGCCCTTGGGGTCTTCCTTGCTCCATTTGTCGAAGCCCCAGTCGTCACGGTTGGCCTTCTTGCCAGCAGCAGCGCCAACGTTCTTGTCGGCGGCCAGCTTCAGCAGTTCGGCTGCGGTGGGCGGCTTGTCTTCCCCTTCTGCGGGCGGCACTGGCTGGAAGTTGGCGATGAGCGCCTCGGCGCTGTCCAACGACTGCTCGATGACGGTCATCCAGTGCTTCTCGTTGGCCTGCGTGATGACGCCACTGTCCTTGCCCTGTTTTAGCAGCGCATCCCTGCGGGCCTTGCGGTGCCCGTCCGCTTCGGCGGCCAGTGTCTCGATGGCGGACAGCACGTCGGCCTCGGTTGCGTTTTCGCCCAGCTTCAGCTTGAGCGCAATTTTCTTCAAGTCCATTTCAGGTTGATTTGATGATTGACTTTGATTGATTTTTGGCACCAGCGTGTCAAGGCTGTCGCCCTCTGCCATGCTCAGCCGCACGGCATTGCCGTCCTTGGGGATGTCAACTATGCTCACTTCGAGCAGTTCCCATTCCACTATGGTGCTGCGGGTCTGGCCTTTCACGAGCCACTCTGGTGCGTCACTAACGGTCATGGGAATCAGCCCGGCACTGAACGCCGACATGAACCCACCCTCATACTTCGACTTTAGGGTTTTTGCGAAAGGGTCGTTATCGTCCCATATCGGGTCGTCGGCCACCAGCGAACCGCCCTCGACACGAAGGTTCTCCAGCCTGCCGACCGGCAGGCGCTCATCCTCCTTGGGTCGATTCATCCAATCATGGCTGGCCCGGTTGTGCATGAACAGCAATATCGGGTTCTTGGAGTAGTTCTCCAGCCTGCCCCCAGCCACGTTCACCCGGTAGCCCGACCTGTTGACCTTGTCACTGATGATGATGATTGCCATGCGCTTTTTTGAAAGTGTGCTGCAAAAATGTGCCGCCTTGCGGCACACTGCAAGCCCTGTTTTGCCAAGCGCTCGCCATTGAAAACCAACTGTTTGCGCATTGCAACCGTTGGAAAAACAAGCCTGAAAAAGGAAGTTTTTGAGGTGAATTTTGCCACATGGAAAGAAAGGACGCCGCAAGGCAACTGTTCATGGAGGGCTGGCAACAGAAGGACATTGCCCGTGTGCTGAAGGTCACAGAGAAGACCGTCAGCAACTGGGCCACCGACGAGGGTTGGCGTGACAAGCGCATCCGGCTCGAACTCATGGAGGAGTCCTCGGTCCAGATGGTGATGGAGCTCATCGAATACCAACTCCGTGCCCTCAAGCGGCGGGTAAAGGCATGGACGGACGAAGACCCCGAAAGTACCAAGCTCATCGAGCGTGGTGACATCGACGCCTTGCAAAAACTGCACACCACCATCAAGCGGGAGCACATGAAGTGGAGCCACTACGTCAGCGTCTGCAAGGAGCTGCTCGAATGGGTCTCCGTGGTGGACGTGGAACTCGCCAAGGCACTCACCGACAAAATAGACAACTTCCTGAATGAGAAAAGAAAACTACTCTAAGCTGTCCACCACCGAGCGGAGGGAGTACCAGGAATGGCTCGACCTCTGTGAGCACATCCGCTCTCAGACCGAAATACCGCTGCATGAGACAGACGGCCAACGGGAAGCCAGAAAGGCACGGCTCAGATCGAGCTTTACTGAGTTCTGCAAGTTCTATTTCCCGCATTACTTTGACCGGGACGACGATGGAAATGTCCTATCGGACTTCGGTTGGTTCCACCGCAAGGCTGCCAAGGAAATCATAGCTGATAAGGCCTGCTTCGCCATACTCGAATGGGCGAGAGAACATGCAAAGTCCGTCTTCGCCAACGTGATGATGCCGCTATACCTCTATGCCACTGGTGAGCTGGAAGGCATGGTGGTGGCCAGCGCCAACGAGGACAAGGCCATCACCCTGCTTTCAGACGTACAGGCAGAGCTGGAGGCCAACAAGCGCTACCTTGCCGACTACGGCCACAAGGTACACCACGGCAACTGGCAGGAGGGCAGCTTCAGCACCTCGGACGGCATCGGCTTCTGGGCTTTTGGCCGAGGCCAGAGCCCAAGGGGAATACGTAAGGCGGCCAAGCGCCCAAACTATGCCGTGGTGGACGACATAGACGACAAGGTCATCGTGCGCAACGACCAACGGGTGAAAGAGGCAGTCGCATGGGTCATGGAGGATTTGTACGGGGCGCTCCCTATCAAAGGGAGCAGGCTAGTGGTGGCTGGCAACCGCATCCACAAAAAGAGCATCCTTGCCCACCTCGTGGGCAACGTGGAACCGGGTGACCCCAAGCGCAAGGGCATCACACATATAATAGTATATGCGATAGAGAACCCCAAGACCCACGGCAAGGCCGATGCGCAGCACGGCCAGCCCGCTTGGAAAGAGCGCTACACACTAGCACAGCTCACGGCCAAGATGGAAATAATGGGCCACTACTCCGCTCGAAGGGAATACTTCCACGAGCACCACGAGGAGGGCCTCATCTTCAAGAACGAATGGGTGCACTGGGAAAAGGCCCTGCCCCTGGCCAAGTACGATGCCATCGTGGTCTATACCGATGGCAGCCTGAAGGAGACCAAGAACTCGGACTACAAGGCCGTGGTGATGCTGGGCAAGCACGGAAAGTACGTGGACGTGGTGAGGGCATGGGTGCGGCAGGCCACCATATCGGCAATGGTGAAGGTCAACTACGACTACTGGGAGGACGCCGGGAGCGGCGCCCTGTACTACATCGAGGAGAACGCCCTACAGCCAGACATGATGGACGAGTTCGAGGCCGAGGGCGAGGCAAGGGAGTGCGGCCAGATGCCCATCCGTGCCGACAAGCGCTCGAAGCCCAACAAGGAAATGCGCATCGAGAACCTAAGCCCGCTCATGGAACGGGGCCTGCTCCGCTTCAACGAGGCCGAGCGCCAAAGCCCGGACATGCAGGTACTCGTGCAGCAGTTCCTCGGATTCCCGTACTCGCACGACGATGGGCCCGATGCCGTCGAGGGCGGGAACCATTACTTGCAGCGCATCGTGCGAAGCTCGAACTTTAAGCCACGCATGGGCAAGTACAAGCGTACAAACAATAGGTAACATGAATCCAAACCCTTACCAAGGCAACCCCATTTGTGAGGACTGTCTGATGGACAACCTCATTGGTGACGAAAGCGCCGACGATTAACCAATCACAAATCACTGATATGGCATTCATCGAAGAAGCAGACTACAAGGTCAAGATCCGGGAAGCCCGGCTGATGCAGGTCATAGAGGAAGACCCCGACCTGCTCGACGTGGCGGAAGAAACCGCCATCCAAGTGGTGAGGGACGCACTCCACAGCCGCTACGACGTGGCGGCCATCTTCGCCACCACTGCGGGCAGCCGCCCAAAGCAGGTGGTGCGGTGGGTGATGTGCCTCGCCATTTACTACCTCTACGAGCGCATACCGGACAAGCTCACCCCGGAGCGGGTCGTCAAGAACTACAACGATACCCTGACGACGCTGAACGACATCAGCGACGGGAAGCTCAGCACCGAGCTGCCAAGGCTGGCCAATGCCGACAGCACCAACCCGACGAAGTTTAGGTGGGGGAGCCAGCCCGCACGGACGCACTAGAGACACAATAGGTTCAAATACTCCATATCTGGTTAAAATCAAACGATATGGTTATTCTTGACACATATTGTTGTACCAAAACAATCATCGCTTAAATCGCCTAAAAATGGCCTTTTTCAAATCCGCTTTGAACCGGGTTCAAAGCATCTTCAAAAGGGACGAAGCGCCCACCCGTGAGCTTGCCCAGGATGGCACTGCCACAAAGCCAGACCGCAAGGGATGGCAGCCAAAGCTCAAGCGCTACTGGTCGCCCCGCATCGAACTCGAACTAAAGAACTGGGCCTCTGCCGTGGCCGTGGCCGAAGACCCCATCCGGCCTCGAAGGGAATTGCTGTATCGCCTTTACCATACCGTGATGGAGGATGCGGTACTGCTGAGCCAGGTGCGCACGGCCAGGTTCACTGTTCAGTTGAGCGGCTTCGTGCTGGAAAGGGACGGTAAGACCATCGAGGATAAAAAACTGCGGGCGCTGTTCGAGCGGCCTTGGTTCAACGAGTACCTCGAAAAAGCAGTCGACACCGAGCTTTATGGCCACACCCTTTTGGAGTTCAATCCGGAGATGAAGGACGGCGAGTTCCAGCGCATCTGGTTGGTGCCGAGGGAACATGTGCGCCCGGAGTCGGGCGAGCTGGTGCTGTACGTCCACGACGAGAAGGGCCTCGACTACCGAGACCCCAAGATGATTGGCAAATATTTGGTGGAACTGGGCTGGCCCGACGACCTTGGGCTGTTGAAGTCCCTCAGCAGGCTGGTCATAAGAAAGGAGTACGCCGTTGGAGATTGGGGCAGGCGCAACGAGAAGTACGGCATGCCGTTCCTTATCGTGAAGACCAGCACGAGGGACGAGAAGGAACTCGACAAGAAGCAAGAGATGCTGTCGAACATGGGCTCCAACGGCTGGGCCATCCTCGACGACTTGGACGATTTCAAGATGGAAGAATCCAACCAGGCGTTTGCCTATGGTACTTTCAAAGATATGCGGGACGGCTGTGACTCGGACATCAGCAAGCTCGTGAACGGCCAGACAGGGACTAGCGACGAAAAATCGTACGTCGGCAGCGCCCAGGTTCACGAACGAATCCTGAACGACTACACCAAGGCGAGGCTTCGCCGCATCGAGTACAGCATCAATTATTGCCTGATGCCCTTCCTGCTCCAGCATGGCTACCCCATCGAGGGCATCACCTATAAGTTCAAGGACTTGTTGGAGAAGGAACCCGCCAAGCCCGGCACGATGGACACGCCCATGGAGGACGTGGACGAACAGCCGGGTGCGGCTGGCCAAAAAAAAAAGCCCATCCGCCACAGGCGTGAAGCGCTGACGCTCGCCTACGCTGGTGCCGTCGGCGACGACTGCTGCGGCACCGCCCACCCGCTCACGCTCTCACCTTCTCACCCGCTCACCCTCTCTTTGGACTTGGAAGAGGTGATGCAGACGGCGCTGCGCAACGTTTGGTCGAAGAAGGTGAAGGAAGGCAGCCTCGACCCCGCCAGCTGGGGCTACTTCACCGAGTCGCTCTGGGGCGCAGCACAGGATGGCGTCGGAAAGTCCTTCCTCGACACCGCCTACGCCGACCCCAGCTACGAGCTGCTCGCCCGCTACCGCAGCAGCATCCACACCTTCGCCGCCTTCAAGAACCACAGCAACATCAAGGAACTGGTGGCCGAGCTGCTCGACCCCGCCACCGGGAAGCCACGCAGCTTCTCGGAGTTCAAGAAGGCCACGGCAGGCCTGATGGGCAACTACTACGAGGAATGGCAGCAGGCCGAGTGGCAGCAGGCCCACAGCAGCGCCAGGGCGGGCGAGCGGTGGCAGCAGCACGAGCAGGTAAAGCACCTGTTCCCGTACCTCCGCTACGATACCGTCGGCGATGCCAGGGTCAGGAAATCCCACCAGGTGCTCGACGGCGTGGTCAAACATATCGACGACCCGTTTTGGGACACCTACGCCCCGCCGAACGGCTGGCGCTGCCGTTGCGTCACCACCAGCGTCAGCGGCCCAGAGGTGCCGCCCAGCCTCTACCCGTCCATAAAAGAGGTGCCGCCCATGTTCCGCACCAACTTCGGCAAGGACCAGGAACTCTTACCACAGAGCCACCCCTATTTCCAGGGCATACCGGAGCCGCAAAGGGCCCGGCTGCTAAAGGCCACCTCGCAGCTTGTATATGACAGCTACCCCGCCAAGGACTGGGTGCGGGAAGCCTTCGACGACAAGACGGGCGGCTACGTGGTGCGCCACGCCAGCCAGGCCGGGGAGCGGGAGCTGCCCGCCAACCTCGCAACGGCAAAGCGCCTGATGGAAATGGGACATGCCGTGGAACTGGTGGAGAACCGCAACGGCGAGGTGAGCCCCGATGCGCTGGTAGACGGCAGGGTATGGGAAATGAAAGTGACCAGCGGCAGCGCCAACAGCGTACAGTTCCTGCTGCGCACGGGCAAGGCACAGGCGGGCAGGGTGCTGCTGGTGGTGCCGAAGTCGGCCACCATTGCCAATATCATAAAAGGGATGATGTCCGCCGTGAACATGGACAAGGATAGGAAGCTGGTCAGTATCGGCCTGCTCTTCGAGCCAAATGATTTGGTGGAGCTGACCGCCGAGCAGGTGCGCAAGCGGGACTTTGCGCTGCTGGACAAGTACCAGTAAATAAAATCGAAAAGCCCTGGCATCGCTGCCAAGGCTTTTGTGTGTGGCCATCCCTCGACAGCCGCCACAAAGGTAGGGCTTTCCCCTTTGATTTGCAAATGACCACCATTTTGTTTTAACTTTGCAACAAAATGGTTTACATGGCAAATCAAAATCAGTTCCCCGACCTGCGCCAACTGGTGGCAGCGCTGGAGCGCTACAACGCCCAGTTCCCCACCGTGGCCGCCGTCACCGCCCTCAACTTCTTCCGCCACTCCTTCCGGCAACAGGGCTTCACCGACCGTGGCCTCTCCAAGTGGAAGAAGCGCAGCCCAGACAACGACCCCGGCAGGGCCGTGCTCGTGAAGACCGGGGCGCTGCGCAACAGCCTAAAGTACACCGTGGCCGGGCGGCGGGTCACCATCAGCACCGACATCCCATACGCCCAGATACACAACGAGGGCGGCACCGCCAGCGGCACCGCCAACGTCAGGGCGCACACCCGCAAGGGCCACCCGGTGAAGGCGCACAGCCGCCGCTTCAGCTTCACCATGCCCAAGCGACAGTTCCTCGGCCCCAGCCACCAGCTGCGCCTCGACCTACAGCGGCTCGGCGAGCAGGGCATGGAGCGCATCTTCGACAAACACTTGAAACAGTTTTGAACCATGCTAGACCTCGTTTACCTCGCACTCAAGAAGCGCCTCACTATAAAGGTGCCCGGCCTGGATGGCATAGACTGGCACCTGAACCAGTATGCCCAAGTGGGCGAGGACATCATCACCATCACGCCAGGGCTGTACGTCAAGTTCCTGCCGGTGGAATGGAAGACGCTGCCCGACAGTATCCAGCGGGGGGTGCTCCAGTTCGAGACGCACCTCGTGAGCGACACGGCCTACGGCGACGAGCGTGACATGACCGACAAGGTCTATATAGACCACCTCGGCACCGAGAGCAAGGTGTTCCAAGCCCTCATGAACTTCCGCCCCCTATTGAGCTACGTCCCGGGCTTCGAGGCGCTGTTCAACACGGCAGACGACCGGGTGCTCCTTGAAAGCATCGTACGGGTAAACTCCGTGCCCCACGGCGAGCTGGACAACATCGCCAAGACCAGCCAGCGATTCCAGTCCGTCATGTACGACTACTCGGCACAGCAGCAGCTCCAGACCGTACTGGCCACGCTGGAATGCGAGGTGACCATAGGCGCTCCAACCGTATGGCAGGACAGCCAGGGCAACGCCTACACAATGGACGACCTGACTGAATGGCTTGGAGAAATTGACTGATAGGCACTTAATCAAAAAGCACATCGCAAATGGCATACAAAACGCCCGTAAGGAACGGCACCTACAAAAAGTACAAGAAGATCCAGGAACGGCACAAGTTCCTGTACAATGAGCAGCGCCTGCGGATTGACGACTGCAACCAACAGGTGATGTCCGAGTTCTTTATCGACCACGAGGTGACGCTCATGCGGATACTGAACACGGTGCTGCCCGAAGAGGCGCCAAAGAAGGTCACAAACCCGAACCAGATTGACATCTTTGGGCTATTGGAAGGGGGGGGGCAGCACCTTGTTGAAAACTTGGGTTGAAACAAATTGTTTTATTCCGTAGCTTTGTATAAACATATTATCATGGCGCAGAAAACCATCACCATCAACTTAGGCCACCTCGTGAACCAAATCCACATTGGGCTGGACATGGCTGGCACAGGCACCGAACAGGCCAAGCAAGAAATGCAAAAGCTGCTGCTGGCCGCCGTCAACGACGCAACATTCTCAAATCAAGATACAATGAAAGAAACATCCGATGCCCTGCCGCCGCAGGACGCCAAGCCGCAGCCCAGCTTCAAGGAGCTCACCGCCGCCGCACAGGTGCTGAACACCATGCTCGAAGAGGAGGACTTCCTACGCAGGCTCTACGTCCGCATGACACTTGCCGTCACCAACGGCCTCAAGCCGGAGGACTTCCGCCAGCCGCCAGCCGCTTGAAGCCTTCAATCTCCTTGTCACGGATGGCCACCACTTCCTTCCTGACCTCATCCGCCGTCTTGCCCAGCAGCGGCGCCACCTGCTCGCAATAATGCCGCAGCAGGGCTATCGCCGTCCACTGCGTCAGCCCCAGTTCGTTTATCAGTTCTTGGTTCGTCATATCCCGCTGTTTTTATTGGTTACATATACTATGGTAGCGGCTTCAGTATCGCCGCATCCTTCCTTATTATGAACTGCTGCCCCCTATAATTGATGGTCGCCGTATCCGCCCCGCTTGCCTCCAGCGTACCGTTTATCATATCCACCATCAATTGATGTGCGGTCCTAAAGGCCGACATCACCGCCCACAACCTTGTCTCATCGTCCACTTCGTTCTCCATCACCCGCTCGCACACCTCCTCCAGCATGGCCAAGTGCATGGGGTGGATGCGGTCTGCCGTGAACTGCGATAGGAAGCGCTGCTTCAATTCCTCTACGCTGGTTATGGTCTTTACCGGGTCGCTGATTCGCATCGGCCCTTCTCCGTTCACCAGCCAGTTGGCATCGAGGCCGTAAAGGTTCATCAGCTTCCGTAGGATTGGCTGAGATATATTATTCCTGCCATTTTCGATTTCACTAAGTGCTGTGGGCGTAATGCCCAACTGTAAGGCGAAGTCCTTTTGCTTTAGTCCAAGCTCAATCCTCACCTGCTTTAATCGGTCTCCCTGCTGTTTTCTCATTTGTTTTCTAAATATTTTGGGTATTTTCTACTTTTTTTATGTAGAAATTTGGAATACTACATTTTTTATGTAGTTTTGCATCGTTAACCAATGGTCACAAATATAAATCAAAAAAGGGATGGTTGAGGAAATCAAGGTAAAAAAAATAAAGGACGCCACGATACGAGCGTGGGGTGCCTCGGCGGCGGTGGCGAGGGAACTGGGCGTGACGCCGAGCTATGTGAGCATGGTGCTGAACGGGAAGCGGAAGAGCCTGGCCGTGATGGAGGCCGCCGCCAAGCTGGCGAGGGAGAAGGAGGCGCTGCGCAAAAAACGGGAGCGCAACATCGACGAGGCCGTGGAGGCCATGAACTAAGGCATTCATTAAAAAGCCGCTGCTCGGACGGTTCAGGACGGCAGCGGCTTCATTCAAAATTCATAGCAAAGATATGGAAAATTCGATTATCAGTTTCGATTACGATGGCAACGCCATCCACTTCGACGCCAGCAACGGCGACGACATCATGGTGAACCTCACCGAAATGGCGAAGCCGTTCGGGAAGAACCCACATGATTTCCTTCGCCTGGATTCCACAAAAGCCTTCATCGAAGCGCTCAAATCAAATACGGGATTTTCTCGTGATTCAGATTTGGTGCGGGTTGAAAGGGGTGCAATGGGCGGCACATGGGCGCACCGCTACATCGCCGTAGAGTTTGCGGGGTGGCTGAAGATTGATTTCCGGGTGAAGATGGTAATGACGTTCGAGGAGTACCTGCGGACGGGGAGCGTGGGCATAGCCGCCCCGCCTGCGCCTGCGCCCCGGCTACAGCCCGCCCGCCCGAAGTTCGGCGACCCTGACTGGGAGGCGGTGCTGCCGGACGGGCACCCCTGCCGCTTCATGAACGGGATGTACTACTACCCGCTGAACCTGACGATGCGGGCGCTGGGCATCATCGGCGAGGGGGAGAGCTGGAAGCTGGGCCCGAACATCAAGAAGGTCTATCACGACCACCTACAGCTGATGGGCAGCTACGGCTACTGGGCAAGCGAGGTGGCCCTCAGGCACATGATACGGCAGCGGCAGGACTGGATGCGGATGCAGGCCGCCCGCCCGCTGCCGCCCGTGAAGGCCAGCGGCGACCGCTTCACCCAGCAAAACCTGGAGCTATGAGGGAGTTCACACCTGCCAACGCCGAGGAGGCGGAGCTGTTCCAGTGGGTGATGCACTTCTTCGCACTGGTGAGCCTCATCACGGACGATGCGGTGATGATGCAGGTAGTGGCGCACCTGAACAGGCAGCGGCACATGCCGGGCACCCAGTGGTACGAGGAGATGATACGGCTCTGCGGCCAAGTACCGGACAGGCCACTGAGGGCCCTGCTGCTCGAACACCTGAGCGCCAAGAGCAAGGCCGCACCGGACGCCAGCGACATCAACTAACCCGTGGGAAATACCAGGAAATCTGGTATTTCCCGCCCAACACCATAGAATATGCTACTCATCAAAATCTCGTTGGCCATCACCCTGTTGGTGGCCGTCGTCGGCACCAGCTACGCAAGCTGCAAGGAAGCGGCAAAGGGCAAGGGACAATAACAGGCACATCGCACGGCAACCAAACACAAACAGGGATATGCCACTCTTCAACTGCATCGAACAAAAATACTGCCTCTCGGTAGAGGCCATTGCCCAGGCGATGGACGGCACGGCGGATGGCGTGGCGAACGCCATACACACGGGCCTCTACCGCTACAGGCAGGGCAAGAGCCAGCACTGGCAGCACCACCCCGACCCCGACGACGCACGGCGGAAATGGGTGGTGGCCGATAGCTTGCCCAGGGCAGTGGCAGGGCTGGTAACCAAACGCTACGGCAACGTGGCCGATGCCTACCACGCCGAACTGCTGGGCGACGAGGCGAGGCAAAGGGCCACGCCGGAAGACCTTGCCCACTGGCTGGGCAGGAAGGTGAAAAAAGGCGAAGCGCCCTTCACGCTGGAAGAGGCGCAACAGCTTGCGGAGGCTTGCGGGTGGCTGCGCACCCTGGCATCCGGCCACGGGCTGGACAGGTTCAGGGGCAAGGCGCACTACTATGAGCAGGCGGCCAAGGTGCTGGCCGCCCGTGGCCTCTGCGGGCTGAAGGTGAAGAACGCCCGATACCTGCAGCGCAAGGTGGAGCAGTGGCAGCGGGAGGGCTACGATGCCCTCGTGAACGGGCGGTTCGGCAACACGAACGGGCAGAAGCTGACAAGCGAGGGCGAGCTGCGGCTGATGAACCTGTACGCCAGCCCGCTGAAGCCAACCTACGAGGACGTGGCGAGGATATACAACCAGGAGGCTCCCCAACGGGGGTGGCCCACGCTGACCACCGAAAGGGTCAGGCAAGTATTAGTTCGATGCAAGCAGGTCACATTCCTGTCTCGGCACGGCAAGGAGGCGTTTCGGAAAGAATTCGAGCGGAGTTTCAAAAGGCGCAAACCCTCCTTTGCCGATGCTTTGTGGAGCCTCGACGGCTTCACGATACAGCTGGTGTACCAGAACGAACAGGGCCAGCCGTGCAGCGGCCTCTATGGCTATGCAGTGCTCGACGTTTACAGCGACTGCATCCTCGGCTACAAGCTGATGGTGGGCAGCGGCGAGCCAAGCACACTGGTGCAGGCCGCAATGCGGGACGCCACCCGCAAGACGGGCATGAGGCCCTACCAGTTGCAGTACGACAACTCCAGCGGCAACAAGAGCAAGGAAGCGCAGGAACTGTTCAAGCGGCTTGCCCACTTGCATTTCCCGACCTCGCCCTACAACGGCAAGGCGAAGCCGATAGAGAACCTGATAGCGAGGCTGGAAGGGGCCAACATGCGGCACCTGCCGAACTTCAAGGGCGGCAACATCACCAGCCCCAGTATCGAGAAAAAGGCCAACCCCGACCTGTTGCGGTCGCTGTACAAGGAGGGCAAGCTGCCTGACCGGGAAGGCGCAAAGCGGCAGGTGGAAATGCTCATACAGGTGCACAACAACACCAAGGGCAAAGATGGCAGGACGCCCGCCGAGCGGTATGCCGACCAGCACGAGAAGCGGGTGGCTCTTGACTACCTGACGATGGTGACGGCCTTCTGGGTGGAGCGCAAAAAGACGGCGAGGTACAGCAAGGACGGCCTCACTATCGAAGTGGGCAAGGTGAAGCACACCTATGAGGTGCAGTCGAAGCCGGGCATCGAGGACTTGGAGTTCCGGCTGCGCAGGCTCAACGACAGCTTCACCGTGATGTACGACCCCGAAGACTTGGGCGAGATATGCCTCTACAAGGACGGCGCTTGGATGGCCACCGCTGCCCGCAAGCACGAGTTCGCAATGGCAAGGGTGGACATCGTAGAAGGCGAGGATTCCATCCTGAAGGAGAACCTGCGGCGGCGCAAAGACTACATCGAACGCAGCCGCAACGAAATGGAGGCCATCAACGAAGCGGTGGAACAGTTGGGCTTCGAGGAATACAGCTACATGTACCAGCACAAGGAAGCCTGCAACCGGATGGAAGGCGAAATGCTGGACGAAATATTGGCCGCCACGGGCAGGCCGATTGAACGAACCCCAAACAACCGAAGGCAAAGGGCCGTGCTGATACCCGTTGACGGGGCGGACGGCAGCATCGTAGAATAACAACCAACAATTTTTTTCACCATGAAAAGTACAACACCTGCCATGCAGGAAGATTTGCAAAGGTTCGTGCTGGGCGCACTGGCCAAGGAGGGCATGACCCAACGACTGCTGTCCTTGAAGATGGACGTCAGCGAAGGAACGATTGACTCTATCAAGAAGGGCAAGTTCGACAAGCTGTCCGAAAAGATGATGGAGAAGTGCCTGCGCCACTTCCGGCTCGGCGAGTGGAAGATACGGCGCACGGAGAACTTCGTGGCCATCACGTCGCTGTGCGAGGAGGCGAGGGTGGACGGCCGGATGGTGGCCGTGGCGGGCTACACCGGGGCGGGCAAAACGACCGCCCTGGACTGGGTGGCCCGCAACACGCCGGAGGCCTACTACGTGCTGTGCGACAAGACCATGAGCGGCACGGCCTTTTTGATGGCCATACAGGAGAGCCTGATGGGCAGCCGTGCCACGGGCACCACGCCCAGCGAGCGCATCCGATCCATCACCGACTACATGAGGAACCGGGAGGACTGGGCCGTGCTGCTGCTCGACGACGCCGGGAAGCTGCAAACCACGCCGATGCTCTACCTCCAGATAATCTACGACCAGCTCGGCGGCGACGGCGGCATCGTGCTGGCTGGCACCGAGCAGCTGAAGTACACCTTCGACCGGCTCGTGGCACGCAAGGCGAACGGCTTCCCGGAGCTCTACCGCCGCATCGGCTACTGGCAGCCGCTCTACCCCATCAGCGAGGCGCTGGCAAGGGGCATCTGCGAGGAGTACGGCATCGCCGACAAGCATGCGCAGCAGTACATCGTGTCCCACATAAAGGACTACGGGTCGCTCCAGAACATCATCGAAAACGCCTGCAAGTTCAGCATACGCAACGGCGGCGCCGCCATCACCCGTGAGGTGCTGGTTGACCTGCACGTTGGGGACGCTGGGTGGAGGGCCTAAATACCAGTATCATGGAACTTTTGGTTTTCAACAACGAGACGATGCCAAGCGGCAGGCAGAAGAAACAGCCGCAACCGACGCTCACCATTGCCTCGGCTGGCGGAAAGCTGCGGTTCAACCCGCAGGCAGTTGAACTGATGGGGATGAAACAGGGGCAACGCTACGCCCTCGGGCACGAGAAGGGAAAGCCCAAGGACTGGTTCGTGTTCCAAGACGACAAGAACGGCTATGCACTTACCGATGTCAAGGGGGGTGGGATGGCCATCACCAACAAATCGCTGGTGGCCCACATGCGGGAGTGTCTTGGCGTGAAGCACCCTGCTGCCGTCACCATTCCGATAGCAAAGGAGGCTGCCTCCAACCCTGCCCTAACCTATAAGCTTTGGGCACTCATCACAAATGCCGTCAAGCAATGACGAACGCCGAAATGGATAAACGCATGGCCGACACCGAGGCCGAGGTGCTGCGGTGGATGGGCAGGGACTGGGACAAGGAGCGGCTGTTCTGGCTCAGGGTGGAAATCGGGCAGGACTACCTGCGTGAGCGATACCCAAGGGCCACAGACAGGAAGAAGGTACAGGACAGCCCTGCCTTCTGGCAATGGTGGAGGCAGGTGTGGCACATCAACGACCGCCGTTGGCTCGCCCACCTCGCCTCGGCCAGGCTGCCGGAGGAGGCCGTCCCATACGAGTACCACCACGATACGGAAAGCTGCAAATGGCACATAAAATCTGAAAACCTGGGCGTGAAATTGGAGGAGGTTTGATAGCGCCCGCAACATAACCACAACATCATGCAAGGCACACCTACTGATGAACTTACGAACAACCGGGCAAAGCTCCAGAACCTGGAGGCTGGCACCCACTTCCAGTTGCGCAAGCTGGCGCACCGCACGGGCCATCAATCGGTGCTCGCACTGACGGGGCCGCCCGCTTGGGTGCTGGATCCCAAGCGCTACGAGAACACCGTGAAGCTGCGGGACTACATCGCCAACACCGATGTGTTCGACTTCGTGGACGACGACCAATTGTTCTGGATCAAGGCACTGGCCGAGCAGTACCTGCTCATACGCTGGGCCAGGACACAGAAACCGGAACTGACGAACACCTACACCGGGAAGCTGTGGCGGCTGACCGAGCGCAAGCTCAACGCCATGTGCGACTGGATGGACGGCAGCCCCGAAGGGCAATACCGACGTGTATTTTTTTAACTAAATCATCTTAACTGTTATGGCAAAATCAAGAAACACCGCTGAGCGGACGCCAGCGGAGCAAGCGGCAAAGGATGCGCAACAACTGCTCGACATCCGGCAGGAAATGAAGGACTTGGCCGAGTTGGAGGCAGAGGTCATCGAGCGCCTGAAGGCGTACTGCCAGGAGAGCGGCGAAAAGGAAGTGGGCGGCCTCGTGAAGCTCGTTGAACGCCTGAACCCGCCAAAGCTGGTGGGCGCCGATGGCAAACGCCTGGAAGCCCTGAAGAACAAGCTCGTCACCGAACTCCCCAAGATGTACATCAAGGAATCGGCAACGCTCGACCTTGGGCTGATACTGGCGAGCCTCGACTCCGACCCGGCGCTGAAGGCGCAACTACAAGTGACCGGGTTGCAGATAGTGCAGGAGTCGTCGGCTTCCTTCAAGGCCGTATGATTTTTTTTGGTGAAAAATGGTCATCTGGGCGGGGCCGCTTGGCCTCGCTGCTTTCACCAACGCAAGGCAGATGTGCGGTCAACTTGCCGACCGCTGGTATCCTGTTTAGCTTAACGGTAGAGCACGGGCCTCATAAGCCCGAACGGCGCTGGTTCAAGTCCGGCAACAGGAGCTTGGATGTTCATAACTGTACGGCCCTTCTGGCCAAGGCTGGGAGGGTTCTTTAAACCTGTTTAAAACCAGATTTATGCAACCACAACAAAATAAAGCAATCCACCTTCTGCTCACGATATTGGACATGACGCCTCAGAAGGCGGCGCTCGTGGAGTCCATCACGAACGGGCGCACCAGCAGCAGCGCCGACATGACCGGCCACGAGGCAGCCAAGCTGCTGCACTGGCTGCGCAACGAGGAGGATAGGCTCATGAAGCCGAGCCGTGGCAAGGTGATGCACCTGCTGGGGCTGATGGGCTACACCAAGCTCGATGGCAAGCTGGACTTCGACCGCATCAATGCCTTCGTGAAGGGCATCGGCAGCAACAACCACCACCAGAAAGACCTCTTCAAGCTGAACCGGACGGAACTGAACCGGGTGGTGACGCAAGTGGAGCAGGTACACAAGGCCAGTATTGGGGGCAAAAAGAAGGCGGCATGAAAGAGGATACCCCCCCCATTATAACACAAGGGGCGTTGTCAAAAACAGAATTAGGCGATGACCTGTGCAACTTCTGTCCACTTGAAAAGAAGGGTGTTTATTCAGTAGATGGTGGATACGTGGCAGGATGTGAAGGTAGCAAGTGCCATGATGCTTACGATAATTTTCTTTCAACCATTGGTGATATGAACGAATTTGAAACTCAAATTATCCTGAAACTCAGGGAGCTACGGATTCTTGATGAGGTGCAATTGATTGTCGGCGAGTACGAAAGGGCTTGCACAAAGCACCCAACCTGGCCGGACGACATCATCCACGGAGCGGCCATCGTGGCGGAGGAGGCCGGAGAGACCATCAGAGCTGCCATTAACGCCGCCTACGAAGGCGGCGACATACGTGAAGTCAGCCATGAGGCCACCCAGACAGCGGCCACTTGCATCAGGCTGATAAAACATGTTGATGCCCCATTTAAACCATCTACCATTAACAGTTTAAAAGAATGGATGGCATGAGCATTGACGAACAACTCGTATGGATAGGCAGGTGGCAATATTTCCACCAAGACACTGAAGCATTGACGGCGTTGGAGTCCATCAAGCTCACGCTGAAGGACTACAAGCGGCTCATCGAAGAGGTGGCGCAGCCAGTTCAGGAGGAGGCAAAGGGCATGTACCGTGCTTTCGTGCGGGCCTACGATACTTTCTGCCGGATGAAGACCAAGGCGGGTGCCAAGATGGACGGGGCCAATGGCAAGGCACTGAAGACCATCATCGCTTTTTTGACGCAAGAGGCCTCATCGAAGGACGAAGCAGGGGCGCTGGAGGCGTGGATGTACATCCTGCTGAATTGGGACAAGCTGACGCCCTTCATCCAGAACCAGGTTAGCCTGCTCCAGATAAACAAGAACCTGCCAGAAATCCTCATGCAACTACGACGCAATGGCAAAACAACTGGTGAGCAAGCAGCCTCAAACATTAGGGAAGGCATTAGAGCAGGGCGGGGCGACCTTAATGAAAGTGATCAATGACCAGAGCGTACAGCGCATGGAGCGCATCCTCGACGATAGGCAACGATTGGAGGCGCAGCTCGACGAGGAGCGCCGAAGGTACAAGTGGTGGACAAAGCTTTTCAACGACCCAGCCGAGCAGGAACGCCTGCTCAGCGGCATCCACAAAAAGGGCGAGGCACTGAAGGCCGAACTGGCCGCCCTGCCCGAATACCCGACGCTCCGGGTACACGCCGATAAGAACGAGCAGGACTGCACGGATGCCCTGCTGCTCATCATCGTCTGGCTGGGTGAGCAACTGAACGTGCCCGGCATGAACGAGGCGCAGATGCGCACGATGGCCGTGGACATCCTGGGCGCTTACGGCAGCTTCCGTTTGGAGGATGTTTTGATTTGCTTCCGGACGGCGCTCCGTGGCGGCTACGGCACCATCTACAACCGACTGGACATGGCCGTACTGCACGAGTGGCTGGGCAAGTACAGAGCCGAGCTGGACAGGGAGCGGAGCGGGAAGGCGGAGAGCGTTAGGGCGAGCAACAAGTAGTTCAATCCCTGCTTATAAAATCCACTTTTTGTTGTGCATTCACGGCCTTATAGAGGGCAACGAAAAGCCTGAAAAGGATGGCATAGTGGCAATGCACAAGAGTGTCGCCCGTAACCTTGAAAGTAAGCTTGAAAAAATAATCGTGTCTGTTGACGGGGTCGCCCTCCCTGTGAGATGAACGTTCTTCTATATCGAAGGTGGTAAGGAAAGCCTCTGACATTTTCTTCGCTGCACTAAGCCCCTTCTTGAGGTACTTTTTAGCCTCCTGGGACGAATTGGCCGACGTAACGAGGTCGCAAGTAAGCGTCCTTACATAATAGATTCTTTGCCTCATGTGTCCTGCTGCTGTGGGTGATTCCTTACGGTGACAAATGTAAATTTTTAAAATAAAAATGCAATGCAAAATTTTCCAAACCAGATGGTCAAGGCCGACCTGAACGACACCGAGACCTTTGACTGGCAGACCTTCCACTACGGCAATACCCCGCTGCGGGTGGCCAAGCACAAGGTTACTGGCGAGGTGTTTTTCAACATGGACGACGTGGCCAAATGCCTCGGCTACCAGAGCCTCGACGAGTGCCTGAAGATGAACCCCGACATGCTGCGGGAGTTCTCGGCCATGAACGCAGGGTGCAATTGAACACCCACTTGTTTTTTTCAAATATTCATTCCATCTTTGCGATGCGAAATGTATAATATTTTATCAATGAACGGAGAAATCCATTCACAAGTCTGCAAGAGCCAGCCCTGGCGAGCCGGACCCTGTTGCAACAGGGCGACCGGCAACTCCGCTTGTGTCCTTCATTGGATGTATTGTGCGTTTCGCAGCGCCAGGGTTTTTTTAACTTTTTAATTTTAGTTTTATGCGAAGCGCACAAGAATCTGTCATACCCTTCGAGTATGGCAACCAATCCATTGAAGTCGTAATACACGACGGCGAACCTTGTTTCATTGCGGCAGATGTCTGCAATGTCTTGGGTCTAGACAATGTAAATCGAGCTTTAACAAAACTAGACGACGATGAAAAGCTGACCTTAAAAATTTTAAGGTCAGGTCAAATCCGTGAAGTTTCAGGAGTTAGAGAGAGCGGTTTATACACATTAATTATCAGGAGCAACAAGCCAGAGGCCAAGCCATTCCGCAAGTGGGTGACGGCAGAGGTGCTTCCCGCCATCCGCAAGACCGGCAAGTACGAGGCGGCGGCGGCAGCGCCGCCGCCGTTGGCGGACGGTAGCGTGCAGCTGAGGGCCGACCTGTCGGCGCTTTTCGAGCTGGGCGGTCACGGGGCCAAGGGCAGGCTGTGCGAGGCTTTGCTGGAGAGCGGTGCCATCAACCGGGCGTACGTGCAGGAGTTCCTGAACGGCAAGCGGCAACTGACGGAGAAGCAGGCGGCGAAGCTGCACCAACGGGTGCGCTACCTGCTGGCGCTGCACCGCCACGCCGACGAGCTTGGCCGTGCATGGCTGCCGCTGCTGGAGCGGTTCACGCCTGCGCAGGTGATGGCCTACGCCTACGAGCAGAAAAAGGGCTTTTACACGCCCGATGAGCCATTGCTTACCGCCCTGTTCACAGCGGCGCAGGAACTGAACGAGCGGCTTTTGATGGTTTCACCTTCTAAAACCGCACTGGCATGATAGCGACCAAGGACTTGGAGGGCAACCTCCACATCACCGTGAAGGTATTGCCGGAGGATTATGCGGCTTTTATAGCGGCTCCCGGCCAGCTTACAATGGCATTGATGGGCCTGGAAGGCGGGATTCCGAGCTATGCCGAGACTGGATTGTACTTCCTTTTGAACGTGATAGAGCAAATGTTGCCGGACGAGCATCAGATAAAGGGCATGGCGGCCTCGCTGCCGCCTTCTGAGCCTTTAATCTCGCAGCAACCATACGGTTAGAAACAAGAAGCCCCGGCAGAGATGCTGGGGCTTTTTAGTTGCAGAAACTGTGGTCAACATATTCCTTTCTTCCGTTCCCGTTGATGTAATAGCACCCGCCTCTTGGCCCAGTGTAATATATCCTGGTGTCCACTGCTCGACGGTACGGCGCAGCGTAGGTAGCTGCGGTTTCCACTGAAGTGAAGTAGGTTTTTTTGGCGAAGGCTACATCGGCTCCCGTGACGGTGATGTCGTCAAGGTTGTCCACGAGATAGTCCTCGTTGACATAGCCTTGGTAGTTGCCAGCGTCAATCTTTGTCCAGCCGTTTGACTCGTGCCCAGGAATGATGGTCACGTAGGAGCAAGCACCAACTTGAGCTATCACTTTGCTGCTTACATTCGGGTTCTCTCTGAGATTTAGCATTTCTGTGTTGACGAAGTGGAAGCCCTTGGTTCGAGAGACGTAAGCGAGGCTGTCAGCCCGTTTTCCATCGTTGATGCGCTGAAGCCGTTGCACTCTTTCGAGGCTGTCTTTTTGGGCGGTCTTGGCACGGGCAAGCTCTTCGAGGCGTTTGCTCTCTTGGCGCTTTTCTTCTTGTTTGTCGAGTTGTTCTTGCTGCTGTTTTATGCGCCTCGCCTCTGCCATTTTCCGTTCGTTCAGGGCGTAGAAATTTGCCTCTCTCCAATAGCTTGTAACTACCCAATCAGGGTCGTACTCGGCAATCCGTTCCATGACGTTCACAAAGCCAACTGGCAACTTGGTTTCATCACCTTTCACGAAGTTATCATGTGCCTTTTCAAGTTCGTTTTGAACCTGCTTTATATCCGACTTGGCTGCACTTTTTATGGACTCTTCCGGCACTCTCATCATTGGCACATCACCATCAAACGTGCTGAAGTATTGGGTATGGTCTGTCGCTATTTTTTGGGCTTTTTTGCTCTTCGACTTTTGACTGGAAGCATCTAATATCTGCGAGGCCAAGCCGTAAACGTAAGAACCTTGGGCTGTGACGGCTGATGGCTGTAAGAATACAGCAATTGCGAGGACGGTTGCGATTGTTTTCAGAAGGGTTTTCATACTGCTATTTTTAGTAATAATTGAAGAACAAAGATTGTGCTAATTTTTTATTCGACACCCTTTTCTGTACACCTAATCTTTAATTCCTGACACCTTTTACCAGTTTATTACTGGTAGAATTGAAGTAAATCGGCGACTTTTGGCGTGTTTCGCTTTATTATTGACTCTACATTTGCCTTCAATTGTACTTTTGGTATTTGGGCGCTACGCTGAAATGCCAGCATTTACATGGGCTTTTGCACCCCACTTTGTACTTTTGGCGTTTGCCCCCTTAGTATTGATAGGCAATTTCCACATGCTCTACCGACACGAGCGAGTCGGCACCTTCCAAGCTGAGGACGTAGCCGATGGGTTTGTCTGCTTGCGCAATGGTGTGGTCGTTCCAGCGGGCAAGATGTGCTTCAAGTCCTTGCAAATCAGCGACTTGCACCAATTCGCCAGCAGCTTCCATCGCCTTGTACCAAGCCAATTGGCCTTGTGTATGCGCCCAGGCCTGCTCCGGGGAGTGCCAGCCTGGCAGCTGGTTGTCCAGCGCCACGTAGCGGGCGATTTGTGTAGCAACGACCATCCCGATATTTCCCCTGCGGAGTTCAGGAAGGCAGACGGTCGCATTGCCACGGTCGGGTTTGTCAGTCAGGCCAGCCTCCCGTTGGTTGATATCGGCAATAGGCAGGCGAACGTCCCGGTTCCATTCCATGGC
Organism: Saprospiraceae bacterium; assembly: GCA_022841745.1. Taxonomy (GTDB): domain Bacteria; phylum Bacteroidota; class Bacteroidia; order Chitinophagales; family Saprospiraceae; genus UBA6168. The sequence continues at coordinate 70,993 of JALHQW010000008.1, read as the reverse complement.
GTTCATGGCGAGGTCGAGGTGGGCATCGAAGATGAACATGATTATAAGAGTTATCAGTTACCAGTTTCGAGTTACGAGCTAAGAGCTTCGAGTTGAACTACAAGCATCTCGTAGCTCGCAACTCGCAGCTAAACCGTTAGCCTCCTGTCCCGGCTGGACGTTTTCCATTCGCCCGTCATTTGGCTGTTCTCGATTATAAAAACCCGTTCGTACAGGGCCACGGTTGGGCAAATATGGTAAGGAATACCCATCAAAACATCCCCGACTTTATAGGGGTGGCCTTCCCCAGCTTCCATGACCAGATGTTCCTCGCTCTGGCCGATGGGCTTTAATTCAGGAGCATCGGGAAAATAGACCCGCTTGACTATTTCGTTCTCTGCTGCCACGGATTTATGGCCAAGGTCGAGGCAGATTTTGGTGCTGTCCGGCAAGGAAATGACCCTTGTCACCAAGGCGGCGGCTGGCCGAAATGGTTGCTCAGCACATAGGTCGGAATAGCCTTTGTCCCAATAGATAAAGGTGCCGGGGCTGCATTCCACCTCCTGCCGTACTGCATGGATGGGAAAGGTCGGGGAGCCGCCAGCGATAATGGTAGGGGCAGTGAATCCGGCATTTTTTAGGGTGGCTGCCAATGCCGATACGATTTGAAAAGCAGCGTCGCTTTTGGCTTTGCGCAGCTCAAAATCCATGTCTCGGATGTGCCCATCATAAGCCTGAATGCCAACTGGGCGGATGCCGTGCAATTTTGAACAGGCTTGGTAAAGTTCAAAAGCTTTTGCTGGCGCAATGCCCGTGCGGTTCATGCCTACGTTCAGGTCAATAAATACAGGGACTTCCAAGCCATTTTTGTGGAAAACAGCCGCCATTGCGGTAGCAGCAGACAGGTCATCGGTCAGGCAGGAGTAGCTCGTGTCAGGGTATTTTTGGATGAGTGCAGCAAATCGTTCGGCCTTCGGCCCAATGGGTTGGTAGGCCAGCAGTACGTCTTTTGCTCCGCAATTGGCCAACATTTCTGCCTCGGCAATGGTGGCGCATTTGAACTTGGAAATGCCCGCCGCCAACATCAGCTTGCAAGCATCGGCTGATTTATTGGTCTTAACATGCGGTCGCAACCTGCCCACCTCACCTACCATGCGCACTGCTTGGGCGATGTTTTGCTCCACCTGTTCTTTAAATACCACTAAGGCGGGCGAGTCGAGTTTCTCGATGTTTTTGATTTGAAATATCATGAAATATTGCGATGAAAAAATGCCAACCAATCACGCATCACCAATCACGAATCACCAATCTCCACAATCCCTTCAATCTCCACCGCCACATTGCCTGGCAAGGAACCCATGCCCACGGCACTGCGCACCCCGACGCCATGTTCATGGCCCCAAAGCGAGGCAAATAATTCGCTGCATCCATTGATGACAACGGGGTGCTGTTGGTAATCGGGTGTGGCGTTCACCATGCCCAGCAATTTGACGACCCGTTTGACCTTGTCGAGGCTGCCCAAATGCGCTTTCAGGGCGGCTAGAATGGCCAAGCCACATTGCTGGGCGGCTGCCTTGCCTTGTTCCTCATTGAGGTCGGCACCGAGCTTTCCAGTGATTAAGCTGCCGTCGGTGTTCACGGAGACGTGGCCGGAAAAGTAAACAAGGTTGCCCACGGTGAGGCAGCGTTGGTAAATGCCCTTTGAGGAGGGCAAAACGGGAAAGTGAAGGCCCATTTCGGCTAAATTATGCTCGATTTGCTGAATTTTCATTAGTTGGAAAATTTGATGTGCTGGCGCAAATGACCGAAGTATTTTCCAAACGGCAAGGAGAAAATTCAGGGTTGGCCTACCTGTTTTTTCAAAATTGGACTTGCCCTTGGTAAATCCTGCCAATGGGCAATTTCATGCCACCAATCTCTACCTCCGCCGCTGTGAATGCCTCGATTTTATCCCTTGCCACCAAGTAGGAACGATGGATGCGCACGAGGTTTGGGTCGTTCAGGTGTGAATCAAATTCGCCGAGTTGGAACCGGGTCACGACCGTTTTGCCTCCCAAAATCACGATTTTCACATACTCTTTTAGGCTCTCCACATAAAGGATTTCATCGTTGTAAACCTTGACCTGGCGCTTGTTTTCATTGAAGAAATGGTGTGGACGGTTGACGGTTGACGGTTGACGGTTGACGGCTGGTGTCAGTTCAACTTTTGATTGCACATTATTTGCAGCTAACTTATTCACGGCGGCAAGGAAGCGGGGAAATCCAAATGGCTTCAAGAGGTAGTCAACGACGTTTAGTTCATAGCTTTCCAGGGCGTATTGGTGGTAGGCAGTAGTGAGGATGACTTGTGGCGGGTGCTTGAGCGACCTCAGAAAATCAAGCCCTTTTAATTTTGGCAAATGGATGTCGAGGAAAATCACGTCCGTCTGTTGCTTGTTCATCAGTTCCAAGGCGGACAGTGCATCGGGGAATGTCGCCATAAACTCCAAGGACGGCACCTCCCGGATGAAAGCCTCCAAGCCCTCCGCTGCAAGAGGCTCATCTTCGATGACAATACATTTTAGTTTAGTCATGGGGCAATGGTTCTAGGGGGAGGTTTAGGTTTGCGACAAACTTATCTCCTTGGTTGTCAAGGGTTAATGAGTGCTTAGGGTAAAGCAATTCCAACTGTCGTTTCACATTTTTCAAGCCGATGCCTTCCACGATTTCCCCGTTCGATGGCGCTTTGGGGTTTTCTACCCTAAGCTGAAGCTGGCCATTTTTTACCTGCAAGAAAATCGAAACCCAAGTGTCGCCACGGGTTTCCGATGCACCATGTTTGAAGGCGTTTTCAACGAATGGCAACAACAAAAGTGGCGCAATGGCGCAGTTTTCATTATCCATTTCTACTTGGAAATTGGCCTTCAACCGTTCGCCATAGCGCAGCCGTTCCAGTTCGAGGTAGTCCCGAATTACCTTCACTTCTTTTGAAATTTGAATTTGCGAAGCCGTGCATTCGTAGAGCATAAAACGCAGCAATTCCGATAATTTGAGGATGGCGTCAGGCGTGTCCTCGCTGCGTTTGCGGGCGAGGTGGTAGAGGTTGTTAAGCGTGTTGAACAAGAAATGCGGATTGGTTTGTGCCCGCAGGAAGTTGAGTTCCGATTGGAGTTTTTCGGCGACCAATTGTTTCTCCCGCTCTGCGCTGGCCAGTCCGAGCCGGAAAAACTTGATGGCCGATGCCACACTCAGTAGGGGAAGGATGTCGAGCGAGTTCCATAGCCAGCGGAGCAAGCTGCGGGCGAGGTTGGTCACTGGTTCAGGGCTGGGCACTTCGTAGATGTATGGGTAAATCACGGTGAACCAAACCAATTTTGCGAGCAGGGTGCCAACGATAGCCACCCCAAAAATTGACACAACCAACAATGGGAGGTTCCTTTTCTTAAAATATTGAGGAACAAGGAAATACAAGACAAAATAGGTGATAGGGACTTTGTAGAGCAGCACCACCAGTTCCGCCGAATAGGCAAGCATCATTTTTTCCCCAAAGCTCAGATACTCATAGGAGCTACCTGAAATAGGGGCGTTCAAATAGCCGTCGTACAGGCCATAAGCCAGCCAAAAAGCAAGGTGGAGCAGGATTCGGCGGTGGTTCATGGAGCAAATTTCACAAAATTCATTGTCCAACGCTTTTAAAAGCTACGAGGGAGGTTTTGCTACCCACCAATAGCGTTTTGCTTCGAAATCAGCTTTCTATAGGTTGCGAAATGGTGTTTTTACCATTTGGAATAGCCTCCTTTATTTGCTGGATAGGTTTGCGCTCAACTAAATTAATATCAACATGAAAAATTCATTTAGCATTTTGATTTGCTTGTCTATCGCATGGCAAGGTGCAGCTCAAACGCCCCTTTTTCAAAAAATCACCGAAGGCCCACACGTCACCACACCATCAGATAGCCGCAGCGTCAATTTCGTGGACGTGAACAACGACGGCTGGGAAGACCTGTTCATCAGCAATGGGCCAGAGTCTGGAGCCAAAAACCTGCTCTACCTCAACGATGGCACGGGGAGTTTCACAGCTGTGACAGGCGACCCCATCGTTTCGGACAGTAAGCCTTTCGACGGGGCCAGTTTCGCCGATTTCGACAACGATGGTGACCTTGATGCTTTTGTTGTCACGTGGTATGGCGTAAATAACTTCCTGTATGCAGGCAATGGCGACGGCAGTTTTACCTACCTCGGCAATGCGGCACCTTCTCAATTGGGTACTTACTCGGAAACCACAGCTTGGGGTGATTACGATACGGATGGCGATCTCGACTTGTATGTGACCAATTCTGGCGGCAACAAGAAGAACCTGCTCTACAGGAACGACGGCAGCCAAAATTTCACCTTGATAACCGATATGGGGGCCGTGGTAACCGATGCCAACGCCTCCCGCTCGGTGAACTGGGTTGATTTCGATCTGGACGACGACCTCGACCTATTTGTTTCCAATGAGTCCAATCAAAAAGATGATTTCTATGAAAACCAAAATGGGACGCTAATAAAGGTTGAGGCTGGTGCCCCCGGCCAGACCAACCACAGCACCATGAGCAGCAGTTGGGCAGACGTGGACAACGATGGCGACCTCGACCTATTTCTTGCAAATGCCCTTTATTTCGCTGCGCAAAACAACCAATTGTTCCTACAAGAGGACGGCGTTTTTACGGCAGTGACGACAGGCAATTTGGTGACGGATGGCGGCTGTTCCTACAGCTCCAATTTCGCAGACTATGACAACGATGGCGACCTCGACCTTGCCGTATCCAATGGCTTTTGCAATGGGAGCATCAAGAATTTTCTCTATCAAAATAACGGCCTTGGCAACTTCACCCGTGACCTGAACAGTATCGAAGACCTTTCCACACCATGCAGCTATGGCCTCGCTTGGGGCGATGTGAACAATGACGGATTCCTTGACCTCGCTATAGCTACGTGCAAAAGCGCAGCGGCATCCCCGCTGCCAAATAACCTTTTCTACCTGAACAACGGTAACGCCAACAACTGGTTGAAAATCAAGCTGGTAGGTGAAACGAGCAACCGTTCCGCCATCGGTGCGAAGCTTTGGGTTACGGCCACTATTGGTGGTCAAGCGGTGACACAGTTTCGGGAAATCAGCGCACAATCTGGCCACTGTGGGCAAAACAGCTTGGCCGCCCATTTTGGCCTTGGCGATGCGATAAAAGTGGAGGAGGTAAGGGTAAAGTTTTTAGGTGGGAAGGATACTACTTATACTGATATTTATGCGGGACAATACTTGACTATTACAGAGAACCAAGTTGCCACTAGCGTCGGAGTGGTTGAAAACCAACCGATTGGTGTTGCTATAGTGCCCAATCCTGCTTCCGACTCTTTTTTTGTCATCGTTAAAAGCCCACAGCCTATGCGGTCTCTCCGAATCAGCTTTGCAGATGCCAGTGGCAGGGAAATCAAAAGCGAAGAACTTAAAATCAGCGGAAATGAGTGGCGGTCTTTCTTTTCCAAGCAGGCCCTGGGTTTGAACACAAGCATGGGCATCGTGACAGTTGAAGTGGATGGAGAAAGGAAATCGGTATTGATAAAATGAAGTTTTTCTTTGCCAGATGGGTTTGGTGTTTTATTGCGGAGCGAATTAAACCTTGTGGAATTTCCTTGGTCTTATCCATCGTTTTTCAATCAATTTCAAAACTCATCTTAGCGCAAATGAAAATTCAATCAATCATCCTCAGTTTGGCAATGGTGGTCTTTTCCACCAGTCTTACCTTGGCGCAGGAAGCCGAAAGCACCGGCTTACCTGGAGAAAACTTCAGTTTGGAAGGTGCTTTAGAACTTTTCAAAAAAGCGACCTCCCCCGAAGATTTCGAGAAACTGCTCAACACGGAGTCCAACAACGTGAACAACCTTGACCTGAACGACGACGGCGAAATTGACTATGTAAAGGTCATTGACAACATGGACGGAGAGGTTCACGCCCTTGTACTTCAAGTAGCCATTAATGAAACGGAGTCGCAAGATGTGGCGGTCATCGAAATCGAAAAAACGGGTGCAGAAGAGGCACTGTTACAAATCATTGGCGATGAGGACGTTTATGGCGACCAGACCATCGTTGAGCCGTTTGAAGGCGAAGCCAATGAAAACGGGAAGCATGGGCCAAATATCACCGTTGACAGGGTCGTCGTTAATGTTTGGGGCTGGCCGAGCGTTCGTTTCGTCTATGCGCCCGGTTACAGGGTTTGGGTTTCGCCGTGGCGTTGGAGGCATTATCCGGTTTGGTGGAGTCCTTGGCGGCCAAGGGCATTTCATGTTTGGCATCCATTGACGGTTGTGCATCGCCCCCATTATCGGGTAGTTGCGACGCACCGAGTAACCAGGGCACATGCCGTTTATGCACCACGCCGGGTTGGTTCTCAAACGGTACATACCAGGACCACGGTCGTCAAAACTCGCAATGGAACCGTGAAGAAGTCCACTACTACCACTACCACGAGAGGGAAACGAGGCCAAGTTAAATCCAAAACAAAGCAGACGACGGTGCAAGGGAAACGGCGCAGGGGATGACATGCTGCGACCGAGGCAAGAAAAAAGCGGCTGATGAATCTGAATCATCAGCCGCTTTTTTGTTTGGAAAAAAAAGGGCGTCACATGGACGCCCCCAGAAAATTGAATTAGTATGAAAAAACTGCTCTTTGGTTTAGTTGGAAGCAGGTGGAGTTGTGACGACATTCTGAAAAACTGTGCCACTTTGTTTATTACGAAGTTTGAAAAGGTATTCTTGGGCAGTTTCCTGTGTTTTTATTTCCTCAAAAAAGCCGATAAGGTAAGCGACAATGCTTTCCCTTGTTGTTGGCGTTAGCAATTCGAACTGCTCCACGATTTCAATTAAGTCATCCTGTTTTGTGCGAAAATAGTTGAGCGTGGCGTACAGGTCCTGGGCATTGGCAGCATTGCCCATGAACACCCGCTCACCCACTCTTTTTTGGCCAACGTCCACGTTTGGACGGGCATAAGGTGCACTGACAAGGCCCGAAAAATCGAAATCATAAGGCACGGGCACCAACTTTCCATCTTGCTTTTGCAGCAACTCCACATTGCGCAGCATCTCGATGCTCCAGTCCGTGTTGCCTATCATGTATTGGAAAACGGAGGCCAATTTTTCATGAGAGGCACTAAGTTGGCTTGCATTGTAACCCATTTTTTCTATGGATTCAGTCCCTGTGCGCCAAGTGATTTCCTCTTGGTCCTCAATCAAAAAACCATATCGGGTCATTCGATAGTCAGGGTTTGCCTTGTCCTGGTAGGTGATTTTGGCCAATTGTACCCTTAAACTATTGGGTGTCAGCTCGTTGTAAAGTTTATAGGCCAAATATTCACGTAACACCATCTCCTTCGAAACCATCTTGTCGTCAAGGCAATGGGTCACCAATTTCATTTCGTTCATCTCGGTCAATCCAGCAGACTCAAGCTCCTCTTTTGAAAACTTGAGCTTCAGGGGAGGAAAATCACAGGTCATTCTGCGGAACTTGCCTCTTACCTTGACCTTTGCTTGGAAACTATGCTGACCTCCTTGCTCGTCGGCGTAACTGAATTCAGCATCTTGATATGCTTCTGCCTTCCGCTTTTGGAGCAGCGAGTCTATTTCAGTTATAAGGGTCAACTCGACCACCTTTTGCTGATTCAGTAAACTGAAAAGGCTGCGGTCTGAGTGCGGAACTGCTGCATTTTCGCCATCCTCCAAATAGGAGGTAGTAGTGCAAGATTGCAGAAACATCAAAGCGAAAATGGCAATGAACAATCTGTGGGATTCTAAAAATCGGGTTTTCATAAAACTTAAGGTTTGTACCATTCAGCTTCAAGCACAAATTTTGTTGGTCAGTGAAGGTTTGCTTGAATTCATTCGACAGGAGGCGCTTTTTTCTCGTCAGAGGTTTTTTCTTTCTTTTAATATTGCCTGTTGTATTCAAATACCACTCCATTTGAGCGGCTTTAGTGTTATTTTAACACAAACTTATGGAAAATAGTTTTACGATGCAATAGAAAATAAAATTTTGAATTAAAAAGATGGGTTGTCTATTTCAGAATAAAAGTTTGAAATTTGACTAAAAAGCCAAAGCGTGGAAATAATTTCTCAACGACCACAAAAATCAAGTATGGTTGTAAGCTTGGAAGGAAGGGAGCGTTAAGAAATGGTTAATTCAACCGCTGATTTCGCCTATTGGCCCTCATTAGATAAAAAACGCCAACGCCAATGAGCAACAAGACAATGCCAGGGATGGCTTGTTCGGGCTTTTCAAGCAAGGTGTTCCCTGCAAAAGCCGCAGAAATCAGCACAAAAATGATGGGGACTATGGGATATCCCCATGTCTTTACAGGGCGTTGTTCGTTGGGCATTTTCTTCCTGAAAATAAAAATGGCTGCCCCGGCCAATCCCATGAAAGCAATGTCCATAAAGGTGACAAAGGTGATAATCTTGTCAAAAAGCCCTTGGAAGAAAAACAGGACTGCCAAGGCCCAAACCACCTGTACGCCCATTGCAACGATGGGCGTTCGCCAGCGGGGGTGTACCCAAGCGAGTTGCTTGAAGAAAATGCCGTCCTCTGCCATTGCGTAGTAAATCCTAGGTGCCGACATGGTGTAGATGCTAATGGTTCCAAAAATGGACAAGGCTATGGCGATGGCAACGGCCTTGCCACCCCATGGGGCAAGGGTAGCTATTGCATCGCCCGCTACCGTCCTCGTACTGGCAATGGCGTCGAGCGGCAAAAGGAGCATATAGGCCACATTCACCAATAAATACATAGCCGTGACAATCAACACCCCGAAGAACATGGCCTTCGGTACTGTTCTGGGTGCGTCTATGGCTTCCCCTGCCACATAAGATGCGTGGTGCCACCCACCTACCGAGAACAGCACACCAATCAGGCCCGTCAGCATGGCTGAGGTGAGATTGGTGGGCAGGTTTTGCCCAAGGCTGAAATCAACTGGTACTTTGCTGCTATCGAAAAACAGGAACCCGGCAACCACAATCGCCGCTATGGCGACCAATTTCAACCCTGTGAAAAAATTGGAAATCCCTTGGCTGACATTCACCCCAAGTGCATTGATGGCCGTCAACACTATCATGGTCGCTGCGGCAATGGCGGTCTTGGTACCATCGCCCATTTGCGGAGCAAAAATCTTCATGTAATCGGCAAATGCGGCACAAAGACCCGCCAAAGCTCCTGTGTTGATGACCAACAGGATGACCCAGCCGTACAGGAACCCGGCCATTTCGCCATAAGCTTCTTTCAGGTAAACATAGACACCGCCCGATTTTGGAAACAGGCCGCCCAGTTCACTGAATGTCAAGGCCCCGGTCAGTGCCACCAACCCGCCCAAGGCCCAGACCATGAGCACCAAGGTCGCATTGGGCACTGCGCCAACGATTTGCGATGGCGTGGCAAATATGCCGGAACCGATGCAGGAGCCAACGGCTATCATCGTAAGGCCATATAGGGTGAGTCGCTTTTGAAGCATTTTGCTTTTTTTATTTAGAAATACCGAATTCTTGTGACCTTCGGGGATTCGGAACAAAGAACTTGTTTTTTATGAAAAAACTGTTGCCAATCTTATTGCTGCTGACCGTGGTCATCCTCCTCTTCCTTTTTTTGAGGAGGAACAGGTCGAGCGAAACACCCAATCCCACCATGGTTTGGGAACAGGAAACCGAAGTGCAAATCAAGGCGGTTGACCTGTTCAACGCATTCATCCACGATGAGGCAGGCGCTAACGAACAATACCTGAACAAGGTGGTCGAGGTGGAAGGAGTGGTTACTACTGTGAGGAAAGAGCAAGGCATCACGTCCATTTTGTTGCGCAGCAAAGACCCAGCGTACGGGGTGCGGTGCAGATTGGACAGGCAGCCAAACGGGGAATCCCCTGAATATGAAATAGGCCAAAACGTCCGCTTCAAGTGTATTTGCAACGGTTATGTGCAGGACGTGGAACTGATGCAGTGCAAAGAAAAGTGAGTTGCTTAGGCAAACAATAACCTGTACAACTCCTCAATCTTCCCAATCGTCTTGATTTCAATCTTGTACCGCTTGGTGTCGAGGCCCTTGGTGTTGTACTTTGAAATGAACATCTGCTTAAAGCCCAGCCTGTCTGCCTCCTGTATCCGCTGGTCAATGCGGCTCACGGCCCTGATTTCACCGCTCAAACCTACCTCGCCAGCAAAGCAGGTATCCTTCGTAACGGCCACATCCTGCAAGCTGGAAATCAGTGCTGCCACGATGGCCAGGTCAATGCCGGGGTCTTCCACCCGAATGCCGCCAGCGAGGTTGAGGAACACATCGTTTTGCGAAAAAGGAAAGCCGCCCCGCTTTTCCAGCACGGCCAGCAACATGCTGAGCCTGCGCAGGTCGAAGCCCGTGGCTGTGCGCTGAGGTGTTCCAAAAACGGCGGTGCTGACCAAGGCTTGTGTCTCGATGAGCATGGCCCTCATTCCTTCCATCGTAGCTGCGACGCTGCTGCCGCTGAGTTCTTCGTCCGTTTGTGAAAGCAGTAGTTCCGAAGGGTTGGAGACCTCACGCAGCCCACTTTCCTGCATTTCATAGATGCCAAGCTCATCGGTGGAACCAAAGCGGTTCTTCAAAGTGCGCAGGATGCGGTAAGTATAATTACGGTCGCCCTCGAATTGCAGCACCACGTCCACGATATGCTCCAACAGCTTGGGGCCGGCGATGGAGCCATCCTTGGTGATATGGCCTATGAGGAAAACTGGGATGTTCGTCTCTTTTGCGAAGCGCTGCAAATCGCCCGCAGACTCTCGAACTTGCGATACGCTGCCCGGCGTAGAATCAATATGCGGCGATGACAAGGTTTGGATGGAATCAATGATGACAAGGTCTGGTGCAAGTGCCTGCGCATGGCTCAGTATTTTGGAGGTATTGGTCTCGGTCAGCAGGTAGCAGTCGGACACTTGGCCGCCAAGCCTGTCGGCCCGCATCTTTATTTGCTCCTCGCTCTCCTCGCCGCTCACGTAGAGGATTTTGGCCTTGATTCGGAGCGCCAATTGCAGCATCAAGGTTGATTTTCCGATGCCGGGCTGCCCACCAATCAGTATCAATGAGCCACTGACGATGCCACCACCAAGCACCCTGTTTAGTTCGGCGTCGGTGGTATGCATACGGTGTGTGTCTCCCGTTTTAACATCGGGCAATGCGACAGGCTGCGGGTCACGGCTGCTGCTGCCGGGGCTTTTCCAGGCTCGGCTGCGTTCTTCTGGGGCTGTTTCTTTTTGCACCACCTCTTCTACGATGGTATTCCATTCACCACAGCTTTGGCAGCGACCCATCCATTTCGGGGAAGTGGCCCCGCAGCTTGAGCAGACGAATATTTTCTTGACTTTGTTCAAAATTTTTAAGCGTTGATTTTTTTGAAAAATATTAATTTGGCAGATTTTTTACCTTAAAAATGCTTAAGTAATTGATTATAAGGTATTTGAAAAATTCAATGAATTAAATATTTGAGCATCTTAATTGCTATACGGGGTGTTTTCCGAAAAAACGGAAGAAAAAATGTGACCTGCTAAAAAACCAGCGTCTTAAATCCGAGTTTCTTGAAAAGAACGTATATAACATGAACCTAAAAGGGCTTTTCCCTTTCAAGATATATGTAGATTGTTTTCATTTGGTTTTTTGGGGTTAATACAGGGTGCAGCTTTACAGCTGTGCCCTGTTCTCTTTTTGGCCCTATCACTCCGGTTGGGCATTCTTTTCAAACTCCTTGATCAACTCCTCTGGCGATTTGCCCAAGTTCTGTAGCAAAAACTGCGCATCATCTGCAAATTCATCATTAGGATATTGCTTCAAAAACGCCTCGTAAGCTGGTTTAGCCTCGTCGAATTTTTTGAGGTCGTTGTCCAAGGTAAATGCCTTCATGAACATAGCAGCAGCGGCGGCTTTGGTATTGGGGTAAGACTTGATGATTTTATCGAACACCTCCAACGCCTTGTCGAATTGCTCAAGCAACCTTGCAGTTTCACCAGCCTTGGCAAGGTACTTCACAGAAGTACTGTCCTCTGGGAATGCATCGGCGTAAAGCAGCAGCGAGTTTTGTAGGTTGACCAACTTTTCTGGAGAAGGCTGAGCCTCTTTGGCCAATTCCGATTGGATGGCTTGGATGTTTTGCGCCATTTCGGCCTTGTCTGGGCCGGACTGACAGGCGGTAAAGAACAGTACACTACAAAGGAGGGTGGCTGATTTTTTCATAACTTTTGATTTGAAAGATAAGAATCATTGTGGCGGCGAAGATAAACCTTAACTCACCAAGCCATTTACTCTTTGAAGAATGTTTATTTTGCCCTCATGTTTATAGAGATACATCCAATAACGCCAGAGCAGCGCAAAATCAAGCAGGTTGCTGACCTTTTAAAGGCAGGTAAGACCGTTATCTATCCTACGGACACGGTCTATGGTTTGGGCTGCGATATTTTCAACCACGATGCCGTGGACAAAATTTGTAGGATTAAACGGCTTGACCCGGAGAAGGCCATGCTCACACTGGTTTGCAAAGATATCAGCCAGGTGGCCGAGTATGCCTGGCAAATAGACAACGAAGTGTTCAGGGTGATGAAGAAGAACCTGCCGGGGCCATTCACTTTTATCCTCCGTTCCGGCAATTCGGTGCCCAAGCTGTTCAAAAACCGCAAGCGTACCATCGGTATCCGCATTCCGAACAACAAGATAGCCCTGGCATTGGTGGAAGAAATGGGGCGGCCATTGCTGTCAACTTCCCTCAAATTGGATTCGGAAGACGATTTCGACCAATACCTGACCGACCCGCTCGACCTCAGAGAGCAGTATGAAAATATGGCGGACATCATCATTGACGGGGGCATCGGCGGCAGCGAGCCATCAGGGCTGATAGACTGCACCAACGACGGTATTGAAATAATACGGCAAGGAAGCGAGGAACTGAAGTTTTGACAAATCGTTTTTTCACAATGGTTCGTGAAGTTTTCGGGTTTTCGGGTTCTAAGGTAGTGGCACAGTAGCCGCTTTTGAAAAGATAGGTTGCTTTTCCAACCTTGTCAAAAATGATTTACGATTGGGTTTTGCCCAAATCCAAAAACCATAGAACCTTAAAACTTCACGAATCATTGTTTCAACTGTACTCCTCCATGTTCTTGAAATTACCGAGGTAGAACCTGACAAGGCCAGCCGTGTTCTTCACTTTCAGCTTGTGGATTAGGTTTCGCCGGTGGGTCTCTACAGTACGTGGGCTGATGTACAACATGGAAGCAATCTCCTTGTTGGTTCGCTCTGCGGCAATATGCTGCAAGATTTCCATTTCCCGTTCCGTCAAGGAGGACTTGAAGCTCGGCTCTTTAGAGGCCGATGGTCGGCCAAAGTTTTCGAGTACCGCTAGTATTTTCGTGGTTATTTCCTTGGAAAAATAACTGCTCCCGTTTGCAATGGCTTTGATGGCCAAAACAAGCTCTTCAAAAGGGGTGTCCTTCAAAATATACCCTTTTGCGCCAGCTTTGAGCATGTTTACCACATAGGCTTCTGTTTCATCATAAGATAGGGCAAGAATTTTAGCATCGGGGCAAACCTCCAGAATCTGCTTTGCTGCAGCTATTCCATCAATGCCCGGAAGGTGAATGTCCAATACCAATACATCGGGTTTCAGCTCGCATGCCATTTGTACTGCCTGATCGCCATCCTTGGCCTCGCCAACGATTTCAAATCCTTTTTCTTTTTGCAATAGGTTAGCTACACCCATCCTGAACAACTGGTGATCATCTGCCAACAAAATACGTGTTGTGCTCATAGCAATTGCTATTAGTGTTTGACTGGTTCAATAAATAAAAACGCAAAACATTGGGTGTCAATGAATTGGCAAGCAGATAGTGAAGTGAGACAAGTACCAATACAACCCGGAGATTAAACAGAATTTGTTCCGAGTTGGGGTACGCGGGGGAGAATGAAAAATTAAGTGAAGAGGGGGAAAGTTCACAGCCGCTGAAATTAGAATGGGCAGGTAAACTCGCTGTGAAAAAAATCCTTTGCAAAAATACGGAACAAAAACAATTAGTGCAAATTGCAGCGCAAAATAATCGCTTCATTGGACAAATGACTTAAGCTAAAACAAGCAAACAGAGCGGCGTTCGGACAAATCAAGTTCAATGAACCTTATTTGTTCGCCTGCCTCTCTATCAATGTGACAAGTCGTCCAAGAAACGGAAATGCTTCAAATGGCTGCAAATAATCGTCTTTTCGGAATCATTGGCTTTCCACTTAGCCAAAGTTTTTCGCCTGGATTTTTCGCCAAGAAATTCAGCGATGAAGGCTTGGACAACTGTCGGTACGATGCCTTCCCATTGGCATCCATTGATTTGCTGCCTCAAATTTTGAACGAAAACCCCAACCTTCAAGGGCTGAACGTGACCATACCCTACAAATCTGCGGTCATTCCATTCCTCAATTCATTGAGCGAAGAAGCCCAGTCAATTGGCGCTGTGAACGTCATAAAAATCAAGGACGGACAGCTGATCGGCTACAATTCAGACGTATTTGGGTTTGAGCATTCGCTCCGCAATTTTTTGCCAGACCCTCTTCCTGAGAACCTGCGAGCACTCGTGCTTGGTACTGGCGGAGCCTCCAAGGCCGTGCAGTTTGTCCTTCGGAAAATTGCAGTGCCTTATCTCCTCGTATCACGCACTGCTTCATCGGAATCCATTGATTATCCATCCATTACTGATTCAGTTTTGCAAACCCATTTATTGATCATCAATACCACACCACTTGGCATGGCCCCACAAGTGGACGCTTTCCCGCCCTTGTCTTATCAGCAATTGACGCCAAGTCACTATTTGTATGACTTAGTTTACAACCCAGCAAAAACAAAATTCCTATCCATGGGAGAAGTGAGTGGAACCAAGGTGCTGAATGGATTGCCTATGCTATATTTGCAGGCGGAAAAGGCATGGGAAATTTGGAATTCATAGAATAATTGGCGGGATTCTTCAGTTTCCTAATTTCCTGATTTCCTGATTTCCCACTTCCTAATCTTCCAACATCTATGACCATTTCCATCGGTTGTGACCACGCAGGATTTCCCTACAAGGACAGCATAGTCCGCTTATTGAAGAAAAGAAGCATTGAAGTTTTGGACTTCGGCACCAACTCTCCAGCCTCGGTTGATTACCCTGATTTTGTACACCCAGCAGCAAATGCGGTGGAGTCGGGTAGGGCGCAATTGGGCATACTGCTGTGCGGCAGTGGTAACGGTGTGGCTATGACTGCCAACAAGCACCAAGGCATACGGGCGGCAGTTTGCTGGAAAACGGAGTTGGCAAAATTGGCCCGCCAGCACAACAATGCCAATATGTTGGCGCTACCTGTTCGATTCATTAGCAAACGGATGGCATTGAGTATTGTCAATGCATTTTTGGGCAGTAATTTTGAAGGTGGACGCCACGAAGGCCGGGTGAAGAAAATCGCTTGTGTCTAAGGCGTTTCCAGCTTGTGTTTGTTATTGGAGGCAATATTGGCCACAGTCCATTCCATTTTTTTGACGAAGACCATTTTGCGCATTGGGCAGTTGGCCTTAGCGCAGATCTGGCAAGAAAAATCAAGGCAGCCGTCCGTGTGGACAAACATCTCCACGCTCTCTCCAAATTCCTCCTTCACCAATTTGTCAATTTTGTCAATTTCCGAATGTGCCTCGTGCACGTTGAGGAACCAAGGCACCGTCAAGTGAAAATCGAGGTGAAGCACGCTGCCGTATTTGATGATTCGGAGGTTGTGGATGTCCACCCAGTTCTCTTGTCGGTGGTCGTTCAGGCTTGCTACCACCTTGTCCAGCAGTTCGGTGTCCACCTCGTCCATAATGCCAGCGATGGAGCTACGCACTATCTTTATTCCGGTAAATATGATGACAAAGGCAAAAATAAGTGCCACCACGCTGTCCACCCAAGTCCAGCCAGTGAACTTAAGCAAGATGAGGCCCGCTATGATGCCCAGGGTCGTATAAGTGTCTGATTGTAAATGCTTTCCACTTGCAATCAACGCCAAGGAGTTGTTCTTTTTACCCCGCTTAATGGCAAGGTATCCCACCATGAAATTGATGGCAGCCGCACCTGCCACCAGCAGTATGCCATAGTCCAAGCTGCCGATTTCGTGGGGGTGGCGTAGGTTGTTGATAGCCTCGTATATGATGACAAACCCCGCAACCGCAATCAATGCCCCCTCTATGCCCGCCGAGATAAACTCTATTTTTCCATGCCCGTAAGGATGCTCAACATCACGGGGTTTTGCGGATAAATACAAGCTATAAAGCCCTATAAAACTGGCAACGACGTTCACGGTGCTCTCCAGTGCATCGGTCAGAATAGCCACGGAATTGGTGATGTACCAAGCGGCTATTTTCATGACAAACAACGCCAGCCCTACGAATACGACCAATTTTTGGATGTTCAGGTTTTCTTTTGAAGAAGCGGCTGTCATTATTCTGTGTTTTTGGTCAGCCGCAAGGCTTCCCTTTTAGTGAGTGCGGCAAGTTGAGGGTTTTCCTCCACAAATTGGATGACTTCAGTCGGGTTAGTACGTGAGTATTGCCGCAAGGCCCAACCAGCGCCTTTTTGCAAGAAAAACTCCTTGCTGTGTGCGATTTGAAGGATGTACCGTTTCATCAATTCAAAATCTGTCTTATCATGGTAAGCCAATTGGAAAATAAGGCAGACCCGCTGGAGCCAAAAATTGCCGGAAGCCATCCAACGCTCCGTGAGTGGCGAAATTAGTTGAGGATGTTTTTTGAAATGGATGCCGACGAGCTTTGCCAACCAGTCCACGGTGTCCCACCAGCTTTTGGTGGTGATGAGTTCTTGCAAGAAATCAATAAAATCGGCGGGTTGCTTTTTCAGCGTTTTCTGCACCATTTCCAAGGCGAAATAGTGGAGTTCCCGGTGCTCATCATCGAAGCAAAGGCGGGCAAGTTCCTGTATATCGGCTCCAGTTGGAACGCCGTTTTCTTCCATGATTTCCTTGGAGATCGCCATCCATTGTGCAGCTTTAAGGCCGTAGAAGTCGAAATGGTTGCGTAAATAGGCTATCTGGCCCTGTGCGGTTTCGGGGTCGCCTTTTGAGAGGAAGGTGGATTGGATTAGGCTCAAGTACGATTTGGATGTCATCAATAGGTGATTTGACATTTTGGTAAAAGGCCCGATATATCTTAGATGTGAAATTACAAACCTAAGCCAAGGCAGAATTGACATCAAAGTCCATGTGGAGCCGAGAAATGGCTTTAAATATACGAAAAATAGCTGGTTTTAATTTTTTTTAATTTTTTTTGATAGTAAAATATAAAATGTGACTACCTTTCGCCCGCTGCTCACTTAAACATAATTCTTCCATTTGGTTGAAGTTGCAATACTGTCATTTACGAAGAGGCCTAAATGTCTAAAAGTATTGTTTAAAAGCTTTGTAAGTAAAGTATTGCCCCTTGGAAATTGTAAGGAAGGATATACGCTTAAGTTACCCATAAATATAACATTGTTTAGTGCCTAAATAGCTGACTAAAAGCCAATTGTATGAACACCCCATCCTATTTGTTGTCTGACGCCACACAATTAGCCCTGCGTTTGGCTGAAAGCCTTGCCTACGAATATAGCCACTCCACCTATGGCCCAGAACACCTTCTATGTTCCCTTACCAAGGAAGATGTGGGGTTGCATCCAATGTTCAATCAGCTAGACAAAGAACCATCTGAACTTTATCGTTGGGCATTGGCTCAAGTCGAAAAGCATCCTAAGTCTTTAAGAATTAGATCCAATCCACCGCCAAGTGAGGAAGTGCTATCCGTCTTCAAGGAAACGCAAAAACTATGTTTGCGCTACGGGTATGAAGAAATAACGCCAACTGACTTGTTTGAGGCAATCTGTACGCCCGGAGTGGCATTTAAACCAGAAGTGCTGAGGAGGCTGCCAGTTGCACTATACGAAATAATAGACTGGCGCAACAAAAACTTATCCAATGTTTTAAATTCATTCAAATCCAATGATGTTGCTGGAGACAAGCCCGCAGTTACTACTGAAAATGGTACAGATGTCTCTTCCCATCAAGTCTTGCAAAAATATTGCGACGATATAACAGCCATGGCCCGGGAGGGCAAAATTGATCCACTTATAGGTAGGGATAGGGAATTGAAGCAGTTGGTGGAGATTTTAGGGAAAAGGCTCTCGCCCAATGTGCTGATTGTTGGGGAGCCTGGCGTGGGGAAAACGGCGCTCATAGGGGGCCTGGCCCAAAATATTTTGGAAGGAAATGTGCCTGAAAAGCTAAAGGATGCCACCATATTTGAGATAGATGTCAGTGGAAGATTGGTAGCGGGAGCCTACAAGGGCGAGGTGGAAGAAAGGCTAAAATCAATCTTGAAGGCCATCAAAGGATACGAAGGAAAAGCTATCCTGTTCATTGATGAAATCCATGTGTTGCTGGACGAGCGTGGACCAGTTGGCTCAGGTGTTGTAAACTTGCTTAAGCCCGAACTCGCCCGTGGTGAGTTGACATTGGTTGGCGTTACGACACAGGCAGAATATCAAAAATACATTGAAAAAGACACCGCCTTCAACAGGAGGTTTTCCAGGTTGGTGGTGAACGAACCCGATGAAATTTTAGCAAGTATCATGTTAAAAGGGCTTATGCCTAAATACGAAGAATTTCATGGGCTAAAAGTTGATGCCGCGGCAGTTCCTCAAGCCGTAAAGCTGGCAAAGCGATATGTTAATGACAAGAACTTACCAGTTTCAGCTATCGAATTGATAGATTTCACCATGGCTTGCGCCAGCCAGATGAATTCGACTTCTGGGGCCATATTAAAAGGGTTGGAAGAAGAGTTTGTAAGACCGGAAGGAGGGCTGGATATAGATTCGTTTAAAAAGGCGATAAAGGATCGTTTGAGCGAACTATTATTGGGGAGGATTGGGGATGATTTAGAGGAAAAAGAAATAGATGCAAAAAATTTAATCGCCAAGCTAAAGTCATGGACTGAAGAGCCAAAGTCCGAAATATTGCAAGAAGATGTGGAGGCCATCGTGGCTTATAGGTCCGGGATACCTTTGGGCCGGCTACGCTCCAAAGAACAGGACAAATTCCGCAATGCGCATGAGTTGCTTCAAAAAAGGGTAGTTGGGCAGGACCATGTGATCGAAGCAGTCTCCCGTGCCCTCAAGACTTTCCGTGCAAATGTGAAAGACCCAAACGAGCCTGGAGCCATTTTCTTTTTCACTGGTCCTACTGGCACGGGCAAGACCGAATTGGCAAAGGCAATCGCAGAACTACTGTTTGATGACGAGGATGCCATCATTAGGTTCGACATGTCGGAATTCCAGGAATCCCATTCCGTTGCAGCGTTGATTGGTTCGCCACCAGGTTATGTCGGCTATGAAGAAGGGGGCCTACTTGTGAATAAGGTCAGGAAACAACCCTATTCTGTGGTGCTGTTTGACGAGATAGAAAAAGCCCACCCTGATATATATGGTATATTCCTGCAAATGCTGACGGATAGCCGCCTCCAGGACAAGCAGGGGAAAATGGCTGATTTCTCGAACAGCATTATCATATTTACCTCCAATGCTGGTGCTGAGAAAATTGTTGACATGTTCCAAGCTGGCCAACAGCCCACGCCTGAGCAGCTAAAAACCTTCCTGCGGGAAACCCGGAAATTCAAGGACGAATTCTTGGGCAGGGTGGACTCGCAGATCTTGCCGTTTGCCCCTATTTCAGAAACGGTGGCAAGGATGATATTGCATATCCACTTCGGCAAGTTCGCCAAATTGCTCAAGCAGCAGCACAACGTGGATTTGACCATATCGGAAGGTGTAATAAACCATTTGCTGGCCATCGGATTCTCTCCGTTGTTTGGTGCAAGGCCACTCAAAAACGCAATTAAATCGTTCCTGACACCTCCAATCGCCGACAAAATAATCAGCGGCGACATAGTGAATGGCGACAAAGTTCATTTGGATATTGATGAATCTGCCAATTTGTTGTGGGAAATAAAAAAATAATACCCATATACTTGGAGGAAAAAATTGAATAGCTATCTTTGCTACATACATAAAAAAACAGCTACAATGCTACCAGCATTGATGCACTATTTTAAGACAACCTAAAAAATACCCTATGTACACCCATTATCTTGACTCCGTTCGCTTCAAAAATTACTTCGGTCTGGTAGGCGCCATCTATTATATCCCTGACCCAATGGGTAAGTGGCGCATGGTATCCACCAATGTGGATGGCCACGTTCATAAGGTGAAGATATTCAACGAATTTAGGAGGCAGGGCCATCACGAGAACATCGCCGAATGGGAATGGCAGCCCGTTGTTGAACGAGGCCACCTAGAAAGCCTTGATTTCAATGCGTCGCTTTCCCTTTCGTTTGAAAATGAGTTCCCCTTTGTGCTCATAAGGGGCAAGGAAGAGCACTCCATGTACACGAAGCTTTTCCGCACCTCATCAGCCAAGGATCTTTTTGGCAATGATTATGGTGCCGAAAACTCCCGCAAAATTTCTGCCAAGGAGGAAGCCTTGGGAAATCCGAACTGGCGCAAAGTGTTCACGGACCGGGCCTTCAAAATTGCCCACATGTACGATTATGCCTATGCCGGCGATCCCGTCTTGCAGCAAATTGCCAAGAACGTGTTCTTGGAAGTTCGGCGCCGAATCTCAAATGGAGCGCTTGGGACTAGGTAAGCTGTCCGAAGTCGTCAAAGGGCAATATTTACAGACAGTCATCTATGGAAATACTAAACAAAAATCAACGGGAAACCGCCGTTTGGCGGCTGGTGGGCTTTGGCTTTCTGGTGCTTTTGGCCAATGCTTTTATCATGTTTGCTTCTTTCAAGGCTTTTCAGGATAAAGGCGCAGGCGATGCGAACAGCTTGAAAAAGCAGTTGGAGGAGTGCAAGGCTACTTTACAAGGGGTTCGAGCTGATTTACAGGTAAAGGTAAATGCACTTAAGGAAAAAGATAAAGAGCTGAAAAATCAGCTAAAAAGCAAAGATCCTGAAAAAATAGCGATTGAAGCAGAACTTAGGCTGATGAAAACCGAGTTGGATATACTTGAAAAAAAGTACAATAGATGCCAACAAGAACTACCTAAATAGATAAACTATTCATCTTAACAAAATCAAAAAATGGCAGCAACCGTACGCTACAACATGCCCGGCCCGATAGACCTCCCACAGGAGACCAATTCGGGGTTGGACTTGTTACCAACCAACAGAACTTATATCGCATTGCCTTTGAAAGGAGAGAATGCTTTAAGGGCACCAGAAGAAGTCCCTATGGAGTTTTCAACTTCCACGGAAGCCGTCATGAAGTACTCCGACCCCAAGGTTAAGGTGAAACTTAAAACTGGCAACCATGAAAAAATGGAGGTAGAAGATACCATCCGTTTTCAGGGTGGGGTAGAATCCTTTACGCCCAATGCCATCAAGCGCAATTCAGCATTGCTGCGCAGCCTGGATGCGGAGTTCAAAGCTGCTGAAAGCTTGGTGGATATGATTGACAAGAACGTGAAGTTCCGAAAAGCACTTGACGACGCCGAAGCCCGTTCAGCGATATTGGCTGCCATCGCCGATATTATTGCCCAATTGGATGAGTCAATGCCAAGTGAGCACGACGAAGATTGAACAAATAGCGGAAGGTTAGTGATTTGGTGCGCCATGCGCAACTCATTCCCTTTTCATCTAATTTTCGGCCTATTTAATCAATGGTTCGTGAAGGTTTCAAGTTTAAGGTTTGCTTGCTCAATTGCAAAAGAATCGCATTTTTAGAATGATTGGTTTGTCTTAACAGCCGACTAAAAATGTTTCCAGCAGACGCTTCCCTGAAACTTGAAACGTGAAACCAGATGAACCATTGTTAATAAGACAATTCAAAATTGAATAAAAAGCTATTTAATTATGGCAGAACTTAAAAAACAAACCCGTCAAAAAGAAGCACCAGCAAAGAAGGCAGTTGTCGTTACGGCTCCACCTCCACCGCCACAACTGTCTGCCCAAGAGATTGACGAACGGCTGAGCAGATACGATGGGTTTGACGAACTCATAACACCGCTTGCCGACAATCTTGACCGTTTTTCTCCAAAAGCTGCCTCCAAGAAGCGCCGTTTCTTGCAGGATGAGGACGCCTTGGATAGCAGAATCGAGCTAAGGAACCGCCTTCAGGCTTATCTCAATATCTTGAGCAAGGGTAACGGTATTGAAAAGGATTCCCACAAGGTTATCCGAAAGGAGGCGCAGGAAAAACTCGACACCAATGAGGCGCTCATCAACGATAACTTGGGCACCATCATAGCGGCATCCCGTGATATGGAACGGACCTATCGTGACCTTGAAAACTTTTTCCGCAATGCGGCACCGACCAAGGTCAAGAACTTAACGCTATTGTCAGTACACCCCGACGTACTATTGGATGCCGATAGCAACTTGGTCTATAACGAGATTGAAAAGCGGCTCACCGACGAGTCCCGTTCCGTTGACCAGAAAAAAGCCTACGCACTGCTGGTAGTACCCTACCTCTGGAGGAGCAAGCGACCCAAGGACATCATCGAACGATATACAAAGCTGGCACTGAAGGCAAGGCTCCAGTTCCTTACGGACTTTGCCGACTGCGACAGCGTAGAGGAAGCCCTCAAAGAACGGGAATCCCGCCGCTGGCTCGGTGTGACTGGCCCTGAGGAGCACCATGCACACCTCGCTTTGTTCGCAAACCATATTTCCCTAAGGGGAGAATACACGGAACTGCGGGAAGAAGGTGACCTTAGAGGTTCACCCTGTATGGCGGTCGCTGGCAAAATGTACTCCGAGCGTATTTCCCAGCCGATCATGGGCGAGATGAACGGCTCTCTTACAGGATCAGCTGGCTTGGCTTTCCATACGGTGCAGGATACTGTGGCCGACCTTTCCGATGAGGGACTAAACGCCACCATGCACGCCTACGAAAAGGACATGGTTTACGAGGCTTGCACTGCCTTCACTGGGCATGAATATGCACTGAAACGTTACGCCGTGGTTCGCACTTTCGATTATGTGAACAGGGTACTGCGCCACTACCTAGGCAAGGTAACAGGTCAGCAACTCGACCGGGAGCGTGCTAATAAGGTGCGTGACATCGTGCAGGACTTCCTCGACCAATTGGCCGAACAGAAGATTATCACCAGCGGCAAGGTGACCCACTTCGACTGGAACCACCGTGTGCCCGACCGGATAGATATTGACATCGCCATCGTGCCACTGTGGGCAGTTCGTACTTTCGTGTACAAGCTCAACGCTGCCGATAGGACGGCTACCGACAAGCTGATGAATGAAGTTAAATAAGTACTTAGGCATTAGGAATTAGACATTTGATGGCACGCAAATGATTGCTTGCCAATACCTTATCTAAAATCTACGGTCTAATTTCTTGTGTCTTTCTAAAGCGTAAACATCAACCTTTTTTTATAACCTAAAAATTCATTAAAATGTCTGCAGCACATACCTGTGTGTTTGAACTTGAAGGTGCCAAAGCCCAAGTTCTCGACCTCGGCTACTCTTTTACCCGTGCCACAGACCCTGAAAAGGGCCAGCCCGTAAAAGTCGTCCGCAACGGCCAGATCGTCATCACCATCCGCTCGGATGAAAAAGAGATGATCGGCAAAATCATCAACTGGATGTCCAAGCAGGACACTCCCAAGGCCGGTTCGCTCACCATTTGGCGGGATGCGGAACAGACCAAGGAGCTCAAGAAGATTGAATTTGAGAACTCCTATGTGGTCGGCTACGAAGAGCGCTTCAACTCCCAGGGCGATACCGACAACACCCTTGAGACTTTCCGCATCACTGCCGAAAAAATCAAGGTCAGCGGTGCCGAGTTCAAGATGCGCTGGCCGGACAGCGAGTCTTAAGAAAGAATACTGGCGAAGCGAATCCCTATTGTGCTCATCACCTAATTCAAGCATGGTTGCTTGTGTAATTTCAAGGCTTTGTCTTGATGAGTACAAGTCGTGCACCTATTGGTATGGCCTATCCGTCATGCTGGAATTGAGATGTACATTAGGGTTCGCTTCGCTTCCATTCTTCGGCTACCACTTCATTAAATCCGTTCTCGTAGGTAACACCCAAACCTGTTGATATGCCAAAATACATCTTGGTTGCGGTTGACGGCACAAGTTCCCATGAATGGTTCAATGGTGGGAACAGTCATACGCGCAAGTTTTTTGAGCAGTTCAATACGTACGGTGGACGAAAGATTTACATGGACGGCCCGGACAAAGTCGTTACCGGGCGAGATGCAAGGCAGAGAATTAATGATGCTTTGGCATTCATAGAGGAGAGCATAAGAGAAATAAACGCTGAGCGGGGTAATTTGGAATTCGGGCCACAATCTTTTCAAGAAGATTTACCATTTGCTCCTGCTGCGTTAGGTAGGTTAGACGATACAGATATTGAATTTGTTTTTATTGGGCATAGTAGGGGAGGAGCCGTAGTTATGGAACTGTCAAAGGTCATATCTAAAAAAGCAGTTTTTATGGGCCTTTTCGATGCTGTTGACAGAAGTGACGAGATGGACGTTAGAGATTTTCTTTCCAATCAAAACCATCCTAAGACCGTTTATCATGCCCTGAGAAAGGACAGTTCAAGAATCAGCTTTGGCAATGCAGTGCGAGTAGATGATAGAGAGTCAACTAAATACCCTTGGTATCACCAACGGGCATTCAACACTTCCCATGGGGGCACAGGAGGGGCTATTGACTTTAGCCCCAGAGAACCCTTGCATGATTATTCTTGCTCTACAGAACTCACTTTAGACCCCAAATATGCATTTGCGGTAGGTGCAGTTGGTTTTGCATTGGTGGAGATTACAACCACAGACTATAGGAAAAAAAGAGCAGAAAACTGTATCCAAGAATCAATGGCAGCTGATTCTTGGATTCGGGAAGGAGCCACTTTGGCGGGGCTTACCTTCGACGGTACTGAAATGCAGTCCATAATGTACGACAAAGGCGATGGGCATATTAAAAAGCGCTAATCTCGCCCTCATTAAACGCATCCCTTCAAAACTTAAAAAACTAAACCTTGTCCAATGTTAACGACCGTACGCACCGGGGTAAAAATAAATGGCAAAAGGGTCAGTGAGAATATACTTGCCCAAGTCAGGCTCAACCAGCGGATTGGGGATCACCATGACTTTAGCGTACATGTTCAGATGAAGGTCAAAAATGCCGACCTGAACGCAAAGTCCAAGGAATGGATTGGGCAGACCCTTAGCATTGGTTTTGAGGTAAAAGAAGATATTTCGATAGATGGCAGCCCACCAAAAGAAGTGTTCAAAGGCACGATTACTTCCGTATCTTTGGTGAGGCAGGCAGGCGGTGCCAGTTTGGTCATTCAGGGCCGCAGCCCGACCATCAAGCCCGACGGCGGCCCAAATACCCGCTCCTTCACCGACAAAGGGCTACAGGAAATTGTGAACGAGGTTCTTGGCTCCTACAGTTTCCCTGGTGGCTTAAAGGTTAGTCCTAAGAACTTCAAAGGCTCCATCCCTTACACCGTCCAGTACAAGGAAAGCGATTATGACTTCGTCCACCGCTTGGCTGGCTGGTACGGCGAGTGGTTTTTCTACGATGGAATGGACCTGTACTTTGGAAAGCCCTCTGGCGGGGAAACCGTCAAACTGGATTGCTCCACTAACGATGTGGTCAACTTCGACGTATCGGTGCGGGCCGTGCCGCCCAAGTTCGACGTGCAGAGTTACAATTACCGTGACCACAAGACTTTCAAAAAGGAAAAACCGCCAAAGCCGGGCATGTCGGCCTTGGCCAGTGCCGTTTATGGCATCTCCGAATCGAAGATATTCACCGGCAAGCCGCCCGTGCTGCCCGTCAACTTCTCCACCGGGGAAAAAGAGTACAAGCACCTGATAAAGCGCAAGGCCCAGGCCCACGTCAGCGAAATGGTGGTGGCTACGGGCACTACCCGCAATACCAAACTCAAGCTGGGCGGGAAAATCAATATCCGGGACTCCATGGCCGACGACTATGGCAACTATGTGGTGGTGGGCCTCACCCATGTGATTACCGAGGGCGGCAACTACCTGAACCATTTCGAAGCCATACCAGTAGAAATGGACATGCCGCCGAGCCTACAGCCCCTGCCCGCACCCGTGGCCGAAACGCAATTGGCCAAGGTGGAAAAAGTGGATGACGAAAAATCACTGGGCCGGGTCAAGGTCAAGTTTGAATGGCAGGAGGGCACCGACGAAAAAACACCTTGGATACGAGTGGCCTCCCCCTATATGGGCAAAGACAAAGGCTTCTACATCATACCCGAAGTGGGCGACCAAGTGCTGGTAGCCTTCGAGAACAACCACCCCGAGCGCCCTTACGTTCTCAGCGGTATGTACCACGGCAAGCAAAAGCCCGAATGGTTCGACCCCAAGAACAAGTTCAAGGGCTTCAAATCTAAGGGAGGTAACAAATGGAAGTTCGATGACAAGGAGGAGGAAATACAAATTCACGCCCCCAATTCCATTCTAGAAACCGCCGGGAAAAAGACCCAAATACGGACGGGGAAGAAGAAGGAGGATAGTTCCATCGTGATGGAGGAGGGGAAAGCGATTACGATTTCCACCGATTTGACTGGGGAAAGCACCATCACCATTGATGCGGGCGATGGCAAAGTGCATATCAAGGCCAAAACCATCATATTGGAAGCCACAGAACTGATTGAGTTGAAATCAGGGAAGGAGGTCAAAATCAATGGCCAAAGTCTGGTGGAAATAAAGAGCAATGAAGTGACAACAGAGGGAACTTCAAAAGTGGATACCAAAAGCGCCCAAGTAAACATCAAAGGCTCTGCCATGGTGGATGTCAAGGGAATGGTCATCAAACTGAACTAAGCCATGCGCCGAAAGGACTCCTATTATTCTTTTCCATTGAAGCTGAACCAGGTGATGAAGGGGAAGCAATTGGAGCATGTAGAAATCAGGAAGTCCATCCACCAAAATATCCGGCTCATCATCAAGTCGCTGTCATTGAGCTACCGTTTTGACCCAACATTTGGCAGCCTACTGAACAAATACCACGCCCGCACCCCACCACAAAGAAGGTCGGAACGGGCATGGAGGGAGGAGATGCGGGAGTCCATCCAAAAAAACATCCTCGACATGCTGATGCGGTACGAGACCAGGTTGGAAGTCACGGATGTCACGGTGGATTTGCAGTTCCCGAAAAAGGAAGACAACAAACCTGTCGTCAGGGCAAGGGTGGACGTCTATGGGGAATTGACCTTGGGCCGTCGTGACCAGTTCCATTATCCCGACAGCGAAATTGAGGAAGATGCACTGGATGCGTTTCCGCTGGTGATACCAGTGGGGAAATTGTAAAACCACATCAAATTAGATTTATGGGTAAACCAGCCGCAAGAATCACAGACATGCACGCTTGCCCCATGGTAACGCCGGGCCTGCCGCCCGTGCCGCATGTGGGCGGCCCCATCATGGGGCCATGCGTGCCAACCGTACTCATCGGCAACCTGCCCGCTGCCGTCGTAGGGGATATGTGCGTATGCGTTGGACCACCCGACACCATCGTGCAGGGCAGCATGAGCGTCTTCATCGGCGGCAAGCCTGCTGCCCGCATGGGCGACCAATGTGCGCATGGCGGAAAAATCGTGATGGGCCTCCCCACGGTGCTCATTGGCGATGCCTTCACTGGTGCCCCATTCATGAAACCTTGTTAAACCCCGCACGCCGTGTTTGTCATCAAGAACAGCCAACTGGAAGCCATGAAGCTCCCCATCCGCCAGCGGAACAGGGAGCGGATGCTTGCCCAACTGCGGGCAAATGGCTTCAATGTGAAGGAGGGCGAGGGCAAGGACTTGGTGATTGAGGACAGCCGGGGCAACAAGACCTGCCTCGTTTTTGACGAAAAATACATCCCCCAGAAAATCGTTAAGCCCTCCGGGCTGGAATACGCCTTCACCTTCGACAGCAATGGCCACCTCGTTAAGTTCAGCTTTCCCGGCAACGAATCCATCGGCTTCAGCTACCACGACGACCTGCTGAAGGCCATTCTGCTCAACGAGGGCCGCATCGGCCTGAACTACGACGACAAAGGCCGCATCACCGAGGTCATTTCGCAGGACGATAAAAGCTACAAGATTGGCTACAACGTCAGCGCACAGGTGGAGACCATCACCAACCGGGCGAACGAGACCCGCCGCTTCGACTCGGCCATCAAGGGCAGCCACCTCGTACACAGCATGAAGGACTCGCTGGGCCGGGTGACGCAGGTAGAGACCGACCCCATGGGTGAGGACGGCGATAAAATCAGCTTCCCCGACGGCACGGAGCAGACCTCCGTTTACGACGACGACCTCGATGCGCTCGTCACCACTTTGCGCAGCGGCGCAAAAGTGCATACCTACTACGATGGTGCCAGCCCCAGTAGGGTGGAGTGGGAGGACGGCAATTTCCAAAACCTCGAACTCAACGGCGAACAGGTAAAGGCCATCGAAAACCCCGCTGGCAGCCTCCGCTTCGAGTACGACGACAAGGGGCGGGTGCTGAGCGAGGACTTTCAAGGCAACAAAACCCGCTACACCTACGACAAGGACGGCAACCTGCTCGAAATGGCCTACCCCTCCGGGCTGGTGGTCAAATACAGCTACGACGAGGACGGCCGCTTGCAGTCGCTGAAGGTCGGCGACGATACCTGCACCTACAAATACGGCCCGAACGATACCGTGGCCGAAGTCTATTACCCGAATGGCCTCACGCAAAAGCGCAGCGAAAAAGTGCTGGGCGGGCTGCAAGGCACCCAAGTGGTCAACCCATCCGGCACGGTGCTGTCGCAGCAGACCTACCAGTACGACAACCTCTACCGCCTCACCCGCTACAACAATTTCGATGCATCGAGCCAGTCCCCCAGCAAGGAGTGGCAGTTGCGCTACGACGACGAGTGGCGCCTGCTCAGCAGCCTCGAAGCCAATTCCCAGCGGCTGGAGAAATTCGAATACGACCACAAGGGCAACCTGAACTCCGTGAACGGCTCGCCCGTGACGGTGGGCCGCATGGACGAAGTGCTGAGCATGGGCAGCAGCACGGTACAGTACGATGCCAACGGCAACGTGCGCTCCTTCGTGAACGCCCAGGGCCGCACCGTGTCGCTCACCTTCAACGACAACAACGAGCTCAAGCTCGCCCGTATCGGCGAAGACACTTGGGAATACTGGTACGACGGCCTTGGCCGCCGGGTGGGCAAGTCGAACGGCAGGGAAGCCTATAAATTCTGCTGGGGCAGCGAGAAACTGTTGACCGAGGAATTGCGCACCCCCGAAGGCACCACCCTGCGGGAATACCTCTATGGCCACAATGCCGCCGTGCCCGTGGCCTTCCGGGAAAATGGGCAATTATTTTGGCTGCACAGCGATGTACGGGGTGCGGTCACACAGGTTTTTGATACCTTTGGGCAGGTGGTTTGGAGCGCCGAGTACAGTGCATTCGGCGAGGCCACCATCCACCGGGGCAGCATACGGCAGCCCTGGCGACTGACAGGGCAGTACCACGATGCCGAGACAGGGCTGCACTACAGCACGGCCCGCTACTACAGCCCGCATTTGAAATCGTTTTTGTCGCTGGATAGGTATTGGTTGGAGGAGTACGAGGCATCGAACTACAGTTATGCAGGGAATGACCCGTATAATAGGGTTGATGAGGATGGGAACTTTGCACCTTTAATAGTTGCAGCAGCCAGAATAGCCATTGGTATTGTGGCTAGAGCAGCGGTTCAGGCAGCAAAGTCACCTGTAGTAAGACAAAAAGTAAAAGACGCTCTGCAAGGCGCAGCGCAGGGGGTTCTTGATGCAATTGCAAATGGTGAAAGTGATTGTTGGCCTTGCCTCGCAAGTGCCGCATTGCAAGGTGCCTTAAATGCTTTAATCCCGGTACCGGGTAAAAAAGGGCCTGGGCCGAAAGCTATAAAACCAAAGGCAACACCAAAAGCTTCCCCAAAAGCTGGGAAGACTAAAGCGGGTAAAAAAACTGATGCTTCAAAAAGCAAAGCCAAAGATTCGAAACCAAAATCAAAGTATAGTGGTAAAAGGCCATCAATGCCAAAGGAGCCAACAGTTGATAAAGATGGGAATCTAACTGAATATGGAAAATGGTACTATGAAAGACCAAGTGGTTTCAGAAAAGGGGTTAAAGAAAAAGTAATAGAGAATGCAAATAAAAGTAGTAGGGGAAATATTAAAGACCCAGTAACAAAAAAAAGAATCAATCCAAATGAGCCTTGGGATATGGGGCATAAACCTGGATTTGAATTTAGGAAACACCAAAAAAGCGCTGCTGAACGAGGTATTAGCAGAAAAGAATTTTTGGATGAACATAACGACCCAAAGAAATACCGAATGGAATTACCAGAATCAAATCGGTCTCACAAAGGGGAAATGGAGAGCGATGATTATTTAGGACCATAAAAATTTTAACATGGCAGTTTCAGTGGATAATAAAATTTTAGCTAAAAGACTTCAAGGGGTTTTTTGCCCTAAAGCAGAAGTTCAAGGATTTTGGGATGATAACCACATCCAGCATATGGCTGTTTTGTTTTGTCCTTATCCTTTGAATACCAAGGTAATGCATTATGGAACAATTGGACTTTCCGATTTTCCACTTTATCAAGATGGGGTAGAATACCCTATTAGATTTGAGATTGTTGGAGCTTCGTATAAGAACTACGAAATGTTCCCAAACATACTGGTTTCAGCAGCATTTTATTGTATAAATAAACCTTGGTTTTGCTCTCCAGGTTCAATATTGTTGAATGCTATCGCCGATTATTATCCTGAATTGAAAATGAAGCATTTGTATTTTATGTCTCCTTTCCTTTGGGAGAATTTAGAAACAGTTTATTTGGAAACTAAGACAGTAGCATGGGTGATGGCAATCCCTATTTCCGAGGAAGAAAATCAATACGAAATGGAGAATGGAAGTGATGCGCTTGAAGACCTTTTTGAAAGAAAAGGCATTGATTTTTATGACCTCAACAGGGAATCAGCTATTTAATCATTCATTAATGGGTACTCCCTCCCCCCCCTTCAACTTCCTCCTCCTCGACGCCGCCTCCGCAGGCCAGCGCCAAGACGAGGCATTGGTGCTGGGCGCCAAGCACGAGTCCTTTTACAAAGGGGACAAGGAGGAGAACCGCCGGGCATCGCCGTACCTGTTCGAGCTGCGGGCGGGCACGCCCTTGGCAGCCTGGTACTTCCAGCATGGCTGGGGGCAGTCGTGGGGGGTACCCGTGTTTGCATCTGCGCCGTTCGAGGAGGTGTATCGGCATTTCCGCAAGTTCCTGATGGTGAAAACGGAAGACGGGGAAAAGCTCTACTTCCGCTTCTACGACCCACGGGTGATGCGTACCTTCCTGCCCACCTGCGATGCGGCGCAGGTCAAGGAGTTCTTCGGCCCGGTGAAGCTGTTCATCTGCGAGGATGTACACGAGGAGAGCTTGATTGTTTTCTCGCATTTTCAAGGGCAGTTGAAGGTGGATAGGTTTGAGAATACGTTGAAATTGTAAATAGCTGGAATACCGATACGATTGCTTTAAGCAATCGTATCGGTATCCGACACAGATAACCATTCAATGGCAGGCAAATGGCTGGCGGTACTTTACAACCATCAAGAGGATTGTTGACCTGGAACTCAGAAGGCAACAACGACGCAGACAGCATCTACTATTCCCGGCGGGCGCACTGGCCGGGCGGGGCATCCGGCGTGACCATCGGGCGTGGCTACGACATGAAGCTGCGGCAACGGGAAATCGTGAAGACGGACCTGATTACGGCGGGCCTTTCCACGGCCAATGCAAACATATTGGCGGAGGGTGCCGGGCTTTCGGGCGGAATCGCAAAGACTTTTGTCGAGCGGGACGACGTCAAGGCCATCGAGATTTCGGAAGAGCAGCAGGTACGGCTTTTCGAGATGGCCTATGCCAAATACTATGCGGATGCACACAGGCTCTGCATGAAAAAGGATGTCGTGAAAAAATATGGTGAGTGCGACTGGGGCAAGATGGATGCGAGGGTCAGGGAATTAATAACGGATATGCACTTCCGGGGCGATTATTCGCCTTATATGCGGCAGGAAATCCAGAAGGACCTGCTTTCCGGTGATTTGAAAAGAATCATCAAAGCCTTGGAGCGGATTCAAGTTTCGGCCAAGGTGCCGAAGGATAGGCATGATAGGCGAATCAAGTTTTTGGAAACTGGTATAAAATGATGTACTAACTGAACAATAAATTAACCATAATCCACGCACCCTATGGTACAACTCGGCCTCGACATACAACTCCCCGTCCGTGGGTTCTTTACCCTCGAAGAGCACCTGCTCGACCATTCGCTTTCCGAAATCGAAAGCCTCTTGGGCTACAACAAGGGCCGCCTGCGGCAGGGGGCGGACATTTTCATCCTGCAGCCACCAGCGCACACCTACGACTTCGATAGGATGGGTACCAGCGTGTTTCCCGGCCACCGCTTCGGCGGCAGCAAGCTTCAGCAAGCTATCAATGGCGACGAGAAAAAGGAGCACGATATGAAAATTTTCCAACGGAAAAGGCTGGCCAAGGTGGTGCCGTTGACGATTCACTTGGAGGCTATGCGCCGCTTCCTTACCGAGCCGGAATACATACTGCTAAAGGATACCTACGTATCGGGAAAGACTGCCAAGGAGACGATGGCCGAATGGAAGCGGGTCTTCGCCAAAAACCCAGATATGGTGACCAAAATCGAGCGGGATTTTGCCCGCAGCAGCGAGATTTATCAGCGCCAAAACATCAACGACGAACTGTACCCAATGGGTGCTGGCTGGGGCGTACCACAGTGGGAGTTGAAGACCACAGTGATGGCCCGCTGCGAGTGCCGCCTGACGGATTATACGGGGGATAGGTATCAGCGGGTATTTTAAATCACGATAATTTCATCACAAAACGAAAGCCAACCATTATGAAAGAACAACTGATTGCCAACTTAAAACGAGTGAACTGGGAGTTTGAGGAAAAAGGGGAGCAGGTTATTATCAAGGATTTTTTCAACTTGCATGTAATTGTTTCTTTTGTGGATAATTCCTACAAAATTGATACTCAATTGAGGAGTTGGAACAATTTAACTGGATTAGCAAACCACAACCTTAAAAAGGCTACGAATTTCAACTATTGGGGCTATGTTATTATAGGAGCAGGTATCTTTTTAAATTTTTTAGATGATGATGGGAAACAATTTTGGACTGGATTGGCCTATTTTCTTATCTTATGTAGCGTTGTGCAATCAAAAATCAATTTAATTTACTGGAGCAGGTACAACACTATCTCCTCACAAATAGATGCTTGGCTAAGGCCGAGTTAAAAACAACCAGCAGGCCTCCCTCACCTGCTCCACCAAAAATCAGGGCGCACCGCCGAAAGCGAGAAGTAGGCAAAAAACAAACCCACACCCTATGAAAAGAACAATCCTCTTTTTTTTCCTCGTGCTTTATGGGTCACCGCTTCTATTACGGGCGCAAGCTGCGCTGAACACCAACGGTGGCATGGTCACCTTGGCGAACGGCAGCTTTGTCGAGTACTCGGTGGGGGAGCTGGCCACGGCCACGGTCGGCAGTCCTGGCAATGAGAAATACACCACAGCGGGGGTCATCCAGCCGAACTACCATTTCCTGGTAGGTGCCAATGAGGTATTCGACGAGCAGTACCAGTTAAAGGTCTTTCCCAACCCGACCGACGGGCGGCTGACTATCGAGACGGACTATACGGGTTTCACTGGTTTTGCCATCACCGATGTGCTCGGTCGGCACATCACCGATGGCAAGTTCAAGTATGCACCAATGGACATCAGCTGGCTGCCAGCAGGCACTTTCTTCCTGTCACTTTCATCCGAGGACAACCAACTTCTTAAAAACATCAAAATCATCAAGCAATGAAAAAGATATTTATCATCATCTGTTTAGGACTTTTAGGCGCATCCTTATACGCGCAGGCGCCCCAAGTAATGAACTACCAAGCCATTGCGAGGGCGGCTAATGGGGAGCCGCTGGGGAACGAATCGCTTATTGTCAAGTTTGAGATTTTTACCAATTCCCTGGGCGTTGGCCAGCCGGAGTTCACGGAGGAGCAGTCGGCCACTTCCGACCCTATTACGGGCTTGTTCAATTTGAAGATTGGTTCCCAAAACCAGGCTGGGTTTGACAATATCAATTGGGTGGATGGCCCGAAATACCTGCGGACTACTATCAACGGTGAGGTTGGACCGCTTACCCAACTACTGAGCGTGCCCTATGCTTTGTACGCCGAAACATCGGGCAACGGCGGCAGCCAAACCTACACGGCAGGGCAGGGCATTGCCATCAGTGGCAATGTCATTTCCAACACGGGCGATAATGACAACAGCACCACCAACGAGTTGCAGAGCTTGCAGCTAACGGGCAACCAGTTGAGCATCCTTCCGAGCGGCAATTCTGTCATGCTTCCTTTGGGAACCGATGCTCAGCAATTGTCCATCAGCGGCAACCAGATTACCATATCCAATGGCAACACGATAACACTGCCGCCAAACAACGACAACAGTGCCACCAATGAAATACAGACCTTGACCTTGAATGGCAATACCTTGACGCTTCAACCAGGGGGTGGTTCCGTCACACTACCTACCGCCCCTCCAGGTACCGATGACCAATTGCTGACACTCAATGGCAATGTGCTGGGTATTGAGAATGGCAATGCTGTTACGATTGATGCCAACCCCACCAACGAGCTGCAGACCTTGGTGCTGACGGGTGGCAACCAGTTGTCCCTCAACCCCAACGGCGGCACGATTACCTTGCCATCTGGCGGGAGCGACGACCAGAATTTGACGGTTATCGGCAACCAATTGACCATCGAAAATGGCAATACTGTTACCCTCCCGACCGGTGTTACCTATATTGCCGGAACTGGCATTGCCATCAATGGCACCACCATCGCCAATACGGGCGACCTTTCGTCCACCAATGAGATACAGTCATTGTCTTTGAGCGGCAATACGCTGACATTGAACCCCAGTGGTGGTTCGGTCACCTTGGATGACAATCAGGCATTGACCCTTAACGGCAACCAGTTGAGCATCGAGAACGGCAATACAGTGACCCTGCCGACCGGTACGACCTACACGGCGGGCACAGGCATCGGCATCAACGGCAATATTATCTCCAATACAGGAGATGGCGACAATTCTACAAGCAATGAATTGCAGATGCTATCTGTTTCGGGCAATCAGCTAACCTTGTCCAATGGCAATACGGTGACGCTTCCAACAACAGGTGGCTCCAACTACCAAGCGGGTAATGGTATTACAATCAATGGGACGACCATTAGTGCCAATGACCCGAGTCCTTCCAATGAAATCCAGCAATTGCAATTGAACAATTCGATACTGTCACTTACTCCTAACGGAGGCAGTGTTGTTTTGCCGGGTTCCTATATTGTCCAAAACAACAACAACAACCCAGGCACGACTTGCGGTACTGGGTTTTTACCTTTCGATTGTACGCAATGCAGCCCAGGTTTCCCATCTTTCAGGGTGCAGAACAATTGCGACGGAACAGCTATTGAGGGGGTGTCAGGTTCTTCGGCAGGGCCAGGTGCAGCGGTCAAGGGCATTGCTGGTGGCTTTGACGGTAATGGTGCTTGGGGAGAGTGCAACAGTGGAAGTGAGGCATGGGGTGTGTTCGGCACCTCAAATACGGGTTGGGGAGTCGTAGGCTTTAGCGGCAATCCAACGGTAGAAGGTGCAGGGCTTTATAACGGCAGGATAATCGTGACGAACACCCTTAATTCCACGCAGATGGCCAATTGGGCCAGCCAATCACATACAAGGTACAATTGGAATGGTGTACAGACGGTGTCGGATGTCAGGTTGAAGAAAGATATAAGAACCCTACAGTATGGCTTGAAAGACGTCTTAAAGATGAGGCCTGTGTCCTATCTGTGGAAAACCGATGAAGAAGGTACCAAAAAGACGCTAGGTTTTATTGCCCAAGAAATGGAGGTTGTAGTTCCAGATCTTGTTGATGTACCCAAAGAAGAAAATGAGTCAACTGCTAAGCAAGAAGGGGCGTCGAACCCCCAAAAGCTTGTTGATCCTAACGCTGAAAAAGTTCGGACAATGAACTATGCGGAAATCACCCCCATCCTCGTCAAAGCCATTCAAGAGCAACAAGCCCAAATAGAGGAACTTAAGGGCCAGCTACAAAACAGGGACGCTCAAATCGGAGCGCTTTCTGCCAAGATGGATGCCATTGAAAACCTGTTGAAGGATATTCAGGCATCGGCAGGCAAATAAGAAGTTATTGAGGGTAAAACTCCGGCTGAAAGCTTTCCAGTCAATAGTCTGGGCTTGTTTTGGCC
Source organism: Saprospiraceae bacterium (assembly GCA_022841745.1). Lineage (GTDB taxonomy): Bacteria > Bacteroidota > Bacteroidia > Chitinophagales > Saprospiraceae > UBA6168. The sequence continues at coordinate 34,555 of JALHQW010000008.1, read as the reverse complement.
GGAGTTTTTCAAAAAAACGCCACCATGCCCAACAGCGGCTATATACGCAACCGGGAGTACCCGCAGTACTTCAACCACCCACAGCTCAGCGAGCAGATGCCGTTGGAGCATTTCAAGATGCTGCCCACCCGGGAGGTGGAGGAGCATGCAGGGCTTTGCGACGGGCACAAACTGACCAAGGTCCACCTGACCGAGGAGCCGGGCAACCGTCGCTTCATCGTGGAGGTGGTGCTGGCAACCGGGCGGTACTTCATCGAAGCGCCCTGCACCTTCACCCCCGCCATGGGCCTCGACGTGCTGGACGGAAACCTCGTGAACGATGCGGAGGAGTGGATACTCGTGCAGAAACTGAAGATGAAGCCCCGGCGGCTGCAAATCATCTTCGGCAACCGGCACCGGCTATCATACCAAGACTATATTAAAATTGTCTCTGGGTTGCGGGCAGGTGGCTTTGCCGAAATTCCAGTGGAGTTCCATGAGCCGGAGCCTGTGTTTGGGCCATTGAAGAAGCGCAGGAGTTGGTGGAAATTTTGGCAGAAAAGCTGATAGCGGCTCAATTTTTTTAAATCAAATTGAACATGAAAAACATCATCCTTATTGTTGCAATTCTTATTACTGCTCCCTTGCATGCGCAGTGGACAACTGACACGGCCGTGAACACCGAAGTCGGGAGTTTACCAAACATAGTAATAAACGCTATCAGCACCACTGATGGAAAAACTTATGTCGTATATTGGAAAAAGCTGGAGACACCTCCCTATAATGAAGTCTGGCTACAGGTGCTGGATTCTCTCGGCAATAAGGAGCTAGGCCCCAACGGTGTCCTTGTAAGCAACAATGTTGGACAGGTCATCGGCCCCATCAACGTGGCACCCCTTTCGTCGGCAGCCACAGATGTGGAGGAGAACCTCATTATTGGCGTCGCATCCTTCGAAGGCGATTGCCGTATTTTCAAAATGGACATACAGGGCAACCACCTCTGGGGACAAGACGGCATTATCGTCCCTGACGCTGGCATGGTCACTCTTTTGCCGCTTACGACTGGCGATTTTATCCTCGCTTGGCGGTCATATTCATTACAAAAAGCCCTGATGCAAAAATACAACACCAATGGCGCTGCCGTTTGGACCGTTGCTAAGCCCATAGACATAGGCATGCTCCAGACAGCTCCTGGCCAGATGTTCGAATTGTCCAATGGGGATTGTACTATGATTTTCCACAACTATTCTGGGTTCCCAAATTCGACGCTATATGCCCAAAGATACGATACAGATGGCACCCCGATGTGGGTGGAATCTGTTAGACTATCCGAAAAAATAACTAAGTTTGATAATGCTTCCAACGGTTATCAAATCGGTTATAGTGGGGCACAAATAGGAGATACCATCTACTGGGGTTATTATGGTAACAATGGTTCTGGCTCTCCACGGTCCGATGCCTATGTCCAGCGCATAAACCCGGATGGCACACTGCCTTGGGGAGAAAACGGGTCAGATTTTGATGTTGAGGTGACGGATGATGAAAAAGACATCAGCATCGCCGTTTCACCAAACACTGGCAATGTATGGGCTGTATGCTCTTATTATAAATATTTTCTTGGGAGTGCCGCAGGTGAGTACGTCCAGAGGTTCGACAGTGAAACTGGGGAGAGGCAACTTACAAATGACGCCAAGTTGCTTTTTAATCCCAACGACGGTGGCTATAACACCCACTCAGGCAACCTGCACATTATCAATAATAAACCCTTCTTTCTACTGAAATCCAGCGATGACTTCTTTTCCGCAGCTACTTTGCATGCCGTGTTGCTGAATGAAACCGGCTTTTTTGCATGGCCAGGTAAGACAAAGCCTGTGGGAACCTTCCAAGCCCCCAAGTTAAATATTTTCCTGACCGCCCCCATGGGTGGCCAAGCGGTTGCTGTATGGACAGAGGACAAAGCCAATGGCATTGCCATTTATGCCCAGAGCATTAACGATGTCAGCCTCACCGGCCTACAGGAGACAGCCTCACAATATGGCCTGAAGCTATATCCTAATCCTGCAACTGACCGTATTAACATTGCGCTCAGCAGTCCAACCATTACCAATGTTCAGTTGGTGGCTTACGATGGTAAAGGGCGGCGGCTGTTATCCCTCTCCAAACAACTTCAGGTAGGATATAACCTACTTGATATAGAGACGGAAGGCTTGCCACACGGGATTTACTTTTACCATTTGAGGGGCGAAAATGGCCTTATGAACCTCAGTGGAAAGTTTTTGATACAAAAATAGATGGGCCATAATCACCATAACCTCGGTCCAATTTTACCATCTTTTGGATGTTAATAAGGATAGATAAGACTTTTTACCACCTCGTTTTAAATATTTGCTGATTTTTACAATGTGGTGCAAAAAAAAATCATTAAGAGATTTTTTGTAAACTTTGCCTAAATTTCACCTAAAATCTACCATGCAACCCACCCACCTTCAGATATACCAGTCCATCCTCCAGCGTGCCGCCGATGAATGGGACGTGGATTACGAGGATGTCGAGCGGGACATTGGCCAGCAGTACGACCCTGTGGTGCGCTTCATGGCTGGCGCAGTTGCCTCTGAGATGGAGCTGGTTTACCAACGGCTGCACGATACGGAGACCCGGATACAGGAACGATTAGCCAAGACCTTACTCCCAGAATATTACCACCTGCCCACGCCAGCCCATGCCCTTGCAACGGCTACGCCATCTACCGAGTCGCTGCCGATAGACGAGACAGCGGGTTTTATCCGCTATTTGGGTGAAAAAGAGGGCGATATTGCTTTTTCCCCGGTTTTTCCATCCCGCCTGATTCCGGGGGAACTAAAAGTGATGGCCATACCCGGTAAGATTTTGGATGCGGGGCAACGTGCCCCGCTGCGCATGAGGGCTGGCTCGAATGTGGGGGAACGCATCGGCAAAGTGTTGTTGGGCATCGAGACCAAGGCGGAGGAAATCAACTGGAAGGACTTTTGCCTCTATTTCGAGATACGTGGGAGCAGCCAGAACGAATCTGAGAAAGCCCGTTTCTATGCTTCGCTGGCCAAGAGCAGGTGCCTGTTGAACGGCGAGCCAATCAGGGTGGAAAGTGGGCTGCCGCCGTCCGATTTCATTTTAGAGGATTACCTGAACGGCAACGAACGGCTGCAAAACCGGGTCCGGCTTCGCTACGAGCGGCATTTCCTTACGATACAAGATGAAAAAGCCCCGGTGGGTGGCATGATACAAGCCAGGGATTTCTTGCCGAAATGGCTCATGGCACAGGACATGAGCCAAGAGGAGGCAGACAAACAGATGACCCGCCTTGAAAAAGAGGTAGCGAAAACCCCCATGATTTGGCTGGAAGTGCATTTTGGGTACCCCGTGGAACTGGTTCAATTCTCCTCCCGCCTCGTTGTCAAGCTCAACGTATTCCCGGTCGTGAACCGCCGGCTTTGCGGCCATACCAGTGGCGAGCACCATTATATTGCCAACAATGCCATCAAATGGATACACCTGCAACCGGAAGAACCATTTGTATCCATCAGAAGGGTGTTCGAGGAGAAGCCTCCGATGTACCCAATATTCACGTTCAAGCCTTTTGCCGACTTCAAGGAGGAAAACAAGCCAAGCTATACCATGCGCCTCGGCGGGGTAGGGCGCTGGGACGATTTCAATGCCTGGAAGCGAATGGCTTACGTGGTGTCCATTTTACAAGAAAACTATGGCCACGAAGAACTGGTCATGAAGGCGGCTGCCTCCCTTTCCCTTGAGGACATCCATCATTTATTGGGCAAAAAAATCAAGGAGACAAGCGAGGAGCATAAACCCATTTCAGACATTTATGTGCTGCTTCACACTGGTGCCACGGGCAGCATGAGGGTGCGGGTGGAATACTGGACTTCCGTGGGCGAAGCTGCCAATGGCGTTGCCGCCAAGACATCGCTGAAATGCACCTCAAAGGAGGCAAGCGAACTGGAGGCCGACACCATAGAAATGGTCTCCATCAGCGAGGGTGGGGGAGATCCCTTGGAAGCAACGGAACAACTGGATGCTATGAAACTGGCCTTGATGACCCGTGGTAGGATAGTTACCCGAGAAGACGTAAAGATTTTTTGCAAAGAGCTGTTGAGGGACCGATTGGTGGAGGTAATGGTGCGGGATGGGGTAGGAACCGACCCCCGCTTTGATTTTGGCATGACCCGTCGGCTCGAAGTCTGGTTCACACCATCCCAGGAATCCAAAGAAGAAGATTGGGAGGCCATTTGCCAGCAGGTGCAACGGCTGTTGGAGCAAAAATCGTCGTCCAACGTGCCGATTCACGTCCAAGTTTCCCCAAACACTAAATTGCAAAGGCCATGAAAGAATTGAAGGATTTACGAACGGCCACTATATTCGATATAAAGGCTGAGGCAGTGGCGGCTACCTTGATGGCCCAAGATACCGAATTGCATGTAGAGCAGCTTGTCATCTCGCCAAGAGGAGCTGGCCAACGCAGGAGCAACCATGAGGTGCGGGAAATCAGGAAGCGCAAATATGAATACGATGAGGTCTGGCTGGTAGAAATAAACAGGAAAGGGCTGTTTGACACATTGCCGGAAAATCTATTTTTGCGTATTGATGATGATTACCCAGATTCAAAGGCAAAGGCAAAGGCCATTGACCAGCAGATAAACGAAGCTCGCAAGTTTTTTCTGCCTTTCGAGCAGGCCATGTACCAGCCAAGGATTGATGCTGAAAGGCATGAGCAACAATGGACAGAAGGCTTTCCTGCTTTTATTGAAAAAATATGGGGCTTTCCAGCTTTCGCCGACTGCCTTTCGCACAGGCAGCGATTCCTTTTGAGCTACTTGTTGCCAGAGGCTCACCGAATCAGTGGTGACTGGGTGCTTACAAAACTCTGTTTCGAAGCAGTGCTCCGCAAAGCGGTGACGCTGAAGTTCATGGAACCGCTGATGTACGAGATACCTGCCGATACGCAGACAATGGACTTAGGTGATTTGGTCATCGGCGAATCGTTTCGGGACGATATCCCGGCATTGGAGGTCAGTGTGAACGGCGTCACATTGGACGATTTGGATGACTATTTGCCCGACGGCAAAAGGCGCAGGGTTTTAGAAGAATTGTTGTACAACTATTTTTTACCTTTGGATGCTACTGTCATCACCCGAATCAATGTAACGGAGGACGCTTGGGGATTTACGTTTGGGCAGGCAGTATTGGGGTACAATGTTCGGTTTAACCCTGCCAAATCGTAGGTTAAGCCAATAAAAAGGCTAAAAATAAATGCGGTGGTATCCGCAAATTGACAAATTAAGCTGAAAGTCGCCAAGTCTTCCCGCCATGCGGGACAAGTAGTGCATTGTTGATAAGGGTTGATGAAGTTGATATGGGTTGATTATCAACGTTTTATAAACCCTTTTCAAATCCATCAGTCATGCATGAAATTTGGCGGTGCTGGCTATAAATTTCTTTATATAATGGTATGAGAGACCCACTCGTAATAGCATGGACAATCGCAGTTGTGTTAGCGGGATTTTGGTTCCGGTGGTGCATGAGGCGATATCAGCGGAGCATGGACTCGAAGATGTCCATCCATATCGTCGTTTTTGTAATCGTGAGTTCCATCATTGGCCTGACACTTCAATACACCCTGAAAGCTTCCCTTCATGTTGTTTGGGCTACCCGGTTGGCGCTTATCGTGCTGGGCAGTTTTCATGTATGGAGCCTTTATCGGATGAAATGGGTGAAGCGGAACCCTTATGTGTTCTTGAAAGATTCGATGTGGCCCGAATTGGCTTCGACCGTGACCTTGGCATTGGCCTGTTCCATGGCATTTGTATTGTCGCCACGCCTGTTTTCATTGCCATTTGTGAGCATACGCATCCCCCGCATACCCGTTGATTATACCATGTGGGATGCCCCTGTGGTTTTCCTTTTGCCTTTTTTGGCGTACAAATTGGCCGATTTCGCCAGCCAGATACCTTACCGATATGTTGAGAAAATCTGGTATTACCCCCAAGAACTGTTGAGCGCCGAGAAGATACCTTGGCGAGACCTCATCAGGGTGAACTTTGTTGTTTCCAACACCCTGCGGGATGAGTACCGCATCATCGGCAGGAGGTCGCACCCTTGGATAGAGATACCCAACGAGATACAGCTTGAAAAAGCATTCCGCTTCATGGTGCAGGAAAGGCGAAAGAAGCAGGGACTAACCATCGTGCAGGACCTTGGAAGTGAGTACGGGGGCGAACCTCAATTCTGGTGGTTGTTCAGGGTGAAGATTGTACCTTGGAAACCCTCTACTTGGCGCAGGAAACCCCGGTACCTTAATCCAGAGTTGTCCATTCAGGAAAACCGTGTGCGGGGAGGGGACATCATTATTGCCACGAGGGTGCCAGCGGAAAAAGACATGTTGCCAGCCAATCGGCCTTGGGAAGGCAATCGGGATTTCGACCCTGATAGGACTACATTGCTAGCCCGTTGATTCTTGGCCATCATACAGCCAATCAATATCATCATTAAATCTATAAAATGATATTTCCTAAAATAAACAACTTCCCGCTTTTCTGGGAGAACGGGATGAAACTCTCGGCGGAGCATTTTCAACACCTCGAAGAGAGCATTGAAGATGCAGTACGGGACACGAGGGCGTTGGCATTGGCTGGTGGCCACGCTTTTGGGCTTTTGCCGGGAAGTGAGTTCGTGGTCAGGAACGCAGAAGGGTCAAGCCCCCAATCGGTAAGGGTCATGCTCGAAGCCTGCAGGGCCATCATGCCCGGGGGCTATAGGGTAGAGGTTTTGCCCGAAAACATGCACCAGCTCCAACTACCTTTGAAGCTGCCAACGGTTGAGTTTGTCCCGACGCCGGGCATGTTGTACCATGTCTATCTGATTGTAAATGAAAAACGTCGCATACCTGCTGGCATCCCGCAGGTTCGGCCAATCCGGCACCCGCACCTCTCCCCTGAATACGCCTTGGAGTGCATCCCCCACAACAAGCTTTCCGCAACGGCCAACCTTGCACCGAACCGGATGAAGATTGCCGAGTGGCAAAACGGAAAGATCATGGAAGGCTATATTCCAGCAACATTAACGATAAAAGGGTTCTCCCTTTTGGACAAATGGCACCAACTTTTTCAAAACCAGTTGGAAAACATTACCCGTGTAGGCATACAAGTCATCCACGAACACCGGACCAAAGACCCTTTGAGAGTGAACTTCTGTGCGCCGGTGGTCCATTTTATCCGCAGTTCACAAGGCTATTTCAGGTGGTACCTGCCAGGGCAGGCGCCCATTGAAATGGCAGTCTATTACGGGAATTTGGCGGGCCTTTTGGAAAGCCTGATTGACACGACCGACCGTGATTTCGTGCGCAACCACCTCAAGGATGGCATGGTAAACAACTTGCGGCCCACCATGCACGAATTGACCAAATTGAAATCTATCCCAATGGAAGAAATGGCAAGGGTCATTGCAATCATGAACAGGTTTGGGGAGGCGCTTTTGCTTACCTTCAAGCATTTGACGGCCTTCGTTGCACCTACTGTCCAATCGGGTGACCGTAATATCATCATCAGCAGTGGTGGTGGTTGATGCCGAGTTCAATCCATGTTTCACTTCAATTGTAAACTATGATTATTCAATGCACGAACCCAACCTGTAAGAATTCGATACCCGTGCCTGACGGCTCATCGTATGTTGTTTGCCCGGTTTGCAATACCTGGCATTTCCCTTCTGATTTTGATAATGCAGCGGACAATTCGCTGCTGGGCAATATAGATTATGGACTTCCAGCAGACCCTCATGTTGCGCCAGCACCCGCCCCCCAGCCACCCAAAGACTCCCCTTTTCCACAATACCAGACCCATGATGGGGTGGGGATCCCGTCTTTTGAACCCACTTTTCACCAACCGGAACCGGAAAGGGCAAAGGAAAAAACCACCATTGGATGTGTGGTACTTCCCAATGGTTCCAAGTTACAACTGAGGGTAGGCAAGAACATCATAGGTAGGAATGACCTGCCCAATGCGGAACCCACCGTAAGCAGGAAACACTGCGTAATCGAAGTAAGCCCGGCAGCTGATGGCAAAGGCTGGATTTATCTGCTTTACGATATCGGGGTCATTGAAGGAAATGGCAGTTTGAACAAGGTCTATATTTTCGGCAGAAGCCTCCCGCTTGGAATGTCAGAAAGGATACCCATTTATAACGGGACGGTTTTCAGCCTGGGAAATGTCAAGTTGACCTTACACAGCCCTGTTTAATTCACCACAGCGACAAAGTATTATCCAAGTACCAAAACGTTAGTTTGCAACCTAACTGCTCCTAACAAACATCCATATGACTGTTGAAATCTACCCTCCCCATTCCCTGAACGAGAAGGGGCAACGCCTGGAAAACGAAGATTCCATCTATCCCAACAGCACTGCATCATCCAGTGACCGGCTATTTATCGTTTGTGATGGGTTAGGTGGCGCAGAAAAAGGGGAAGAGGCCAGTAGAATTGTTTGCGAAACATTCGCAACAAGCCTCAAAGACTTGGATGCTGTCTTCGGATATGATTTGGACAGGGCACTTGAACTGGCCGAGTTGCGCTTGGACGAATATGTTGAAGCCCATCCTGATGCCGAAGGTATGGCCACAACCCTGGCCATGCTCATTCTTGATAAAGAAGGTGCCAAAGCAGCGCATGTTGGAGATAGCCGGGTGTACCATATTCGGGAAGGTGAAATTTGCTTTAAGACCAAAGACCATTCCTTGGTGAACGAGATGGTCAGCAGCAACATCATCACACCAGAAGAGGCTGTCAACCATCCCAAGAGGAATATCATTTCAAGGGCCATAGCTGGGAGGGGGCGCCCTACTAAGATGGATGTTAATTTGATAACCGATGTCCGGCCTGGTGACTATTTTTTTCTTTGCTCGGATGGGGTGCCAGAAAGCGTTACGGATGCTAACCTGGTGGAACTATTAAGGCAGGATATTGCGAATGAGGCCAAGATTACGACGATAGGGAATTACTGTCACCAATATTCGAAAGACAATTTTTCGGCATACCTCGTTCAAATAAAGGAAATTGAACAAAGTTCCACCGAACCTAAATCACATCAAGTACAGGAATCATCGAGCAATGAGGGATTCATGCCCAAATGGGTTTCTTACTTGCTTATAATCCTTTCCATCATTACGATAGCGGCCGTTGTTTTTACGGTACGTTCCTTGCAATGAGAAGCCTCACAAGTACTTTTTTTGGGTGGCCGATATTTTTCCTTCGAAATCATCGTATTTGTTTTTACATGAATCGTAGAAAGGGTCTTTTGCTTTCAAATCTCCCGCACCTTTGAAGTCATTTTTTTTCAGCAAGGCTTCAAATTTTTCCAACACTTCATCGCAGCAGCAGGGCTTAATGCTTTCTGGGGCAGGACAACATTCATCATTCTTCAATTTGCTTTCCACTGTTCTTTTTTTTATCCCCTCCAGTGTTTTGGCATCCGTGATTGGAGGAGCGGCTGTGATATTGACAGTACCTCCCTCGACTTCAATTTTCGATGGCATTACCACTTCGTCAATGCACTCCTCCGCTGCTAAATTGCTTCCGTCTGGTGCGTCAGGTTTACACCCCGTCAGTCCTAAAAGTGATAATGAAAATAGCAGTAGGTATTGGTATTTTTTCATGCTGTTTTTTTTGTTTTACTCGGATAGTCTTTCATAAATTAAGTCACCTGGGGTTGCTGTCAATATTTTATTCAAGATTAATTGAATCAAAATATAAGTAACCCCGAAAACTAAAACAATGACAACAGGTATGGCCCAGTGCAAAAAGCTAAACCCAACCGCCAGCCAATATTTATCGGCAAGCCATCCAGCCATAAATGCGCTGGGCAGGGAAATAGACAGAGCAACTGCCAATAGTTTGAGCGCAATTAGCGTATAGGTTTTTATAAGCGCCGAGTTTGGCAATCCCATCGCCTTGAAGGTTCCTAAATTTGTTTTGATTTTTAGGATGTGGCCATGAATGAGGTTGCCCAAGTACAGCAGAATGCTCAATAGCCCGAACCCGAAGAGAATGGTACCCATGATGGTCGTGAGTCGGGTTACTAGCCGGAAATTTTCACTTGACTCTACTTGTTCCATTGTCAATTCAACACCATGTGCTGCAAATATTGACTGCTGAAACGGCCTAATCATATCCAAGTCTTTGAAGCTAAAGGTGATATTGTGTGGAATATCGTTTCTTTCGGCATCGTCACCGCAATCCAAATAGCTGTAATCCGCAAAATCTTCACCTTGCTTGCAGGACTGCATGTACGCCTTGACGGCTGTACTGGTTGGCGGTGCATATTCAGAGGAAATCTTAATAATGTAGGAGTATATATCTCTTTCAGCGTCCATGGATAAACTGTCCTCTGTAACCCCCAAATCTGTAACCCCAAGCGCTTTGATGGCTTTTTCCTTGAGTGTTTCGGCTTGACCAGCCTTTGATGAAATGAGCCGGATGGCCGTAGAGTCACTTATCGAATTCCTCATCAAGTAATGCGCAAAATTACCTTGTGTTATGCCGTAAACCCTGTTTGTGGTGATGAAGTCACATAAGGAAGGCAATTTTTCAACTACCGCCAATACTTTCAGGAAGACTAAGTCCCTTCCATCTTCAAGGCTTACGCTTAAATGTTTTACAAATGGGTATTCACTTGGCTCATAACCTAGCTTGTCCATTAGAGACGTTGTTACAACAATTCCGCACGGCCATTCAGGAATACGATTTTCATCAAATGCCGACTCATCGAAGTACTGTATGTTGCCAGTATTGGGGTTGATTATTTCCCGGAAAAAATCGCCGTCAAAATCAACAGTTCTTCCCCTTCGTATGTACGATGGACCATCTTTCTGGGATGAAATAGGGTTGTGACTTTTGTGGTTAAATGTCAGGTGGTAAGCACTCCATCCAATCAAACCTCCTAAGTGATACTTGTCAAGGCTATCTTGGCTCAAAAAATGTTCTTTAAGCGGCTTTAGTTGCTTTTCTACACGATAATTAACCACCAAGTCCACCCAATTGGTAAATGGATTGTCCATGCGCTTCCCCAACTGTTCCAATCCACCGATGGCAAACCCAAGCGCAATGAATGTGAGGGAAAGAAGCACGATTAAGCGCTTGACAACTGACCCCTTGTTCCCTGACAAGTCTTTGTACTCGTTGGCAAAGAACATACTTGTGAAAGAGGCTTTTTCGGGTCTCATGAAATCAACTGTTTTAGGTGGTTTTCCATCTTTGCTTTGTCATAAATTGAGTGCTTGTCCGCCCAACTTTCCTCGTTTTTTCGGTAAAGGAGGTTTTCGTTTTTTACAACCCCTATCCTTTCTTCACCCTTTCCATGCATGGTAATAGGAATGACCATGTCTGCGAATTCAGTAGCAAGCCCAATATCATGTGAAACGACGATGCCCGTTTTACCATGTGTTTTCAGGTGTGATTTGAGCACAGTCATCACCGTCCTTGCAGTACCTGGGTCAAGGTTGCCTGTTGGCTCATCGCCGAACAGAATGGTGAAATCGGCAACCATAGCCCTGATAAAAGCCAATCGTTGTCTTTGACCGCCAGAAATATTGGAAATCTTTTTGTTGAATATTGCTGAATCAAGGCCGAGTTTGGCCATGTAGTCAAAAACTTTTTCTCTCACATTTTCATAAGATTGCCCCTTGAACAAGGCGGGTAGTACCATGTTTTCGCCACAGGTGAAGTTGGGCATCAGGTTCGTTTTTTGAAAAATAAAGCTGTAATGCCTTTTTCTAAAGCTATCAATTTCCACATCAGCAGCATCCCATAATTTATCCAATGCCACCCGATTTTCATCAGGTGACTGAAAAGAGACATTGGACGCTTCCAGTATGGTATTATTCATTAGCCCCAATGCTTCCAACAAGGTGCTTTTACCTCCCCCTGAGGCGCCAACTACGAATACCAGCTCTCCGCTTGGGATGCTTAATGCCGGGATATCTAGTACAGGACTGCCTGCTATATAACCACATTTCAAGTCCTCAATGTTCAATATTGGTGTCATTGGCTAATAGACGTCTTCCACCTTAATCCAAAAGAAAAATTCTCCACCCCGACTAAAAACAAATTCGTTTTTACCAGTAGTGTTAACAAGCTCTTTTAGCTGTTTTTCGATTTTAATAAACCGATTGGTCATGTCTTCTATCTCTTTGTCAGAGGTACACCTTTCATCCAGAATGCATCCTATTGTTTTTTTGCTAAGTTCGAAATTAATACCCTCTGCCTGTACTCCTTGTATTATCTGAAAAATTTCTTCAGGGGTATATTCCGTGCAATCCTTTTCATACTCACCTCCTGTAAACTGACCCAGCAAACTACAATAAGCATCCTTTAGGCTACTCCGTCTCGTTGAGGCTGAACTACTCCCCATGTTAGTGACTAATTTTTTTAGGGTTGCATAGTAGTCTAAGAGGTCTCCCTGTGGCCAAAAAAGCACAAAACTGAATGGCGCTTGCTTGGCCTTAGAGGGTTGTTTGGCAAAATAAGTCTCGCTGTACAGCTCAAATTTTTCTTCAGACCAATCAACATCAGCTGACAATTTGGTCTCTTTATAGAGATCCACGAGTATCTGTGCCATGGCTGGGGAAAAACCCTTCTCAGGCTCTATCTCGCCGTATTTCCATTTTTCCAGTTCCAGATAGAGTTGAATATTAGCTTCGGCAATCTTATGGGTGATATTTGTGGCGAATTGGTTGAAATCTTCTGGCGAAACAGCTGCACCATCTACCGGGATGCGAAAAATGCTGCCTTTCAGTTTACCGTTTTGCAGTGATAAAAGGGGTTCCGTACTTTCATCAGGGTCGTCCATCTCTGGTGATGTTAGTTCATACCCCACTTTTTTGAAGGCACTCTCTGCACGAGGATCTATTTTTTCACTTTCGAACTTGAGGTTGAAATTCTTCTTGGCAGATTCAAGCATAATGCCCCGTAAGTTTCTTGAAAAAGCCTTGTCTGATTCGGAATCACCCCCAACACACTGGATGCCAATCAAGTTTATGTTGCTGGCATTGATGGCACTTGATAACTTGCTCATGTCCTTGTTGGCCAAGCTGCTAGTGTATTGTTTGCGGAGTAGCGGGTCTTGGCTAAAATCACCCCTTTTACCGATGACAAATATTATATTGGTTTGGAACCGGGGGAATTGCGCAACTTCTAAGCTTTTGGACAAAGCGTAATTTTGTACAGGATAGTCACCATTGCCCTTTTCATTGGAAAAGTCAGCATTCCGAATGAAACGCTCAAACACGGATTTGTCGGCAGATAGTTCGGTAGATTTTACGAGCGACTCTACTTTAGTTGACTCCGTGATGTCTTTATAGGTTAACGCTCCGTATTTAATCTTCGCTTTGTTGTTAAGCCCCCTAATAATGCCCTCAATTTCATCCGGCAAGGTCGCTATTTGCTCTTTGTAGGGCTTCAAGTCGGCACTTGCCTCAATCATAAAAAACACATTGAAGTTGTCTCCAGCCGCCTGAAATTTCTCCAGGTAGTCTTTTGCATCTTCTGCCACGTTCATGGGTACCTTGACTGCCACGGTAACGCCATCCACGCACTTGACTTTTACCAGCATTTCTTCACAAACAGCACTTTTGTAATAGGGCAATACCTTCTGCGCTCCTTTCTGCTCCCCAACGCTCAACAGCGGATACCGCATATAGTCTCCCCGAAAGCGCTTCGCATCTGATTTTGAAAGGTTGACCTTTTTTTCCGAAACAGGGTCTCGTTGAAATATAGCTCCTCCTTTCGTTCCCGTTTCGGCATAGCTTTTTGCAAGAAATTGGTCCGAAAAACCTGTTATTTGTAAATCAGGATCGTTTTTCCGTTCATTGTAACCAGCCTCCGTGAAATTAGGCTCAAGTGCGATGCGGGTGTTCCATTCCGCTATCCTATCCTTGTTTACCCATCCCAATATCCTATCTTTTGCGTTGCCATAGCCTAACTGAGGGGTTTCTGCCAACAAATACCTTGACCCCTGTATCTTATAGACAAAGTAAAAGCGGTAAATATTGATGGTTTGCCGAAGATTATCGCCTGTGGGGGCCGTATAGACCTTAACGATTTCTTTTTTATCGCATGGTATGGCCTTGAAATCACTGAATTTATTGAGCAACAAAGCCTTTAGGTGTATCTTGGTGCGTGGGTTCAATAAACTCGCATTCCAAAGCAGCAGGTTTTCCATTTTGACCCATCCAATCTCTTCTTTCAATTGCTTTACCTGCGTCTTATCCACGATGGCATCTATCAAATAGGCATATCCGTCTTGTGTCTCTTTTACGTATAGGGCCCTGCCAAATTCTAGCTTGTTCTTTACCGATGAGCTGGAATTTGGCTTGGTGTAGGCTTTTACATCATCCCGGTCAACGACTACCCACCAACCGTTGTTGGGGTCCTTGTCCTTTTGGGTGTTGGGGCTTGTAAAAGTACTGATGGAACTAGTTTCATAGGGATTCATCGGGCGGATGTACTCCATAGGGTAGCCAAGCACCTTTTGACCATAAAGGCTATTGGTGGCCTGCGTCAATATTGAAAACACGACGAGTAATAGAATACGGTTCATCAGATTAATTTTTGATTTTAATGCAGTGCTTAAAATGCTCATGGCTGATCTGTTTTTTTGTAGTAAATATTGAGGCTAATCCCGAAATAGCTTAGCTTAGCTCCCTCGACAAATGGGGTCAGTATGCCATGCTTCACATAGTTGGCTTTTTCATCTGTGGAATACCAAAACGGCTTGTCAGCAACTTCATCGTTGAAGTTCCAAAGACCCGTAAAAGGTAGGTAATACTGCAGCCCGAATGCTACCCCAAAGGTTTTTCCATCGTCAACAAAATCTTTGAAATAAAGCCCAGATAACATGATGCCGTGGGTCAGGGCAGTCTCAAGTTTTGGGTCTGCGTCAAAACCTAGCTTACCTAGCTCATAGGCTTTGGCAAATTCCGTATCAGAATAGGACTTCCCTTCCGATGTATTGAAGTTGCCACTGTAAGATGAATTGCCTTGGGTATTTGGATTGTACGGAATCGTGAAATCATTTTTCATGTCGTATTTCCCAGACCCTGCCATGCTGCCCAAGGTTGACAAGGCAAAAGAGGGTGCATACTGAATTTTCAACATACTAAAGCTGGTATTCTTGTTGTGAAGCCGCACGCCAATCCCCACAGGAATTCTCATTCCGATAATGGTCTGTTCTTCTTTTACATAAACACTGTCGGCCATTCGCATTGATCCATCAGCGATATTGGTTTGAGGAGAGCCAGGAAGGCTTGCCCTGATGTTGCCAAGTGGCCCGCTCGTTCTATAATTATCAAGTTCCGCCGAAATTTTCTGATAAAAACCCATTACCCCGCCCGTCAGGAACAAGCGTTTGTTTGGACTGGTCTTGCTTGCCAAACCGTTCGTATAGGCACTAAGCCCTATGTTTAGGTTCAGCCCTGGGTTCAAGGTAAATTTATCTTTTTGAGCGTCCATGTCCATAAACGTCTCATCATAGCTGGCCAAACCATAGCCCACCCCAAAGCTTAGGTCAAACAACTTGGTGTAAAGGTCGGCAGGTTTTGTCTCGTCCAATGCTGACCGCCGAATCAAATTGATGCGGGCGCTTTCCAACTCATCCATTTTCAGGCTATATACAAAGTCCAGTTGGTAGGCTTTGGTGCCATTTTCAACCAAGCCATTTTCCTTGTAGTATTGGTTCACTGATTTGTACAAGGCAATGGTGAAGGTATATCGGTTGGTAACCTCGTCGAGTTCCCCATCCGTTATGGTCGCAATATCGTCAAGGTAGAATGAAAGGCCATAAGCGGGGAAATATTCCATTGCTCTATCAATGTACTCATCAACAGAATAAGGGTAAGCTTCTGGCACCTCTCGAAGGTCGTTGATTAGCTTGGCATCCAGGGAAAACAGTTCCTTGAAACTTAAGGCAGACTCACTGTCCACGATTCTGGTTTTCGGGTTTATCATTTTCCCACGCTTCACGTATTCCAAAAGCCGCTCCGTCAGGGCTTCTTCCACTTGGCGCTTCCCCCCCTCGTCCAACTGGATAGACGATAGCTTTTCTGCAGTGAAGGCAGGTGAAAACTCGACCTTTACTTGAGCTAGACATACACTGGCAAAAAGTAAAAGCCCGCAGGTTAGTATTTCTTTGGTTCTCATGATGACTAAGATTGTATCAGTTAGGAACTACTTAGCTGGGGGTATTTTTTGAGAAAAATTGGAAATTTTTCTCAAAAAACACCCCATTTCGGTAGGATAAAGAAAAAATCCTATTTTTTCTTTATCCTACCGAACCCTCCTAAGTAGTTGCGTCAGTTTAAAATTGGTTTTATGTCTGCTATTTTGGCAGTATTTGTATCATCGTTGATGTAAACCGTAAAATCCAGTAGCAAGGATTTTCCTTTTTCACCCCATCCCACTACTTGCAGTTCGTCATTCAAGCCATAGCGTATCCGCTTCTCTACAGCCCGGTGCATATAGTATTCGTGTTCTCCGCTTCCAACTTGGTAGTAGCGGTGGAACCGTTTGTCAATATTGCCCCGGTCGAAGTTCCCGTAGATAGCCAGTTCCGCATCCACCCCCTTGTACATGTAATGCTTCACATAAGCCCCATAATCTGAAGGGCTTAACGGGTGAGGATCTGGATGGATATCGTTCAGCACCGTGGCCTGGGGCATGAACAAATCTGAGAATTTTTTTACCGATGCCCTGGTGACCGCTCCAGTAGAGTCCAGCAAGCTCATGGCATTGGCATAGTCCACGAACACTATCCTATTGAATACTGCACTGTGGAGGTTGTACCGTTGTACATCCTCTTCCGTCATTTTATCGTACCAGTTTTCCTCTTCTATGTAGTTCACCTTAGGCGGCAAAGCACAACTCAACATGCATTTCATCAGAAGAAGAAAAAGCAATGGTGCGATAACAATATTTGATTTCATGGCACGTCTCTTCTCAATGATGAACCACCAAAGGGAGGTGCCATTTTTTGCCAGTGGTCTTATCCTGAACGCTCAGCAGATAAAAACCATTCGGGAAACGCTCCACGTCAAAAATTTGTACCACCTTGCCGTTCGTTGGTACAGCATCCACGCTCGTCAATTCCCTCCCATTCAGGTCGTGAATGCTTAGGTCGAAAGCATCCTCCTCGCTGGCCCCCGTCATGCGGACGAAGAACTCGCTGGAGGCGGGGTTGGGGTAAAGGGTGACGACGATGGATGCTTCCGTTGGAGGCGTTGGCTGGGCTACGGTTTGATTCCTATAGTTGCTCCTTTGTACACAAGAAGGGGGATTGGTGCAGTCACCATTCCAGATTTCCACATAATAGCCGTCAAGCGTTGGGTTGTCAGATGGAAGGTCTTCTCCTAAGAAATACGATCTCGCCCACCCATTTGGTAATGTGTCAATCCCGTTGCCCCACCGATAGCATTGTGCAGTATCCACACTGACAAGGAAGAAGTTTAGCGAATCACCATTATCATCGGTATAGAAAAGAATTATTTCAGTAGTGTCAAGCACTTCTACGTCGTTAGTAATAGTAATAGACTTCACATCTACACCTTCGCATCCGTCAATGTCACCGGGTGTATTGTCCACCATCACGCTGACTTGGCCATCGCCTGGGCCAGCAATATCATCCTTCCAATGTACAAAAATGGAATCCGTATATTGACCTTCTATTAAACTACCCCTGGTGACACTCCATACAATGCTATCTTCAGGCTTAGCATCAATGGAATACAGCACATTGTATAGGTTATAACAGGGTTCTGCTAATCCAACAATATTCGGTTGTGGTGGCTCTTTTATTTCTATCATTGTCTCCCGTTCAATACTACATCCATTTATATCCGTGACCAACAAGGTGTAACTGCCCGAATCCGTGCTCATAACATCACCAATGAATAGGGTATCATTCGTGGAAACCGTCGAGCCCGAAGCGTTTTGCCAAGCATAACTTACTAAGTCTGAAGTTGTGCTAAAACTTACGCTGAGGTCGCCGCCTACACAGGGTTTGGTGTATCTGAATGAATTGATGGTAGGAGAGGGAGTTATTAAAATTGTATCCGACGCATTTGGGGCCAAGTTTATGCACCCAGTTTCAGGGTGGTTTACAATTTGAACAACCGTAAAAATAATATAGCTGCCTGGTGCGAAGAGATTGGATGAAACAGCTTCTTTTTGATTATTTTCTATTCCGGGGAAAGTAGTGAAATCACCAGAGTTGTCATAAGTCAATCTTATATCAAATAGTCCTGCTTGCATACCAGTGAAGTTTATTTCAATGCTGTCGCCAAAGCAAACAGTACTGTCCATGGAAATTGATACAGAAGGAGATGGATTAACAGTTATGTAAACAACCTCAGTATTTGACATGCACGTGTCACCTATACCTAATATTTGTGTAAAATAAACACTCACGGTATCAGTGATAGGTGTTGAGCCTGAGTTGTAAAACGTATGATTTGTTGTAGTTAGTTTGGTATTGCTAATAGCTCCAAAAATAGTGTCTTTAGTGCCATCACTGAACTTCCAGTAATATACTCTACTGCCAAGGCTTGTGTCAGACTCAACAATAGATGTTGTAGTTGCGAGTATTTGAACAGGGTCTCCCGTACAGACAGGCTCTAAGGGCTGAACATCAATAGTACATGAAGCATCAAGTATAATTTCAGTGGTGGCGGTAACAGCCCAATCGGTACATCCCTTTGAGTCGGTGACTTTCAAATTAGCATCTAAAAAGCCTGGTGAAAGAGGTCTTGTCTTAACTTTTGTAGGGGTAAAGGTAGTTGTATCAGAAGGGTCAGCATTTGAAAAAGACCAGTCGTACGATATTATATTGCTAGAGCCTGCCTGAGTGGGGGTTGGCAAAAAGGATAGTGTTAATGTACTTGAAAATTCAAAACCATTGAATGGATCTGGCAAAATAACGGCAGTTGGCGGGACATTAACCATGACTTCTTTCGACTGGTCATCTTTGCATTTATTTACATCAGTAACTATAACTGAGTATATCTGCATAGCGTTAGGGGTTATGTCCCTGATAGCACTAGCATCTCCATTTTCCCATTCGTAGGAACCCTGCGTTCCAGCTCCGTTTGCAGTCAAAGTGGCAGTATCTCCTTTGCATATTTCAAAGTCATCATTCATGTTGCCAGAAGACTCGTCAATGGTAATTGATGCTATTGGAAGAGGATGCACAGTCACGTTTTTCACCTGTGTTTTTGTACAGCCATTACCATCGGTAACGATGACAGTAACGGGAGTATTAAGCAGCACTAGGTTTGTTGGGATTTGAATAGTAGCGCTATTTCCTCCTTGTGACCATGCGTAAGAAAGAGGTGCTTGCCCCGTACTGGTTCCGGCACTTAAAGTAATGCTCGGGTCATTTAGGCATACAATTCCATCATTGTTTGCTACTCCCGTAGCATCATTACTGACTTGGATGTTTGCTGTTGGTAAAATATGGTTCGTCAGCACTACGTCGTCCGTTGTGGAGGGGCATACCCCGCTCGTTATCGTCCAGCGGAGCGTCACGCTCGTGCCTGCTGCAACGCCCGTCACGGCTGTAGTTGCGCTCATCGGCATCTGCACCACTACACTACCGCTGCCCGGACCCGGAACGACCGACCACGTTCCTGTGCCTACCGCAGGAATTGTCGCCGAAATGGTAAAGCTGGCATCGTTGCACTGCTTTATTGTGGGAGGGTCAACGTTGGCTTGGCTCGGCTGCTGGTCTACATTGACTATAATATTGTCCGTGTCCGTGCAGCCATTGCCGCTAGTCACCTTAACCGTGTACGTCGTCGTCGAAGTCGGCGTTGCAACAGGGTTTGGGATGTTGGGGTTGCTCAGCCCCATCGTCGGAGTCCAACTGTACAATAGCGTCCCTTGGCCCGTGCTACCCCCGGCGTTCAGTTGCGTACTACCCCCTGCGCATACCGTTGCGTCGTTGCCCGCCACGGCGTTCGGCAGTGCGTTATTCTCCGTCACCGTGGTGTTGTCGGAAGCCGAGCAGCCGTTGTTAGCGTTCGTCACCGTCAGCGTGTACGTGCCGCCCTCGTTCACAGTGGGCGTCAGCGTCATCGATCCGCTCACGATGTTGCCGCCGTTCGATGCCACCCATTGGTAGGTAATGCCCACCCCAGTAGATGAACCTACACCGTTCAAAATTGCCTGTGGACTTGCACAGGTGATGGTGGCCGTAGTTCCCGCTTCCGCATTTGGCGCCGTCGTGTTCCCCGACACGTTGATAGTGGCGTCGTCCGTGCAGCCGTTGGGCGTGGTGACCGTCACCGTGTAGTTGCCCGCAGCCGTGACCGTCGCCGTGTTTGTGTTGGGAACCGGCGTCGCCCCTGCGCTCCACTGGTAGGTTGCACCTGCGGGCGTCGCCGTCAGCGTCACCGTCGGCGTCGGGCAGCCAATGTCGCTGGA
>JALHQW010000008.1:13788-13973 GCA_022841745.1 Saprospiraceae bacterium | reverse complement strand
GTGACCGTCGCCGTGTTTGTGTTGGGAACCGGCGTCGCCCCTGCGCTCCACTGGTAGGTTGCACCTGCGGGCGTCGCCGTCAGCGTCACCGTCGGCGTCGGGCAGCCAATGTCGCTGGACTTGGTCAGCGCTGCGCTCGGCGGGTTGGTTGTCCCCGACACGTTGATAGTGGCGTCGTCCGTGCA
>JALHQW010000008.1:0-13778 GCA_022841745.1 Saprospiraceae bacterium | reverse complement strand
GCGGGCGTCGCCGTCAGCGTCACCGTCGGCGTCGGGCAGCCAATGTCGCTGGACTTGGTCAGCGCTGCGCTCGGCGGGTTGGTTGTCCCCGACACGTTGATAGTGGCGTCGTCCGTGCAGCCGTTGGGCGTGGTGACTGTCACCGTGTAGTTGCCCGCTGCCGTGACCGTCGCCGTGTTTGTGTTGGGAACCGGCGTCGCCCCAGCGCTCCACTGGTACGCCGCTCCGGCGGGCGTCGCCGTCAGCGTCACCGTCGGCGTCGGGCAGCCAATGTCGCTGGACTTGGTCAGCGCTGCGCTCGGCGGGTTGGTTGTCCCCGACACGTTGATAGTGGCGTCGTCCGTGCAGCCGTTGGGCGTGGTGACCGTCACCGTGTAGTTGCCCGCTGCTGTGACCGTCGCCGTGTTTGTGTTGGGAACCGGCGTCGCCCCTGCGCTCCACTGGTAGGTTGCACCTGCGGGCGTCGCCGTCAGCGTCACCGTCGGCGTCGGGCAGCCAATGTCGCTGGATTTCGCCAATGTGGCGTCTGGCGGCGTGGTGCTGCCCCCTACGTTTATTGTGGCAGCGTCCGAGCAACCGTTAGAAGTAACAGTGACCGTATAGTCGCCCGCTGCGGTAACCGTCGCCGTGTTGGTGTTAGGAATAGGCGTCGCCCCTGCGCTCCACTGGTAGGTTGCACCTGCAGGCGTGGCGGTCAGCGTCACTGTCGGTGTTGGGCAGCTCAAGTCACTGGATTTCGCCAGCACCGCAGTTACTACGTTTACAGTTAACGTTGCTTCATTAGAATAGAAAACCGGGGTACTGGACATATCGCAAGTCCCACAAGTAGCACCTGGCTCACAAGTGACTGCGACCCTATATTGATAGCCATCCATTGTAGGTTGGGCATTCATAATATTTAGTGTTTCTGTATCTTCACCAGAATAGGCAGTGGGTGGGGGCTCTAAAGCAGGTATTATATCTACCCAAGGGCCAGTAGAACCTTGCCTTCTTTGCCAAAGGTAATTAGGGCAACCTGAAGGAGTAGGGGAACCACAGGAGTATGATGTTACAGAAAAAGAGGCATTGCCGACACCACAGAGCGTGGTGTTTTGAGGATGAGCGCCGCTTGATGGAAGGGTTGGGTCCGAGCATTGCTGTGCATTAAGTTTTACTCCGATAATCAAACTGACGCTAAGGCTTAATATGATAATGAATGTTCTCATGGAAATGGAAGAATTTAAGGTCAAACAATATGGTTTTTCTGCTTTTCATCAAATTTCAAAAACCATTTGCTAAAAAGCGGTCTACAAGTAAAAATTTTGTTATAAAAGCCAATCTCAAATCTTCATTCAAAGGTTTGGCTATTTTTAACTGTTTCTAATACTTATACTTCAATGTAAACAAGCTCACCTTCCCCCCATAGCTGACTTCGAGATTTTGGTCGCCGGAGGAGCTTTTGCCACAGGCGGCGGCATCCAATAGTTTGGGGGAGCCGCTTGGGCAATCCGAAGATTTGCTGGTGGAGAAGGAAAGTGTGTAGGGGGTGCCCGCTTCCAGTTCAATACCGTCCAATACGTCAAAAACCAATTGGCTCTTGTTCTTGGAAAGCTCTTTAGTCTCGGAGAGCCGTTCCCCACCGCCCGCAAGTTTTAGGCTAATAGAACCGCATTCTGAAGAATAAACGGTGCATTCCATCAAGCGTAGGTTTCTTTTTGGGGTTAGCGTGACAGTACCGCTTGTGATGGTGTAATCATTGCAGGTGCTGGTGTTTATGTCCTTGGTCTGGACGCCAGTCCATGCAACACCACCTCCGCTTTCTAAGGTTATGTTCACTTCTGAAGTGGCCGCTCCTGCGGTTACACGGATACGGTTTTCCCCTTTTTTCAAGGCTATTTTCGCTTTCACCTCGCCCGTGCCTGGCGAAAAGCTGAAGTCCTTGAATAGTTTGCCATCCACGGTCAAGGTAATTTGTTCCTTCTTGCCCACATTGGCCGTTGCCACCACGATATCATATTTATCGCTGGAAGTGGAGGCAGTACTGGTTGAGGGTTGTATAAACCCTACGCTTGGCGGAGCAGGGGGGCCTTCGTGGTGGTAGATGAATTCGATTTCTTGGCTGTCCGAACCACCGCTGTTTTCTGCTGATAATTTCAGCGTGTTCTTGCCCTCTTTCAAAGGGATTTTGGCATAAAGTACACCCTTGGCTATGGAAAAAGCGCTCATGGATTGTCCGTTTATTTCCAGGGACACATCTTTTTTATCGGAAACACGCCCAACCCTTGCCTTCACATTGAACTCGTCTTTGTTCGTGTTGGTTGAAAAAACATTTGGTAACAGGAACTTCACTTCGGGTTTCTTGACCGTGGTGGGTGTGCGTGGGGTTTCTTTTTTGGGTGGGGGATTATCTGCGATTTTAGGGACGAAGACTGGATCAATGTCGGTGCGTTCAATTACCGAAATGGCCTTCGCCGCACAGTTATCGGTACCATCAATGCAAAGAACCACTTTATAATTCCCGACTGTTTCATAAACATAGGTAGTCAGCCTTTCATTTTGCGCTTCAACTCCTTCCTGTCCATCCAAATCCCAGTTGCGGATGCGCTCGTCTTTTTCTGGTTTTGAAATGTCTTTAAAAACCACGGTATCTCCTACATGTATAACGTAGATGGAATTACTGTCTATTTGATCGAAGGGCGTATTGTCAACGGACTCGAACTTCAATTCGTTGAGCATGAAATCAACTTCCGTGTCAGAGCCGCAACCAAGGCCCAAAGCCAAGCTAAGGATTGTAAATAGGATGAGGTAAATATTGGATTTCATAAACTTGGGTTTAGTGCGTACAGTAAAGTACGTTTTTGTACTTACAACCTATTTGGGTGCAAGTAGGCAGTTTCAAATAACTTCAACAGATTATTGGTTATATATCCTTGATCAAGGATTTGTCCCCTTGACTCAAGGCGTTCATTAATTGCTGCCAATTCTCCTTTTTTGCGGCCTTAATTGCCTGAAAGGTTTCTTGGGTATCTCTTGAAATTGCTGTTGAAAGTGCGCTTGCACGTTGGTTGTCAAGGGCAACCATTGCGGCGCGCTTCAAGGCTTCAAAGGCTTCATCTGGCTTGTCGAGATAGGCTCTGTTTTTGGCCAATTCGTAAAGCCATCGGTAATCAGTAGGGTAATGCTTCAATGATTTTTCTATGTCCCTGCCAATTTTTTCCAATTCTTCCGGGTTGGCCTTTGCTTTCTCGTTGTCGGCCTTGATGTCTTCAAAAAGTGGTATTGGCTCAAAAGAACCATCTATGTACCCTGAGGTTTTGGGCATGCTCAAGTAGTAATACACCCCTATTCCAGCAGCAATGAGGCCCAACACCAGTAGGATATGCCACCATTTGAATTTACTTTCTGGCTCTCCAGAGGTGAGCAAAGCCGGGTGGGGTTCTGCTGGTATATGGGTAATTCTTTGTTGTTCGATGATTTGGGTATAATCGGGCTTTGGTGCTGAATACTCAGGGATTTCATAGGAGTTGTTGGCGCCATTTCCATATTCTGGACGAATTGGCGGTGGCGGTGAAGTAGGGGGCACAGGAGGAGCTACTGGCGGAATAGCCTGATGGGATGGCTGCTCCAAGGGGCGTTCAATCTCCACCAGCGTGGTTTTATCCATGTCAAGCGTGGTAGGCATTGGTGGCGGTGGCTCAACAGGCACAAAAAGCGTAGGGGGAGGCAACATAACATCGAATCTTTCCTCCTCTTCATGGAAATTACCAATTACTGCTTGCTCCCCATCTAACAAAAAAAGCAACTCTTCTGCGTTTTGGCATCGTTGAGTTGGGTCAGCTACCAGGCATCGTTTAATGATAGCCTGGTAGGGTTCTGCCAAAGTATGTATTTTTTCAGGCAATTCCGCATTCACAATCATTCTACTTAGTTCCAATTGGGATTGCGTATCCCTGCCATCTGCCTTTGAACTGGATCTAAATGGCAATTCGCCTGTTACCATTTTATAGATAATGATACCCGCTGCCCATATATCTACATTTTTATGAATTCTACGGTTCTGAATTTGCTCGGGTGCTGCATAAGAATACGATAGGCCAATAGCAGAATTGTTGCTTGTGCTTTCTGCCCCAAGCGACCGACTAAGCCCAAAGTCCGTTATTTTTGGTGTCCAAACTCCATCTTCTCTTTGGATTAAAATGTTTTGGGACTTCAAGTCCCGATGTACGTAGTTATTATAGTGTAGAAAGCTAACCCCTCTCAAAATCCCTCTAACTATGATATGTGTATCGTCTGAAGAAAGGGTGTGCGTTGACATGAATTGGTCTAAGTTGCCATCTTCGTAAAATTTAAGGATAGCAAAGTCTATTTCACCCGCTACGCCCATGTCAAACCTGTAACAAGCGTCGTACCTGGCAATATTGGGATGGTTGGGCAGTTTGTTTACCAATTCTACTTCCCTTAGCAACGTGAACTGTTTCCATTCAGGGCGAACGTCGGCCACCTTCAGTGCAACGTAATGATTCTTTGCGTGGTCAAAAGCTTTGTAAACCTTCGCAAAACCACCAGAGCCGATATACTGCCTGTTTTTGAACCTGCTTTCAAACAGGGATAGTGTCATTTCATTGGAGTCAATCATACCGTTATAGGGTTTAAGCCATTTGCTTTTAGCTTCAATTCCTGGCGACTTAGAACGGTATGTCCTAACGATATCCAATTTGCTGTTTAATGCCTTAATTCCTAACACTAAATTGGGTTAAGTGCTGCCATCATTGAAGACGCTCAAAGTTGAGGCATATTTCTTTAAGAATTTAATGTTTGGCAATTTTTTTCCAGAAATTCTCTTCAAGCAGTTTCTTCGGGGAAACCTGCGAATATTGGCAAGGATGTTTCGGGCTACGCCAATTTAGCAAAAATTTAGTGTGGCTTAGTGCCATTTTTTAGCCAAGCATGTTGGTTTGCTGAATCGTAAACGCCAACTGGGTATTACCCAAAATGGGTATGGAAGGTGGCAACACCACTAGCCTATTTCGCCCAAAAGTTGGATTTGAAGATCGGACCTGTGGTAAGTTAATGCAAGTAGGTCGTCCACCAACTGATTACTATTCACTTATAGAATGTGCGAATTAAAGGTTGAAATAAGTGCAGCGCATTGGCATATTACGGTGCGCTGCACCTCAGGGCAATCCCGGAACAATACGACTACAAAGATTTCGCCGCTCCCGATTTTCGGGACAAGTCCTGCGGCTATGGGGTCCAACAGAATTGTGCGATTCCCACCCTAATTCGCATAGAATGGTAATTGAAACTGTCATAAGCCTAAATCTTCGCCCCCCCCATCATCTCCAAATAAACATCGTTGACGAAGTTGAAGAACTGCTGCAAAGCGTTCATGTCATTTTTTGTCATGTTGAGGAACATCTCGCTTTCAACGGCGTCGCCCACTTTTTTGGAGGTCGTCATTTCAAAGCTGTGAAACTCCTTTCCGAGGTTGTTCATCCAGCCCGTAAGGCCAATATTGCTGTCGGCTTGGCTGCCAGCGGCTGCCTTGATGGTGTTGGGGATGTTCCAATAAACGACGCTGCCGTTTTTGCAAAGGCGCTTTTTATGTTGCTTGGGCAGCCTAAGTTTTTTGGCAAAGCCTGTTTCAAGGTTTTGCTGCATCAAATATTGATTGTTGGTGAAAATGAGCAATCCATCGTGCTTTGCTAAGAAAAAGTTTTGGCTTTCCATGTTGGGGATTATCACCTTGTAAAAATTGCGCTCTTTCACCAACACGTTGGAATGAATGCCCAGGTCTATGAACTTCTGGATGTCGTTGCCATTGCCATAAGAGGCCATTGCTGTGAAAATAGGTATGGTTTGCAGCATCGTCGTGTCCCGCTCCGTGAAGTTGAAATCGGCATCGTAATCAAATGTCTTGGTCTTTACCTCCACGGTTTGCATGCCAGATACGGACACCATCAGGTCGCCTTTCAGCAGGTTGCCGATGGCCTCTTCATCAATGAAGATGCCGAGGATTTTCATGGCATCGCTGGCCAATTGGCCATATTGCGGTGTGGCCGCAAACGATTTGTACAACAGCGACTTGGTTTCTTCAATTGTGTTTTTCACATTGTAATTCAGGTAGAAATAGCCGAACATCTCATCGCCGCCCTTGACATAGCGCAGGAACTTCTTGTTGAACTTCGCATCCAATGCCTTGGAATAGAACTGCTTCATGTCCTCGTTGGAAAAAAGCTGGTTGCGTATGGCCATCCGACCGTTCTCAAAATTAAGGCCCATTGAGAGGTAGGTGTCCTTGTAGAACACATTCATGAAACCGCTCATGGCGGCCATTGCTTGGGCGTAGCTGTTGGTACCTACCATTCCACCTGCGGGATTGCTGGATAAGCTTCCTGTAACGATTGCATAGTCCAACCAAAAATGAATATCGTCAGTGCGGCCTTTGGCGAGGTTGAATTTAGCGTTCTTAGAGATGGATTGTGGAAAATCCTTTTCCAATAATTTCAAGGCCCAAGCATAGGCGGCGGTATCAGGGCCTTCTTCTACCCAATCAAAAGTGCCATCGTTTTCAAAGAAATTAATTGTATCTCCATCTGAAAAAATGAAACTGGCGCTGTCCGACTCTATTTTCTCGTCCATGCTTGGGAGGGTTTCCATTTCCTCGATATTTTCCTCAATGACCACATCTTCATAGGTGCTGTCTGTGTATTCGTAATCGCTCCAGTCAATGGAGTCATAGCCAACGGTTTCATCGTATCCATAATCGAATTCATTGGGATTGTAGCCTTTTTCATGCATGATGTTCATGACCACCTCGTTGTTCCAGGCAAAAAGCTCGCTCCCATTTTGCCAAATCCTCTTTTCGCCATATTCGATGAGATAGGGGATATAAGAACTTCCTTTGAGTCGTTGCATCGCAGCCTCGAAGCTGGCACGGTCGCCCATTTTTTGGATGAGGGTGGTATAGCTGTCAAATCCAACCTTCTCTATGACGATGTAGGATGGTTCCTTGGAATCGAAGCCAAGGCTGGTGGGGTCGGCCAGCATTTTCTCAAGGAATTGCTGCTGCAAAGTATCTTCATCCAGCCCAGGCGTCTTGTACATCTCCTTTATGGTGGCTTGGAAAAAGTCGTACTGCTTCAACTGGTCAAGGTTGACCTTCTTATCGAGGCTTGGCAGGTTGACTGTTACCACTATCTGGGCAGAGGATGGAATGTATTTTAGCCCCGTTTGACCTATGGCTATAAAAAATGAGGTACAAAGTGCAACCAATACAAGGATGCCACGGCCCAATCGGCAGATGTTTATTGGGGAAGTTTTGAATAGATTTATCATTGATTTTCGGATTTTTCGTAAATGGAAAGGATGCACAAAAAGGTCAGCCGCTAAGTTAATTGGAAACGGTGGTATTCTAAACAGGTTGCAACCCGATACTTCCAAAACCCATGAAACCGTGAACCCGTGAACCCATGAAACCATGAACCCATGAAACCATGAAACCATGAAACCGTAAAACCGTGAAATCATGAACCCATGTTCAAAAATTCACCGTATTCGCCACCGTTCCCGTGCCCTTCATCAGTTCGGAGAGCGGGAGCGTGAGCATTACCGCCTTGCCACTGGGTGAAAGCTGTGCCTTTGGGTTACCCAATTTTTTGATGTTTCGGTCAAAGCGGTAAATACTGGTCATTTTGGCGGTTTCGAGCACATAGCGTTGCATGGAGGGCAATTCAGTGAACTCCTTGGCTTTTGAAGGGTATGTCGAAAAGCGCTTGAACTGGCCGTTGTTGTAACCAAACCCCGATTTGCCGGAAGCGGCATGCTTGCCTTCCTTATCGTATTCCTTTGCCACAATTTCCATAGACTTGTTCAGTGCCTCCACATGGGCAAAGCGCCCGCTTAACGTGAATATATAGCTCGACCAATCTGATTTCACCATCACTGCCGACATGCCCGGCACCTTGCTGACCGAGGCTTTGATTTTAGCCAAATTGGCTTCCACTTCTTGTTTGGTTGGTACTTTATAGCCCTCCACCTGGCCCATCGCCATGTATTTCGCCATGTTTTCCTTGCTCTGGCTCAGGTTTACCACAAAGGAAACCTCCCCGCTGCCATCGGACTTCATGTTCACCTCCTCCCGGATTTCAAAACAGCCGGAAAGCGTCAGCACAAGCACTAAAACTGGAATGAAAATTCTCATTTATGAAGTTTGTAGTAGTAAATTTCATCCCTCATCCCTCATCCCTCACCCCTAAAATACATCAAAACCGCTCCCACCAATGTAATCAGGGCAATCAGCACGGATGCCATTTTGATGGAATATTGCATGTGGTTCGAGAAGTCGAGGATGTCCTGCCGCATGTTCGGGTACTTCGGCAAAACTTCTTCTTCCATTTTTTTTCGGTTAAAAACATGGGCTGGCTTGAACTCTACCCGGTTGCGAACCAAGCGGCCATAGGTCTTCAGCACCTTGGCCCTGAAATAGACATTGAGGAACAACATGGCCACGAACAAGCCTATGATGAAGAATAGGAGGATTTTCAACATGAAGTCATGAGTTTTTTGCAAAGCTATGAAGCCAGCGTTTCATCCTGAGACATTATTTTTTCCAAAAATACAACCACTGTGCAGCGTTGTAACCCGATATTGCATTCTCAATCTGTTAAACTGTAAGAAACCTTTGATTCCAAGCGACGACGATATCATCAGGGGCTGCCGAAAGGGAGACCGAAAGGCACAACAAGCACTGTACGAACGGTACAAGCCCATGCTTTTTGGTATTTGCCTTCGCTATGCTGGTGGTTGGCACGAAGCCGAGGACTGGCTACAAGATGGTTTGGTACGGATTTTCACAAACCTTTACCAATACCAGCCAACGGGGGCCTTCGGTGCCTGGCTTCGCCGGGTAATGGTCAACTCGGCTTTGGAGCAGTTGCGAAAGCGCAAAAGGGCTTTCCAGACGGTGGAAATCGGTGAGGTTGCCGATGAGTTCGAAGCAGACGAGCAACTTTTCTCCAAATACCGGGAGGAAGCCCTCGTGCGGATGCTCCAACACCTGCCAGAAGGATACCGTACGGTGTTCAACCTCTACGTGATGGAGGAGTACTCGCACCAAGAGATAGGTGACATGCTCGGCATCGCCGAAAGTGCCTCTCGCTCGCAGTTATCAAGGGCAAAAGCCATGCTCCGCAAAATGTTGGAAAAAAGTGTGGGTGCAGAAGTTTGAAAAATGAATTTGGGCACGTTTTTTCTATTCAAATTCAATCGCTAATAAATGGAAGAAAATTTACATAACGACAAACTGGAGCGGTTCTTCAAAGAGAACCTTGAGCGATATTCGCCTTCGCCTTCCGGCGATTTTTGGGCGAGGATGGAGGCGGCCATTCCGCCCAAGCCCTCCAATTGGCAATCATTTTCATCGAAATACCTGAAATGGGTTGGCCTTGGACTGCTGTTGCTGTCTTTGGCCACCGTATTTATGCTCTGGCGTAAGGACAAGCAGCGGATTGAACAGCTTTCAAAGCAGATTGCCGTTGCACAGCAACAAGTAAAGGATTTAGTAGAGAGGCAGCCCTCGGAATTTGAGCCAAAAGAAGAAACCCAGGCTGCTACAAACAGTAATTCCTTTGAAGAAACCACCGTGGAAGGGTTGTCTGCTGCCAACGATAATTCCAGCGAGACGCCGAAAAAGGTTCAAACCAGCCAAAGTTCATCAACTTCACAAGCTGTGGGAATGGGAGTGGAAGCCAAATTGAACCCCTCGGTTCATAATCCACCAATTGAAGCCGCAATGCAGGCTGTAGCCAAACTTGCTGAAAGCCCATTAGCTGAAAGCCTATTAATTGAAAAAGAAGAGGAGAAGGACATTGCAGTTTCCAAAAAAGAAACAACACAATTGACAACCTCGGGGATTAACTCATTGCAAACTGCACCACCAACCAACCTAAGATTGGAGGAAGTCAAAACCCCAATGCTGTTGCCCACTGCCTACGCACTCGTTTCATCCAATAGAACCCAAGCCCCCGCTATCAGGCACCAAGGCATCAGGCCGAACAGAAAACCCTACCCGAGGATTTCAATCGAAGTTGGTACGGCGGCGTTTGCCATGCCGCTAGCCCGGTTATTCAACAGGGACACCAATTACACTGGTGCCATCAGACCATCGTGGGTTGGCAGTTTTGCACTCCACTATGAGCTAAGTCCTTCATTGGCCTTGCATGGCGGCTACGAATTCAAGAACATCCGCACTTCGAAAATGGCCCTACGGTACAACAGTGTGCCCATCTTGGTATCCAAAAAACTAAGGATTGGCCGTCGCATGCAATTTGAGGCCAAAGCTGGCCTGACCTTCAACAAGTTCTTCAACTATCGCACCTATTCCGATGGGATTTCTGTTAGAGGCCGCAAGGACTTGTGGCTCGGCTGGCAGGCAAGTGCCCAATTCGGCATGCCAATCAGTAAAGATGTGTTATTCCTCGCAGGGCCTTACGGCGGCTCGGGAATCACCCCGTTTGCAAATGGCAAGCGCACTTGGGAAACAGGGCTTGCCGCCAATGTCCGCTACCAGTTCTAAAAAATGGTCATTTTTGCCGCAAAATCGGCGAAAATGACCATTTCCATCCTCATGCCCACCTTCAACACTGCCCCTTACCTGGCAGCGTGCCTCGACTCCATCTTGGCACAGACAGAGCAGGACTGGGAACTCATCGCCGTCAACAATTTTTCCACAGACGACAGCCCTGATATCCTGAAAGCCTATGCCCAGCACGACGCCCGTATCCGCTTTTTTCACAACGACGATATTTTGGGCAAAACAGGCGTATCGCCCGCCAACCGCTTCGCTTACCGACTGGCCAATGGCCAACTCATCACCCGCATGGACAGCGACGACATCATGCCGCCTAACCGCTTGGCTTTGATGAAGGAAATGCTGTTGGAACATGGGGAAGGCCATGTGGCCACGGGCGCCATTCAGTATTTCGGGGAAAACGGGGTGGGGGAGGGCTTCCGCCGCTACGAAACTTGGCTAAACGGATTGGTTGCTTCGGGCCGCCATTTTGTGGAGGTTTACCGAGAGAATGTGCTGCCTTCACCGGTTTGGATGGCTTGGCGGAGTGACTTGGAACGAGCGGCGGCCTTTCAGGAAGACGTTTACCCAGAAGACTACGACCTTACTTTCCGGCTGCGTCATGCTGGTTGCAAAATCGTGGCCACGACCGAGCTGCTCCACCACTGGCGGGAGCGCCCCGACCGTGCCAGCCGAGTGGAGGAAAAATACCTCGACCACAGCTTTTTGGACTTGAAAACACATTGGTTCCTAAAAACCGATTATGACCCTAATCGCCTGGTCGTACTCTGGGGAGCCGGGCGCAAGGGAAAGCGTTTGGCGGCGTTGCTGCGCACCTGCCATATCCCATTTCGTTGGGTCTGTGACCAAGCGAGCAAATGGGGGCATGACATCGGCGGCGTGAAAATGGAAAGTTATGAAGTGCTGGCGCAATTGCCTGGTGCAAAGGTGATTGTGGCCGTAGCTGCGCCTGATGAACAGTCCATCATTGCTGATTTCATGGGCAGCCATGCCATGAATGCGGGTAGGGATTATTGGTTTTTTTGTTAAATTGCCCGGCCATGCCTACCAGGTCCTATTCCCAGCCAAAGATAAAAGTCCCCCGCTTCAACGAAGAAGCTGGCTTCTACACTACCCCGCAGCGCTCGGAGCTGATGAGCCATATCCGCTCTACGAACTCCAAACCGGAGGTGGCATTGCGCAAGGCACTCTGGCACTTCGGCTACCGCTACCGCATCCACGACCGCAGGCTGCCCGGCAAGCCCGACCTAGTTTTTGCGAGGCAGAAAATCGCTCTTTTCGTGGATGGAGACTTCTGGCACGGCTTCGACTGGCGGCATAAAAAGGAAAAAATCAAAAGCAACGCCGCCTTCTGGATCCCGAAAATCGAGCGGAACATGCAGCGTGACCGAGAGGTGAACGCCCAACTCGAAAGCCTTGGTTGGCGGGTCGTGCGCATCTGGGAGCATGAATTGAAAAAAGCGGAGTTCGGGGCGACGGTGTTTCGGGTGGTGCGGTTGTTGGGGGAGGGGGATATAGAGATGAGAGATGAGTTATGAGTTATGAGTGCCGCACCTATAGCTCCTAACTGTCTATCTCAATGCTGCGGCGCTGGTGCGTACCCCATCCGAGCGGGGCAAAAGGTGATTCCTTTCTAAAAAGGTGTCACCTTTTTAAAGTGGAAACAAAATGAATACTATTTTTACTGGAACAACTATTCAATAATAACAGTGCAGCATATATCTAAAAAAACCTTTTATTATCTCAGCATCGTAATTGTTGCCATGCTCCCTGAACTGGCAGGGGGTAAACTCGAAGCATGGTGCGAACTTAAACTAGGGGTCAATTGGTTGCCAATCGTTCTGGTTATTGCACTTCTTGTCATTGGGATTAACGAGTTGTTTGAGCGACTTCAAGCCGCAAAAAAATCACAGGAACAAAACAACCAGCCTGCCCCCAAACCCGAAGACATCTCCGATTTCTATCCAAAAATTAAGGAATACTTGCGGTCACGGTACCAAAGCCGCATTGACCAAAAGCTCGCTTGGCGGCAGCCTGTGAACCTGCGGCGGTTGCCCTTTCATTTTGCGAAAGCAAACACTGCAAACCTTCCCTTTGTAAAATACGATGGCGATGAAGTAAAAGAAGCCCTCGCCGAAAACTTTGAAATGGGCAATGGCAGGCTGCTGGTGCTCGGCGACGCCGGCACGGGCAAAACCACCCTGCTGTTGCAATTGGCCTTGGAACTGATGAAAACCCAGCCCCAAGCCCTGCCCGTGGTAGTGAACTTGGCCACATGGACGAGCAAATTCACCAAGCTGCATGACTGGCTGCTGGCCGTGCTGCCCGCCGAAACAGGTGCCAACAAAACATTAGCCATCCAACTCCTGCTCGAAAAACGGCTAGTGCTGCTCTTCGATGGTTTCGATGAAATACAGGAAGAAGACCGCCGCTCCTGCCTCGATGCTATCGGCCAATACGGCATAGATGCCCGTCACCGCTACGTCATCAGCTCCCGAAAAAAAGAATACCTCGAAGTGACCACCGATGCACCCGTCTATTTCCCCATAGAAGTGGGGCATTTGAAAATCGAGGAGATAGAAGCCGATTTGGAAAGCATGGGCCACAAGGAGCCAGAAGCCTTGCGTCTATTGGCCGCCATTCGGCAAGACGCCCATTTGCGGGAGGCGGTGCAGACGCCTTTTTACCTTAACAGCTTGCAATTGCTGTTTGCCAAAAGCAAGAATCGGCAGGATTTTCAGTTCAAGGCCAAATCCCTAAAAGGCAGGAAACAGGAAATCGTGGAGCGTTTTGTTGTGGATGCCCTGCAAACGCCCAGCAAGCAAGCCAATGATTTGGAAGCTGCCAAGCGGTGGTTGGGTTTTCTTGCTTCCCGTATGACACGGAATAACAAGGTGGTGTTTGAGTTGGTGGATTTGCAGTATGATTGGTGGGAGTGGGGGAGATGGCAGAGGATGGGTGCAGGGTTAGTCGTTGGGCTTATTTATGGGCTTATATACGGTTTGGTTTATGAGTTATTCGGTATGCTGGCTGATGGGGTGGCAAGTGGACTGGCAAGTGGACTATTTAGTTGGATAGATATTCTTTGGGGTTCTTCGTGATTTCGTGTGGGTAGTATAGTTCATGATTTCTAAATTCGCCTTAAAAAAGTCATGAACAGCAAACAACTATTCGAGATTGCATTAGGCAATATACAACCATGGTTCAT
>JALHQW010000007.1 GCA_022841745.1 Saprospiraceae bacterium | reverse complement strand
AAAGGCAGAGACAGTAATTGGCTCTGATAGGAGGGTTATTCCCTTATCCGAGCAAATACCTCATCACTGCTATATCTTTCATTTTTCAAAGCTATCTGGCTTGCAATAGGTCAGTTATCAAGTGGAAAATCAAAGACAAGATTGTTTTCCCAAGAATCGCCATTATCTTCAGATTTTACGACAACCACGTCGCCAAACAAGCCTGTAATGGAGATTGCGACCGTTTCACCTTTGGCTTCGATCGAATACGACTCTGCGCCCATGGAAAGGTATTTAGTGCTATCTACTCCCGGCAATACCACATCCTTCTTGTCCCAAGTCTGCCCCCCATCGGTAGAGCGCCAATAAAGCGGATGATTGGTCATGCCACGATAAACTTGCCCGCCAAATGAAGGATTCAGCGTAATCGCAACGACATGCAAGCTGTTGCCATCAGCCCCACCGGCAGCAATTTTAGCCCAAACATTACCACCTGGAACATCGGAAGGTAAGACATGTTCCGTCCAGGCAGTTTCACCGACTGCCTTCGTATAAGCTGTCAACTGCCAGCCTGCCGTTAATGCTTTGTGCGAAATAACCACTTCAGTGCCATTTTCCATAACTGTATAGGATGGATAACCGGATCTGCTGCTTTCCACTTGAGCGGTTGGGTTTGGTCCCCATTCGTTACCTTCGAAATGGTTGTAGCCCGTGCCACGGTCGGTAAAGCCTGGTTGAACAAAGGCCATCTGCCATGCGGCACCGATATGCCCATTCGCTGGCTCGCCTATTCTGCGCCCCAAAGAGGCTAGCGTCTGGATGTCAAAATTAGTTGTTCCGATTTCCTCCTCTGTGGAACGGAAGCCGGTTGCAGTTGGAATGGCTGGTTGTTCCATTACTATACCGCCACCAGGGTGGACATTGGTGATAGCCTTCACTTTGGTATTTCCGTTGGTGCGGACTGGCAGCCCACGGTATTGGCCGTAAGCTACAAAAGCAATCGAAAGGGTAAAAGTTATAAGTAATGCTCTTTTCATATTAGTCGTTTTTTTGTGATGAAAAATGAGGTGGAAAGGTAGGGGTTTTTGGAAACGGCAAAGGCAAAAATTTGGGTTTGAAACTGTTTACGTACAATTGTGCCTGCAAATCCAACTGACTTGATTCGTTTCTAATTCATAAACCAAAGTCTTGCAGATAGAAAACCTAACTTTGCTCCGACTCCAAGGCCAGTATCCAGCATCCAGTATCCCGTATCGCTTATGCCTACCATCCAGCATATCACCGCCCACCTCGAATCCATCGCACCCCTCAGCTATCAAGAGGGCTACGACAATGCCGGCCTCATCACGGGCGACCCCAGTTGGGAGGTCACCAATATCCTTTGCAGCCTCGACTGTACGGAGGCAGTGGTGGAGGAGGCTGTGCAGCGTGGCTGCAACCTCGTGGTGGCACACCATCCCATTGTGTTCAAGGGCTTGAAGCGGCTCAATGGGCGCAACTACGTGGAGCGAACCATCATCAAGGCCATCAAGCACGACGTAGCTATCTATGCCATTCACACTAACCTCGACAACGTACTATATAAAGGTGTAAACGGGAGGATTGCGGAGCAACTGGGCCTGCTGAACACGACCATCCTTTCGCCGAAGGCGGAACTGAACGACCCTGCAATAGGGGCGGGCGTCATCGGTGAGCTGCCTGCGGCAATGGGCGAGCAGGATTTCCTTAACCTGCTCAAACAGCAAATGCGGGCTGGTTGCGTGCGCCATACCCGGTTGTTGGGGCGTGACATCAAAACGGTGGCGGTTTGCGGCGGTTCCGGCAGCTCCCTGTTGCCCAATGCCATTTCCCGAAAAGCCGATGCCTACGTGACCGCCGACTTCAAGTACCACGAGTTCTTCGACGCCGACGGGCACCTACTTTTGGCCGACATCGGGCACTACGAAAGTGAGCAATTCACAATAGATTTATTGCATGAAATAATCTTTGAAAAATTTACTACTTTTGCGCCCCTAAAAACGAGCGTGAACACCAATCCAGTGTTTTATTTTTAGCGCCAAGTTTCGAGTTTCGAGTTCCGAGTAACGAATGCTTCCCTGTAAATGCAGCGTTTTCGCCAAACGAGACACTCCTAATCGAAACCCGCAACTCAAAACTAGAAACTCATTTCAATATGTCAGAACTGACCATTGAGGAAAAACTCAAAAGCCTTTACGAACTGCAACTCATTGATTCTCAGATCAGTGAACTCGAAATCTTGAAGGGCGAATTGCCGATGGAGGTACGTGACCTGGAGGACGAAATCGTTGGTCTGGAGACCCGTTTTCGCCGCTTGCAGGAGAACATGGAAGACCTCGAAGGCGAGGTAGGTCGCTACGAAGCGAACATCGCCGAATCCAAGGCGCTGATTGCCCGCTACGAAAAGCAGCTCGAAAACGTGAAAAACAACCGTGAATACGAGGCCCTGACCAAGGAGGTTGAGATGCAGCGCCTTGATATTCAGCTTTCTGAGAAAAAAATCAGGGAGTCGAAGGTGAACGTGGATGCCAAGCAGGGTACCCTCACTGCCACCGAAGAGCGCCTGAATTCCAAGAAGGCAGACCTTGACCGTAAAAAGGTCGAATTGGCTGCCATCCAGGAGAAGACGGAGAAAGAAGAAGAGAAGCTCCGCAAGCGCACAGACAAAGCCCGTAAGAAAATTGAGGAGCGTCTCCTGAAGGCTTATGATAAAATCCGCCGCTCTTACCGCAACGGCCTCGCCGTGGTAACCATTGAGCGTGACGCCTGTGGTGGCTGCTACAACCAAGTGCCACCTCAGCTTCAATTAGAAATCGGCATGCGCAAGAAAATCATGGCCTGCGAACATTGCGGTCGCATCCTTGTTGATAACCAGATTCTCGAAGTAGCCCAAGACCTCGTCGAGGCTGAAGATTAATAGTGGATGTTTGATACTGGATACTTGATGCTGGATGCTTGATAGTGTCGGGTAGAAATAAAAGATGAAAGCCCCTTGAATAAATAGTTCAGGGGGCTTTTTCATAACAAGCACCCTTTGCCTTCAAGTCCAAGAACTTTTTTACTCACTCGGCCTCCTCTAAATAAAACCTCTTAAATCAGAACCAAATAACCAACTGACATCCAGTATCCAGCATCCAGTATCAAGCATCCAGCATCCAGCATCCAGCATGCCCAACCTCCGCCTTCGATTCCTTTCCTACAGCATCATGGTCTATATGCTCATGGCATTTGCATGGTGGGCTTTGTTGTTGTTCACAAAGAACAGGGATGCTTTTCATGCCAAGCGGGAACTGATGCAAATAGGGATGGTGGCAGAGGGTAGGGTAAGAAGCAAAGCGGAATTCGAGCAAATGGCTGAATACCAATCGCTTGCGAAGAAATACAAGCGACAGGAGTACATGATTTTCGGCGAGGCAATGGTCTTCGTGCTGACCCTCCTGGCAGGCATTTGGTTCATCAACCAAGGTTACCAAAAAGAGGTGCGGGCCAACCAACAACGGCGCAATTTCTTGCTGTCTATTACCCATGAGCTTAAATCGCCCATCGCCAGCATACGGTTGGTGCTGGAGACCTTGCTTCGTCGCAAAGAACTGCCCAGGGACAAGTCCGAACAGCTGACCAATAGTGCCCTGCGGGAAAACGAACGGCTGCACGAACTCGTAGAGAACCTTTTGCTGTCCGCAAAATTGGAGTCTGCGTACCAGCCTTTTTTCGAGGAAATCAACTTGGCGGAACTGGTAAAGGACAATATAGCCAAGATTGCCGAGCGGCACCCCAGCGCAAGGATTGTATTCGATGTGGCCAATGGGTTCCCAATGGTAAAAATGGACAAGCAAGGCATGATTTCCATCGTTTCAAACTTGCTCGAAAATGCCGTCAAATATGCCAATGACCGTCCCGACATCGAGATAAGGCTCCGCCACAAGGACGGCCAAGTGACAATGGATTTTGCCGACAACGGTACTGGCATCCCTGACAAGGAGAAAAAACGGATATTTGAGAAATTTTACCGAATCGGCAGTGAAGAAACCCGCCAAACAAAAGGCACCGGATTGGGGTTGTTTATTGTCGAACAAGTTGTGAAAGCCCATAACGGGAGCATACAAGTGATTGATAATCAACCGAAAGGAACAATATTTCGGTTGACGATAGAGGATAAACGATAGACGGTTGACGATGGACAATAAAAATTATTCTGACTGCCTGTCCACGTCGTCCACCGTCCACCGTCAATCGTCCACCGTCCACCGTTCACCGTCCACCATGAGAATCTTATTAGTCGAAGATGAGGAAAGCATCCGGGATGTTGTGAAGCTGAACCTTGAACTGGAGGGCTTCGAGGTCGTTGCCACTGGCAAGGGCTGGGATGCCTTAAAATATTTCAGGGAGCAGCATTTTGACCTTATTGTATTAGATGTGATGTTGCCCGAAATCAGCGGTTTTGAGATTTGTGAGCAGATCCGGCTGACCAATATGGAAGTGCCCATCATTTTCCTAACAGCCAAAGATGGTTCGCAGGACCGCATCGCTGGCCTGAAAAGGGGCGCTGATGACTACCTGACCAAGCCATTCCAATTGGAGGAACTGTTGCTCAGGGTGAACAACCTCATCCGGCGCACCAGCAAGTCGCCGGAAAACATGCCAGAGGTGGTCGAATTTGGCAAGAACAAAGTCAACTTCCGCACCTTCGAGGCCGTTGGCGTGGATGGCCCGTTCCTCCTGACCAAGAAAGAGGCCATGCTGCTCAAACTGCTCATTGACCGCAAGAACGAAGTGGTCTCCCGCAGCCAAATCCTGCAATCCGTCTGGGGTTACGACGTCTATCCGTCCACCCGAACGATTGACAATTTCATTCTTTCTTTCCGAAAATATTTTGAGGAAGACCAGCGAAACCCCATGTATTTCCACTCGATAAGAGGGGTGGGGTATAAGTTTGTCGGTTGACGGCTAATGGTGGACGATAGACGGTCAACGATAGATGGCCAACGGTTGACGGCGGATAGTACGTAAATATATCCTACACGCTCACCGTCCATCGTCCATCGTCCATCGTCCACCGTCCGCCGTCCGCCGTCCATCGTCCACCGTTAATGGCATTTGAAATAATCGAAAGGCTCTAAACAGTCCTTGCATTGGTAGAGCGCCTTGCAGGCGGTGGAGCCGAATTGGCTGACCAAGCGGGAATCCTTTGAGCCACAGCGGGGGCATTCGACCGCTATGTTTTCTCCCAACAACGAAAGTTTGGCAGCAGAACCCACGGGCGGGGCAATGCCATAAGCCTTTAGCTTGGCCTTGCCGGATTCCGAGAGCCAGTCGGTCGTCCAGGCCGGGCTAAGGACGCTCGTGATTTTCAGTTTTTCAAAACCGTGTTCTTGCAATGCCGAACGGATATTGACCTCGATGAAGTCCATCGCCGGGCATCCGGAATAAGTGGGCGTTATAATGACCTCGGCTTCATGGGTGCCTTCGTCCCATTTCACATCCCTAATAATGCCAAGGTCGAGCAGGGTAAGTACTGGTATTTCAGGATCTGTAAGGGTGGAGAGTATTTCGTAAATGCGGGAAATTGACATAGCAAGGCTGGGTTTATGGGGTAAAAATAGGGCTTCTTTGCCTCCCACCCAGTGATATTAATCAAAATAGCCCTGCTAAAATTGCCGACTAGGCATTTTTTATCACGTTAAACAACTGATTCATTGGCGTACAACCCAACTGATTCAGTCGCCTTCCCTCTCTCACCCTCTCACTTCTCTCACTTCTCTACTCTCTCACCAACGTCTTCAGCGTCATATACCCCGTTCCAAGCACACCCGCCATCACGGCGGCCAAGCCCAAGGTGCCCATATTGGCGATGGGGTGGAACAAGACGCCCATTACATCCCAGAAAAGCTGGTAAGGTTCGAGTAGTAGGTCCCAGGTGTTCCAACGTTGGTAGCGGCCGAGATAAACCCCAAAAGCGCAAAGCCCGATGACTGCCCAGATGATGGTTGCGGAAGGTTTTTTGCCAAGGTTTTTATCCAAATAAGCCTGCACGTCGAGCAGGGAGAGGAACCCAAGGAGCAGGCCCGTCCATGCGAAGGAGAAAATCATCATCACATCGTACCAGAGCGGGATGCCCACCCGGTAGCGGATGTGCAACAGGTCGGTGACGATATAAGGTGCATTCGGTAGGAAGACTAACCAAACCGCCAACAATGGCAGGGCGAGCCACCGTGTCGGCAGTTTGGGGAGTAATAGGGAGAGCGTGTATGGAACCCATGCCAAGAACAGGTTCCAGATAAGGAACAGGAAAGTGCTGCTGCGGGTCATGGCGAGGTCGTAGAACTCGTTGATTTGGGAGAAATCAAATCCCGTGTGCCAAAGGCGGCCTGCCACCAATGCAAAATTGAGCAGGGTAGTGAGGCAGAGCAGCTTGAAGATGCGGTATTGCTTTTCGGTTTGGAAGAAGGATTGCATGGTGATGGTGATTGGTGATTTAATACTGGATATTGGATGCTGGATGCATGAAAAGCGGGAGGCGCAGAATAACTTCCTTGCCTCCCCCAGCTATTGCCTAATTGTTGTTTTTGAAATCGGTTGGAGCTATTGCTCATTATTTGTGGCTTCTGGCAAATCGCTGCTTCGCCCTAAATTGTACCAGTCCACTTTTCGGGAACTGTACATGACGGCTGTCAAAGCCAAGAACACGCCGATGCTACCAGCCAGCAATGCGTAGTCCTCCAGTTGAAGTAGGATGAAAATAAAGCCGTAAATGGCCACCAGCATGGCCAGCAGCTGCCAGACCAATCGTTTGATGCGAAGCATGGAAACGCTGTAAAAACAGATGAGACCAATGGTGGCTACTGAAGAAGTGAGGTAGGCTAGGTTGAATCCCAAATGTTCGGACAAGGACAGCAAGAGGAGGTAAAAAACCGTCAAAGCCAAACCTACCAACAAGTATTGGAATGGGTGTATGAACAATTTGCGGAGCACCTCAAAGAAGAAATAGAGCATGAACGTAAGGCCGATGATTAGGATGGCATACTTGGCCGAACGGGTGTTTTTCAAATACTCGTCCACGGGCTGGATGAGGCGAACACCCAGGTAAGAGGCGTTGTACTGCACGGTTTTTTCAGAAGTAGTTTCGTATGTTGCTTGACCACTGTATGGATGTTGTGCAAACCGAACCACGTCGTCCTTCCATAGCTGTGGATAGGCCCGGTTAAGGTCGAGCACTTGCCATACGGCACTAAAACCTGTTGTGGTGATATTGCGCTGGTCGGGCAAGAAAGCACCTTCAAAGCTCGGTGAATGCCAATCGGAGCGGAGGTCAACGGTCGTTGATTTGCCTACCGGCTCGAAGCTGAGGTACTCGCTGCCATTCAATTTGATAGGAATGGAGAAACGGTAGCCATTGCCATTGGCTTCAAGGGATACCAATGCGCTGACGCCGGCGGGCAACAGCCCAGTCATGCCCGTGCCCGGCTCCATGCGCCGTGTTTGGCCCGACCAATCCACCTGTACGGATTCTTTGATGCCCGTCATGCCACTGATGCCGACGGCCAGCCGAGCCTCTGCCCAATGTATATCAGCCTGGGCGAGGTTGAGTGATTGAAAATCGGGCTGTTGGAACTCGCCGGAGAGCGTAAGGCCCGCTTGGTACAGTACCACGTCAAAGATGCTTCGCTTGCGTATTTGATGCTTCAAGTCGCCGTCCACCTTGAGCGTATGGGGCAAGAAATAGGCAGTGTGGCGTTCTGCTGTTGTTTTTCCTTCAACCGTTGAGTAGGTCGTGTAGGGAACTGTGAGCACTGGCCCTTGGATTCCCTGATTACCTCCCCATGATTGGCTAACTTCCGCTTTCACTTCCTCTTGACGGAGGTTTCGGTCTCGGATGAGTTCCTTTATCATGGCGTTGGGTATCAACAGAATCAGCACCAAAAAGCCGATGGAAAACAGCTTTACAATCAGCGATTCTTTGAACCATTGGCTGATGCGGTTCAATGGGTTGGAGCTTGAAGTGGATTCGTTATTCATCTTAATTGATTGTTTATTCAATAGTTCGTGAAGTTCTAAGTTTCTGGGGTTTTAGGGTTTGGGGGCAAAACCTAACCAC
The DNA here is from genome assembly GCA_022841745.1 of Saprospiraceae bacterium. Classification (GTDB taxonomy): domain Bacteria; phylum Bacteroidota; class Bacteroidia; order Chitinophagales; family Saprospiraceae; genus UBA6168. Next base: position 185,274 of record JALHQW010000007.1, on the reverse strand, counting down.
AAATCATTTTTGAAAGGATTGAAAACCTAACCAGCCATTTCAAAAACAGCTATTAGCCCACAACCTTAGCACCCTAAAACCCGAAAACTTCACGAACCATTGTTATTACCATTAGGATTAAAAGTTGGGAACGGCCCATCGGCCCCCCTGGTAACTCGTTTTTTGCCGAATGCCGTCCCACCAATTCTAACTTCTATTTTCGGTTTTTGAGTATAAAAAGAACTTTGAAAATCAAAGTTTAAGTACAAAAAAAATTCACGTCCCAGATTTCAGCAGTTCCTCCAAAGCTGCCAAATGGTCGGTGAAAGCCTTCCGGCCCAACACGGTAGCGGTGTAGGAGGTCTGCGGTTTTCGGCCCACAAACGCCTTGCGCATTTCCACATATCCCTCGCCTTCGAGCACCTTCATGTGGCTGGCGAGGTTTCCGTCCGTCAAGCCCAACATCTCCTTGAAGCCGCCGAAATCCACCCAATCGTTCACCATCAGCATGGACATGATGCCCAACCGGATGCGGTTGTCGAGTTTGGTGGTTTCCAACTTTTCAAGCAGGTGTTTCATTTTAAGTTGGCAGTTGGCAGTTGGAAGTGGGCAGTCAATGCCTAGTTTTATCCAATTGCCATTGTTTTACGAATGTTCGGGTTGGACGTTCCCCAATTTCCAATTTTCACTCATACTTCCGGTACATGACCAGCCCATAAATAATATGCAGCAGCCCGAACCCTATCGCCCAAAGCTCCAGCCCATAGCCGGGGAAGAACAGCCCGATGATGCCCAACCCAATCTCGAAGAGGCCAAGGTAGCGGATGTCGTTAAGGGTGTATTTGCTGCCATTCACCAAGGCAAGTCCATAAAACACAAGTGTGGCTGGGGCAACGAGCAGAATCTGACCCTCCCTATAAAGCACAAGACAGAATATACCGCCAACCACAAGGGGAATGGAAAGGTTCGACAGCATCCGCAGCGCCGACTTGTCCCATACTTTTTGCCCTTTTTGCTTTGCCTTACGGGAGGTGAAATAAATGCCAGCGGCCAAGGCCAGCACCAGCACCAAGAAGGCATCCATTAGGAAGAATGCCTCGTAGCCGATGCCCCATTTTCCCTTGTCTAATACCTCGGTATAGAAAATACGGTAATTGGAAAACGGGCGGAGGCCAAGATAGACATAGACCATTGCTGCGCCCAACAACGCAATGATGCCGGCTGCAACCCCCGACAGTCCGCTGAGGGAGATGAAACGGCTGCTCCGTTCCATCATAGAGCGGATTTCGGTCAGCGTTTCCAGATGTTCGTTGTGGTTTCTCACGATGGTGATTTGTTTTCAAAAAGAACTTTGAGATGCAAAGTAAGTAGCCTTTGCACCTACCATCCAAATTTTTGGACGAATATTTTTTTCCGCCAAGTATGGGACAAGATGCAATCGCTGCGATTTGGTTTTTTTTTGAACCTCGAAACTATGGTTGGTATGGCGATACCAATGTTTTGGTGCGCTTCACCTTGGTGGCGTGGGTGCTAGGCAGCTACAAATATTTCGGTACGCTGAACCTCGTTAGGATACGGCACGAAAAAGCAAGTTGTGACAGTAATCACAATTTATAAGTCCTCAATCTACCTACCTTTGCCGAAGGCATCGGCTGGTAGATTACGCCAACCGTACTCGCCGTCCACCGTCAATCGTCCATCGTAAGCCGTTTAAAATTATGTTCAAGAAAGGCACGAAAGCATACAGTATTTTCAACATGAAATGTCCACGATGCCATGAGGGCGACCTGTTCCCGACCGGCTCGTTTTCCTTCAGCAAGCCCTTCGACATGCCGGAGACCTGCCCTAAGTGCGGGCAGAAGTATTTCCTCGGCCCCGGCTTCTACTATGGGGCCATGTTCATTTCCTATATCATCACGGGCTTTTTTTCCCTATTCGTCGTGGGTGGGCTAATCCTACTAGTTGGCCTCTCCATCAATGCTGCCTTCTTGGTACTGCTGGTCGTTATTGCTATCCTGTTTGTTTGGTTTTTTCGCATTTCCAGGGCTATTTGGATAAATATCAATGTGAAGTACAACACAAATGCCTTGGACGGGAAGTAAGCTACTTGGCCAACTAACTGAGTATTGGCGAGGCTTGAGCTGACGCCTCGGAAGGGCGGCTCAGCTTGTCCAAATACGATTATTTTGCTCGCCCTTTCGAGGTGTCAGTTCTAGCCGTGCTCCTGCCTCAAACAGTCGTCAATCATACTACTTTAAGATGCTTCGTCACCGTCTCGTTTCACCCCAAAAACACCCCTAAACAGCACCCTCCCAATTAATCATATTTTTTTTTTGTTCGGATACTTGATTTTTCCAATGGCTTCAAGCATAGTTTTTTCACTACTTCGCTTACGGCTGAAAACCAAGGTTTTGGAGAATCGGCATTGCAACGATACCGAAAAAAATAGTTCTTATTGGAAAGAAAATCACTACGTACCGCCTTGTAATTTGCTTGTATTGAAAATAGTGTTTCTCAGTTATTTTATAAAAAAAAATTTGAAGCATGTTGCTAAATGGATGCCTAAAGTTATCTTTGACGCTCAAATCCTTATAACCAGTTACCACTATTTGATGAGCACGAAAAATCCACCCTGCCTAAATGGCGAAAAAGTCGAGACGGCGACAAGCATGTTGCGGGCATTCAACCACAAGCACAGGTTTGCCATCATCACTGAACTGCTCGACAATGGTAGCATGAACCCCACGAGGCTTGCCGCCAATCTCAGGCTGACCGAATCTTATATCATGGAGCATTTATTGGTGTTGCAGCACGCAGGCATGATCAATTCCATAGATAAGGCCGATGAGGTAAGGTTTGTCGCCAATAAGCGAGCAATCCGCAAGGTCAACGCTGCTTTGCGCAGCTTCGTCCAGCCATTTTGATAGCTAAACACTTTTCTTTCCCAACTTCTATTTGGTATTGAGTGGCCCTTGAACATTCGAGCTCTGCACAAGTTGCTGTGGGTGAGTCGTTCATGTGGTCAGCTCCCGCTGAAACATGCCAAGTCGGAATGCACGGGTGCATGTGAGCCAATGTGTACCGCGTTGCCTTTCCCCTTCCGGACAATGACCTCCTTTGTCTTGCAGTTGATATGCCGCTGGTAATCCCTGCAGATGGGGCAGGTGAAGATGATCCAGTCACCTTCTTTATGGCCAATGCATTGATGCTCGACCGCTTGTTGGGTTTCCGTAGTTTGGCGTCCCATGGTATGTCAGTTTCAAATTCAAATGGCTGCCACTGAACAAGGAGGAATACAGGGTCAGCATTTCCGAAACTGGGTTTGCAAATAGCTTGCCATAGGAGCTATGCAGGGTACGGTAAGCCCACCTAAAGATTCAATTCGCTGTTTTCCGTTGACAATCAGCAGTTCAACGCACCACAAACGCTGATGGTCTGGCCGGAAACATAGGAGGAGGCGTCAGAGCCCAGGAACACGCAGACATTGGCTACTTCCTCGCCTTTCCCAAACCGTTTCATGGGGATATTGGCGAAGTAAGCTTCTTTCGTCTTTTCATCCAATGCCTCGGTCATCTCCGTTTCGATGAAGCCAGGGGCAATCGCATTGCAGCGGATACTGCGGGAACCGACCTCTTTGGCGATGGACTTGGTAAAGCCGAATATGCCTGCCTTCGAGGCCGCATAGTTGGCCTGCCCCGCATTGCCCGTCATGCCCACGATGCTGCTCATATTGATAATGGAGCCGGACTTGGCCTTCAACATTGGTTTAAGGACGTGCTTGGTCAGGTTGAAAATGGACTTCAGATTGGTATTGATGACCTCGTCCCACTGCTCCTCCGTCATGCGGAGCATGAGGTTGTCACGGGTGATACCGGCATTGTTCACCAAGATGTCGAGCTTGCCGAAATCACGCAGCACGTCGTTCACCAAGGTTTCTGCTTGCGCAAAATCGGCGGCATTGGAAGGGTAGGCCTGCACCTGAACGCCGTGGGCATTGGTCAGTTCAGTGGCCAATGCATTGGCTTTTTCGGCGGAGGATAGGTAGGTGAAGGCGACGCTCGCCCCTTCCTCGGCAAACCTGCGGACGATGGCGGCCCCGATTCCCCTTGAACCTCCCGTCACAAGGGCAGTCTTTCCGTGCAATTGTTTCATCATGTTGTTTTTTTGGACCAACCTGAGGTTGTATCATCAGTCAGTTGGGCCTTCGGCCCTACAAATTAATGAACGCAGAGACGCTAAGGCGCAGAGGATTATTTCAAACTCTGCGCCTCTGTGTCTTTGCGTTGAAATTAAACTCTTCGACGAAGGCGAAAAATTGACTTATGATACAGGCTCAGGTTGTTCCGCCTTTGAATTTCGAGCGTGAAGGTAGGATTTCACGTAAAAACCAAAAATTTTCTGTGAAAAACAAACGGCGAAACGGTGTCAAAACCCGCTAACTTTGGCGGCATGAAACAGTTATTTGCTTTTGTATTCATTTTGGCGGCGAGTCTGGCTGCCACTGCTCAGGACGACCAGACCTTTCGCAACTCCCTGATGCAGTACCAGTTCAATGCGCTGCCGCTCAACCCTGCCTACGCCGGGCGGGTAAACGCAACGAGCTTTGAGGCATTTTACTATGGCAGCTTTGCCTCCGACATGCAGTTGAGCCGCTCCGCAATGGTGAGTTTGCACGGCCGGGGTGGCGTACGAGAGAACGTTGGTTTTGGAGGGGTGCTCCAGTTCCACAACCAGCCTGACTTCAACGAGCTTTCCATCAAGCCAGTGTTTTCGAGGCTATTCCCCATGGCCGGCGGAAGCTTGGCCATCGGTGCGACGGCAGGGGTTTCGTATTTCGATGCAAACGAGAACGTTAACCTTGGCGTTAGCTTCATGGCCATGGAGGCTGGGGCTGGCGTTTTTTGGCAGAACCAGCGCACCTTCATTGGCTTCTCCATGCCCAATTTCTTCGAAAGGCCATTTTTTGATGACGAGGGCGGTCCATTGCGCTTCCGCACGATCAACCTCCATGCAGGAAGCACGTTCCACATCACCGACGAATACTACTTGAAACCAGCCATTTTGCTGAAACAGGCCACTCCCTACACCTTGAACGACTTGGATTTCCGCCCAGACAACCAAATCAACTCAGCCGACCTTCACCTCAGCGTTTTCATCGAAGGCAGTTATGTGGTCGGCCTGCTTGGCGGCATTTCCAGGGTGGAGAACGGCATCAACCAACGGAGAATCGGTATTTCGGGCATGTTCCTTTTTGACAATTTCCGGTTTGGCTATGCCCTGCAATACAACGACCAGACCATATCCAATATTTCCCTCCCCGCCACGCATACCCTTACCCTCGGCTACGATTTCTTCGAGAACCCCGAGGAGGGGAGGAGGGTGTTTTAACGGCCAACGGTGGACGGCAAAGGAGATACAGCGGTCTAACGCTGGTTTGCCTCCATCATCATCCTTCTTCCAACCACCGTCCATCGTCCATCGTCTATCGTCAACTGTCCCCCGTTTCACGGCAATCCGAATGCTTTTTGGTAGGCAGGGTAGTCCTTTTCAACTACTTGTAAAAGGCGGGGCGACTTGGCAGGGTCGAGCCAGTGCAGCAGTTCCAACAAATTTTCCTCGGCCATGGCCGTGCAGCCGGAAGTGGGGGCGCCTGGTTCTTTCCAAATGTGCAGGAAAATGCAGGAACCGCCCAAGGGCAGGGTAGGGGAGGTATTATGGTTGACCACGATACCCCAGCGGTATTGGTGGTCTTGGCGGCGCATGAACTCGCTGCTCGTCCAGTCTTTTTGAACGGATTGGTTGTCCACTAATTGGTTGTAGAAGCGGGAGTTGCTGTCGTCCACGCATTCGAGCGCGTCCGTAGCATGGGTATAGGGCATCTTGAACTTGACCTCGGCAGCCGGGGCGTATCCGAAGATATGACCAAAATTAAATATACCTGCGGGTGATTTGCCGTCGCCTTCCCGTTTTATGGGCTGGTTGGGCTTGGAGGCGCTATGGGTGGCTGGTGCCAAGCCACTGCGACCGACCGATACTTCGATGCGCTGGCCAACGGCTACCCATCCACCCGCTTTTTGCTCATAAGCTTGGAGAAAACCAATCGTTTCTTCGGCGTTTAGTGTACGTACTACAATTAGTTGACGTGTCTCGTCCTCCATTTTGGTCATCAAACCGGGCGTCGTTTTTTTAAAGCAACCCCCAAAAAGAAATGACCATAAAATCGCTGTTGTTGAAATTATGTTAAAAATTGACATTGTGACGATTTGTTTTTATTTTTAAATTTTTGATAATAAGGAATAAAATTAGGTTGAGAAATCTCCACTTTGCGACCTAAATTTGGCAAAGCGCTTTCTTTCAATACACACAAAAATAATGTTCAATCTCAACGCAAGAAAGTTGTTTTGATTTCACTACGTTTGCAACGTCAAAGAGGCTTTCACCGTAAATAATTAGGTAAAAGTGATCTGCTCACTGATTTTGAGCGCAAGAATTTTTAATGGACAACGGAAAAGCCTATTCCCTTAGATGCACATTCTATATTAAAGGAAGTAGCGAAATGGTTTAGTTTGCGACGCAGAATGGCATCAAATCAATCCAAGATTTAGGTCTCATTGCGTTGGTTCAACAGCAGTGTTCAATGTGGTAGCATCAGGCCCAGGCCTGACCTACCAGTGGAGGTTAGGAGGCACTCCACTTGTTGACGGTGGCACCATCTCTGGCGCAACGACAGCTTCGCTGACTATAACAGGTATAGTTGTTGGTGATGCAGGCAACTATGATGTAATTGTATCAGCCACTTGTGGCTCGCCCGTTATGAGCAACCTGGCTGCACTGACGTTAGAAACTACCATACCTACAGCTGTGGTTACACCCATATCTGCTTCTATTTGTAGTGGTAGTTCCGTAGAACCAATGCATTCAGCTGTACCGCTACGGCAACTTCTGCCATCACGGTCACAGGCAATTCGGTGCTCACGCTGAGCAATACTTTTATTGAAGGGTATATGAAAAATGCGACTACGATGCGGCCTGTCCTTATGAACAACTATCCTATGGCAATGCCGCCATTCACCTCCACACAATGTGACACCATAATGGTGGAACTCCGTAGTACAATGTCGCCCTTTACCTTGGCGTATTCTGCGAAAGCGGTTTTGAACACGTCGGGTGGTGCTACCGTAAACTTCCCCTGGGCAGCAGCTGGGAACAGTTACTACCTCGTCATCAAGGGCAGGAACATCATAACCACTTGGAGCGCAAGCCCAGTGGCTACTGGAGTCACCTATGGCTATAATTTTGACAACGTGGCTGATGCTTTTGGCATGAACATGGCAACTTCTTTTGGTGTGCCAGCGATTTTTAGTGGCAATTTTGTCATCACTCCACCAGACAATAATACCTTTGTAGGCTTGGAAGAGTACATTCAATAGGAATCCGACTTCAACAACCTCGCAGAGGGCTATGTCCCTTCCGACCTTGATGGTAGCGGCTACACCGATCTTCCTGATTACATCATTTGATAGGCTAATTTTAACAACCTCGTTGATGTGGTCACGCCCTAACAATCAGCACAACCCGGAAGGGATTCCCAGTATTTGGATTGGAATTTCCACCTAATGGGAACCGCTTCTCAGTTCATCGGCCAAACGCACCTGAACAGTTGGATGAATAATTTAAAATCTAAAATTCAATAGAAATGACGAAGAATCCATTACATTTTTTGATTGCGCTGGCGGCCTCGCTGGGCTTACTGCCAAACGAATCGCTGGGCCAGGCCTGTCCCGGTTCCACTGCAGCCATAAGCGTTGAGAACGGCACAAGGGTAAGCACGGACATCATCGAGTTCGACGTGTGGTTCCATAACACTAACGGTTCCATTCCCATTAAAACATCGGGGATAAACGGTGCCACGATCGGCATCGGGACGTCCGCTGTATTGGGGATTTTCTCCTTGATTGATGCCCCCCAGCCCCCCGCACCAACTGGGGCCTTGACGCTTTCCGCCCCCGCAATTTCTGGCCTAAGGGCGATGCGCATCGTACAGGCTCCGACCCCCGAGGCTTCTGCGCCGACGATGCCAACCATGTCCACGAAGTTTGGGCGGTTCCGCTTCACGAGGACGGGTGGCGATCCGCTGCCGGCCGGGGACATCACGCTAACCTGGGTAACGTCAGGGGCAGCGGTGCCTTCAATAGTAGGCTATTGCAATGGCAACCCGAACTCTGCGCTGTATAGCGTGGCCAATACCAACCTAACGGCCACCGGAGCCGTCATTTCGGGCATACTGCCCGTAGAGCTGACCTCGCTGACCGCAACGGAGCGGGGCCCTGTGAACATGGTCTCCTGGACAACTGCCACGGAGATGAACAGCCAGTACCACATCGTGGAGCGTTCTGAGGACGGCATTGCCAACTGGATAGAGGTGGGCAGGAAGCTGGGCGCTGGCACAACGCAGGAAATACGGGAGTACAGCTTAGAAGACGAGCACCCCCTACCAGTTAGTAACTATCGCCTAAAGCTGGTGGACATCGACGGCCACTACGAATACTCGAACGTGGTGACCGTGAAGCGCAAATTGGAGGATTTTGGCGTGGTGACCGTGTTTCCCATGCCGACGAGCGACAAGGTGACCCTACAGGTGAACCTACCCAAGTTAACGAACCTGACGGTATCGGTGACGGATGTGAACGGTCGGCTGCTGCAGGTTTCAGACATGGAAATTGAGAAAGGGGTGGCCGATATCCAGGTTGACCTGACCCGCTTTGCTGCAGGCACCTACTTCGTCAAGATAGATAACGGCTTTGAGCAGCTGATGGAGCAAATCGTCAAGCAGTAAGGGGCTTGGCTTGCCACTATTTAGCGTACCGCTGCTCCCAGGAAAGGTGAAACGAAAATTTTGCTTCGCAAAATTTTCGTTTCACCTAAAAAAAAAACGTTTCGGCGGCGTGTGGCAGAGCCACACGCCGCCGAATCGTTTTTTTTTAGGGGCGGCAAATTGATTTTTTGCCTCAGCAAAAAATCAATTTGCCGCCCCTTCAAGGAGTCCCGCCGAACGGCGATGAAGCAATATACACTAAATTGATCCATATTCGAAAAAATTAATTTCAAATCATGGGCACAGAGGCGCAGCATTTGAAAAAATCCGCTGCGCCTCTGTGTCCCTGCGTTCATTAATTTGTTAGGCCGAAGGCCCAACAAACTAATGATACAACCTCCAAAGCCTAGAATTTTGCCTTGGCTACAAAGATTTCGGTGCGCTGCTCCAGTTCCAACCCCTGATCCAAACAAGTCACAAAAAAATAAATTTCAATCTCAACGTACGAAAATTGTTTTGATTTCACTACGTTTGCAACGCCGAATAGGCTTTCGCCGTAATTTAGTTAGGTATCAAGTGATTTTTATCACTGATTTTGAGCGCAGTCATTTTTTATGAACAACGGAAAAGCCTAATCCCTTAGATGCCCAATCTCTATCAAGGCAGTGACGAAAAGGTTTAGTAAGCCACATTGAATGGCATCCTATCAATCCAAATTGGACTCATCCGTTTACGTTCTAATCAATTTTTTCCCTTCGGAATCAAATTATTTCTTTCACTCAATATTTCAATTGGCATGATGAAATCTGTTACTCGTTTGCTATTTCTGGTAGGCTTGTTTGCTTTTTTGCAAATAGAGTCCTACGCTCAGACTACCCTGATAAATCCAGCTGGGGATGGGGGGTTTGCGACCGCTGGCGGCTTTGCCGCTAATGGTTGGTCTGTTTCAAGCTCAGCCAACAACCCTTGGTGTGTAGGGACTTACGGAGGTGCGCCAGGTGCTCCATTTTCAGGTGACTTTGCTTACCCTTCAAGCAATAGTTGCACCGACGCTACCTATTCCCTTACCACACCTTGTCAAAATTACTTTTGGCGCGACGTGACTGTCCCTGCTGGTGAATCCATCATTACACTTAGCTTCAATTGGCACGGCGTTGGCGAGGGTAGCTGGGACATCATACAAGTGTATGCAGTCCCAACTTCGACTACACCTGTTGGAGCTGCTACTCACCCAGGCAGTGGTACCACTAACGTACCGGCAGGTTTAACAGGTGGGGTGCATTTGGCAAATACAGTTCTCGGCGTAAACGGTACCGTAAACACGGTAACGGCAACTGTACCTGCCAGCTATGCCGGTACCACCTTTCGAATAGTATTCATGTGGAAGAGCGACACTTCTGGTGGAACTATTCCTGGCCATTCTATAGACAATATCTCTTTGATATCCCGTGCGCCAGGCAATTTTACATCAATTGCTTCCGGCAACTGGACGGCACCCTCTACTTGGGATGCGGGTTTTACGCCTACAATTCAGGACAACGTTACCATTGCTGCTGGCCACACGGTGACCCTCGACGCAGTAGCTACTACCTACAATGTGAACAACGTAACGGTGAACGGCACAGGAACATTGGCGTGGCCGACAACAGCCACCATTCTTTCGGTTGCTGGCAACTTGACTGTGGATGCAACTGGAACGGTCAATGTTTTCAATGGTACGACAGGCAAGACACTGATAGCTAGAGGCAATATCACCAACAACGGTACCATTGACCTCTCCAAGACAAGCTCTGTCCTCCAACTGACGGGAACTGCGCCTCAAACCGTAAGCGGTGCCGGTACTTTCACAAGCAGTACCATTGCCGGTTTGACCTTCAACAATACCTCTACTACCTTCCCCAGCATTACTTGGGGCGCGAATGGTATTATGGTTTCAGGTACCACTGCCTTCACTGCGGGCAGGGTAGCCATTACGGGCAACTGGCTCTCTTGTGGAACTGCCACAGCGGGTGGAACATTAACAGTTGGGTCTGGCGGTATTTTGTCAGGTACATTTGGCCGGGGACAATCCACATCAACTACTGGCTCAGCCATTACGGCAGGTGCTGACCCCACCACTACTACATCAAGGTATCCCTTTATCAACTCATCAGGACTAAACCGGAGTGCTTGGTTTGAGAGGACCACGCCAACTGGGGCAGGTATCTTGGGCGTAACCTACACGGAGGCCACTGGCTTTACTGGTGTATCAATTGCAGATGCAAACCCTGCCTATACGGTGGAACAGCGAACCAACGAGAATTGGTCAGCATCCATCCTTTCTGGTACGCTAGCATGTGCCTCCATTGAATTTGTAGTGGTAGCACCAAATATTTTTGGCCCTCCTCCTCCGGTTTATCCCCGTTTGGTTAGGGCAAGTGCTGTTGCTGGTACTAACCAGGCAGGAACCACGACTCCCTGCGGTCAAAGAAACTTCACGGGCGGCACTGCATTGGCAGATTTGACAGGCGGTGCCCTCTATTTGGGCTTGAGCAACGCAGATGCACCCAATGCTTCCATTGCCGCTGGCAACTGGAACTCAGCAGCTACTTGGTCTAAAGGAACTGTTCCTACTTGCACCGATAACGTTTACATCACCCATGCGGTTACCATCAATAGCGCAAGCCTTGTTGCTAAGGGTGTTAACATCGGCCCAAGTGGTGTGCTCACCATGACGAGCGGTGACCTGACCGTGGACGCCTGCACCCCACGTGCCGATGCAAGGTTCGATATTGGCGCAGGTACTTTTGACATGCAGGGCGGCACCTTGAACGTGAAAGGTGCTTTCAGAACTTTGGACACCACTACGGGTGTTTTCAAGCAATCGGGCGGCACCATCAACGTGGATGGCAACAACGGTGTTGCAGGAGAAAGCGTATTAACGCATATTGCAGATTTCTTCTGCAACAATGTAAATCACCTTCAACTTACAGGCGGTACTTTTATCGTGGTTGACCCTCCTGCATCAACCACCACTACCAACGCGGCCTTCAAGGTTTTCCCTGCAACGGGCTTGAACGTAAGCACAGGTGCTGGCTGGACGCTACAGATGGGCAACGGCACCACCACCAACAATGGTGGGCATTCCAATGGTTACCTTATCAACCTGACCAACAGTGCTTCCTTCAAGATTGGCGGCACATTAGTAGTTGATGCAACCACTGGCGGCACGAACCGCCACGTATCCACTTCTGGTAACTTCCCGGTGAACAACCTGACAATTACTAGTGGGGAATACCGGGCTGCCTCCACCCATTTCATCAGCGGGAATATCTCGAATGCCGCTGCTGGTACACTGACCGCTACCTCCACCCTTACTTTTTCTGATTGGAGTGGTAGCGCTGGTGTGGTAGGGGCCTCTGCTTCGCAGATTTCGGGTGCTGGAACTTTCAGGAACCTGACAGCGTCCCCCACGGCCAACCTTACTGGTTTGACCATGAACACCACTGGCGGCCTTACCTTGAACCTGCCGCTGACCATGTCGGGCACGTTGACGATGACAAAAGGTATTATCTACACCACTGCTACCAACACCCTGCGCCTTGGCACCGCCACTGCCGCTGCTACCTTGTCAGGTACCACATTTGCTGATGACACCCACATAGATGGGCCGTTCCTCAGGACCTATGGCACCACTACTGCCACCAATACCTTCACCAATACCCATTTGTGGCCAACCGGTAAAGGGGCTAAGTACCTGCCAATTTGGTTAAGCCCAACCACCACAGCTGCTGGTACCATCTTCACAGGAGAGGCGTTCAACAGCAACACAGGTTCGGCTGGGCCAGGTGTTACCAACCTATCCAACAATACTTGGTCCATCATACCGAGCTCCACTGCCAACCTGACGAATGTTCACATTCAGGTGGGCGATGTAAGCATTGGTTCTACCAATCAAATACTTCAGGCACCCTCAGCTGTTGGTGCCTATGGTGGTATTGTGACGGGTACGCTGTACACAGCGGGTACACCGGTCAATACCTTGAAGACTAACCCGAGTGGTTCACCAATTCCGACTGCGAGCTTCACGGGCTTTTTTGCCTACGGCGACCTTACACCTTGCGTGGCACCGACGGCACAGCCAACCGCCTTGAATTTCGTTTCAATTGGGGCAACAACCTTGACTGCCAACTTTACGGCAGCCTCACCTGTAGCGGATGCGTATCTAGTAGTTCGCTACGTGACTGGTGGAACAGAAACACCACCTGTCAATACCACACAATACGCAGTTAACGGTGCATTGGGGGCAGGAACCGTTGTTGCTGTTGGTTCAACCACGACCTTCAACCAAACGGGATTGACTGCTAATCAAGGCTACGACTATTACGTATATTCCTTCAACAATATCGGTTGTGGCGGAGGCCCGATTTATTTGACTACTTCTCCATTGTTCGGTACTGTCACTACGTGCAATACACCGGCTATTGGCGCACCAACGACATTTGTCAACACTGGAAGGTCAATGACAACGCTTGATATTAGTTGGACCGCATCATCCACCGCTGGCGTTACCTATGAAGTGGACGTGGCAACCAATTCAACTTACACCAATTTTATTCAGTATGCAAATAATGCTGGTGGCGGAACCACTTACACCATCACGGGCCTGACCGCACAAACGCTCTACTACATCAGGGTAAGGGCATATGACGGCAACACGAACTGCTATAGCACAAACCTCACGGGCAACAATAGCACCCTTTGCCCAGGCACGACAGTGCCATATTCGGAGAACCTCAATGGGACTTTGACCTGCGTGGGCCAATTATTGAACACGGGCACCGGCAATAGTTGGACGACCAACACAACATCGTTGCCATCAGGGATGTCAGGTACAACTGCTCGTATCGCTTCAAGTACCTCGTTGGTGACTGACAGGTACTTTCATTTCAGGGCATTGACCTTGACAGGGGGAACTTCTTATGACTTGATATTCAAGTATGCCAACTCCAGCGCTACAGCAACCCTATCATTGGAGGCGCAGTACAATTCCAGTTTGGCCACAGGTGGCACTGTTTTGGGAAACCTGGCTAACGTCAGTAACATAACAGCACAAACGGCCACGCTAAGTTTCATTCCATCAACATCTGGTGATTACTACATCCTGATAAGGGCAACTGGCCCCACAGCAGTTACTACTTCCACCGTCCACATTGATGACATAGAAGTAATCGCAACGCCTACTTGCTCGGCTGCCAATGGTGGTACTGCAAGCAGTACCTATACGGGCAACACTGCCTGTGGCAATTCAAACTCCACCACGCTTTCTTCTACTGGCTACTCTACAGGTTTGGGCATCAGCTACCAATGGCAGCGGTCGAACGATAACTTCGTTTCGGATATCGTGAACATTTCCGGTGCCACCAACCCGCTTTCAGCTACGGGTACCTTCCTTGTTGGAAACAACTATTTCCGTTTGAAAGTAGAGTGCTCCTTTGGCATGTTGGTGGGGTATTCCAATATAACTTCCAATGTTTCGTACTCTAACCCACAATTGGTCAGCACAACTCCTGGCTCCCGTTGTGGTACTGGTACAGTGACGTTGGGTGCTTCTGCGAACCCTGGTGACGACATCAGGTGGTATGCCGCATCAACAGGTGGCATACCGCTGGGTACTGGCACGAGCTTTACAACGCCATCCATCAGCACTACTACGACCTACCATGCAGCCGCAGTATCTGGGGCGGCATCTCAATCTGGCCTTGGCCAAACTTCTCAACCAACATCCACTGGATTTTCGGTAGAACGTGGCATCGTAATTAATACCAACGGTCCTATCACCATCCAGACTGCGCAATTCTACAGCACTGTGACAACTGGCAACATAACAGGAACAGCAAGGTTGGTTGACCATACCACCGGTACACAGGTGGGTGCGTCTGTACCAGTTACATTCCCTTCAGCCGGTGTTGCAAGTTGGTACACCATGACCTTGAACCTTGCTGTACCGGCAGCTGGCCCTTATCGCCTGCTAATTGGTTTCAGTTCGGGGAGTGTCAGTTCCCACAGCACAGGTGCAGACTATACCATGTCACCTTGGAACAACCTGGGTACATTTGGTTCCATCACTTCTGGATATGATGGTGGTGTTGTTACAGGTGGGTATTACTACTTCTACAATATCAGCGCATCTGGAGGATGTGAGGGTACCCGCACACCAGTAGTCGCAACGGTCACCACACCACCTGCTCTCACACTTAGTGCGGCCAGCAGTACCATCTGCCAAGGTGCAACTTCTGGTACGGTCACTATTACTTCGACCATTGGCGACTACGATACTTATACTTGGAACCCATTAACTGGCGTATCAGGTACTGCTGGCACGGGTTATACCTTCAACCCAACGGCAACCACTGCTTATGTGCTGACTGCAACGCAGACGGGTGGCCTAATGTGCGCAAACACAGTTGCACATAACGTAACAGTCAACCCTCTGCCAACGAGTATCGCTGCCACTGCCACCCCATCTGAGGTATGTACAGGAGACAACAGCCAGTTGACATCCTCTGCTGCTACCTCGCTATCGTTGATGACATTCACTTCTGGTAGTGGGGCATCCTTGGAGACAATTACCACTCCGGTAGTGCTCACCACTGTTACCTCAGGTACCATAGATGATGGTTCGAATGAAATTACGCCATCCCCTGCCTTCTCCTTCAGGTTCAACGGCACTACTTATACGAATTTCTCTGCCAGCACGAATGGTTGGTTGAGGATGGGCAACACAGCCAGTTCTGCCATACCTACCTCGTTGATAAGCCCGACGGCGAATGGCATTTTTGCTTTCGGTCGAGACGCCAACTTGAACCCAACAAATGCCGGTAACTTAACTCACGGCCCAGCCGCTGGAGGAAAGTATGTCTTCCAATATACCAACAACGCAGGCGCATCGGGAGGTGCAGAGAGCGCAACCATTTTTGTTACTGCACAGGTAGTTCTGTGGGGCGATGCAAGTGCCGATCCGGGCAAAATAGAAATCATCTACGGTTCTAGCATGGGTACACCTGCCACAGGTGGTGCGATAGGAATTGCAACTGCAACTGGTACCTATTTCAACGCTGTGACAGGCAATAACTCTGCCCTTACGCTTGCTGCTGCATATCCTGCGTCAGGTACTATTTACACATTCTCGCCTGCGCTGACCTATAGCTGGTCGCCTGCCACATTCTTGTCGGCTACCAATATACCGAACCCGGTTGCTACTGCTGTTACCGCTACAACGGCTTACACGGTTACCATTTCCAATACATTCGGTTGTTCTTCAACTGCCAATACGACAGTGACGGTTGTGACCGGCCCAGGCATTACGACCCATCCAGCCGCACAAGCGAAATGTGTTGGCTCTACGGTCATGTTCAACGTCGTGGCTACTGGTCCAAGCCTTACCTACCAGTGGAGAAAGGATATGGTTAACCTGACCAATGGCGGTACGATTTCCGGTGCTACTTCTGCGACACTTACCATTACAGGCTTAGTAGCTGGCGATGCTGGCAATTATGATGTAATCGTAACTTCCACTTGTGGTTCACCAGTTACAAGCAACCAAGCTGCACTGACGGTGGAAACGACCTTCCCTACAGCTGCAGTTACACCGGCATCTGCTAGTATTTGTGTTGGTGGTAACGTAGCACTTACGGCGAGTGGAGCAGGAGGCGGTGGCACCTATTCGTGGTCGCCATCAACTGGCCTCTCTGGTACAACTGGCCCGAACGTTACTGCTTCACCAACAGCAACTACTATCTACACGGTGGTAGCTACCAATGCAGGCGGCTGTTCTGATTCGGAAACTGTAACTGTTTCTGTTTACCCTGTTCCAGACATTTCGGCTTCCCCAGCCACAGCCTCCATCAGCTGTGGTACAGTACAGGCAATAACAGCAACCCAGGCACTTCCGGCCAGTGGCTATCCATTCTTAGCTTCTTCTGGAACATTCACGGCGCTTTCTGGTGGTACGGCAGTTGATGATATTGAGGTGGATGACGCCGTTGCTGCAGCAGCAATTCCAATTGGCTTCAGCTTTAGTTTTGAAGGCACAACCTACACCGATGTCTATGCTTCTTCCAATGGTTGGTTGAGCTTCAACGCCGCTGCAGGTACTGCAACTACTACTCAGCAACGTACAAATGTATCCACTGCCCCGGCTGTAATGTTGCCATTGATTGCCCCGCTTTGGGACGATTTGGCAGGTGCAGCTGTGTCTTCAAGCGCAGCAAGTTATACGGTGACAGGAGCCCCCGGCAGTCAAGTATTTACCTTCGAATGGCTCAATTGGGAATGGGGCTTTTCTGCCAGCACTGCGGTGATTTCTTTCCAAGTAAAACTATATGAAGGAACCAACAAGATTGAGTTCGTTTATAGGCAAGAAGCTGGAGCTACCGTTTCACCCAGTGCGTCCATTGGTCTTATGACTTCCTCAAGCAATTACAAAATGCTGGATGGAACTGGTACCAACCCGAACGCTCTGACAGCCACCTTTACTACCAGCTTGGCGACAAAACCAGCCACTGGTCAGGTTTATTCCTTTGAAAGGCCCGTCTCAACCTTGTTGTGGTCACCAACCACCAACTTGTTCCAGGATATGGCGGCTACCATACCCTACACCAACCAGGACTTGGCAACCGTGTATGCGAAGCCGACGGCCAATACCACCTATACCGTAACTGGCACGAATGCTGGAAACTGCAACGATGCCGCTACTTCTGCCATCACGGTCACGGGCAATTCGGTGCTAACGCTGAGCAATACATTTATTGAAGGGTATATGACAAATGCGACGACGATGCGGCCAGTTCTCATGAACAGCTATCCTTTGGCAATGCCGCCATTCACCTCCACACAATGTGACACCATAACGGTGGAACTCCGTGGTACAAGCTCGCCCTATACCTTGGCGTATTCTGCGAAAGCGGTTTTGAACACATCGGGTGGTGCTACCGTAAACTTCCCGTGCGCAGCAGCTGGGAACAGTTACTACCTCGTCATCAAGGGCAGGAACATCATTACCACTTGGAGCGCAAGCCCAGTGGCTACTGGAGTCACCTATGGCTACAATTTTGACAACGCAGCCGATGCTTTTGGCAGCAACATGGCAACTGTATTTGGGGTGCCAGCGATTTTCAGTGGGAACTTCATCACCACTCCACCAGACAACAATACTTATGTAGGCTTGGAAGAGTACATTCAATGGGAGGCTGACTTCAACAACCTCGTAGAGGGCTATGTCCCTTCTGACCTTGATGGTAGCGGCTTTACCGATCTTCCTGATTACATCTTATGGGAGGCTAATTTTAACAACCTCGTTGATGCGGTCACACCGTGATACGACTACTTGATGGAAGTTTCCGGGCTGTCGTTCAGGATGAACGAAGCACTGGAAACTTCCCTCATCCTTCTTCGCAGGTCGGAAGTCAGGCGGTGACTTCAAGTCACCGCCTGACTTTTGCAGCGGTCACAACTATTCTTAGTTTAAAAATTATTTCTGATTATGAACAAAACTTTCCTTTTCCTTTTAGCCTTGATTGGTTTCTTGGGCTTCCTGCCTGGAGAGTCGTTGGGCCAGGCCTGCCCCGGTTCCACTGCTGCCATGAGCGTTGAGAACGGCACAAGGGTAAGCGCTGACATCATTGATTTCGACGTGTGGTTCCATAACACCAACGGTACCATTCCCATTAAAACATCGGGGATAAACGGTGCTACGATCGGCATCGGGTCGTCCGCTGTATTGGGGACTTTCTCCTTGATTGATGCCCCCCAGCCCCCCGCACCAACCGGGGCCTTGACGCTTTCCGCCCCCGCAATTTCGGGTCAAAGGGCGATGCGAATCGTGCAGACCCCGACCGGCGAGGCTGCTTCGTCGACGATGCCAACCGTGTCCACAAAATTTGGGCGATTCCGCTTTACAAGGACGGGTGGCGATGCGCTGCCGACCGGGGACATCACACTGACCTGGGTAACGACAGGGGCAGCAGTGCCTGGCATAGTTGGCTATTGCAACGGCAACCCGAACTCTGCGCTGTATAACTTGGCCAATGGCAACCTAACTGCCACCGGAGGCATCATTATGGGGTTACTACCCGTAGAGCTGACTTCGCTGACCGCAACGGAGCGGGGCCCTGTTAACCTGATCGCCTGGTCAACTGCCTCGGAGCTGAACAGCCAGTACCACATCGTGGAGCGCTCTGCGGACGGCATTGCCAACTGGACAGAGGTGGGCAGGAAGCTGGCCGCCGGCACGACGGAGGCAGAACAGGATTACAGCTTGGAAGATGAGCGGCCTTTGCCCATGAGCTACTACCGCTTGAAACTACTGGATTTCGACGGCCAGTACGAGTACTCGAAGGTGGTGAGCGTGGAGCGCAAATTGGAGGACTTCGGGGTGGTGAACGTGTTCCCCATGCCGACGAGCGACAAGGTGACCATGCAGGTGAGCCTACCTGAGCATTCCAACCTGACGGTATCGGTGACGGACGTGGTCGGTCGGCTGCTGCAGGTTTCAGAAATGGAAATAGAGAAAGGATTGGCCGAAATTCAGGTTGACCTGACCCGCTTTGCTGCGGGCACCTACTTCGTCAAGCTAAACAACGGCATTGAGCAGTTGACGGAGCAGGTGGTCAAGCAGTAACAGCCTTGGCTTATGACTATTTAGCGTACCGCTACTCCCAGGAAAGGGGGAACGAAAATTTTGCGAAGCAAAATCCCCCCCCCTAAAAAAACGCTTCGGCGGTTAGTGGCAGAGCCATTAGCCGCCGAAGCGTTTTTTTTTAGAGGCGGCAAATTGATTTTTTGCTGAGGCAAAAAATCAATTTGCCGCCCCTTCAAGGAGTCCCGCCTAACAGGGATGCAGTGAACAATGCTAAAGGGATACGTGACTTCAAGTCACCGCCTGACTCATGGCGATAGCTTCCTTGTTTCTTATGATAAAAGCCCTTGGCGCAACATTGCACCAAGGGCTTTTTTTATTTTGAAATTAAAAATGCCCAAAGGAAAAGGCTATTTTTGCACCTATCAACACTCTATACTTATTTCTTGTTAACATCTTTTTTGAGAACATACAAAAACTGACCACATGCTGAATTTCAAGCAATTGTCCTTCGCCATTAGCTTCCTTGCTTTGGCATTCACTAATTCCTTTGCACAATCATCCAACCCTTGGAAATTCATTTCCGAGTCGGGCCTTACTGCCAAAAGCCAATTTAGGCAGATAACCCCGAAGAATTATTTGACAGCATCGTTGGATGTTGCGGCCATGAAATCTATGTTGGCGAAGTCACCACTATGGCGTACCGAAGAAGCGGAGAAGTCTGAGAACGTCATAACCCTCCCCATGCCCAATGGCAGCTTTCAGCGCTTCCGCATACTGGAGGCCCCGGTCATGCACCCCGACCTACAGGCCAAGTTCCCTGACATCCGATCGTATGCTGGCATCGGTATTGACGACCCCGCTGCCTATTTCCGGGGCGATTTTACCCTGCGGGGCTTCCACGGTATGATACGCAGCCCAGCGCATAGCACGGTCTTCATTGATCCTTATTCTACGGATGATTTGGTCAACTACCAGGTTTATTACCGCAAGGACTCCCAAAAAACGGAACCTTGGGCCTGTCATTTCGAAGAGATAACGCATGAGTACAAGCCAATGCCCATTGACCCAGCCAAGATGGCGGGAGACTGTGTTTTGCGTGATTATAGCCTCGCTTTGGCTTGTACTGGAGAGTACGCTACTTTTCATGGCGGCACAGTACCCTTGGTTGCTTCTGCATTCAACACGACTATGACGAGGGTGAATGGCGTTTTTGAAAAAGACGCTTCCGTCCACATGACCCTTGTGGCAAACAACAATAACCTTATTTTTTTGGATCCTGTAACAGACGGTTATACGAATACAAATGGCAGTACGATGTTGGGTGAAAACCAAGCCAAATGCGATGCAGTCATTGGCAATGCCAATTATGATATTGGGCACGTATTCTCGACAGGTGGGGGCGGTATAGCAGGTTTGGGCGTAGTATGCATAACTGGGAACAAGGCACGTGGTGTCACAGGGAGCGGAGCGCCAATAGGTGATGCTTTCGACATTGATTATGTGGCCCATGAGATGGGGCACCAATTTGCTGGCAACCATACGCAAAGTAACGCCTGCCAGCGGAACAACGCTACCTCGATGGAACCTGGTAGCGCCAGCACCATCATGGGTTATGCGGGTATTTGTTCTCCCAATGTCCAGAGCAATTCCGATGACTATTTTCATGCCATTAGCGTACAAGAAATCGCAACATTGGTGACGGGTAGCGCCAACGCTTGCTCATCCAATAGCACCATCAATACTGCGCCAACAGCTAACGCCGGTGCTGATTACGTGATACCAAGGTCAACCCCTTTCCTACTGACAGGGGTAGGTAGTGACCCGAACAGCGATCCAATCACCTACACTTGGGAACAAATGGACAATGTTACTGCCACGGTCACTATGCCACCTGCATCCACCAATACGGCCGGCCCGATGTTCCGTTCCTTCAAAGGTACTACCTCACCTGTTCGCTACCTCCCACGTTTGCAGGATGTCGTGAACAACGTAAGTCCGACTTGGGAGGTATTGAACAGCGTGGCCCGTACCTTGAACTTTAGGCTTACGGTCAGAGACAACCGCATGGGTGGTGGCTGCACGGCAGAAGACAATATGGTGGTGACCGTCAATGGAACGGCAGGGCCATTCCTCGTCACTTCGCCCAATACGGCAGTGAGTTGGGCCGGTGGTTCCCTCCAAACCATCACCTGGGATGTGGCGAGCACCAATGCCGCCCCCGTCAACTGTGCAAATGTGGACGTGCTCATGTCCGTGGACGGTGGCCTGACTTATCCCTATACCTTATTGGTGGCGACGCCCAATGATGGCTCACAGGTTGCTGCCATTCCAAACGTGGCCAGCACGACGGCCCGCATCATGGTTAGGGCCAATGGCAATATTTTCTACGATATTTCCAATGCGAATTTTACCATTACCACTGGGGCGAGCAATTTCAGTATCACCTCCAGCCCGCATGGTCAGACGGTTTGTAAGCCTACCAATGCGGTCTATACCATCACCTTAGGTTCAATTGGTGGTTTCGGTGGCAGTGTCAACTTAAGCGCCACGGACTTGCCAGCTGGTGCTACTGCAACATTCAGCACAAACCCAGTCACTGTGCCCGGCATTACAACACTGACCATACAAACCACCAATGCCGCAACTGGGAATTTCAACCCAGTTGTAACAGGTGTCAGCGGGGCATTGACCATCAACCGCAATATCGCTTTGACCGTTAATGCCTTGCCAGGTGCCCCTGCGCTTACTGCCCCAACTAACAATGTACCAAGTATAACAACGCTACCAACATTTACTTGGGGAACCGCTGCCAACTCCAACACTTACCAATTACAAGTATCAACGAGCAGCAGCTTTCCAAGCACAGTTATTAATGCCACAGGGCTTACATCCACGAGCTTTACGGTTACAAGTCCGTTGAGCGCAACTACGACCTATTACTGGAGGGTAAGGGGTTCGAGTAGTTGCGATGGGCCTTGGTCTGCCACCTATAACTTCACCACTGGATGTACACAAACGACGGCAAGCACCAATGTGCCCGTCACCATTTCAGGATCGGGTACTCCAACAATCACTTCCACACTCACATTAAGTGGCATAAACGGCAATATCATTGGGTTCAAAGTGAAAGATTTGAACATACACCATAGCTGGGTAGGAGATTTAAAAGCAACTTTGAAATCGCCGGGCAATGTGGATTATGTCTTGTTCGACCAACCAGGCACAACAACACCTGGGGGCAACGGGTGCAGCCAGAATCATATCTTGGTCACGCTTGACAATAACGCCACCCAAACAGCCGCCCAATTGGAGAGCACATGTAATTCCTCCTCAGGGGCTACGCCTCCTCCTTATGCCATCAATGGCACTTTCCAGCCGATCACTTCGTTTGCCGGATTGAACGGTACCTCGCCCAACGGTACCTGGACATTGACTATCAATGACCTTGTTGGTGGTGACGGCGGGTCACTTCAAACCTGGAGCTTGGAGCTCATCACGGACTGCACGGCAAACCTCGGGCTTTCCCAGACTTTCATTCAAGGTTATATGAACGGCAGTGTCATGCAACCCGTGTTGCAGAACAGCATGGTGCCTGGTGCTACTGGCAGTCAATGCGATACCATCACCGTCGCATTGCATGCGCCTACAAGCCCTTATGCGGAGGTTTTTTCCAAAAAGACTATACTTAGCACTACGGGTACAGCCACCGCTGTTTTCCCACCTTCTACCGTGGGCAATAACTATTACATCGTGATTAAAGGAAGGAATTTTGTGGAGACTTGGAGCGCCACAGCGCAGGCGTTCAGTTTTAGCCCTACCTATAATTTTGGCTCGGTTGGACAAGCGTATGGCAGCAACCTTGGATTGTCTGGAAGTATTCCTGTGATTTATAGCGGGAATTTTAGTACAAACCCATCAAATAATTTTGTCGGTTTAGAGGAGTATATTGATTGGGAAAGCGATTTTAATAACCTCATAGATGGTTATATTCCTACAGATTTAGATGGAGGTGGATTTGCAGGATTGGGCGATTATGTGATATGGGAGGCTAATTTCAACAATTTGGTTGAAGTAATTAAACCATAGCGTATGGGCTTTTCGCCTTTGCTGTAATATGAGTCATCCCATATTAAAATGGTGACAGATTCAAAAAATCAATAAAACCAAAACGGCGGCTGCATCGAAGATGCAGCCGCCGTTTTGGTTCTGGCCATTTGCCCAGCTATTTCACAGGTGATAAACCAAGGTTAAAAATACCTGATATGCACCGCCTTATCCACCTCGTAATTGAAGTCATAGCCCAGCATCAGTTCGAATGACCCAGTGGCAACGGTCTTCAACTTGCCCAACGGGTAGTCGTAGGCAAGGCCGATTCTAAGCCCTTTTTCAAGGTGGAAAACGGTGTAAAAATCCACGGAAGTGTGGCTCGTCTGTTTGCTGCCAGTATTGTTGAAGGCGGCAAAGGCGGAGGTGAACGAGGTGCCCACCCATAGTTTTTGATGGAAAAACAGCGCCGCATCGAGGTCAAAGGCGACTGGTGCGCCTATTTCCCGTACGATGTCGCCCTGCCGGAAGAAATTGTTGAACAGGCCGACGCTTTTCAGCAAGAAAGCTGGCCTGAAAACAAGGTCGTCGCCCTTGATGGGGATGGCCCCGCCCGTGGTAAGGTAAAAATGGCGGTGTACCCTGGCCCATTTCCGTACCTCGCCTTGCTCGGCTGATGTAAGTTGGCGCAATTGAAAGTTGGCAAGGTGGGGCATGGAAGCTCCAGCATAAAAATTGGGCGTATAGAAAAACAGCCCTGCCCCAAAATCGGGCAGCCAAAGGCTAGGGCTTGGGTTTTTGAAGGCATTGTCAATCTCGAGTGGCTGCTGGAAGTCGAGTTGGTTCCAGTCTGCCCGCCAGTTCATCATACCTCCCTGTAGGCCTACGGAAAGTGTTCCCTTGCCAAAATTGATGCGGTAAGCATAAATGCCGCTCAGATAGGTTGCCTCCCTCGCCCCGACAATGCCGTTGATGATGTTTAGACCAAGCCCAACCTTTTTTTTGAAAGTGGAATGGACGGAAAGCGTTTGCGTAACGGGCCTTCCTTCCCAGCCAACTTTGCCCCCTGTCGCTGCCCATTGGTCACGGTAAACTGCCACTGCTGAGAGGTATTCCTTGCTGCCTGCATAGCCGGGATTGAAGGAAAGCGTATTGAACATATAATGCGTGAACTGAGCCTCTTGTTGCGCAGTTGATGTGCCAACGATTGCCACCATCGCCAAGGCCAAGGCCGATGCCATCTTGCCCATAAAAGGCAATGATTTCAAGCTGGAGAATAGGTGGATAGGATTCATCAAATGGATTGCATCATGAAGTTGGAAGTCGTTTTTTCGCTTTTGTTCTAATGCAAGTGTGGAATTCTGTGCCGTTTTTGCCCAGATATAAGGAGGGGATTGAAGTTTGTTCATGTTGTTCAGTTGTTTTCAACCTGCCCTTGGCAAATATTATGCCTTGCTCATTGCGGTATTAATTCAGCGTGAGGTTTGGATTAAACCGGGGCATTTTGTAGCAAAAATTTTTAATAATAATACATCCACCCCATTCAACCCCGCGGGCGGGTTATCAAACCCGCCTGTTCCGGAACAGGCGGGTTTGATAACCCGCCCTCTCGCAAGGAGACTGCTACATCCGTTTCTCCTGCTATTCTTTCAATAAAGATTGATTATCAATCATTTATGAAGATTTTAATCCAAACCTCATGTTAATTCAGCTAGAATTAAAGCGCATCCCAGCCTATTCTGGCTAATTTTACCGCAAAAATTGGGCATGAAAAAACTACCCTTCGCTTCGCTTCTGTTATTCCTTTTGTTGGCTTCAACCTTTTTGCTGGCGCAAAAAAGCCTCCTTCAGTCCGGCCCTATGCTCGGCTACTCCGACATGATGGAGACCATGCTTTGGGCGCAGACCACGGCTAATGCCAAGGTGCAGGTCGCCTATTGGCCGAAAGGCCAACCAAAAGAACGGCAGCTGACGGATGCCGTTTCCACCCAAAAAGAAACCGGCTTCACTGCCCATCTCCTTGCCGACAAGGTGCAGCCTGGCAACCGCTACGAATACGAGCTGCGCATCAACGACCAACCCATAAAGCTTGACTACCCGCTGGAGTTTCAGACCCAAATGCTGTGGCAGTACCGCACCGACCCGCCCAGTTTTCGGGTAGTGATGGGCAGTTGTGCCTACGTGAATGAAGATCCCTACGACCGCCCCGGCAGGCCCTACGGCGGTGATTATCAAATTTTTTCGTCCATTCACCAACAGCGACCCGACCTCATGCTCTGGCTCGGTGACAATACCTACCTGCGGGAGGTGGACTGGTTCACCCGAACGGGTTTCATCCATCGCTATACTCACTCCCGCTCGCTGCCGGAACTACAGCCACTGCTCGCCAGCACCCACCACTACGCCATCTGGGACGACCACGATTTTGGCCCAAACGACAGCGACCGCAGCTTCATCCACAAGGACTTGGCCACTGAGGTGTTCAGCCAGTTCTGGGCGAACCCCAAGGTCGGGCTGCCGGGGCATGGCGGCTGCACCAGCTATTTCCAATGGGCCGATATAGACTTCTTCCTGCTCGACGACCGCTACTTCCGCACCCCGAACCGCCGCAAGACGGGCGACCAAACCATTTTGGGCGAAGCCCAGATCAACTGGTTGATAGACGCACTGGCTGCCAGCACAGCACCTTTCAAAATCGTGGCCATCGGCGGGCAGGTGCTCACCACCTTCGCCGGGCACGAGACCTACTCGAACATTGCGCCAGCAGAACGGGAAATGATTTTGGAAATGATAGAGGCGGAAGGCATCAAAAACGTCGTTTTTCTCACAGGCGACCGCCACCACACGGAACTGAGCATGATGAAAAACCGGGTGGGCAACACGGTTTATGACCTCACCGTTTCTCCGCTTACGTCGGGCGTACACACGGGCGAGGAGCCGAACGCCCTGCGAGTGGAGGGCACAATGGTACAGCAGAAAAACTTTGGTGTGCTGGAGTTCAGTGGGCCTCGCACGGCGAGGGTGATGAAAATGAGCATTTTTGACACGAATGGGAAGGAGCTTTGGGCGAGGAGCGTGACTTCGGAGCCGTGATAAAAAATTGCGTTTCGTGCAGACAAAACAGCCTTGTTAGGGCTTCAAGCTCTAACAGAGCTGTTTTGTCTGCACGAAACGCAATTTCCTAATTTCCCAATTTCCCAATCACCACCCTTTCCGGCTTGCTCCAAACAACCGCATCATTGGAGTAGTACAACCAAGCCGCCGATGCAGGTGCTTCGTACTCGCCCGGCACGTCGGCTTTCAGGTCCAAGTGAAGCTCCTTCACCTCGCCAGGATCCATGCCCCGGAAGTAGAACACCACATAGCTTTCTTTGATTTCGTAGAAGTCCATCAAGCCCCGCTCCTGCATTTGCTTCACCTGCCAAGGCTGTACGCTTAGCCCTGCCGGTATGCCCACAATGGCTATTGGATTCGGCACTGCCTGCGATGCTCGGTTGGTAATGGCCGTGGACAAACGCACCGTTTCGCCCAAACTCGCAACTTGTGACTCGCAACTCAAAACTGTTTTCAGCGCCAATTTACAATCAGGGTTGCTGTACGGCAGCGTCGTCGAATACTTCACCGAGAGGTCGTAGGGTAGTGCATCGCCATCGGCAAACTTGACCTTGACCTCATTTTTTCCTTCGGTAAAATATTGTTCCAAACCATTGAAAACCAATGCATTGGATTCGTTGGCGGTAAACTTGCGGGTGCCCGCCGACTTGCTGTTCACAAACAACTGCACTTCGCCGCCGATGCTTTTTTTCATGAACTTGGCATTGGCAACAAGGGCTTTCAACGCCAGCACGGTGGCTTGCGTACTGCCGAAGCCATACTGCGTTTTTGCCCCAGCAAGATAAGTCACGGCCTTGTTCAGCCCAGCCATTTCTGTTGCCGAAGCGCCGCCTTCTGCCGCATTTATATTTGCCAACAAGGCCAAGGTAGCCAGCGCCGTTGTCTCCACGGTCAGGTTCTTGCCAGTAGAGTGGGTCATGCTCACGGTCTTGCCCGTCCAACTGCCGTCCGTAGCTTGGCTTTTGGTCAAAATGGCAAGGAACTCCTCGGCCCGGCGGTCGCCTATGTTTAGCAGCGACTTGGCGGCAAGGGCGACGATGTACGGGTCTTGCGTTTCACGGGCATCCTTCACCAGCTTTGTCATTTCGTTGGAAATCCGCTTGCCGTAGCCTGCCTCGGTCATGGCCCAAGTGATGTACGCATCCCGCACGGGCGACTGCTGGTGCCAACTGTGCAGCCCCTGCTGGCTTGCCATCCAGCCGCCCTTGCCATCCCGGCGGTTGAGCAGCCAATCGGCGGTGCGGTCAATCAATTCCTGCTCCACGGGATAGACTGCCTTCATGTCCACGAACTGCATCAGTCCATAAGCCGTTAGCGACTCATGTGCAGGGGGCTTGCCGTACCAGTCGAAGCCACCGCCCTTGACTTCGAAGGTTTTTAGGCGTTTGTAACCGAAGTCGAGGTGCTGCATCGCAGTGGCAACAATATCGGATGCATAATTGTTCGTCGTACCCAAAAGGTTGACTACCAATAAGTTAGGGTAGTTGGTGCTGCTCGTCTGCTCGAAGCAGCCATTCGGTTGCCGAATCATCCGCTCTAATCCCGTGGTCAAGTCGCTTAACACACTGGGGTGAACTGTGAAGGTAGCGGTTAGGCTGCCCTCTACCACATCTTTTACGGGTACAGTGAAGGTCTTGCTGCGGTCATTTCCCCCAAAAACAAGGTCAACTGGGAAGCCACGGGGCTGTACTTTGAGGGCTTGGGTGAAGGCGTCGCTTTGGCCATTTGATTCGAACGACACTTTCATGCCCCCACCCCTGACCCCTAAAGGGGAACCTAAACCCGAACTGTCCGAGGTAGGAAGGCCAACGAGGTATTCGGGGTATATCGTGGTGCTTTCGCCGGGCTTGAGTGTGATGATTTCGCCCATGTTTTTTACCGAAGAAAATCCGTTTGGCATTTCGATGGAAAGCTTACCCGTCAGGGCTTTGGCTGTGTTGTTAGTCAAAGCCAACGGGAAGGCCAAGCGGTCGCCAATGAGCAAGTTGACGGGCACTTTCACGTCCATGCTGAATGGCATTTGGGTGAAGAACCGCTGCTCGGTGCGGCCAATGCTGCCATCGGTGCCAAGCCCTTCTACCGTTGCCCGGAAGGTGCTGATGGCGTCGGTGTTGTAGAATTCAACAATGGCCCGGCCGTTTCGTCCGATTTCGAGTTTGGGAGCGAAGAAGACGGTTTTGCGGAAATCATCCCGGGTTGCGGATTGCGGATTGCGGATTGCGGATTCCTCGCCGTATTTGGGGGCGTAGAACTGCCGGGGGGCGTGGAATTGCGTGACTAAGTTTTGCTGACTGAAATTGGTTCGGTTTCTATCAGCCATCTTTTTGTTCAAATCCCCTGGCATGCTTAGGTCTGTTTGGGCCTTGAGCGGCAGGCTCACATTACCGGCCTCTATTTGGCTAATAATGTCCTCCTCTCCATCAAAATCAAAGGTGGCTGTCGTGTTGTAGTTGGTGCTGAGTTTCAGTTTCTCCCCGATTGAGCCTTCCACGTTCATTTGAATATCCTTGTCAAACTGAGCTGGAATGCCGGGTAGTTTGTCTGATAATGTTCCATTTAATGCTTGCTTCGGGGGTAAATTCCCAGTCACCCTTACGCCGTCAATAAAATAAGCCGTTGCGTCGGTGCGGCTGCCTCGCACGCCAATATCGGCACCCTCGTCTACAGATGATACGCCAGCAGTGGATGAACTAAGGCTGATTACATCCCTGGTTGGGAGTGCCTTGATTTCCTCTGAGGTAAGGGGCTTCCCTTGCGTAGAGTTATCTTGCTCAATGATTGGGCGAACGTAAGCCAACTCAACGGCTGGTAGGTTAACTTGGGACAGTTCCTCCTTTTTAGCGGAAGCCTTTGGTGCTTTCCGCTTTTTGCTGTCTTTTTCAATGATTGCTACAGACCCGGTTGCGTCTTGCTTCCTTTGTACTCCGTAACCAACCACTACCACTTCCGAAAGCTGCTGTGGGTCAGGCTTTAGGGAAGGCAACACGTTCACGGTCTTTCCCTGAATTAGACTAATGTTCTGCAAACGAACCGTTTGGTAACCTGTGTAAGTGAGTTCTACATCGTAATTTCCTGTGGCAGGCAAGTCAAAGTTAAAACTGCCATCTACATCGGAAACTGCCCCTTTGATGATTTTTCCGTTCGATTTTAGCAGCACGGTCAGCCCAATCAATGGCTCCTCGGTAAATTCATCTATAGCCACACCTGACAAACGAGCGATTTTTGCCATGCTTTTTGGGTTTTCCGTCCATGAAACCCCGTTAGAGGACACAAGGCAGGGCATTCGCAGTACTGCTGAATTTGGCCCCTTGAACTCAATGTTTTTTGCATGGTAAAACCCGGAATCATCCGCTTTCACTTTCATCCAAGCGGCATTGTCAAACAGGGTGTCCAGCGTGAATACTCCATTTTCGTCTGTCATGGCTGTGAGTGAAGTACCTTGCAAAATCACTTTTTGCCTTGCAATTGGCTTGGCAAATTCATCCAACATGATTCCAGTCATCACCGCACGCTCATTCTCAAATTGCATCGCAACCGACTGCTTACCAAGCATTTCCTCCCAAGCCAACCGCCGCCAACCCTGCGTAAGCATCAGGTAGTCCAATGCCAGTAGTTCGTTCTTCTCAGGGTGTTTTTCTTTTGGTTCAAAATAAAAATTCGGTTCCTCCACCTTGCCCTTTAGTTCGCTTTCGAGCAAGAGGTGGCTGAGGATATGGCCCTGACGGTCATCGGCAAAAGTGAGCAGGTTGTCGTCTGCCACGGCGAGGCTGAACTGGCCGGGCATGGGCAGTCCCCGCTCGTCCGTCACGCTCACGGTCATGGTCACTTTTTCACGGGGCATGTATTTCTCCTTGTCCGTTTTTACGCTGATTTTCAGTTGTTTGTCATGGTTGAGGAACACGAGCCGCTCGGCCCTCGGCAGTTCCCGGCTGTCGAACAAGGTAACTTGAGCGATGCCGATGGGCAGCGATTTCACAGGGATTCGGACGAGGTGCGAGCCAGCACGGGCGGGCAAGGTCTGCATGTATTTCACCTCGCCTCGGCAAACAAGTGCGACGTGCAGCGCCTCATCCTCCGTGGAATTGACCTCCACCGTCAGTTCGTCCTTTTGCAGCGGGTTTATCTTCATCGAAAAACCACGGGGGAAGGCATCCGCCAAGCCGTATTTTTCCGTGATTCCTTCTGGTTTTGTCAGAACGGCGTGGTAGTTTTCCCCACTCGCCGGAGTAAAATTGAAGGCCCCCATGCCTTGGTGGTAACTCTCGAACCGGGCAACTTCCACGCCCTTCGAGTTCACGATTTTGCCAGCAATATCAGCGGGTTTGCCCCATTCGTTCAGTGCCTTGAAGGCCACCGTGGCTGGCAGCCCGGCCACCATGTCGCCGCCCTCTGGCATGAACTGGAGGTCAATCTTGTTTAGTACAATCGGGATGCTGCGACTGATGCTCTCGGTCTGACCATTGTAGGAGATAAGTATGTTGAGCAGGCCGTCGTTGGTCTCTAAGCCTTTTGGTAGGTCGAACTTGACCTTGGCGTGTCCCCGTCCGTCCGTTTTGCCCGCCACCTCGGTGAACTGCTGTCCGTATAGACTGGCCTTGGCTGTGAAATCATAATTGGTAAGCGGCGCATTGGCCAAGGTGTTCAGGTCAATTTTAGCCTCCACCACGTCGCCTGGGCCGTAGGCTTTTTTAATAAAATCAAGTTCCATGCGCAGCCGGGGCAGTACCGTCGCCTGCACCTGTATGTCCCGCTCGAAGGCGTCGTTGGCATTGCGCATCCAGTTGGTGTAGGCCCTGATTTTATAAAGACCACCGGGAGCGTTTGGCTCCAATTTGAAGTCGCCAGCCGCCGTGCCTCCTTTTGCCATTAGGTTGATTTTCTTCAACACCGAGCCATTCGGGCCAAGCAGTTCCACATATAGGATGTCGCTTTTCGGGCTGGCCTTCAACGAGTTGGCGTCTCGCAGGTAGGCATTGAACCAAATGTCCTCACCCGGCTCGAAGAACAGGCGGTCGAACTGGAGATAGACCTTTTCGGGGGAGAGGGCCTGGGTGTGGAGGGAGAGAGCGGAAAAGAGTTTTTGGTAGAATGAACTGTCGTGTGGGGTTTTGATTTCAGATTTCAGATTTAAGAAATCAGATTTAAGATTTGGGGGGGCAGGAAGGCTTGGAGTGAGATTTCCGAAGTCTTCATCCCGATAGCTATCGGGACGGAAATCTGGCCCAGCTGGCTTAGCTGCTTGCGCAACAGCTTGATTGTCAGTGGTTTTTGCTTCTTGAAAAACCTGCGTAGAGATTGAAGGACTGGTAGTCCCTTCTGTGTTGCGCTGCATGAAAAGCACCGCAAGCACGATTAGTAAAGTCGTCATAGCTAAAACAGTTTTAGTTAAAAAATAGCTTCTATTTGGAGTCCTGTCATCGAGGAGATGCTCCATTTTTTCCCACGCCGCCGGGTTGTAGTCAAACTCGTGGTCGGCGAGCTTTTGCTTTATATTTTTTTGATTCTTGTCCATTTTTCTACAGGATTAGCCGCCTTTTGCCCCTTCCCGATAGCTATCGGGACTAAAGGGGAACCCACGGACTTTCAGTTTGTGGTAGCTTTTCAATTTTTGATTTATGGGGAGCACTTCCCCGATTAGGTTCCCCTTTAGGGGTCAGGGGCAAATGCGCCAGGAGCCGCTCCCGCAGCCCCTTCTTCGCCTCCGCCAGCCGCCACTTCGAGGTATTCTCGTTGATACCAAGCAATTCCGCAATCTCCCGGTGGGTATAGCCCTCCACCACGTTCATTGAAAAGACGGCCCTTTGGTCTGCTGGCAACTGTTGAATGAGGCGATAGATGTCCTCGGCCTGCAATTGCTCCAAGATGCCATCGTCGTGTGGTGTCTCCGGAGGCTCACCAAACAGGGAGACGCTGCGCATTTTCACCTGCGAGCGCACAAAGTCAATCGCCGTGCGCAGCGTGATGGTCGCCATCCAACCGAACAGGCTGCCCTGCTCGGAGTATTCGCCGATGCGTTGGAAGATTTTCAGGAACGCCCGGTTCAGCACGTCCTCCGCTTCGGGGCGGCTGCCGGTGTACCGCATGCAGGTGCCCAACAACCGGCCATAGTACCGCTGGTACAGGCATTGCTGCGCCATTCGGTGTTGCTGGCGGCAACCCTCCACGAGGAGGGCGTCCGGGCTTTGAGTAGTGTAAATGTTGTTTTGCATCTGCTATGTAAAAAGGACAACGAGGGCTGCCCGGAAAATGGTTGGCGGTTTTTAGAAAAACCTTTTGGCAGATGCAGCTAACTGCGGATATTACATAGGAAGGTGGGTGAAACGTCGCTGGGATTGCAAAAGACCCAGCTTTGGCTCAGGCATTATCTGGGTTTATGTCCTCTTCTTTTAAATACTTTCCGATGTTGAAAATGATGCCAGGGAAAATTTCGATGTCGTGGTGCCAGTCCGCGATTTGCCAAGGGACATCGGGCGTGGCCACGATGACGGACTTTCTTTTGGTGAACACCCAGACGATTTTTTTGGTGCTATTCATTTTGGCTTACCTCCCGGCGCTTTCATATTTCCCAATACTTGCCCCAAAATCCTGTACCCAAAGGTCGCCGATCTTGGAGACGCCCATTTCATCGTAGCCAGCGTTCATCAGGTTGCGGCAGTGGCCGGGGCTGTCCTTCCAGGCCAGCAGGGTATTGTGGAAGCCGCCGTAGCCTTCGGCAATGTTTTCGCCAACCGCCCGCCATTTGTACCCAGCCCGGTCTGCCCGCTTGCCGGTGCTGCTGCCGTCGCTGCCCGTGTGCCCGAAGAACCCATTGCTTTCCATGTCTTTGGCATGGGCGAGGGCAGCCTTCTCCAATCTTGCATTCCATCGAATGGGGCCTACGGGCGGCATGTACTTCCTTCCGCAGTGGCAGCCCTTGGCACGGAGGCGGTTCACAGCGTCGAGCATGGACTGTTTTTCGGATTCGGAAAAATGCGTGAAAAGCAGGGAATCTGTTTTTGGAAAAAAACTGGTCAAAACCAGTGCGAATGTGGCGACAACTTTAGCTACAACCATGTTAAGTGCTGAATTTTGTTCTGAAAAAAACCGACCCTTAAACGTTCACAAAAACTTCATTCGTATTTGACACAACTTTTGCCTTGTGTTAAAGTTTTTAGAAGCACCGTTAAAATTGTCTATGTCCCAACGCATTTCGTTCAAAGAAAAAATAAAAGCGTTCGTCCGGCAAGGGGCCACGCCAAAAGCCCTTGCTTCATCTGCTGCCATAGGCTTGCTGCTTGGCATCTTCCCTGTTTTGGGGGTGACCACGATTATGATGGGTGCCATCTCCGTGCGGTGGCAGCTAAACCTGCCCCTCATGTTGGGTCTTAGCTACGTGATTTATCCATTTCAAATCGGGCTGCTGATTCCATTTGTCAGGGTAGGGGAGTGGGTAACTGGCGCTGCGCCCGCCCAGCTTTCATTTGATGCAGTGGGCAAAGCATTCGAGGCCAATTTTTTTGGCGCTCTCGTTGACTTGGTTGGAGCCAACTTGCAAGCCCTTGTCGGTTGGTCCCTATTGGCCGCCCCTATCGGTCTGATACTCTATTATAGCTTATTGGGCTTGTTCCAATTCTGCCTGCCCCGTTTCAAATCAAATGCCCAACCATTGCCCTGAGCATGACTGTCTTAGATTGAAAATGCATTTCTATGAAAAGATTCATTACTTCCTTCCTCTTCTTGACAGTCGGAGTGCTTATCAAATTGGCTGCTTGCGATTGCCTACCCATCCCCACATTTTGTGAGTCTATTACTTTTGGCAACAATGGCCAAATACCAGATTACCTTTCAATTCACCGCATTAAGGTCAATGCCAAAATGCCCAATGGCTTGAACGTATCAGTTCTGGAGACTTATGCAGGTGAGAATTTGGTAGGACATGACCTCATCATCCAGGATGGCAACGGGGCTAACTGTGTCCTTTTTGCCAGTCAATTCCTTGAAGACGGGGCTGAGTATATTATCAGTTCAACTGGCAACAGCATTACCATTGAGTTGAGTGAATGCGGGCTTTCTTTTTTGAAAGTGGAGAATGGCATGGTCAAAGGCGCAATAGCTCCAGGGATTGACGAGGTGCCATTGGTTGACTTTCCAAGCACTGCCAATTGTGGCGATTTGACCCCCGCCGCAGTGGTTGACCCCGGCGTTCTTGGTGGGCTGGTAGTGCGCCCCACGCTTGTAACGGGTGAAGTGGAAGTGAGGACAAAGTCGTTTTCACAGGTTGAAGACCTACTAGTGCGGGTCTTTGATGCTGGCGGGAAATTGGTTTTTGAACAGCCTTATCTCAATTTCGGATTTTATTCGCAAATAAAATTGGACATGGGCGATTGGGGAGCAGGTATTTATTTCATCCATGCGATGGCAGGAGGACAGCGAGTAACGGAAAAACTAGTGAAAATAAATTAAAACTGAATCAGGATTAAGCACACGTTGTTTCACAAACGAAAAACGGGAAGTGGCAATAGCCGCTTCCCGTTTATTATTTTCGGATATAGAAGTTCGTCAAATCTTCACCACCCTTTCCACGAAATGCTGGTTGCCTTGCACATCGGTACCCACCAACAGGTAAACGCCTTTTGGCAGTCCATTTATGCTGAATTGCGCAGCACCACCCGTGAAATCGAGTGCCTTGGCGACTTGCATGGAGCCGCTTGCATCAAACGCCTGCACGTTCAATTGGCCATTGAATTCGTACTGGATATTCAAATTGCCAGTGGTCGGGTTCGGCGATATTTTCCAATTCTTTTGGACCACATCGTTGACAGCATCCAAAATGCCATCGCAGTTGTTGTCAATGCCATCCAACGGCAGGTCAATGGCATCTGGGTTTACGGTAGCATCGTTGTCGTCGCAGTCCGTGTTATTGGTGACGTAGGTTGCCGGTGGCGTGGCGTAGCAGGTGGCTTGGGTTGCGTTAGCATCACCAAAACCATCGCCATCATTGTCTTTGTAGTAGGTAAAGAGCGGAAGCCCATCATCGGCTGTGCCATTGCAGTTGTTGTCAACCTCATCGCAGATTTCAATGGCGTTGATATTGACTGTAGCATTGTTGTCGTCGCAATCAAAGAAATTGTTCACATAGCCGACCGGGGCAGTATTGTCGCATTCGATGACGCTGTTGGCACCGAATCCAAAACCATCGCCATCAAGGTCTTGGTAATAAGTGTAAAGCTGCAAGCCATCGTCCGCAACGCCTGAGCAGTCGTTGTCGAGGTCGTCACAAACTTCGCTTTCCGATGGATTGACATTGGCGGCAGTATCATCGCAGTCCGTGTTGTTCGTCACGTATCCGGTTGGTGGTATTGCCTCGCAAGAAGAAATGGATGCGGGCAAAGTGCCAAATCCATCGCCATCCGTATCAAGGTAGTAATCGTTGAATACCAGCCCATCCTCGGCCAAGCCATTGCAATCGTTGTCAAGGCCGTCGCAAACTTCTGGATTGTTGGGGTACATAGCGGCGTTGGTATCATCACAATCCAAATAGTTGTAGTACCCATCCTGGTCTTCGTCCACGAAGAAATAAGTTTCGGCATGAGCAACGGCGTCGGCAGCGATAAGTATTCCAGCCTTTCTGCCCGGAATATCGTCCACGGGCGGGTGGATACCACCCCAGATGCGGCTAAGACTGCACTGGTCGGAGGCATCACGGTAGGTGGCCCATTGCAGGGTGATGGTTTGTGCCGGGCCATCCTCGAATACCAAGAACTGGTTTTGTGGGCAAAGAAACTCACCCATGCCCCCAGGGAAGTAGGGATCTCCAGTCAGCGCCGTCAACACCTCGGCAGCAGTGCGGGAGTAGGTGGAGTGACCAGAGATATAACCGGGGAATGGCGGCGAAACGAACGTCGGGCGCTGGTAGGGCCACCAGTATTTAGCAGGAATCCAGCCTACGCCGGCTTCGTCGGTGGCGGCTACGGAGATGGAATCTGGGCCGTTCCAAGCGAGCACTTTGATGTCGCCTTCTGTTACGATATAATCGTCGGTGCTGTAGCTCTTTCCAATCATGGGGTCACCCGCCCGCACGACCTCAATATAGCCCGGTATAAGTGGTAAGCCATTTGGGTCGTAGTTGGGCAAGCTGGGGTCGGTGCTCTGTCCACGTTCGGCCATGCCACGTATGGCTGAAATAGGTCGAATACCATCATAGTAACCCTTGATTCCCCAAGCAGTCACGGCGGCATCGTGAAGCGCCCCGCCGAGCATCAGGTATGCTTTTACTTCAAATTCGAGCTTGCCAAGCGGCTCACCCTGGCCACGGTATTGCCATGTAAAATCTGGGTGGTCCATCACATAGTTCAAAATCTCGAACCAGTGGCCCGGCGGTGTATCGGAGTTCGGACCATCTGCCCAAAATTCAGCCAACACCCTGGTATAATCGCCCCGTGTCACGAACTGCGGGGAATACGGCTCACCAGTGGCGGGATTGAGGTCGTGGCCTTCCGAGAAATTGGTACCACCTTCTTCCAACTTGTAAAATGCTTTGTAATCCTCAAACGTGGTCGGAAGGTTTTCCACGGCAAGGTTGCCGATAGAGGCTGGCGATATGTCAATAATGGCATTGTCGTCAGGTGCCAAGTGTGCCGACCAGGCCGATACAACTGCAAAGTTCCAAATATATTCTGCCGAAGCAGCGGAGTCTCCCGACACCAATTGGGGTGGTGCACCGGGGTCGTGGTACACGTTCCAATTATTGCCACCACGTTGGTAAGTCACCTTGTCGTCGTCGTCCATGGCGAACGGGGGCAGGTTGCCCCATTCTGGCGTGAGTGCAGGGGGAGTGTTGCCGGGGATTGGGATACCATTTTGGTCAATAAAAACGTCAAGCGAAAGCGGCTGCCAACGGTTGAAGTCCAAGATATTGGGATTGCCAATCCGTTTTGTCACAAGGGCTGGATTAATTGGCAAGTAGTAGGCGTTGGAGTAGTTGAACTGCTCACGGGAACCATCCTGGTAACCAAAACCAATCATCTGGCTGGCGATATAGTTGCCCAAAGCGGCGGCGCTGCCCGTGGAATAGTCGGTGCTGGTAAAGCTGATGTCGTAGCCCCGCTGCAACATCTTGAAATCCAACTGTTGAGACGTAAAAAAAAGGGGGTTCGTGTTCCCCGGTGAAAAAGCAAAACGATGCCTCAATAGCCGGTAAGCAGCGTAGCTGATGGCTGTGTCACGAGAGGCTCCTACGTTTGCCGAAGGGGCAATACCATCAAAAGGGCAGGTGAAATTCCCAACAGTGTTGCCCAGTAGGTAGGGCTTCGCAATGGGGTCGTAGGCTGCCCAAGCATCATACATGACGATGGAGGTGTGGAACAGGTTGCGGGCATGCACGGTAGGCCGCCCAAAATCGCCCCGAATGGCGAAAATCAACATTTCGTTCCACTCCCGTGCAGCGGAGTGCTGTTGGGCAGTGGCAGAACCGAAAATGGAGCAAAGGAGAAATAGTGATGTAAAGATTCTTATTTTCATGAAACTCAGTTGTTGCCTGCTGGATGAGGCATGATGTCAATGATTCAAGCTTGTTGCAAGGGTTTGCTAAAGGTCTTGTGGTGGCTGTTATCCAATAATCGAATAGTGGCAACAAAGATAAGGATGGAGTATTTTGGTTGAATTAGAATCTACTTAATTCTAATAACTTGTCAACCAAATGGCAGTATTTGTAGCTTGCCCGTTAAAAAAAAGGTATGAGACCCTTTCTGAAAATTGACGACGCCACCAGCCTGCACCTTCCCCGCCACGAGTTGGCCTTGCCCTTGTTTGAAACTATTGACGAAAATCGAGCCTATTTGCGCACTTGGCTGCCTTGGGTGGACGGTATCTGCTCCGAAGCAGACACAAAAACGTTCATGGATGAAAGCATGGCGCAAAACCGGGATGGAACACGGCTCTCCACCTTTATATTATATGGTGAAAGGTTGGTCGGCACCATTGGAGTGGTTAATTTTAACCGTGATCACCGCAAATGCGAGCTTGGCTATTGGCTGCTGGAAGACCTGCAAGGGCTGGGAATCATGTCCAAGGCTGCGGCAAGGTTCGTTGAATACCTCTTCAAAACAAAGGGGATGAACAGGGTTGAAGCGCAAGTGTTGACAGGCAACCTACGCAGTGGCCGACTAATGTTGAGCCTTGGCTTCCAACGGGAAGGATCCTTGAAGCAAGCAGTTTTCATGTACAACAACTACCACGATGCCGAAATCTATGGGCTTGTAAAGGAGGACTGGTCAAAGCGAAAATCTTATTGAAAAAAAATCAAAAAATTTAAACAAAACATTTTGATGTAAAATAATTTGTTTTAACTTTGCCTCATCAACGCTGATGTAAATGTTTGGACAGTCGGGCATGAATCAAAACAAAGAACATGCTGGTTTGGGTTCAAATGCTTACGGAAGCCTTACATGAATCGGAAAATACAACCTTATTTATCACTAAAACATTAAGCCATGATAGGAGAAGACCGCCTCGAACTCAACGACCGCTTCATCAAGGTTTTCCAAATGCTCGAAGACCGTGGTGCCATCGTCAAAAACGACCGTAGCGGCAGGGGCATTGGTGATGTAGCCGAGAAGATACTTGGCAACAAGGGCTATGGCCATATCATCCGTGCCTACCTCACCCCCGACGACAAGCGGGTCGTTAGTTATTCACAGGCACGCAAGTTCTGCAGGGAGTACGGCGTCAACGAAGACTACCTGCTCGACGGAACGGGCACGCCATTCGGCCTCGACTTGCCCAAGCGCAGCAACGAACTTGGTCTTATTACCTCCAAGGGCAATATCCTCTTCACTACCGTGGAGGCATTTGCGGGCAGTTCAGTGGATACTGGAAGTTTTACTACAGAAGAGAACTCTTGGTTCTCGCTCCCCGGCCTGCAAGGTGGCGGTTTGGTGGCCTTCCAAATCAACGGCAACTCGATGGAGCCTGTCATCATGGACAATGACATCGTTGTGTGCCGGGAAGTAGAACGAATGGACCAAGTCAAAGACAATGAAATATATGCCGTGAAGAACAACGGCTCCATGTGGGTGAAGCACGTTCAGCGCATCTATCACGGTGGCCGGGTCACCCACTTGAAGCTCATCTCCGCCAACCATCTGGAGCACGACCCCTTCGTTGAAGAAGTCAACGTGCATACCCGGCTTTATAAAGTGGTGAGGAAGATTAGCGATTTCTAACCTGCTTATCGGTTGAAAATAATCGCTTCCTAACAGCACCTTGGGCGTTTGTAACCAACTGTACGCCCATAGAGCCTGGGCATAGCCTGCCCAACTGTAAGCCGATTGGTTTAAAATAGACAATTTATGGCAGCCCATTGGGAGTTTGCAGTCTCCGACTGCCCACTGTTCACCCCTTTGTGGCCCTCTGTATAACCCGCCCCTGTCCACCGACAGGCAGGAAAGGCGGACAAGCTGCCAACTAAAGAGTCATTTCTCTTACCATGCGTCCTTGCATGGAATTATCCTGCTGTTTTTATAAGTTCTGTTCTCCCGCCCTCCAATGAGAGGAGCGGGAGTTCTTTTTTTGAGGGTATCTTTATCGGAGAAGTGTTTGGTTTGCAGCTTCTTAGCGACAAATGAAAAAATTTCTAACTTTGTCGGTCACTGAAGGGCATTTGTTAATATCAACACTATCCAACGTATGACCACCGACGTAAATAAAGCTATCCAAGAACTGCTCTTTGAGCAAACCGCAGTCATTGTTCCCAGCTTGGGTGGGTTCACCTCCATGCCCGTGCCTGCCACTGTGGATTATGTGCAGGACGTAGTGACACCCCCAGCTTCCAAACTGGATTTCAACCCCAACCTGGTGCTCAACGATGGGATACTCGTTCAATACCTTCAGAAAAACAACCTCAGCACCTACCAAGAGGCCGAGGCGTTGGTCGAAAACTATGTTAACTCGGTCAGAAGCACCTTAGAGCGTAGGGAAATCTATGAAATACCCAAAGTAGGTCGGCTTTACCTGGACTATGAGCAGAAAATAAGGTTCATGCCAGAAGGCACCAATTTCAACGCTGACTCATTCGGCCTTCCAACGATTGATTTCCAGCCATTGGTAAAGGAGAAGCCAAAGGTGGTGCACACCCAGCCCAGGCCGCTTGTAGAGGCAGCTGCCGTTGAAACTGACCCAGCCAATGATATCGAGCAACCAGAAACTTCCATGTTGATGAAGGTGCTTCCTTGGGTTGTGCTATTGGCTGCCATTTTGATTGCCTTGGCCTTGTACAAGATTTTCGGAGGCGGCCCAAGCAAACCGATTGCAGAATTGCCACAAGCGATAGAGCGGGTTAATGTGAAGCCTGCCTTGCCAGAACCATCAACAAAAGCGGAGGATGAAACTGAGCCGGCCGAGTCCACGACTTCAACACCCGTGCCCAACGAAGACGCCCCTTCGGCTACACAATCACCTGTTGCGGAGCAGCCTAAGCCATCAAGCCCGCCACCCGCCCCGAAACAAGAAGCCGCTATACCTGCTCCAAAGACCGAAGCAGCACCAACCGAGCGTTCTGACAGATATTACTTAGTGGTGCATAGCTTCGGCAAGCAGGGCAATGCCACCAAGTTTGCTGCTACCCTCAAAGGTGACGGCTATGCAACCCAGACCAAGAAAGTTGGAAACCTATACCGGGTGGGAGTCTTGTTCAATTCATCTGGAGCCTTGGAAAAGGAACGCCAAGTGCTTGCTAACAAATACAAGGCAGGCCCAAAGACGGAAAAGGAACTGGAGGAAATGGGACAGTAGTATTTGAATTGGAAGTTCGACTGGTCTTGTCCCGACCCCTCGGGATGGCAGTCAAGGGCTGCCGTAATCCTAAATGCTTGGGATAATTCCAGTATACAGCATCCCTCAAAGGGGCAAGAAGCATCCAGCATCCAGCATCTAGTATCGAACATCCAGCATCCAGTCTCACACAACTATGAAGAAAATCGGCCTGCTTTCTGACACCCACAGCCACTTGGACGAAAGCGTGTTCCAATATTTAGCGCCTTGCGAAGAAATCTGGCATGCTGGAGACATAGGCGATCCCCAAATTGCCGACCGCTTGGAAGCATTCCGCCCACTAAGGGCCGTTTATGGCAATATTGATGGCCTTCCTATCCAGCACCGCTTTCCACTTGACCTCCGTTTTGAATGCGAGGGCGTGGATGTTTTTATGACCCATATAGGAGGTTACCCGGGCAAATATGTCAAGCGGGTGAAAGACATCCTGTTCACCGACCCACCCAAACTCTTCATTTGTGGCCATTCCCATATACTAAAGGTGATTCCAGACAAACAGCATGGCCTGTTGCACATGAACCCAGGTGCCTGCGGCAATGAAGGCTGGCATAAAGTGAAGACGCTGCTTCGTTTTGACCTGAATGCGGGAAGAATTGAAAACTTAGAAGTGGTAGAATTGGGCAGAAGAGGGGAAGGGAGGTATGGAGGTGTGGAGGTGTGAAGGTATGGAGGTATGGAGGTATGGAGGTGCAGGACTGCCTACTCCTCCATATCAAATTACTGCCCTGGAAGATTATTTGACTTTCAGGCAATCACTGAAAAAATCTGTGTTTATAGGATTCATCTATGACTGTTCGGCCAAAAGCCAGTATCAATGGATTACCAGCTAAGGTCGTCATCGAAGCGAGGCTTGGTAGTTGGAGGCTCTTTCAACTGGCTGTTGTCTTCCTCAATTTCATCATCTTCGTTGTGCCGACTCTCCTCCTCGTTGGTTGGAGGCTGGGTCGGGCGGCGCTCACGGGAGTATTCATCCTCTTGAGCGTCCCATTCCTCATGCTTTCGGTCGAACTCCTCGTAGTCGTAATTCGGCATCAATTCCGTCTTAATATAGGTAATGACCTCTTCCAAATTGGTCAAAAAGCGGTTGAAGTCCTCTTTATAAAGGAAAATCTTATGCCTTTCATAACCATCGCCATTGAAACGCTTGGTGCTTTCGGTGAGCGTAAGGAAGAAGTCGTCGCCCTTGGTTTGGCGTACGTCGAAGAAGTAGGTTCTACGTTTTCCAGCGTTTACTTTTTTCGAGAACACGCTATCAAACCGTCTGTCTCTGTCCACTGGTAGAAGGATTTTAGTGAAAAATAGCCCATTCTTTAAAGGAAAGATGGCGCAAATTCCTGACAAATGTAGGGAATTGGTTTAAACTGCAAAATTTCTTTACAGTTCACCTGTTTTTTTGAATAAAACCAGGTGGTATAAGTCAGTATGAAGTGGTTTTTGGGCAGGCCAGAACTGTCACTGGAATGGAGCTTGGCGACGGCATTTTAGCTCAATGCCCTTATTTTGAATGAGTCTAAATTAGATTGATTTCGGAAATGATTTTTCCTAATATTCCTTAAAATGAAACCTTTTATAACTTTGCCACGCCTTGAAGGAAAGTTAAGTGTAGCCGAGGTGCGGCGCATGAATAATTTTTAGTCAAAGCGGCTTTTTAGCACAAAGCAAAACGACCACCATTCCCATACTTTAATGCATTGAAGCATGAAAAAGGCTTTAAAAAGGCTACATTTCGTTACAGCATTTCTATTTCTTTTCCAAATCGTTC
Source organism: Saprospiraceae bacterium (assembly GCA_022841745.1). GTDB lineage: Bacteria > Bacteroidota > Bacteroidia > Chitinophagales > Saprospiraceae > UBA6168. The sequence continues at coordinate 142,131 of JALHQW010000007.1, read as the reverse complement.
AGGCACAATCCCCTTCTGGTTCCGGCACAGGCAGCTTCACGGCATTGCTCATCGCCATCGTGGTAATCATCTCCTTTTTTATCATTTGGCAAGTTTCGGACAATCTTTTGAGGATTGAAGCCAAAAAATCTGGCTTGGACAGTGAAAGCGAAGAGTTGTCCCTTACTCCCGGCCTGCGTGATGTTTTTCGCAAAAAAGGGCCAGCCTATGCCACAGGCCGCTATGTGGCCTTGAAACAAGGGCACAATATCGTGCTGGAAGGTGCTGCCAAAGGCCCTATTGAGCAAGCAACAGCCAACACCTTCGCCGTGGAGCCGCCCAATTTCAGGGGCATGTCCCCCATACCGAAAGTGGAGGTTGAGCCAGGGAATACCGTAAAGGCAGGTGACCACCTGTTTTATGACAAAAAGAACCCCGACGTAAAATACGTCTCGCCAGTGAGCGGGGAAGTTATTGCGGTAAACCGGGGTGAGCGCCGCTCCATCGCCAGTATCGTAGTGCTGGCCGACAAGCAGCAGCAGTACCGCAGCTTGAACATACCGAACCTCGAAACTTGCAGCCGGGCCGACCTCGTGGCTTTTCTGCTCGACTCCGGTGGCTGGACCATGCTGCGCCAGCGCCCCTTCAATATCATAGCTGAACACAACGAGGTGCCCGACAATATCTTTGTCTCCACTTTCGATACAGCCCCGCTTGCCCCCAACCTTGATCTCGTGGTGGAGGGTCGTGGTGCCGCATTTCAAAAAGGCCTCGACGTACTTGGCAAGCTTACCAAAGGCAAAGTGTGGCTCGGCCTGAATGCCAATGGAGAAACAGCCCCCAGTGCCGTATTCACCAATGCAACCGGCGTTCAGAAGACCTGGTTCAGTGGCCAGCACCCTGCTGGCAATGTAGGTGTGCAAATCCACCACACTGCCCCCATCGGCCCGAAGAGCATGGTCTGGACATTGGACGTGCAAGGCGTCATTACTATTGGTGCATTGTTTACCGAAGGTCGTTTCAATGCTGAAAGGGTAGTGGCACTCACTGGCGCCGAGTTGGCTACGCCAAAATATGTTCGAACTTTTATTGGGGCCAATATTGGTCAACTGTTGGAAGGCAATATTTTCGAAGGCAACAATCGCATCATTTCCGGCGACGTGCTTAGCGGGGCAAAAGCTGCGAAGGATGACTATCTCAACTACTACGACGACCAGTTGACTGTGGTAATGGAGGGCGACCATTACGAGATGTTCGGTTGGCTTTTGCCCGATTTGTCAACACCGAGTGTTTCGAAGGCATTGCCTGGCAGTCGCTTCCCCGATATCGCCTTCAAGGCACATACCAATATGAATGGTGAAAAGCGGGCCTTCGTGGTCACAGGTCAGTACGAAAAAGTGCTGCCAATGGACATCTACCCGCAGCACCTGATGAAGGCTATCCTGACCAATGATTACGAAAAAATGGAAGGCCTCGGCATCCACGAATTAGTGGAAGAGGACGTGGCACTTTGCGAGTTCGCATGCACCAGTAAGCAGCCCCTGCAGGAAATCCTCAGGACTGGGCTGGACATGGTCAAGGAGTCGTGATTCGATTGCGGATTGGCGATTGCGGATTTCGGATTAGAAATGCCGAGTGTTGAATTTAAGTTATTGAGATAAACGATGGTGAAATAGTGGGGTTGAGGAAGCGTATTCCGTCAATCGTCCACCGTCCACCGTCCACCGTTAAAAAATGAATAGCTTTTTAGACAAGGTAAAAAGTTTTGAGCCGCCAAAGGAGAAGAAGTTCCTCCACACGTTGTACGATGGGTTCTTCACTTTTCTTTACACGCCGAACCATGTGACGCATGGGGGGGTACACGTCCGTGACCGGATGGACCTCAAGCGCACGATGGTGATGGTGGTGCTGGCGCTCACACTGTGCTATGTTTTCGGCACCTATAATATTGGTCACCAACATTTCGTGGCTTTGGGGCAACATACCTCCTTTATGGCGGCGATGCACCTCAAATTGGTTCATGGCCTCATAAAGATACTGCCGGTATTCATCGTGACACATATTGTGGGTCTCGGCATCGAATTCTACTATGCAGCCCGCAAAGGCCACGGCATTGAGGAGGGTTTTCTGGTGACAGGTGCGCTAATCCCGCTCATCATGCCGCCTGATATCCCGCTGTGGATTTTGTCCTTTGCTGTGGCGTTTGCCGTAATTTTGGGCAAGGAAGCATTCGGTGGAACAGGCATGAACGTTGTGAACATTGCGCTTTTGGCAAGGGCATTCGTGTTCTTCGCCTATCCTGGCGAAATATCCGGCGACCGGTGCTGGGTTTCGGGCCTTGAGTTCGAGGGTACGGCAGCCATGGGCGAGGCTTATGGCTGGGCGCATGGCATGTTCGATGGCCTGTTCAAATGGCTCGGTGTGGCCACCTTCGGCGACGGGGGTGGGGCAGTGGTGGATGGCTGGAGCGGCGCAACGCCGCTGGCACTTGCAAAAAATGGATGGGACAACGTGACTGCCCATTATTCGTCTCTGCAAATGTTCTGGGGTGACGTACCCGGCTCGGTGGGTGAGACCAGCAAGCCGCTCATCATGATTGGTGCCTTGATGCTTATCGCAACGGGCATCGCATCTTGGCGAATCATGTTTTCCATGATAATCGGTGCTGCTTTTATGGGCCTATTGTTCAATGCCTGGGGGCACGATGTTCAGATGGACATACCTTGGTACTTCCATTTTTACATGGGCAGTTTCTGGTTCGCTATGGCCTTCATGGCCACCGACCCCGTTACAGCCGCCAGCACCAATACGGGTAAATGGATATACGGCTTCGGTATTGGCGTCTTGGGCATCATCATCAGGGTAATGAACACCGCCTATCCAGAGGGATGGATGCTCGCTATTTTGTTCATGAACGTGTGGGCACCACTGATTGACCATTATGTGGTTCAATCAAATATGAAACGGAGAGCCAAGCGTGTGGCAACTGCTGCAAATTGAATTGATAATCGTTAAAGTGAAAAATCAAAACCGTGACTAATAGATATATCATCATTTACACCTTGGTAATGACGCTTGTAGTGTCCATTGTATTGGCGTTCGTGGTAAAAGGCTTGGAGCCAATGCACGTCGCCAATGAAGAGGTGTTCAAGAAAAAGGAAATACTTGGTGCCATCAAAGAGCAGCTTGGGGCTGATTTGACCACAATGGGTGACCAAGAAGTATTGGAGCTTTTCAAAAACAAGGTGGAACAAGTGGTGCTTGACGCCAACGGAGCGCCCGTGGAAGGCGAGCAGGCCGAAAAAATCAGCATGGCCGCTGAGGAGAAAAAGCCAGAGGCCGACCGCCATTACCCACTCTATATTTTTAAAGGCGACAAAGGCAACCTCTACCTGTTGAGCCTACGTGGCATGGGGCTTTGGGATAAAATTTGGGCAACAGTTGCACTCCAGGATGATTTCAACACGGTGGCAGGTGTCTCTTTCGGGCACGTGGCCGAAACGCCCGGCCTCGGTGCAGAAATCAAGGACAACCCCAATTTCCCTAAACAGTTTCAAGGTAAAACCATTTATAAGGATGGCCAATTTGTGTCCGTCGGCGTTATAAAAGGTGGTGCGAAGGACAAAAGCCATGAGGTGGATGCTATTTCTGGCGCAACCATCACTTCATCGGGCGTCCACGAAATGATGAAGGCTGGTTTGACACCTTATTTGCCTTATTTTGAAACATTGAAGAAGAAGTAATGATTGCTGAATTGCTTGATTGTTAAATTGTTGCCCGCCTAACAGCAACAACCTTCAACAATCAAATAATTCAACAATCCCAACAATCAATAACTCATGGCAGAAACAACTGTTTCCCCAACAATTCAAGAGGAAAAAGAAGAGTGGTTTGGCAAAAAAGAGCGCAAACTCCTCATTGACCCCATTGACAATGATAACCCGGTGACGGTGCAAGTTTTGGGGGTCTGCTCTGCATTAGCTGTAACCACAATGGTTGAGCCTGCGCTCATCATGGCTGTCAGTGTTACGCTTGTCACGGGCTTTTCCAACCTCATCATTTCTTTGATGCGCAAAGGGATTCCGAAGCAAATCAGGATGATTGTCCAGCTCGTGGTCATCGCTTTCTTGGTAACGGTGGTCGAGCAGGTGCTCAAAGCCTACAATTATGAGGTTTGGAACAAATTGTCGGTGTTCATCGGCCTCATCATCACCAATTGCATCGTGATGGGCCGCTTGGAGGCTTATGCAATGGCCAATAAGCCTTGGCGTTCTTTCCTTGATGGCATTGGAAACGGTGCGGGCTATGGCCTTATCCTTATCATCATTGCCGTCATTCGGGAAATAACAGGCAAGGGCGCACTCATGGGATGGAAAATCATCGGCCCAAGTCCTGATTACCTTATCAATACCCAAACAAGTGCCCTGTTCGGTTGGTACCAGCCCAATGGCTTGATGGTGCTCCCCGCTTCTGCGCTTTTCTTGGTGGGCATCCTCATCTGGATTCAGCGCAGCCGCAACCGCAAACTTGTTGACGTTTCTTAAAATCAGGGATGAGGGATTAGGGATGAGGGATGCTTGAGCGTCCTTCGAATCATCCCTCATCCCTCATCCCTCATCCCTTAAAAAGATGGGTGACTTAATCAATGTCTTCTTCAAATCCGCCTTCATCGAGAACATGGTGCTATCCTATTTCATTGGGATGTGCTCCTTTCTGGCGGTATCCAAATCGGTAAAAACAGCCGTCGGCCTTGGTGGGGCGGTCATCTTCGTGTTGGCCCTCACCGTGCCTATCAACTGGCTCATCAGCGTACCCATCCTTGGTGCTGATGGCATATTCGGTACCGACCTGACCTTCCTTCGCTTTATCCTGTTCATTGCAACCATCGCTGCTTCGGTGCAGTTGGTGGAAATGGCCGTGGAGAAATATTCGCCATCGCTCTACAACGCATTGGGCATCTTCCTTCCGCTTATCACAGTGAACTGCGCTATCCTTGGAGCGGCGCTTTTCATGGTAGCCAGGGAATATGATTTTGCGGAAGCAACCGTCTATGGAATCGGTTCTGGTATCGGTTGGGCGATTGCCATCATTGCTATGGCCGCCATTCGGGAGAAAATCAGGTACTCTAACGTGCCGGCGCCGCTGAGGGGCCTCGGTATCGCCTTCATCCTGACGGGGCTGATGGGCATCGCTTTTATGAGCTTAATGGGGATTAACCCCGCTAATTATTTGAATTGAGAAAAAGTGATTCGTGATTCGTGATTGGTGATTCGGGTGGCCCGGTCACGAATCACCAATCACAAATCACCAATGACCATAAGAATATGCTTTTCCTTTTCGATGTAATGTTCGTGGTGTATGGTGCGGTTGTTTTCACAGCCATCATCTTGCTGCTGGCAGTGGGGCTGTTGGTAGCGCAGAAAAAACTCGTTCCGCAAGGTGACGTGAAAATCTTCGTCAACGGTGACAGGGAGAACCCGCTCATCGTACAACCGGGTGGCTCACTGCTTGGGGCTTTGAGCAATAAAAACGTGTTCCTTCCCTCGGCCTGTGGCGGCGGTGGTACCTGCGCCATGTGCAAATGCCATGTGGACGCTGGCGGCGGCGATGTGCTGCCCACCGAGATGAACCACCTCAGCCGCAAGCAAGCTGCCGAGCACATGCGCCTCGCTTGTCAGGTGAAGGTGCGTGGCGACATGGAAATCCGGGTGCCAGAAGAAGTGTTCGGCATCAAAAAATGGGAGTGTGAGGTCGAGTCCAACTACAATGTGGCCACTTTCATCAAGGAGTTCGTGGTGAAGCTCCCGCCAGGCGAGAACCTGCATTTTGAGTCGGGCGGCTATATCCAAGTGGACGTGCCAGCCATTGAGTGCGACTTCAAGGAAATTGACATCACGGCGCACCCCCGTATGGGCAAAAAGCCAGACGAGTACCGTCCAGAGTGGGACAAGTTCAATATGTGGGGCTTGAAGATGAAAAACCCGGAGCCTATTTTCCGGGCATATTCCATGGCCAACCACCCCGCAGAGGGCAACCGCATCATGCTCAATATCCGGGTAGCCACGCCACCTTGGGACAGGGCTGCAAAAGGTTGGATGAACGTAAACCCAGGCATTTGCTCCAGCTTTGTGTTCACCCGCAAACCTGGCGACAAGGTGACCATCTCCGGCCCTTATGGCGAGTTCTTCATCAAGCCGACAAAAAAGGAAATGGTCTATATCGGTGGTGGTGCTGGCATGGCACCGCTTCGTTCCCATATCTTCCACCTCTTCCATACGGAGAAGACCCGTGACCGTAAGGTGAGCTATTGGTACGGCGGCCGCAGCAGCCGGGAATTGTTCTACACCGAAGACTTCACGGATATTGAAAAAGAGTTTTCCAACTTTAGCTACCATATTGCCCTGAGCGAGCCGCTGCCAGAGGACAACTGGGACGGCCCCGTGGGCTTCATACACAACGTGGTGTTTGAGAACTACCTCAAAAACCACCCAGAGCCAGAAGAAATCGAATACTACCTCTGTGGCCCGCCGCTCATGCTATCGGCGGTGCAGAAAATGCTCTCCGATTTGGGTGTGCCGGAGGAGAATATTGCCTTTGATGATTTTGGAAGCTAAAACGGAAAAGCCCGGCCAGTTGGTCGGGCTTTTTTGTTTTTCAGTTTTTTGGGATGGTATTTAATTGCCATTCCCAACCCGATTTATCACCTACCCACCTCAAGTTAAATCCCAAATTCACATTTTTTCTCAGACGAAAAAATTTACTTAAAAACATACAGCCAAACTTTCCTTTCCTTATATTTGCTTACCATTCAATCTTTCCTTGCCTTCAATCTGGCAATTTCCCATTCAATTTGCTTATCCAATCAAATTATTTCCATCCTAACTACTGAGTTAGAGCGATATATTTTCGCTGAAACTCGACGGAAATTGGTCATTTTCATTCTCACGTAGGACGTATAGCCTTACATCTGGAAGCCGAACCAAAGAGAAAAAAACATGGCAATGCCCTTGGCTTGCCTGTGATTTTGATATTTAACAAACACTTAATTCTAAACCATGAAAAACTGCACTATCAAACCCAAATTGAATCCTATGCCCTCTCCCGAGCAATGGCTTGGACAATGGCTGGGAACCACACTTGTGATCTTGTTCTTAGTGGCATTAAACACCACCGCATCGGCACAATACGGCCCCTGCGCTAATAACAACAATCAGCCACCCCAAGCAGGGCCACCGTTGCCGGCGGCAAACACCATGTTGATTGATGCCTCCGCTGTGCCGCAAGGTTCAGATTTTTGCATTGGGAACCAGAATCCTCCTGCCCCACAAACTATTGGCGGTTGTGGCAGTTTTACCTTTTTCAATATTCCACCCGGTACAGCTAACTGCAACACCCAAATTTGCTTCACCCCTAAACAGGGATGTGGAAACGCAATTGGAGATGTATGCGTATGGGAGGAAAACCCTCCAGGTACTTGGTTTCTATTAGGCTCACCCACAGCCGCTACCGGTGAAATTTGTATAGAGTTTTTACCTCAGCAAACGCAATACACCATAACTATTTGCCGACCTGGAAACGGCCCTGTGTCCGTACAAGATGTTAACGTGATCCTGTGCTGCCAGTTGGATGTGACCTGCCCGCCGCCAGGCCCGATTAATTTAACCTGTGCCTCACAAATCCCAGTTGTCAACAACGCCAATGCTGCCGCTGCTTTTGCTGCATTGGGCGGCATAGTAGTTGGAAGTTGTAATCCTGTCACCATCACCGTGTCCGACCAATCAAGTGGTGCTGGATGCATTGGCAATCCCTTGACCTTAATCCGAACTTTTACCATTACCGACCCTTTAACGCAAGAAACAGCGACATGCCCCGTGACCTATTCCGTGGTGGACGACGTTGACCCAATTCTAAACGGCTGCCCACCACCGGCAATAGTTTTGGCCTGCAACCCGCCGGCCATCCCATCTTGTGCCATTGTACCTATGCCCACGGCAACGGACAATTGTAGCACAGTGACGGTAATCTGTATGGAGACGCCCATTACCAATACAAGTGCTTGCGGGCGAACGAGAACCCTCACCTGGACGGCAACCGACTTATGCCAAAATACAGCTGTATGCTCTTCAGTTTATACTTGGGAAGTTGACCCACCCGTGACGCTCAATTGCCCCCAAAACACAACGATTGGTATATGTTCCACCCAAGTTGCCGTCAATGCAGCATATAACGCATGGCTGGCCACGGCGAGCTTTTCGGGTGGTTGCAATGCTGTGTTGAGCAACAATAGCCAAGGCCCGCCCGCTGCTTGTGGCGGCACGGTGACCGTGACTTTTACCGTGCAGGGCGAATGTGCCCCGCCAACAAGTTGCCAAGCGACGTTTACGGTAACGGCCCCCTCACAACCCGTACTGAACTGCCCGCAAAATATCACTGCCACAGCCTGTCAAACCCAAGCTGCCATCACGGCGCAGTACAATGCTTGGCTTGTTTCAGTCTCTGGTAGTGGCGGTTGTAATGGCATTATTACCAGTGACAATCCCGGTGCGCCATCCGCTTGTGGCGGTTCAACTACCGTTACCTATACGCTAACAAGCGATTGCCATCCACCGCTTACTTGCCAAGCAACTTTTTCGGTGGCAGCACCGCAGACGGTGATGCTAACCTGCCCCATAAACACCACGGTAGCTTCCTGCCAAACGCAGGCCGCTATCAATGCACAGTTCAATGCTTGGCTGGCCTCGGCCTCGGCCAGCGGTGGCTGCAACGGTGTTTTGACGAACAATAACCAAGGTGCGCCGCCAGCTTGCGGCGGCACCACCACGGTGACTTTCACCTACACCAGCACTTGCACACCGACGACGACAACCTGCATGGCGACCTTCACCGTTGCTTTTCCCAACGATGTGGTGCTCTCAGGCTGCCCGCCAATGGCTGTCCAATTAGCCTGCAACCCGACCATCCCTTCCTGTACCAGCGTGACAGCACCGGCAGCTTCTGGCGGTTGTAGCCCTACAGTGATTTGCGTGGAAACGCCGATTACAAATACCAGTGCATGTGGGCGTACAAGAACACTGACTTGGACAGCTACCGATAACTGTAACCAAAGCACGAGCTGCTCAACGGTATATACCTGGACAGAAGACGTAACACCTCCAGTGCTTTCAGGCTGCCCACCACCGACGGTTGACCTTGGGTGCAACCCAACCTTCGTTCCTTCTTGTCAGAATGTACCACCACCTGTGGCCAATGACCTTTGCAATGGTGCAGTGCCAATCCCGACTTTGTGCACGGAATCAATGGTCAGCATAAATGGGTGCAATCGTTCCAGGATATTGACATGGACGGCCACCGATGCCTGCGGCAATTCCGCTTCCTGTTCTACCACTTTTAATTGGATTGTCACTACACCGATTGTGCTGACCTGCCCAGCCGACCTGACCACAGGCGCTTGCTTGACACAAGCTGCCGTCAATACTGCCTACAACAACTGGCTTGCCTCAGTGACGGCTTCAGGTGGCTGCAATGTCGTTATCACAAACAACAGCATTGACCCTCCTGACCGCTGCGGCGGAAGCAGGACCGTGACTTTTAATGCTGCAGGTGATTGCCAACAATTTGCCACCTGTACAGCCACCTTCACAGTACCCGCATCTCCTACGGTGGTGCTGACCTGCCCAATCAACACCACGGTGGGAGCCTGCCAGACCCAAGCGGCTATCAATGCACAGTTCAATGCTTGGTTGGCCACGGCCTCGGCCAGCGGCGGCTGCAACGGTGTTTTGACCAACAACAACCAAGGGGCACCGTCTGCTTGTGGTGGCAATACAGTGGTAACATTTATTTACACCAGTACCTGTTCCCCTCTCACAACTTCCTGTACGGCCGCCTTCACCGTGGCTGCGCCGGCTACGGTACAGCTTACCTGCCCAATCAACTCCACGGTGGGAGCCTGCCAGACGCAAGCGGCCATCAATGCACAGTTCAACGCTTGGTTGGCCACGGCCTCGGCCAGCGGCGGCTGCAACGGCGTCCTGACGAACAACAACACGGGCGCACCATCTGCTTGTGGTGGCAATACAGTGGTCACTTTTACCTATACCAGTACCTGTTTCCCTTTCACGACTACTTGCACGGCAACCTTCACCGTGGCTGCGCCGCCTCCTGTGCAACTCACCTGTCCGGCTCCCATGGTCATGAACCCCTGCTCGACGCAAGCACAGGTCAACGCTGCCTATGCGGCATGGTTGGCCTCGGCCACGGCATCGGGCGGTTGCAACGGTAGTCTGACAAACAACAACACGTTAGGTGCCCCGACCATCTGCAACACGGGGTCGGTCACGAGGACGATCACTTGGACCTACACGAGCACGTGTTCACCGTTCACCACAACTTGTACCTCAACCTTCACGCTGCCGGCATATCCTGATTTCACCGTTCCGGCTAATGGTGCGGCCACCGTTGCATGCCCTGCCCAAGCCACACCACCAATGCCACCTTTGGTGCTGAACGGCTGCGGCGGCGTCATCACACCAACTGGCCCAGTAGTGACCAACAACCCGAACCCGCTCACCTGCGAGGGCACCCGTACCTATACATGGACCTACACTGACTGTGCCGGAAGGGTAAAGACCTGGAGTTTTGTTTATACCGTAGAAAGGCTCGACTTCACCGTGCCTGCCAATGGTGGGGCCACGGTTGACTGCCCCGACGATACGGACATAGTGCCAAACCCGCCCATTGTGCTGAGCAACTGCGGGGAGGTTTTGACACCCGTCTTGATAAACACCGATGCAAAGCCCCTGTGCGAGGGCGCCCGCCGCTATACCTGGCGCTACACCGATTGCGAGGGCAATTCGCATGATTGGTCGTTTGTATATACCATTGTCTATCAGGACTTTACAGTGCCATCAATCCAAAGGGAATTGGTAGAATGCCCACAGGCTGCCGTTGAGCCTGTCCCACCAACCGTGTTCGACAACTGCGGCGTGGAGGTGGTGCCCGTAGGCCCGTCCATTTCCTCCACTTACAATGCGTTTGGTTGCGAAGCAACACGGACTTATAGCTATGTCTATACCGATTGCTCCGGCTTCTCCCATGCTTGGGCCTTTATCTATGGCTTCCAGTACTTGGGTGAATTTGCGATTTATGCCGACCAATACAACGAGGTATCCTGCATCAAACATGTCGTGGAGCCAATACCACCAACCATCTATGACAATTGTGGCAGCCCAGTCTCCGTTTGGTTGAGCGGTGTTTGGGAAGACATTGACCCATTGGGCTGCATGGGCACCCGCATCTACACCTTCACTTACCGTGATTGTGGGGGCCGTACGCAGGAATGGAAATTCACCTATTTTGTGAAGGACGACATAGCCCCAATGGGCACCATCCCCGACGTGGACGAAGAAGTCGCTTGCCTGGAAGACCTGCCCTGCCCGGACGATGACTTCTCCGACAAGATGGCTGAAATCATTGCCGAAGGCGATTTCTATGACAATTGCAAGGAGCCTATCGCCATGCTTCACAGTTGGACGGATGTGGTGGGCTGCTCCGACCCGGACGGCGATGGGGTCTTTACGTTCAGCCGCACTTATTATTTCGTGATAAAGGACTGCTGCGGCAATACCTACCCGGAATTTGTGCCAGTGACCTATTTTGGCCTTTGCCAGCCACTTGGGAGTTTCAGCATGAGCGACTGGGGCATAGAAGGTGACGAGCCTTCCCTTAACGCAAATGCGAACACAGATTTGGAAGTCATCCAGCAGTTGCTGGGCAACTCCATCAAAATTGGAGGCACTGCCCGCTCCCTTACGGTGAACAATGCACAATGCGTGATGGACCTGCTGCCCGGCACGGGCGGCCCTAGCGTGCTGAGCGACTGCCATCAAGTGAACTGCACGGGCTGTAACGAAATGGGTGTTGGTGGAATGAAGAATGCACTGGCCGCAAACGCCATTGCGCTGGAACTGAACATCCGCTACGGCGTGGTATTCAACGGCATGTCAGGGGCGGAGGCCATTGCAAGCCCGCTTGATTGCATCAACCTGCACCCTTGCATCACCAATTGCAATGCAGCGGGCGTATGTTACTTGCGTATCTTCGATGCTTTTGGGGAGGAGTATTCCTTCCCATACACGGTGGGCGGCTTGCAAGACCTCGTCAACCTCTACCTGAACGGGGCCCTCGACCTCTCAGGCGGCTTGGGTGTCATCTACGGAACGGCGCTGAACCAGTCCCTGCTGATGCTGAACAGCTATGGCAACGACGAAATGCTGGCAGCCCTGTGTACCGATGACGATGGCCAAGACCTTTGGTCGAATGGCTTCGACGACCTTGGCAGTATTGAGGAAATTGAGTGGTCGCCGGACTTCGAGATTAATCCCAACCCTGCCTCCGATGCCTTCGCCTTCCGCCTGGCCTGGATGGAGCAGCCATCCGATGTAGTGCTGACCTTTTATAACAGCCTCGGTCAGGTTGTGCTCATACAGCAGTTCGACCAAGTGCAGCTCCTCAACGAGTCCATCCGCATTGACGGACTGAAAGCTGGTCTATATGTTGTGGACGTGAAATTGGGAGCAAAACACTACAATACAAGGTTGGTAGTGCAGCGATAATCATTTACTGAAACTATTGAAAATTGAAGCGGCAACCTTTGTGAGAGGGTTGCCGCTTTTTGATTTAGCTATGGAGCAATTTTGGGCCACAGTTTTTTAAGTAAAAATTGCTGATAGGCCAACCGTCTTGTAGTATAGGTTAGTTTTTAGAACAATATTTATGGTATTTAATTATTTTAATTTCAAAAAAGGCTGATAAAATTATTTTTTACAAGTATTGAAAAAACTAATGTAACAATCGCTCTTTTCTTCCGTAGGTTAAGTTGTATTTTGAAAACTAACCCTTTAACTAAATTTAGTTTTTGTTAGAATAATTTAAAATAGTTACTAACTTTGCTTGAAGTTTTACTTGTTTAGAAAAGAGGCTGCTCACATAGCTTTATCAATTTTGAACTGAAAAAAGGCATCTCAGATCAATTCCTTTTGTCTCCAATTACATATTTGCCTTTAAAGCAAACCCATCTCCTATCGCACAACTACATTTACTGTTCACCAAATTGTCCAGTTTCCTATGGATTTTGGTGTTGGCTAGTGTTCAATTTGAAACAAGGCTAAGGTATTCACCCTGTTTCAGCATTTATAAACCTAAAAGAAATTAGAATGAAACATTTACCGCCATTCCCAGATGCAGCGCTCATAGCAAAATGAGCCAATCGACGATTTAAGTTTTACAAGTTTATGATTTTGTGAAAATGCAAAGGCCATGATGCTTATGGCCTTACAATCCTGTGTTTTCAATTGGCAAACTGGTCGCATCCATTGCCCCTATATCCCTATGCCGTTTTAAAAACATGTGTTAACATTTATAAACCTAAAATTTCCTACCTATGGATCATTATTCCAATCAGACTAAAAAGGTGGAGCCAAATGCTTCGCAATCGTGTTGTCGCAATCGGCAGCATAAAAACCGAGGCTGGGCAACAAGGCAAATTAGTTTTGTTGTACTGTCATTAGCCTTTGTGCTATTTGGAACAAGCACCCTGCAAGCACAATTCGGACCCTGTGCTAATAACAACAATTCGCAACCCCCATTAGGGCCGCCGTTGCCGCCGGCAAACACCATGTTGATTAATTCCCAAACGGTGATCAATATGCCCGGTGAAGATTTTTGCATTGGGAACATGCAACCACCCGCCCCACAAACCATTGATGGTTGTGGTAGTTTTACCTTTACCAACATCCCAGTTGGTACAGCCACCTGTAACACCCAAATTTGCTACACCCCCAAACAGGGATGTGGAAACGCAATTGGCAATGTATGTGTATGGGAAGACCAAGGCGCTTGGGTGCAACTAGGCTCACCCACAGCCGCTACCGGTGAAATTTGTATAGAGATACAACCCGGGGTAACGCAATATACCACAACTGTCTGCCGACCTGGAGATGGCCCTATTTCTATACAGGATGTTTATATTATCCAATGCTGCATTGCTGATGCTGGTACAGTTGCTGTCACGCCAACTACGGTATGCCCCGGAGGCACCGTTACAGCAAGCACCACCGGTAACCAGACCAGCAACCTTTATACCCAGGTATTTTTACTTGACCTGAACAACAATGGTACTATTGATGCAATCAATTCTACGGGAATTTTCAATGTACCACTCAACACGCCTTGCGGAAGCACACATACAGTATGCAGTTACAATTACCAAACCGCTGGGACTGCCCCTCCCAATCCTGCCAATATTTCCGATATTGATTGTGTAGCCAACTGTTGCGATCTGGACTGTACTACTTTTACAGTAGATGCCACCACGCCGCCGAGCATCATTTGCCCGGCCGATATCACGACAGCGGCTTGCCAAACCCAAACCGCCGTGAACATGGCCTTTGCCACATGGCTGTTAACGGCCACCGGCAGTGGCGGCTGTAACGGTACGGTCACCAATAACAGCACGGGCGCACCACCAGCCTGCGGTGGATCCAGGACCGTGACCTTTACCTATAACAGCAGCTGTGCGCCAACGATGACGACCTGCCAGGCGACCTTCACGGTGCCCGCAGCGCCAACCGTGTCGCTGACCTGTCCTGTGAACACGACGGAGGCGGCATGCCAGACACAGACGGCAATTAACTCGGCCTTCGCCACATGGTTGGCCACTGCCAGCGCCAGCGGCGGCTGCAACGGTGTTTTGACAAACAACAGCACGGGAGCGCCACCTGCTTGCGGCGGCAGCACGACCGTGATATTTACTTATACCAGCACTTGTGCGCCATTGACCACGACCTGTCAGGCGACCTTCACGGTGGATGCTCCACCGACGGTGTCGCTGACCTGCCCCGTGAACACGACGACGGTGGCCTGTCAGACGCAAGCGGCAGTGAACTCAGCCTTTGCCACTTGGTTGGCCACGGCCAGCGCCAGCGGCGGCTGCAACGGCGTCCTGACGAACAACAATACGGGCGCACCTTCTGCCTGTGGGGGCTCCACGACCGTCACCTTTACCTATACCAGCACTTGTGCGCCATTGACGACAACCTGTCAGGCGACCTTTACTGTGGCATCCTCACCCGTAGTGTTGACCTGCCCTACGAATACCACGACACCTGCCTGCCAAACGCAGGCTGCAGTGAACTCGGCATTCGCAATTTGGCTGGCAACAGCCTCGGGCAGCGGCGGCTGCAACGGTGTTTTGACCAACAACAACACAGGTGCACCTCCTGCCTGTGGCGGTTCAACGACGGTGATATTCACTTACACCAGCAGCTGTGCGCCATTGACGACCACCTGCCAGGCGACCTTCACCGTGGATGCTCCAACGACCGTGGTGCTGACCTGCCCAATGAACACCACGGTGGGAGCTTGCCAAACCCAGGCGGCAGTGAACGCACAGTTCGCAACTTGGCTCGCAACGGCCAGTGGCACGGGCGGCTGTAACGGTGTTTTGGACTGCAACGACGCTAGCGGTCCAAGCTTCCACGACTGTGCGGCACCTTCTGCATGTGGCGGTTCGACAACGGTGGAATTCACCTATACCAGCACCTGCGCACCTTTCACGACCACCTGCACGGCGACCTTCACGGTGGCCGCACCGGCAATGGTGGTGCTCACCTGCCCCACGAATGCCACCACACCTGCCTGCCAGACCCAGGCGGCAGTTAACTCGGCATTCGCAACTTGGTTGGCCACGGCCAGCGCCAGCGGCGGCTGCAACGGCGTCCTGACGAACAACAACACGGGAGCGCCTTCCGCTTGCGGCGGCAGTACGACCGTGACCTTCACCTATACCAGTACCTGCGCACCTTTCACGACCACCTGCACGGCGACCTTCACGGTGGCCGCACCGGCAATGGTGGTGCTCACCTGCCCAATTAACACCACAGTGGGAGCCTGCCAGACGCAGGCGGCCATCAATGGACAGTTCAACGCTTGGTTGGCCTCGGCCTCGGCCATCGGCGGCTGTAACGGCGTTTTGACGAACAACAACACCGGAGCGCCTTCTGCCTGTGGCGGCTCGACAACGGTGACCTTCACCTATACCAGCACCTGCGCACCTTTCACGACCACCTGCACGGCGACCTTCACGGTGGCCGCACCGGCAATGGTGGTGCTGACCTGCCCAATTAACACCACAGTGGGAGCCTGCCAGACGCAGGCGGCCATCAATGGACAGTTCAACGCTTGGTTGGCCTCGGCCTCGGCCATCGGCGGCTGTAACGGCGTTTTGACGAACAACAACACCGGAGCGCCTTCTGCCTGTGGCGGCTCGACAACGGTGACCTTCACCTATACCAGCACCTGCGCACCTTTCACGACCACCTGCACGGCGACCTTCACGGTGGCCGCACCGGCAATGGTGGTGCTTACCTGCCCAATTAACACCACAGTGGGAGCCTGCCAGACGCAGGCGGCCATCAATGCACAGTTCAACGCTTGGTTGGCCTCGGCCTCGGCCAGCGGCGGCTGTAACGGCGTTTTGACGAACAACAACACGGGAGCGCCTTCCGCTTGCGGCGGCAGTACGACCGTGACCTTCACCTATACCAGCACCTGCGCACCTTTCACGACCACCTGCACGGCGACCTTCACGGTGGCCGCACCGGCAATGGTGGTGCTCACCTGCCCCACGAATACCACCACACCTGCCTGCCAGACCCAGGCGGCAGTTAACTCGGCATTCGCAACTTGGTTGGCCACGGCCAGCGCCAGCGGCGGCTGCAACGGTGTGCTGACGAACAACAATACGGGCGCACCTTCTGCCTGTGGCGGTTCGACAACGGTGATATTCACTTATACCAGTACCTGCGCACCTTTCACGACCACTTGCACGGCGACCTTCACGGTGACTGCACCGCCAATTGTGATGCTGACCTGCCCAGTGAACACGACGACGGCAGCTTGCCAGACCCAAGCGGCAGTGAACGCTGCCTTTGCCACTTGGTTGGCCACGGCTTCGGCCAGCGGCGGCTGCAACGGCGTCCTGACGAACAACAATACGGGCGCACCTTCTGCCTGTGGCGGTTCGACAACGGTGATATTCACTTATACCAGTACCTGCGCACCTTTCACGACCACCTGCACGGCGATCTTCACGGTGGCCGCACCTGCAATGGTGGTGCTTACTTGTCCGACGAGCACGACGACGGCGGCCTGCCAGACGCAAGCGGCAGTTAACTCGGCATTCGCAACTTGGTTGGCCACGGCCAGCGCCAGCGGCGGCTGCAACGGCGTCCTGACGAACAACAGCACGGGTGCTCCAAGTGCATGTGGCGGTTCAACGACGGTGACGTTTACTTACTCAAGCAGCTGTGCACCAACGACCACAACCTGTCAGGCGACCTTCACGGTGGCCGCACCCCCAATGGTGGTGCTGACCTGCCCAGTGAACACGACGACAGCAGCTTGCCAGACCCAAGCGGCAGTGAACGCTGCCTTTGCCACTTGGTTGGCAACCACAAGTGGCACAGGTGGCTGCAACGGGGTTTTGACAAACAACAACACGGGTGCACCTTCTGCCTGTGGCGGCTCGACAACGGTGATCTTCACCTATACCAGCACCTGCGCACCTTTCACGAACACCTGCACGGCGACCTTCACGGTGGCCGCACCGCCAATGGTGGTGCTGACCTGCCCACAGAACGCCACAGTAGCTGCCTGCTCAACACAGGTTCAAGTGAATGCCGCCTTCACGGCTTGGCTGGCGACGGCTTCGGCCAGCGGCGGCTGCAACGGTGTGCTGACGAACAACAATACGGGCGCACCTTCTGCCTGTGGCGGCTCGACAACGGTGATATTCACTTATACCAGCACCTGCGCACCTTTCACGACCACCTGCACGGCGACCTTCACGGTGGCTGCTCCACCGATGGTGGTGCTGACCTGCCCACAGAACGCCACAGTAGCTGCCTGCTCAACACAGGTTCAAGTGAATGCCGCCTTCACGGCTTGGCTGGCGACGGCTTCGGCCAGCGGCGGCTGCAACGGTGTGCTGACGAACAACAATACGGGCGCACCTTCTGCCTGTGGCGGCTCGACAACGGTGATATTCACTTATACCAGTACCTGCGCACCTTTCACGACCACTTGCACAGCGACCTTCACGGTGACTGCACCGCCAATTGTGATGCTGACCTGCCCAATTAACACCACGGTGGGAGCCTGCCAGACCCAGGCGGCCATCAATGCACAGTTCAACGCTTGGCTGGCAACGGCCAGTGCCAGTGGAGGCTGCAACGGCGTTTTGACGAACAACGGCACAGGTGCACCTTCTGCTTGTGGCGGCTCGACAACGGTGACCTTCACCTATACCAGCACCTGCGCACCGCTGACGACCACCTGCACGGCGACCTTCACGGTGACTGCACCGCCAATTGTGATGCTGACCTGCCCAGTGAACACGACGACGGCAGCTTGCCAGACCCAAGCGGCAGTGAACGCTGAGTTTGCCACTTGGTTGGCCACGGCCAGCGCCAGCGGCGGCTGCAACGGCGTCCTGACGAACAACACCACGGGCGCACCTTCTGCCTGTGGCGGCTCGACAACGGTGACCTTCACCTATACCAGCACCTGCGCACCGCTGACGACCACCTGCACGGCGACTTTCACGGTGGCCGCACCGGCAATGGTGGTGCTTACTTGTCCGACGAGCACGACGGCGGCGGCCTGCCAGACCCAGGCGGCAGTGAACGCTGCCTTTGCCACTTGGTTGGCCACGGCCAGCGCCAGCGGCGGCTGCAACGGTGTTTTGACGAACAACAGCACGGGAGCGCCTTCTGCTTGTGGCGGCTCGACAACGGTGACCTTCACCTATACCAGCACCTGCGCACCGCTGACGACCACCTGCACGGCGACCTTCACGGTGGCCGCACCAGCAATGGTGGTGCTTACTTGTCCGATGAACACGACGGCGGCGGCCTGCCAGACCCAGGCGGCAGTGAACGCTGCCTTTGCCACTTGGTTGGCCACGGCCAGCGCCAGCGGCGGCTGCAACGGTGTTTTGACGAACAACAGCACGGGTGCTCCAAGCGCCTGCGGCGGCAGTACGACCGTGACCTTCACCTATACGAGCACCTGCGCACCGCTGACGACCACCTGCACAGCGACCTTCACGGTGGCCAATCCACCAACTGTTATGCTGACCTGCCCTGCTCCGTTGACAGTTGGTGCTTGCTTGACGCAAGCACAATTGAATACAGCGTATGCCAACTGGCTCGCAAGTGTCAGTGCAAGCGGCGGCTGCAACGGTGTGCTTACGAACAACAACGCTGGTACTCCGACCATTTGTAACTTGAACGGTGTTACCAGAACGGTTACTTGGACTTACACAAGCACTTGTGCGCCATTTACGACGACTTGTACTTCCACTTTCACGGTAGCGCCATACCCGACCTTCACGGTACCTGCCAATGGTGCTGCAACGGTAGCTTGCCCTGCAAACGCCACGCCGCCAGTGCTTCCTCTTGTTTTGGATGGTTGTGGAAAAACACTGACGCCAACCGGCCCAGTGGTGACGAACAACCCGAACCCATTGACTTGCGAGGGTACAAGGACCTACACCTATACCTACACAGATTGTGCTGGTCAGGTACGCCAGTGGAGCTTCGTTTACACCATAGAGCGGAACAACTTCACAGTGCCGCCTAATGGAAGTGCAACGGTGAACTGCCCAGACCAAACTGATCAGGCTCCGATACCACCAGTGGTATTGAGCGACTGTGGGGAAGTGCTAACACCTGTATTAACAATGGTAGGGCCGAAGCCAGGATGTGAAGGGGTGCGCCAATACACCTTCACTTATACGGATTGCGAAGGCAACACGAATAATTGGATATTCACTTACAATGTTGTTTATCTCAACTTTACGGTGCCACCAAGTGAAACATACAACTTGGAGTGTCCATTCCAGGCTTATGTGCCAACACCACCTGCAGTGCTTGACAACTGTGGTAAGATAACCAACCGCTACGGCCCAGTAGTCACTGTTAACGACAACAACTTTGGTTGTGAAGGAGAACGGGTCTATACCTGGACGTATGAGGATTGCTCCGGAAACACCCGTATTTGGAGTGTCACCTTTAAATTCTTGTACTCCGACGTTTTCTGGACGATGCCCGACAAGGTGAACGAAGTTACCTGTATTGATCATGCCGTGGAGCCTGTTCCACCAACGCTTTACAATGTTTGCGGCAACGAGATTTCTGTTGAATTGGTAGGCGTGGAAGAGGAGCTTACGCCACTGGGATGCAGTGGTTGGAGGGTTTACTACTTCACTTACAGTGATTGCGGTGGCCATAAGCTCGACTGGAAGTTCACCTATTACATCAACGATAATGTGAGCCCAGTGGGCACGGTACCAAACGTGGACGTGACCAACCTCACTTGTATTGAGGATGTTCCTTGCCCGGATGACCATGATTTCTCTGGCTTAATTCAGGAAATCATTGAGGAAGGTAATTTCTACGACAACTGCAAAGAGCCGATTGTTACCCTTGACAGTTGGTCGGACGCTTGGTCCTGCTCCGACGAGGACGGAGATGGGGTCTATACATTTGGTCGCACATTCTACTTCCGGATTGAAGACAGGTGTGGGAATGTGTATCCAGAGCTTGTACCAGTCACCTACTCTGGCGTGTGCCAGCCGCTCGGCAACTTTAGCATGGCGGAATGGGGCACTGAAGGCGGTGCGCCGGCTAACACAACTTTGGGCACCAGCTCCGATCTAGATCTCATAGCGTCGCTTCTGAGCAGTGGCGGCAGCTTAAAGATTGGTGGCAGCAACCGTTCCATTTCTGTGGACAATGCACAGTGCGTGATGAACATGTTGCCCGGCATGGGCGGGGTTGAAGTACTTGCCAACTGCCAGCAGAACAACTGCAATGGCTGTAACCCAATGGGAATCACTGGCTTGAAAAACGGGTTGGCTGCAAATGCCATTGCCTTAGAGTTGAATATTCGTTACGGCATCTACTTCAATGACATTGACAATAGAATCATTGCCCGCAGCACTCCACTTGACTGCATTGACCTGCACCCGTGCATTATCAACTGCGATGGCAATGGAATCTGCCACCTGCGCATATTTGATGCCCTAGGCGAGGAATACGCCTTCCCATACACAGTGGGCGGCCTCCAGGATCTCGTAAACCTTTACTTGAACGGAGCGCTCGATCTTTCTGGCGGCCTCAGCGTCATCTACGGCACGGCACTGAACCAGTCGTTGATGATTTTGAACAGTTACAGCAACGAACAGAGCGTAGCCAACCTATGCAACGGCAACGCCGCTGTTATTTGGGATACGCCAGATCCTGATGATATTGAAGGTTTGGAAGGAAGCGAGAAAACTATCAAAACGTTCACGGTTTCACCAAACCCGGCTCAGGATAAGGTTCGTCTAAAGTTGCCGGAGCTGAACGAAACTGAGAATGTTTCCTTGATTATCTTTAATAACCTTGGCCAACAAGTAATGGTAAAAGTGTACGACCAAGTTAAGCAAATCAATGATGTTATCTACATCAACGGCTTGCCGAAAGGTATGTACACGGTGGAATTGATAATTGGCAAGGAGCGTCAGAGCCAAAGGTTGTTCATCATGGATTAATCTTTTTGCTACTCGTTAGCAAAAGCGACGGACACGGCGTCGGCAGGGGTAACCTTGCCGACGCTTTTTTTGGTTTTAGGTGATGCTCAATAAGGTTATAAGTTTAAAAATAGGTGGTAAGAATACGATAGGAAGGCTTTAAATTCCTACAGCAAACCCGAGGAGGAAGCATGCCCTGTTGTAGAGCAACCTCCAAACAATGAAACATCAGATTGGCAATAAATTGGTCAGTTGTTCGACTTATATGTAGTTAACTGGTCGATCAATGTTTTAGCAGCGGTAAGGTTTTGCATGGCTCGAAAGCCCTTCGTCTTAGGTGAGTCAGACAGCCGCCATCGCCCCGCCCGGAGAGGTTATGCTCCCGCCAGATGGGGCTTGAAGTCACTGTTCAAGGCAAGGAAGCTAAAAATTGCAGTTGCTTGAAATCGTGCAGACATTTCAAAAATTTAATGAAGTTTTTAAAACCCGATCGAATTCCCCCCATCCACCTTAATCACTTCCCCCGTCACAAAGGTGCTGGCGTCGCTGGCAAGGAACCAGGCTGCATTGGCGATGTCCTCAGGCTGGCCCATCTTGCCCATCGGGGTGCGGGCTAAGGCTCGGTTCTTGCGATCGGGGTCGGAGTTGAGGGCCTTGTCAGTCATGGCTGTTACGATGAAGCCAGGGGCGATGCAGTTCACCCTGATGCCCTGCGGCGAGAGTTCGGAGGCCATGGCACGGGCCATGCCTTCCAGCGCCGTCTTGCTGGCAGAATAGGCAATGACCTTCGGCAAGCCGTATTGCGCTGCCATACTGCTGATGTGAATGATGCTGCCCGATTGCTGCCGCAACATGACCTTTGCCACTTCCCGGCTCGTCACGAACACGGCGGTCATGTTCGTGGTGATGACTTTTTGGAAATCCTCGTCCGTCACCTCCACAAAGGGCCGTTTCATATTGATGCCAGCGTTGTTCACCAGCACGTCAATGCGGCCATGTTGCTCCGCAATTTTAGCAACAAAAGCGGGGATGTCGCCCAGCGCCTCCATGTCCAATTGTGCGACCCGACAGTTTTCGCCAATGGCAGCCTGTGCGTTTTGCAGCTTTTCGAGGTTGCGCCCCGTGATGTACACAAGCATCCCTTCCGCTGCGAATTTGGTGGCAATGGCCAGCCCAATGCCTGAACCACCACCCGTTACGATTGCTATTTTCATGGTTGGAAATAATTAATAAAAGCTGCGGATGCTCCTCGAAACATGAGTCGTCCCGAATTTTCAGCCCCTTTAAGGGCATAATGTTGGTAGAAGCGATATTAACCCACACATTCAGTCCCTTTAGGGGCGAAACATGCCGCCCCTAAAGGGGCTGAACATCAATAACCGAAAACAACTACCAGTATTTTGCCCCTCTGGGGCATTCCAAGCAGTTGTTTCTCAACTATTTAGGTGGAAAATACTACCTAAAAAATTCGGGATGACTCATGTTCTTGGAGAGTCCCTACCATTAGCGATTCAGTAAAGTCATTTGCAGAACAGGCAGCAACTTGAATTACCCAGACACTGGCTGCCAGCTGCCGAACTGCCAACTGCCAACTACCTCATACCTTTACCCGTAGCAGCCCAATAAATACCGCCGTACAGGTGGGCGAGGAAGCCAGCGTCCGAGTATTTGGAAGGCATGTGGCCGAGGCCAGTGTAGAAGGAACGGCCACCGTCGTAGTTGTGGTACCAGGCAATCGGGTGGAAGCTGCCCATGCCGGTGCCAGATACCCTGCCCCAGTTGGCTTTTGGGTCAAAGGTGCTTTCGTCCACAGAAATTAAGTAGTTCAAGCCGCTGGTTTTTTCTTCGCTGTACTCGTACCATTCATCTGTCCAAAGCTGTTCGTCGGGCATGAGTTCGAAGCCGGGGAACTTGCGGTCAAGCACCTTGATACGGGCCGTTTGTATGGCGGGGTGTATTTTGAACAACCTTCCGACTAGCTTGGTGTACCAAGCCCATTCGTATTCGGTATCGGAGGCACTATGGATGCCAACGAAGCCCTTGCCCGCACGTATGAACTTTTCCATCGCTGCCTGTTGCTCGTCGTTGAGGATATCGCCCGTGGTGTTCAGAAAGATGATGACATGGAACTGCTCCAAGTTTTTGTCGTTGAACTGGGAGGGGTCTTCGTGCCAATGTACGTCGAAGAAGTTGCGCTCGGCCATTGCTTTGATGGCATCAACGCCCTCGTTGATGGACTCATGGTGAAAACCAGCCGTGCGGGTGAAGAGCAATGCCTTGAACTGCTTTTGGCCAAAACTCGGAACTGCCAGCAATAAAACGAAACAGTTTGCTATGAAAACCAAGGTTATCTTTCTCATGTGAGGAATTGGATTTTGTTGAATGAATAGATTGGCCCGAAAAGTAGGCAAGCGTTTGGTTATTTCAAGCCTTGGTAGCTTTTTAGCGG
The DNA here is from genome assembly GCA_022841745.1 of Saprospiraceae bacterium. Taxonomy (GTDB): domain Bacteria; phylum Bacteroidota; class Bacteroidia; order Chitinophagales; family Saprospiraceae; genus UBA6168. The sequence continues at coordinate 118,069 of JALHQW010000007.1, read as the reverse complement.
CAATTTTATTTTATTGATAAATTCAATGGTTCGTGAAGTTTTGGGTTTTCGGGTTCTAAGATTGCGGCACAGTAGCAGTTTTTGAAAAGATAGGTTGCTTTTCCAACCTTGTCAAAAATGATTTACAATTAGGTTTTGCCCCAAATCCCGAAAACCATAGAACCTTAAAACTTCATAAACCATTGTAAATGCTTACCGCATACCAAAGGTCTCATTAGCTTTGACGGTGAATGGTGAAATAGGTCGCTAAAGAATCGCCCCAAACTGCAATAGAATCTTGAAGCAACTGTGCTCAAGCACAAGAGGCGCTGATGCGATTAGCTCAAATCAAAGCGACAAGCCCATTCCACCGAAGGTGGAAAAAACATAAAGCAACCTAAAAAATCTGCGTCCCTCTGCGTCAAAAAACCTGCGTCAAAAATTCTCTCACCCCCCGAATCACGAATCACCAATCACGAATCACCAATCACGAACAATGACCATCAAACCCTTCCTCGACGACAACTTCCTGCTGGAAAACCGCATGGCTGAAATCCTCTACCACGACTTTGCCGCCAAGCAGCCCATCATAGACTACCACAACCACCTGTCACCAGAAGACATAGCGAGCAATAAAAACTTCGAGAACCTGACCGCCATTTGGCTCAACGGCGACCATTACAAGTGGCGGGCCATGCGCAGTTTCGGCATCCCGGAGCACTATATCACAGGCGAAGCGCCACCCTTGGAGAAGTTCAAGAAATGGGCGGAAACAGTGCCCTATACCATCCGAAACCCATTGTTCCATTGGACGCACTTGGAATTGAGGCGTTATTTCGATGTTGACGAGCTGCTGACACCTTACAATGCCGAGCAGGTTTATCATCATTGCAGCGAATTGCTGCAAACAGCTGCATTTTCCACCCAAAATTTGCTACGAAATATGAACGTCGAAGTCGTCTGCACCACCGACGACCCCGTGGACGACCTGCACTACCATCGCCAGTATAGTAAACAGGCTTCCCCCCTTCAATCCTTCAATCCTTCCTTGTCATTCCCGAAGGGAACCGAATCCTTCCAACTCCTCCCCGCCTTCCGTCCCGACAAGTCCATCCTGATTCTGAACGATGGCTTCAAAAATTACATCGAAAAACTGAGCGAAGCTGCTGGCATGGCCATCCAATCATTTGACGATTTGTTGCAGGCACTGACCCAGCGCATGGACTATTTTCATGAAAACGGCTGTAGAATTGCTGACCACGGGTTGGAGCAAACCTACTCGGAGGACTTTACGTTAGGTGAGGTCAATGCCATTTTCCAAAACCGGCTGTCGGGGCAAAAAATTACAGAAGGGGAGGCCCGCAGGTACATGTCCGCCGTGCTATACCACCTAGGCTGCCAGTATGCCGACCGGGGATGGGTGCAGCAGTACCATCTTGGTGCGCTCCGCAACAACAACGCCCGCCTGCTCGGTCAACTCGGCCCTGACACGGGCTTTGACAGCATCGGCGATTGGGCGCAGGCGGCTGCCCTCTCCAAGTACCTCAACCGGCTCGACATGGAGGGCAAATTGGCAAAAACCATCCTCTACAACCTCAATCCCCGTGACAACGAGGTCATGGCCTCTATGATTGGCAATTTCAATGATGGTTCGGTGCGTGGCAAAATGCAGTTCGGTTCCGCTTGGTGGTTCCTCGACCAAAAAGACGGTATGGAGCGGCAAATCAACGCCCTATCCAATATGGGATTGCTTAGTTGTTTCATCGGAATGCTTACGGACAGCCGTAGTTTTCTATCTTTCCCCCGGCATGAGTATTTCCGTCGGTTGCTCTGCAACCTGATTGGAAAGGACATACACAATGGCGAACTGCCGAATGATGTGAATTGGCTGGGTAGTATTGTGGAGGATATTTGCTATCGGAATGCGAAGGCGTACTTCGGGGTTTAAGTCATATTTTTGAAAGGATAAATGCACGGAAGTTTTCTGCAATCTGAATGGCCTCGCTCGCATCGACATCGGTTGGTTCGTAAGGAAAGCCAGGATACCTGACCTGAATCCCATAATCATTGATGGCCAAAGCATTTTGTATAAAATCAGGAGGTAAAATCTCTTTTTGAGCAATAAGGTTCAGTAGTAATTCAAGGTCATGGGTGCGTGGAAAATTGATTTGGTGGTAAATCAAATTTGCTTTGAAGAATTTTTCAGTGGCTTGTTGACAGTGGTAACAAATCAAATCCCAGTAGTCTTTGTCAAGACCGAAGGCATCACGAGCAAGTCCAAGGTCACGCTCGGCCTTAATCACCCAATCTTGTGGATTTTGAGCGGTCATACAGTGTCTTGCCTGTGTTTAGGATTTCGTAGATGATGGAATAGCGGTCATCTTTTTGGCTGGCAATTTCTTCAGGCGTAAAAACCAAAATATCCTTGGAAAATAGATGGATTTGCCCAGCTTTGCGGATGGCCATTCGAACTTCCCCGCCTCGTTTGAAATACGGCTTGGTAGTATGCTTGATGACTGCCAAGTCCAAATCACTGTCTTCTCGGGCTGCACCAGAAGCGTATGAGCCAAATAGAATTACCTGCTCAGGTTCGTAATTCTCAACAATTGCCTTTACAACCTCATCAATTTGTGAATTGGTAATCATGTTCAAATTTTCACAAAAATAGTGATAAAAAGTAAAATAATAACCTTCGGTGAAATCATGCTAAGGCTCTTGGCACCCCGCTACCAACGTTGTGAACAAGCAACTTCGCTCAAAGCGATTACGGCGGCGAGGAAAAAGCATAAATAGATTTCCAAGATGGACTCATCAAAAATGAAAATTGATTATCCAACAGTATTTGATGAAACTATGGTTGGAAGATATTCACCTATTGCAAAGGCGGGAGGCGGGTTTGTTTGGGATGAAGTTTTGGAATATAGGGTATGGTGTCACCCCGAAAATGGCGCTGAAGACTTGGAGCATGGGGATGATTACTACTTTGCTTTTTCAAGTTATAAAGAAGCCTTGGATTTTGCCCAAAACCATGAAGGAACAGAAGAACCGCTGGCGCTGATATTGCAAAGAGAATACATTGATGAGACTAAAGAAGGAAAATATGTACATGTTAGAAAAGAAAGGATTGCAGAATGGCCTGTTGCTTTTTTGAAGCGACCAAAAAGAACTGAGAATACGATACTTGATTTTCTATCTCCTGATGCACCATCGAACAAGTTGGATATTTTGAGAGGGTTAGCCTGATAGAATTGAAAGGTGTTGATTGTTCAGTTAAAAATAAACGAATATGGCTGTATTTACAAGAATTCAAGTCTATCAAAAATTGGCCGAACAAGGCCTCCTCCCACTTTTTTACCACCCCGATTTGGAGGTGTGCAAAGCCATGGCCGCTGCCTGTTACCGGGCAGGCAGTCGCCTGTTGGAGTTCACCAACCGGGGCGATTTTGCCCATGAGGTATTTGGGGAGCTGAACAAGTATGCCCTGCGGGAACTGCCCGGCATGGCCCTCGGCGTGGGAAGTATAGCGGATGCGGGAACGGCAGCGCTGTTCATCCAGTTGGGCGCCAATTTCATCGTAAGCCCAGTCTTGCGGGAGGATGTGGCACTCACTTGCAACCGCCGGAAGTTAGCCTACCTGCCCGGCTGCGGCACCTTGACCGAAATTGGACGGGCCGAGGAATTGGGTTGCGAGATTATCAAACTGTACCCCGGCATTTACTCACCACAGTTCGTCAAAGACCTAAAAGGCCCGCAGCCTTGGACGAGCATCATGCCGACGGGTGGCATCTCGGCCACAGAGGAGAGCCTGACGGCTTGGTTTGCGGCGGGCGTTACCTGTGTCGGGCTTGGCCCTCAGCTGATTTCCAAGGAAGTTTTGGAACAAAAAGACTTTGCTACGCTGGAAAAAAGGGTAGGAGAGACATTGGCCATGGTGCAGAAAATCAAAACGGCATGAACTACAAATGGAAAATCCTCGCCCTGTTGTTTGTCGGCACGACCATCAACTACGTTGACCGCAACGTGCTCAGTTTTGTCATGCTCGATGACGAGTTCAAGCGCATGATTCTTGGCACCGACGTACTGGATGAAGCGGCCAAAGGGCAGTTCAAGGTTTGGATGGGTTACGTGGACTCCGCCTTCAAGTTTGCCTATACACTGGGCTTCCTGCTGGCAGGTTGGTTCATTGACAAAGTCGGGGTACGCAAGGGGTTCGCAGCCTGTATCGCCGTATGGTCGGCGGGAGCATTGGCACATACTTTCGTTGGCGGCTTCAGGGGACTGGTAGGAGCAAGAGGTGTTTTGGGCATAGGAGAATCGGGTATTTTTCCGGCCAGCATCAAGACCGTAGCGGAATGGTTCCCAAAGTCGGAGCGTTCCTTTGCCACTGGCATTTTCAACGCTGGAACCAATACGGGCATCATACTAACGGCGTTACTGGTACCGCCGATGGTGCTGGGTTGGGGCTGGCGGGCTTCCTTCCTGCTCACGGGTTTATTGGGGCTGTTGCTTCTCTTGCTTTGGTGGCGATATTACAAGCGAAACGAAGTGCCGCACCCTGGCGAAGAACCAGTCACTCACGAGCCGATGCCCTGGGGCAAGCTATTGGTTCACCGCCAAACTTGGGCCTGCGCTTCCGCCAAGTTCTTCACTGACCAAATCTGGTGGTTCTACCTCGTATGGCTCCCCACTTTTTTCAACGAAAACCAGCGTTTTACGGAAAAATTGGACTTGAAAAACATTGGCCTGCCCTTCCTTGCCATTTACCTCATCAGCGATTTGGGCAGCGTGTTTTTTGGCTGGTTGGCCACCCATTTGATCAACAAAGGTTGGGCATTGCCGAAGGCACGAAAGTTCACGATGCTGCTTTGTGCCCTGTGCGTCGTGCCAATTTTCACCGCAGCCACCACCGACAATATCTGGCTGGCCGTTGGCTTGATTTCCTTGGCCGCCGCTGCCCACCAAGGCTGGTCGGCCAATGCCTACACTTTGGCGAGCGACCTGTTTCCGCAGAAAGCCATCGGCTCCGTGGTCGGCATTGCAGGCATGTTCGGCTCGTTGGGCGGAGTGATTTTGGCTGCGGTCACTGGCTTGGTCATCAGCAGGGTAGGGTACGAGCCACTGTTCATTTGGGCATCTTCCGCTTACCTGATAGGGCTGTTGGTGGTGCATTTGTTGGCGGGGCGGTATGAGCAGGCGAGGGTTTGAGTGCTTCAACCCCCTTTTGCAACGCAGCTACCAAATATCACCTGACCGGTTTACGGCTTCGTTCGCTTTTTGCGGCTAATTTTGCCCCGGTTTCCCAACGTCTTGAAATTCAAGCAGGCCCGAAATCCGAAATCCGAAATCCGAAATCGAAACATGAAATACCGCAATACACTACTCGTTTGCATCCCACTGCTTGCCCTGCCCCTGCTGCTGGCCAACCTCACCTTGGAAAAAGACGCCGAGATCCAGCGTTTCCATTCCGAGGCCGAGATGGCGCATTTCCAGATGATGCTGGGCGACACTAGTTTGCCGCAGGGCTATAACTACCTTTTTGCAGGCAGCGGCGTCTGCCAGAAATGCCACGGCTTCGACACACTTGGCATTGCCAGCGTTGACCAGAACGGCAACGACGTGAACGTGACCGACGACTGGCGGGCGACGATGATGGCCAATTCTGCCAGGGATCCATTCTGGCGGGCAAAGGTGAGCCACGAGGTATTGCTCTATCCACAGCACAAGGAAAAAATCGAGGACAAATGCACGTCTTGCCACGCCCCAATGGGGCATTTCGATGCCAAGCACCTGGGTGCCCTGCACTATGGCATTGCCGATATGTTAGATGACTCGCTGGCTTTGGACGGTGTCTCCTGCCTTGCTTGCCACATGATGGAGCAGGATTTGATGGGCACCTCGTTCAGTGGAGAATTGACTTATGATACTTTCAAAGTTGCTTACGGCCCTTATACCTCGCCGTTGGTAAGCCCGATGTTGACCGAGACAGGCTATAAACCGAAGTTCAGTGAAAAAATGAGCAAGGGCGAAGCTTGCGCTGGTTGCCATACACTCGTCACGGAAACGGTTGATTTTGCGGGAACGCCCACTGGCGATAAGTTCGTCGAACAGGCCACCTACCACGAATGGGTCAATTCGGCCTACCGTGACAGTCTTTCTTGCCAAGGCTGCCACATGCCCAGCCTCGATAAATGGCCCGTGCGTCTCGTGACCGGGGCCAACACCGAGCCACGCAGCCCCTATTATCTGCACGAACTCGTGGGCGGCAACGTGACCATGCTCGGCCTGTTTCGTGACAACGTGGATGCCCTTGGCCTCACCGCCGGCCCGTCCCAATTTCAGGATGTGCTGCTAAAAACCAAGGACATACTCCAGAACAAGACCTTGCTGCTTGATATTGGCTTGATTGACAGGACATTGGATACGGCCAAAATCGCCGTTAAGCTCACCAATTTGGCGGGGCACAAGTTCCCGTCGGGCTATCCGTCCCGTCGGGCTTTTATCCAGTTCGTGGTGCAAACGGAGTCGGGCGATACGGTTTTTGTTTCCGGTAAAATGGATGGGAAATACGAAGTCATGGGCCAAAATGACACCTATGAGCCGCATTATCAAGTTATCACCGATGAAGAACAAGTGCAGATTTATGAATTGGTGCTGGGCGATGTAAACGGCGACGTGACCACCGTGCTCGTGCGGGCCAAGGAAGCCATCAAGGACAACCGCCTCCCACCGCTTGGTTTCACCACTTCCCACTATGCCTACGATACCACCTTGATAGCTGGCGTGGATGCCTCCGACCTTTCCTTCAATCGGGACGGTGCGTTGGAAGGTACGGGCAGCGATGTGGTACATTATTTCATCCCCATGAATGGCGTCTGGGAGCAATTGCACGTGACTGCCAATGTCTATTACCAACCCCTTCCGCCGAAATGGATGGATGAGATGTTCTCCGTCACAACACCAGAGGTTGAAACTTTCCGCACCATGTTCGATGCGGCGGATCGTGCGCCCGTGCTCGTCCGCTCGGTGCAGATGACCGTGGACGCCCTGCCGAGCAGCACCAAGCAACCGCAAAAAGCGTCTTTTGTGAAGCTCTATCCGACCCTCAGCAGCAATGGCCGCCTCTTCGTTGAATCCACCAAAATCCATGAGGTGCAGGTCTTCGACCTTAGTGGACGCCCCATAGAGCAACTGCCCAATAAATCAGGCAATTATGAGCTTTGGCTGCGGGAGAAAGGCGTTTACCTTGTTCGCTTCCGCAGCGTGGATGGGCAGGTGCAGGTGGAAAGGGTGGTGGTGCAATAAAATTGTGTTTGCCGCTGTTCCCAGAAAAGGTTGAAGCGTGAATTTTGCGAGGCAAAAATCACGCTTCAACCTTAAAAAAACCTTTGGTTGGCGGAATCGGAGCTTCCGCCAACCAAAGGTTTTTTTTTTGCGGCGGAGTTCTGATTTTTTGCTGATGCAAAAAATCAGAACTCCGCCGCTCCGTGCAGTCCCGCCATGTGGCGAAGTTTCTTGTCCCCATCTTTCAAATTCTTGTTTTCTTTGGCAAATTTTCGTTCAAAGATGAGCACCAATTTCCACTACAAGCCCTACCTGTTTATCCTTTTCCTGCTGGCGCAATTGCCGCTACATGCCCAATGCCCCGGCATCACCGTTGACGCAGGCCCCGATAAGTTCGTCTGCAACCAGAACGGCATGACCACGCTGGACGGCGATGTCTCCGGCACCCCCCTCGGCTTTTCATGGTCGCCTGCCACGGGGCTTAGCAACCCCAATGTGCTGAACCCCATTGCCACGGTCACAGGGCCGATGACCTATACCCTTTCGGCGCAGGCATTCGACCCTTCGGCGCCCAATATGCTCACTAACCCCGATTTTGAAGCTGGAAACACGGGCTTCACCAGCCAGTACACTTACACCCCGACGCCTATCACGCCGGGAACCTATACGCTGACGACCTCGCCCAGTTTGGTGAATTCCAATTTTCCGCCCTGCGATGACCATACCTTCGGCAATGGCACGGGCTATATGATGCTCGTCAACGGCACTGGGACGGCTGGTTCACAGGTCTATTGCCAGACCGTGCCAGTTTCGCCAAACACTTGGTACACCATGAGCGCATGGGCGGCGGCATCGCCCATTACCCCGCCTTCGCTGCAATTCGTCGTGAACGGTACGCCTGTAGGTACGCCCTATGCAGTAGGCTCGGGTTGCAACTGGCAGCAGTTCGGTGCGGCTTGGTTCTCTGGCGGCGCCACCACGGCGCAGGTTTGCATCGTTGACCAAATCAGCGGCGGCAACGGCTTTCTCGGCGACGACTACGTCTTGGACGATATTTATTTTGCAGAAGCTTGCACGGCCACCGACCAAGTCATGGTGGACGTGGCTGAGGTGGACGCTGTCCTCCCTCCCACCATTGTACTGCCCTGCAACCAAGTCGCCAATGGGATTGACCTCGATGGCAGCGCCTCTTCCTCCGGCCCCAATATTACCTATTCATGGGATGGCCCCTCCATCATTGGTGGCGCCAACAGCCCAATCGCCACCGTGAACGCCGATGGCACCTATACGCTCACCGTCAGTTTCGATACCGGTAGCGGCACTTGCACCGATTCCAAAACCATCGAAGTGCTGCCCGACCCGAACGTGGTCAATGCCATTATTTCGCCGCCGGGCAGCCTCAATTGCTCGCAGACCAGTGTGACCATAGATGCCAGCGCTTCCTCCTCCGGCAGCACCATCAGTTACCTATGGGAACCAGCGGCCAACCTCATTTTTGGGCAAGGTACACCCATTGCCGAGGTGGACGAACCGGGTCTTTACACCCTCACCGTCACCAATAGCATCAGCGGCTGCACGGCCACTTCCACGGCTTTTGTTGACGAGGACATTGCATTGCCGACCGCTGCGGCCAGTGCCCCAAACATGCTTTCGTGCAGCGCAACCTCCGTTACCCTCAGCGGCAACGGCAGCAGCACGGGAAGTAACGTCACCTACCTATGGCAAGGCCCCGGCGTCCAATCCGGCCAAACTACCTTGAACAACTGCGTGGTGAACGCTCCTGGCCTTTACACCCTCACCGTCACCAACGGCCTAAACGGCTGTACCGCCACTGCGACCACGACGGTTACGGCAGACGGCTCGGCCACCACGGCCATTGCGGTTGCCTCCGGTAATTTGAGTTGCTCCGCAAATACGGTCACGCTATCCAGCACGGGCAGTAGCAGCGGGGGAAATATTGGCTACCAATGGGGCACCCCCAACGGCCATTTTACCAGCCCAACCAATGGCCCAACGGCCACCGTGGACTCGGCTGGGATTTATATCCTGATAGTCACGAACAATACAAATGGTTGCTCCGCAACGGATACCCTAGTTGTCACTGCGAATTTCGCCTTGCCGACCGCCGCCATTGCGCCCCCGGCGCAGCAGCTCAACTGTGTGGTGGATTCCTTGCAATTGACCGCTGCGCAATCCAGCAACGGTGCGGGTTTTGGCTTTGTTTGGGCTGCGCAAAATGGGGGCACGTTCCTCAATGGCCAGAACACGCTGACCCCTTGGGTGGGCAGTGCGGGCACTTACGTCCTCATTGTTTCCAATACGGCCAATGGCTGTACGGCCTCTGCCTCGGTAACGGTCGTTGCGAATACCACGCCGCCCATTGCGCAAGCAGGACAAAACACCACGCTGGACTGCATCGGAACCCCCGTGAACCTGAACGGGACGGGGAGCAGCACGGGCGGCGGCATCAGCTACGAATGGACGACCACGGGCGGCAATATCGTCCATGGTGACACGACGCTGACGCCGGAAGTGAACGGGGTCGGCACTTATTTTTTATTGGTGGAAAATGCGGCAAACGGCTGCACGGCCATTGACTCGGTGGCAGTGGCGCAGGATGCAAATGCGCCCACCGTCGTCATTGCGCCAGCAACCCAACTCGACTGCGAGACGGACGAAATCACGCTGAATGCAACGGGTTCTTCCACGGGGGCGAACATCAGCATCACCTGGAACGGCCCCAGTTTCACGGGCGGCATCAATACCCTGACGCCCACAGTTAACCAGCCCGGCGTCTATCAACTCATCCTTTTAAACCAAGGCAATAACTGCGTAGCGAACGCCTCGGTGACGGTGGCCATTGACACCCTTTCGCCCTTGGCCGACGCTGGCCCTGCACCGACGCTGGATTGTGGCAACCCATCGGCCATATTGGATGGTAGCGGCAGCAGCCAAGGCCCCAGCATCAGCTACCTATGGTCAACGAACGAAACGAGCCAAACCATCACCATCGGGAGTGCGGGTACCTATACCCTCATAGTCACCAATGCCACCAATGGCTGCTCAGCTTCCGATGCTGTGACCGTGGCGTCCATTGGCAACCTACCCGACGTGGACATTGCCCCACCGGGCAGCTTGAACTGCACCGTTACGCAGTTGCAGCTTTCGGCCACGGCACCCACGGGTATCGAGTATTTTTACAATTGGGCATTCACTGGCACAGGCACGGGCATCGTCTCCGGCCCCGGTTCGCTCACGCCAACCATCGGCTCGCCGGGCACTTATACGCTCACGGTGACGAACGTCCAGACGGGCTGCTCGGCCAGCGAATCGGTGCTGGTGGCACAGAACGGCAATTTGCCGACCGCTGAGGCAGGTGCTGCGCAAACACTGCTTTGTGGGCAATCAAATGTATTGCTGAACGGCGCTGGAAGCAGCAGTGGTGCAGGTTTTGGCTATGTGTGGACGACACAGAACGGCAATATCCTTCAAGATGAAGCCACGCTGGTGCCTACGGTGAACGCCCCCGGCACTTATACCCTGATTGTCACCGATTTGCAAAGCGGTTGCTCCGCAACGGACGAGGTGCAGGTGGGCCAAGATGCCAACGCCCCCACCGCCGATGCAGGTGCTCCGCAAACGCTGAACTGCTCCGTGCAGCAGGTGCAGCTGGATGGCACGGGCAGCAGCAGCGGCCCTGGCATCACCTATATTTGGACGACCAGCGACGGTACTATTTTTTCCGGCGCAAATACCCCGACACCCACGGTCACAGCCGCAGGTACCTACCTGCTCACGGTCACCAACACGCAGAACAATTGCCAGACCTTGGCCAGTGTGCAGGTCACGGACGTTGCGCAGCAGCCCACCGCCATCGCCAACACCAACCAGCAATTGGGTTGCGGTCCGCAGCCGATTGCGCTAAGTGGTACGGGCAGTAGCACGGGCACGGTCTATACCTACCTGTGGGCCGGGCCGGGCGTGGTGAGCGGCGGTACGACCCTTTCGCCGATGGTGAATGCGCCCGGTATATACACCCTGACCGTCACCAATTTGGCGAACAACTGCACCAGTACGGCGCAGGTGACGGTCATCCAGAACAGCACGCCGCCCACGGCCATTGCGGCTGCGCCGCAAAGCATAACCTGCCTTTTGCAGCAAGTGCCGCTCAGTGGGACGGGCAGCAGCACCGGGGCGGGATTCAGCTACCAATGGCAAGGCCCCGGCATCACGCTCGGCGCCTCGACCTTGGCGCCAACGGCCAATGCGGGCGGCGTTTATACGCTCACCGTCACCGGGCCAAACGGCTGCACGGCGACAGCGACCACCACCTTGGCAGCCAATACGACACCTCCTACGGCCATTGCGGCAGCACCGCAAAACTTGGATTGTACGGCGCAGGAGGTACAGTTGGACGGAACGGGCAGCAGCACTGGGGCGGGTGTTCTTTACCTGTGGCAAGGCCCCGGCATCGTGAGCGGCCAAACGACCCTGACGCCCATCGTGAACGCCCCCGGCACCTATACCCTGACGGTGGCCAACCAAGCCACTGGTTGCTCTGCGACTGCGACGGCCACGGTGAACCAAACGGTGGCACCTCCTGTGATAGTGGTAGCGACTCCAGAACCATTGACTTGTACCTTGGAGATAACCAGCATTATTGGATTAGGGACGACCATCGGCCCGAACCTCGAATATGAATGGGCAGGCCCGGGCATCGTGGCCCCTGGCGTAGGTGTTGCCGATGTCTTTGTCAATCTGCCAGGCACCTACACGCTCACCGTAACCGATACGATTACAGGCTGCTCGGATGTGGAGCAAGTGGTTGTTGGACAAAATACGGTGCCGCCAATAGCGGAAGCAGGTCAAGCAGTACAAATCGGTTGTGACCAAGATACAATATCACTTAATGGCAATACCAATGTGACCAATGCTGCTTTTAATTGGACGGTAATAGTTGGAAATATTGTGAATGGGGCAACAACTAGCAATCCTGTTGTAAATATGCCTGGGTATTATGTGTTGCAAGTAACGAATTTGGATAATGGCTGTTTTGGGTTTGATACAACCTATGTGGTTACTGGACCCTTAGATTTCCCACAACTGAGTATAGAGGTAATGCCTTGCGAAACGGTTTACAGCCGAGTGATTTTTAGTGGTGGAGATATTGCTAATGGGCCATTTTTATATTCGATAGATGGTGGTGCTTCTTATACACTAGATAGCATTTTTGTTAATGTGACTGGTGGCAATCATTTTTCGATTGTGAAGGATGCTAATGGATGTGAGTTTTTAGCTCCGTTTTCCTTAGACCCACCTACTCCTGTTTCTGTTTCAATTCAAGATGTTGGGGATGTTGATATTGGGACGCAAGTTCAACTTAATACGACTATTGATGTACCAATCTCTGAGATAGATTCGATAATCTGGTCTCCAACCGATTGGCTCAGTTGTACGAATTGCCTTAATCCAATTGCAACGCCTGAAGGAAGCATTACTTACCATTTAAGAATTGTTGGCAAGAGCGATTGTAGTGCATTGGATTCGGTGCAAATCATCATAAAATCCGAAGGCAGCATCTACGTCCCCAATATTTTCTCCCCCAACGGCGATGGCATCAATGACGTGCTGTTGGTTTTTGCGGATGAAAGCCAAGTGAAAACCATCCCTTCTTTCCAAGTCTTCACCCGCTGGGGCGAGGCAGTGTTCCAAGGTTTTGACCTACGGCCAAATGATGTGGCAACCGGCTGGGACGGCACCTTCCGGGGCAAGGACGTGGACTTTGGCGTGTTCGTTTGGTATGCCGAAGTGGAATTGGTAACGGGGGAACGGAAGTTGTTGAAGGGGGATGTGGCGGTGATTAGGTGAGTTGGCAGTTCGACAGTGGGCAGTGGGCAGTCAGGGGCTACGTATTGCCACCTGCCGGAAAATACTTTAGTTTTGAGTCTTATTCACAAAACCAATTTTTATGAAAAAACACATGCTTTTATTTTTCGCTACATTATTAATACCTGCCGCTTTTTGTTTTGGTCAGGTGAATAAAGAAAATGACCTATCAAAGGATGATTACCTTGAAGATGAAATTTATAAAGTGGTAGAAGTAAAACCTGTTTTTACTGGGTGCGAAGACATTGAAGATGAAGCCAAGCGCATTGAATGTGGGAGAAATGAAATGCTGCAGTTTATCAATGACAACCTAAAATATCCAAATGAAGCTAAGCAAAATGAAATTGAAGGAACAGTGTATATCATTTTTGTTATAGAAAAAGATGGAAGTGTCACTAACCCTAAAATAATTCGTGACATAGGCGGGGGATGTGGTGATGAAGCAATAAGAATAGTAAAATTGATGCCCAAGTGGGTTCCTGCAAAACATGAAGGGAGGAAAGTAAGAATGCAGTTTAATCTGCCAGTCAAGTTTAAACTTGATTAAAATGGCTTCTTTATTCCAAAGAAATAGCCCGATTAGTAATATCAACTAATCGGGCTATTTGATTAAAAAATTTATCGCTCACCAAACAAATGTCCCCGCCGACTTCCCTCCCAACGACGCCGTAATCCAGCGGCTGCCCGCCTGTATGTTAAACGACTGAACATCAGCGTTTTCGTTCAAAACCAGTAGCACCTTTTTGCCGTCAGGCCGCTTGAAGGCCACATTGGGCAATGGCCCGGTGAGGTTGCTCGTGAGGCGCACTGAACCGGGCGTCACGAACTTGGCTACTTGTGCGATGATGTAATAGGCTACATTCTTCGTGGCAACGTTGCCATTGATAGTCACAGCCCCCTTACACTCGGTGCAGCCACCGGGTGTGTGTGGGCCAAAGTCCGGGTCGTTGGCGAGGTTCCATTCGAGGGCCACCCGGCTCCAGTTGCGCATCGTGCCAATAATGACGTTCTTGATATGCCATTGGAAATCGCCGTCGAAGGTGCCGTTCTTGCCTGTCCATTGTTCCGTAAAATAAAGCGCCTTGTCTGGGTGGGCGGAATACACGGTGCTGAGCGCACCTGCATCGCCCGCATACATATGGAAGGCCGAGCCATGCACGAATGCCTTGGCCGCAGCATCGTTCATCACTTCGATGGGGTAGTTTGGCTCGTCGCAGTTATGGTCCCAAATGATGATTTTCGTGGCAATGCCCGCTGCTTGGAAGGCCGGGCCGAGGTGGTTTTTGATGAAATCCGCCTGCTGCCCCGACAGCATCTGCATACTAGGGTTGTTGCCGGGGTGGTGAGGCTCGTTCTGCGGCGTAATGGCGTCAATCTCGATGCCGTGTGCTTTGTAGGCTTGGATGTATTTCACGAAATATTGGGCGTAAACGCCATAATATTCTGGCTTTAATTGCCCGCCCTTGCTGCTCCCGTTCGTCTTCATCCAAGTAGGCGGGCTCCACGGCGTGCCCATGAATTTGATGTTGGGGTTAATGGCCAAAATCTCCTTGATGATGGGAACCAAGTGCTCCTCATCCTTTGCGATGCTGAACTCCGAGAGGTCGGGGTCGGTCTGGCCAGCGGGCAGGTCATTGTAACTGAACACCGTGGCATCCAAGTCCGAAGCGCCGATGCTCAGGCGCAGGTAGCTCACGCCGATGGAGGTGCTGTCGCTGCCGAACAACTCCTTCAAGAGCTTGGCCCGCTCCGTTGTGCCCATTTGATGCAAGAGCATGGCACTGCCTCCGGTCAGTGTATAGCCAAAGCCCTCAATGGGCTGCAAGGCCAGTGCAGTGTCAATGGTAATGGTGGTGAAACGGTCGTCACGGCCAGTGGCAAAGTCCAGTGACCGCTTGTAGAGCAGGTTCAATTGGTCGGCGGAGGTAGTCCAGGCCTGCACGGGAAGGTTGGTCGGGGTTGGCGTGATGGGTTCCTCGTCCTCTGTTTTTGAGTTGCAGGATAAGGCGCTGATTAACAGCAAGATAGGCAGGATTCGTAGCATTGTTAAGTTTAGTTATCAGCACAATTGCCCCGCCCAAGTGAAGGCTTGCCAATTGTCGTCTGGTCGGTTTTTTCCGATTAGCATGGTTTCAGTGATACCAACATAATTGGCTCGGCTGTTCAGGGTTGACTGGTAGCTTGGGTGAGGGGTTTCCTTTACTTCACAAGCAATTTTTTGGTCAAGAACAAAGTCAATCTCTTGACCAGACTTGCGCTGGTAGAAGTTGATTTGTCTGCCTAGTTTTAATAGTTGCAGAAACACGGCGTTTTCAAAGACTTGACCACTGTTCACCTGCGCAAGCTGGTTTAATAAACCCGTATCGGCCAAGTAAATTTTTTGCCTAAGCGAAATTTCACGGTCGGGGCTTTTCGTGAAAGGGGAAACTTGGTGGATGAAATAGGTCTTTTCCAGCAACTCAATATAGCCAACAGTTTTTCGTCGGTCAATGCCAAGTGCCGAACTGATTTTGGAGGCATCGAGCAAAGAGCCACTTCTGCTCGCCAATAGTTTGGCCAATTTGTACAAGGTTCCGCTTGCCTCGAAGTCTGATACCAGCTTGATGTCAAGTTCAATATAGGCGTTGATTACGTCAAGAATGGTTCGCTTTTTCAGTTTTTCCCCTTCCATCAATACCACCTCCGGAAAACCACCAAAACGTAAAAACTCTTCGTATTTGTCCTTGAACTTTAGATAAATCCCCTGCTGAAAGGGTGTCATGCAAAACGCTTCGAGCATCTTCGTGTCCTCGCCCTTGAACCAAAGGAACTCCATGAAGTCAAGCGGGTACATTTCAAAAATATGCTTCCGCCCAGCCAAGCTTTCTGAAAAGCGGTTTTTTAGGTAAAAAGAACTCGACCCCGTTACAATGAACTTCAAATTGGGGTAAGTATCATAAAACCACTTCATCACGCTCGTGATTTGCGGCACAAGCTGAATTTCGTCAATGGCTATAACTGCGGGTTTATCAAAGTCAATGCCTTGTATTTCAAGGTCAATTTGTACGTCTTTATAGGTTGGCTGCTGGAAAATGTAGCGGTTTTCAATGCGTTCTAGGTCAAGATAGACCTTGTTGCTATGCTGCAGTTTTTCAAGCAAGTACTTTAAAGCCGTGGACTTGCCTACCCTGCGCATCCCAGTTATGACCGTGATTTGCTTGGCGGCAAGATGTTCCTCCAGTTCGGGAAATAGTCTTCTTTGGTACATGAAGAATAACTTTGTGCGCAATGAATGTACGCAAAGTTATTCTTTTTTGTCAAACTGGTTGTTTTTCAATGTAACTTTTGTTGAACGAGGCTCAAAATCTTGCCGAAATTTGTCGGCACTCAAAACACCAACGTCGCAATCGAATGCGGCAAGCTCACCGTCTCCGCTGCCTGCCCTTTCAACCAAATCCGATAGCTGATTTTCTCGTTCGTTGGGTTCATCACCACCACGGCAATGCTGCCATCGGGGTTTTGGAAGGCCGTGGTCAGCAATTGCGCCCGGCTCGAAGAACTGACAATTCGCCTCGCTCCTGGCTGTATGAATTTCGAGAAATGGCCGATATAGTAGTAGGAGTTCATGTAGTGCAGCGTGCCCTCCTTCGTCTTGGCGTGGATGGGCGCAAAGCAGAAGTTCTTCACGTGGTTCGGGCCGCCCGTTTCATCGAGGAGGATGTTCCAGTCCGTCCAGGCCACGGCGCCATTGTTGAAGTCCTGAATCATGTTCTGGCCGTAACGCTCGCCCCATTTCCATTGGTTGATGGTCTCCCAGGAGAACGGGAAATTGCAGGCCTCCGTCAGCAGCAGGTTCTTGTCGGGGAATGATTCGTAAACCCGCCTCACATTGTCGAATTGCAGGCCGCCGTTCCAGTCTTCGTACCAGTGGAAGCCAATGCCCCAAATGTACTTCGCCGCTTCGGGGTCGTGCAGGTAGGTGCTGGCCCGCTGGTAAATCAGGTCACGGTTGTGGTCCCAGGCGATGAGCTTTTTGCTGCCAAGCCCGCTGCGCTGCAAGGTAGGGCCAAGGCTTTTTTTGATGAAATCACGCTCCTCTTCGGCAGTGTAGATGCACGACTCCCAGGTCTGCTTGGCCATCGGCTCGTTCTGCACGCTGAGGCCCCAAACCGGGATGCCCCGTTTCTCATATTCTTGGATAAAGCGCACGAAATAGTTGGCCCAAGCATCGTAGTACTCCGGCTTGAGGTGGCCGCCTTGAAGCATATCGTTGTTGTCCTTCATCCAGGCTGGCGGGCTCCATGGGCTGACATAAAAGTCGAGGCGCCCCGCCACGTCCATCGCCTTTTTGATAAACGGGATTTTGTATTTCTCGTCGTGGGCGAGGTTGAAGGTTTTAAGTTCCTTATCGCCTTCGGCAACGTAGGTGTACATATCGCTGGAAAAATCACAGCTATTGATGTTCGTGCGGGCGAGCGTGTAGCCGATGCCTTTTTCCTTGTCGAAATAAGCCGTCAGCACTTCTTTTTGCTTGTCGGCGGGCAGCTTCGCAAAGGTCTCCGCCGAGGCATCCGTCAGCGCCCCGCCAATGCCGAGGAAGGTCTGAAACGTTTCCGAGGGGTCAACGAAGACGCAAGGCTGGTTTTCAAAAGGTTGCCCGAAGGGCGACAAACTAAGTTCCTCCGTTTTTGATAGGCGATGGTTGGTGTTTTCGGCGGTGGTGTAAATGGAGATTTTTTGGGCGGTGGAAAGGAGCGTTGAAAGCATAAAAATGGTGGCGAGTAAATTTTTCATGGCAATCAATATTGTTGATGGTCGAATTTAGAATTGATGTTAGGGAAGAACAATTTAGCAGTCAATTTCGCCCCGAAAGGAATCGGGAGGAGGGGGTTGTCAAACCCCGGTGTTCCAAGTTTTGAGGTGACATCTTTTTGCCTTTCAAATGCACACTACCCTGAAATGCGGGGCAGGCAAAAAAATGTCACCTCGTGGGAATTGAAATCCCAAAATCAATACCCCTCATTCTGCACCAGCTTCGAGTTTTTGTCCAACTCGGCTTGTGGTATTGGCCAATAGAGGCGCTCAGGTGTTAGTTGGTATCCAACGACGTTGCCAGTGTGGTCTATCGTCTCGTTGTTCATCACCTCGATGGCCCTACCCGTGCGCTTGAGGTCATACCAGCGGTGGCCCTCGAAGGCCAGTTCTAGTCGGCGCTCCTTCTCTATGGCCAAACGTACATCTGCCTGCGAACTTGCAGAAGATGGGTTCAGGTTCACCCTATCCCGTATCTGGTTGACGATTTCGATGGCACCTGTTGGGTCGCCAGTTTCGTTAAGTGCTTCGGCTTTCAGCAGCAGGATGTCAGCCAAGCGGATGAAGATATAGTTCTGGTCGCTGCCCTCATTAAAGTTGCGCCATTTGTTGATGAACGGATATTGTGTCTGCGGCCAATGCTCGTCCGACCATTTGCCCGTCACATCCAGGAAAATGATGCTGGCATTCTTGCGGATATTGTCACCTTCTTCATCAAAAGCGGCCACGAGGTCGTTGCTTGGTAAATTGAACTTCTTCCAGTCTAGGCCCCTGAAAATCTTGGTGCCCCAGTTGCCATCAGCAGCACCGCCTGAGTAGTTGATTTCATAAATGGATTCAGCGGAGTTCTCGTTTGCGTTGCTCCAGAGTGCATCGTAGGTTGGCAGCAACGAATAAGGCCCTGCAATCACAGCGTCACAATATTTTAGCACCATGTTCCAGTCTTGTGGCACCTGCGTAGCATAAACTTTGGCCAGCATGGCGTTCACAGCGCCTTGGGTCGCATAACCTTTGTCAGGGGCGGTGACCCTGACCCTCGTCAAGGCCGTTTCGAGGTCGGCGATGATTTGTGCATACACCTCCGCCTGCGGCGAACGTGCCGGGAAAATGATGGGATAAATCTCGTCCAACAAATCAGCGCTGATGGTCTTTACCTCCTGCAATTGCAATGGCACATCGCCCCAAAGCTGCACCAACTGGAAGTACATATAGGCCCTGATGAACGCTGCCTCGCCCCGTATTTCCTCCTTCCTTGTACTGGTGAGGGTTGGGTCGGGCACGGCATCGAGGTTGTTCAAGACCGTGTTGCACTTGCCGATGGTGGAGTAGAGGTAGGCCCAGTCCCGGCTCACGTTGCGGTTGGTGGCCACTAATTTGAACTCGTCAATCTGGAAGTTATCTGGGTTGTCGCCCCCGGCATAGGCGTCGTCAGATTGGGCGTCACCATTTACCATATTGTCGAGCTGCCAGTACTCGTTCTTGAAGTCGGAATAGGCACCTGCCAGTGCGGCTTCCACTTCATCCGCCGATTTGAAAAAGACGGAGTCCGTACTGGAATTGTCCACTGCGATGCTCTGCGAAGACGGCTCGATGTCGAGGAAATCATCGCAGGAGGCGAGGAAGAGGGCAGTTAATATTGAAAACGAAATAAAAAGTTTTTTCATGACTCTTTTATTTAAAGCCGATAAACACATGGATTAATAGCTGTTAGTGGGATGTTTTAACTGACGCAGTTCCTTTCTAGAGGCGGAGTTATTAAACCCCGTTATTCCGGAACAGCGGAGTTTAATAACCCCGTCTCTCGAAAAGGGCTGGGAAATTTTGAAGACCCTTTCGTTCTCATCAATTAAAAAAGCGCTCCACTATAGCTTTTTAGCTGATTTAGGCTTAAGGATAGAAGATATGAGATTTTTGATTTAGCATGGCACTCCCAATCTTAAATCTTAAATCGTCTATCATATATCTTAAATCATAAAAAATTAATACAAAAGGGTTAAAACTCCACGTTCACCCCTGCCGTCAGCGTCCTTGCCTGCGGGTAGGTGCCGTAGTCAATGCCCTGCTCCACGGCGCTGCGACCAAAGGCGTTCACCTCTGGGTCGAAGCCGCTGTAATTGGTGAAGGTGAGCAGGTTTTGGCCCGTCACATAGACCGACATTTTCTGTACTTTCAACCGTTCAAGCGATTTTGGGTTCACGTTGTAGGACAAGGTGATGGCCTTCAAACGGATATAGGAACCATCCTCCACGAAACGGGACGAGTTGTTGACATTGTAGAGGTTCCTGGCCCTTGGGATGTCCGTGTCCCTGTTCTCTGGCGTCCAGCGGCGCAATACGGCGGTGCTCTGGTTCTTGCTGTCGAACATGCCCTCTAAGTCAATACGGGTAGCGTTGTAAATATCGTTGCCCTGGCTGCCTTGGAAGAAGATGTTCAGGTCGAAGTTCTTCCAAGACAGGTTGTTCGTGATACCATAGGTGAAGTCAGGGTTGGCATCGCCAATGACGGTGCGGTCGCCCGTGTCCCAGATGCCGTTTTCGTTCACGTCCCTAAAAATAAGGTCGCCCGTTTCGGGGTCAACGCCATCCGAAACATAGCCATAGAACACGCCCAGCGGCAGCCCTTTCCGCACAATAGCCACGTCTTGGTTGTTGCTATAAATCGGCCCAAAGAAATACACATCGGTGTATTGCAGGTCGAGCACCTTGTTGCGGTTGAAGGAAATGTTTAGGTCCGTTGTCCAACTCAAGGCACGTCCCTCGGTATTCACCGTCGAAAGTCCGAACTCAAGCCCCTTGTTCTCCACCGTTCCAGCGTTTGTTTGAAGGGTATTGATGTCCAATGAGCTTGGGAGTTGCACGTTCAGGATGAGGTCTTCTGTCTTTTTATAGTAGGCGTCAGCGGTGAAATTGACCCGGCCACGGTACAAGGCCAAGTCCACACCGATGTTCGATTGGGTGGTTGTCTCCCATTTCAGGTCAGGATTGCCGTAAGAGACCTGTACGGCAGCTGGACCTGAAAGTGGGTTGGTCGGTGTGCGCCGGAAGTAAGAAATGAGTCCATATTTGGCATAGTTGGAAATACCCTCCTGGTTGCCATTTTTGCCCCAGCCCACCCTTATTTTCATGTCGTAAATGCCGTTAAACCCGTCCATGAATGGCTCCTCTGAAATTCGCCATCCCACTGAGAAGGAAGGCATGGTGCCCCAAGGGTTCGCCAGTTTGGAAGAACCATCCCGACGCAGGGTGGCCGTGAGCAGGTACTTGCTTTTGTAATCATAAGATAGGCGGCCAAAGAACGATGCCAACGCCCATTCTTGTACGTCGGTGCTGCCAGATATCACATTGGCGGCATTCAAGGTCTTCACGAGGGTATCTGTGGGATAATCGTAGCCGCTGAGGTACGAATCGCTCCACCTCGATTTTTGTACGCTGCTACCTACCAGAAAGCCGATTTTGCTTTCGCCAAAGGTGGTCTGGTAGTTGGCCGTGTTTTCCCAAAGCCAAACATTCGTATTGGACTTGTCGGCCCTGCCGATGCCTCGCTGGTCACGCCCGAAATTGGTGCGGAAGGGGTCGAGGTAGTAATCCCATTGGTGCGCATTCAGGTCAACACCGAGGTTCGTTTTTAGCGAGAAGCCTTTGAAAACCGTGGCTTCGAGGTTGGCGTTGCCAAAAATGCGGGTGTCAATTGACCGCTGGTCAGCTCCAAACATATAGGCGATTGGGTTCTCCCATGAGGGCTGGAACGGGTTCGGGTCGTATTGCCCGCTGCCATCGGCTTTGTAGGTTCTTAAGAAAGGCGGTGTGTTCAACGCACTCATGATGACGCCGCCACGGCCACTGCTGGCATTGTCAGGGGTGTCTTCTGTGGAAGAACGGAGCAGGTTGAGGTTGGTGCCCATTTTCAGCCACTTGTTCACTTGGTTGTCCAAATTTAGGCGCATGGAATAGCGGTCAAAACTGGCTGGGGCTACGATGCCCTGTTGGTTGAGGTAGTTCGTGGAGAACAGGTAGCGGGTTTTTTCATTTCCTCCGGCAAAAGCCAGTTGGTAGCTCTGCACTTGGCCAACGCCAAA
Source organism: Saprospiraceae bacterium (assembly GCA_022841745.1). Taxonomy (GTDB): domain Bacteria; phylum Bacteroidota; class Bacteroidia; order Chitinophagales; family Saprospiraceae; genus UBA6168. The sequence continues at coordinate 96,057 of JALHQW010000007.1, read as the reverse complement.
TGTTTCATCGCTCCAGTTGGTGTAGTTGGTCCAAGCAGGGTCATAAGCACCTGGTATGATTTCATTTATCAGGTCACGATAGTCCCTCGTGCCTAGGGTTTCCACCGTCCTTCGTAGGTTAGACATGCCATAATAGGCATTGAAGGTCACCGTGGAAACGCCTTCCTTGCCCCTTTTGGTCGTGATGATGACCACGCCATTGGCTGCTCTTGCACCATAAATTGCCGCAGAGGAGGCATCCTTCAGCACAGTCATGCTGGCAATATCGGCGGGGTTAAGGCCCCTGATGTCGGTGGTCGGTACGCCGTCCACCACGTATAGCGGCTCGTTGCCAGCTGTCACGGAAGTAGAACCACGCACCCTTACGGAGATGTCGCCGCCGGGTTTGCCGCTGGGCTGCACCACCTGCACGCCCGCCGCTTTGCCTTGAAGTGCCTCAGCAGCGGATACCATTGGGCGGTTTTTAATGGACGCTTCGTCCACCACCACCACAGCGGTCGTAATGTCGGCCTTTCGCTGGGTTCCGTAGCCAATGACCACAATTTCGTTGAGGTTCAGGTTGGCGGTTTGGAGTACCACGTCAATCCTTTTTTTGCCTTCAATGGGTATTTCCTGTGCCTCGAACCCGGTGAAGGAAAAAATAAGGACACCGTCCTTTGCATCAAGGCTATAGGTGCCGTCCATTTCGGTAATGGTACCTTGGTCGGTGCCTTTAAGCAGCACTGTTGCCCCAATCAATGGCTCACCGTTGACATCGGTCACCAGACCTGTGACCTGCGCCGAACAGATGACGGCAAGGGTTGAAAAGAATAGTGAAAGTAAAAATGACCTATTCATAATGCTTTGATTTGGAATGGGAAATTGAGGGCAAAGCCTTCAATAACCGCAAAGGGAAAGCAGGGAAGATGGGGTTGCCATCTTCCTGCTTGCCTTATTTCTAACTTACAATGGTAAGAACATCAACAGGTGCCAGAGGTGTGCTAATTGCACCTGTTTTGTATGGAATGAAACGATTCTTAACGAACCATTACCATCGTCCAAGCGGCACCGCCGTCAGCAGCGCCGTTGAGGTCAACTGAAACGGTCATCACTTCTTGGCCACCAACAAGTAAGTAGCTCATTACTTCGTACTGGTTAGTAGCATTGCCACCGTTTGGTGGGTTGGCGCCATCCGTGTTTTCACCACCATAGTAGCCTTTGTAGAAGCCGATAAATGCAGCTTTGCCGCCACCGTTGGTCAACTTGATGATGGGCCTACCAGAAGGAGAAGCCGTAGCAGGAATGAACTCGTAGGTGTGGGTTGCAGAGCTAAACGCAGCACCTGGGCTTGCCGCAATCATCGCATCTGTCCAGCAGCCATTGGGGCTACCCATATAACCGTCGTTGCGGGCAGAGCCATTGGTTTTGTATTCCATTGTACCGGCACCGGGGCCGCCTCCGCCTGCGGTGAAGATGAAATCATCGTCAGGCATACATGACCAGTCGTCACCACCTGTTGCACCTCCGTTCAGGCCAGCTTCAGGTACCTGCCACCACTCGGCACTGCCAAGTGCTGGGCCTACAAAGACAGAATTAGCGGCATTACGAACCCGCCAAGCACCCCCAACCAATAGGTCAGCAGTCATAGCACCAGCGGACACCGTAACATCTTGTGTGCTGGTCGAAGTGCCAACGGCATTTGTGGCAGTCAGCGAAACTGTGTAGATGCCAGCAACAGCATAAGTGTGTACTGGGTTTGCATCGGTTGAAGTACCGCCATCACCGAAGTCCCATGCATAGCTAGTTGCGTCTGAGGAAGTATTGGTGAAAGTGACTTCCAAGCCATCGAAGGCAGTTGAGAAACCTGCAACTGGTTTAGGGTCAGGTATTCCCGGCTCCTGTGATGGGTCATCATAATGAACCAGTGTTATTTTCCAATAAGCATCGTCTTGTCCGCTTGTGTTGTTGCCGAATTTCCATTTGGATTCCAATACCAAATAGTCAACAGTGCCGTCAGTCAACTCAATGATGTCAAGCGTAACAGACTGCTGAGGTGTGTTTACCTCCGTATCTGTACCAATTTTAGGCAAGCCAATCCAAGCGCCTAGGCCCTCTAGGGTAAGCGTGGTAGCGTCCAAAGTGTAGCTGTGGTTACCATCGCCAAAAGCGGTAAGGTCAGAACCGTTCGGGCCTGTTAAGTGTGCTGGATCAGTTGGGTAGCACATGCCGGAAGGCTCGAACACGCCACCTTCTGCAAAAAAATCACCATTTGAGTTGTAGGCCATGCCGCCGTCACGAGTGAAAGTCCACTCATCGTTCGCTATACAAGGGCGGCGAGCAATCTCATCATTGTCCTTGCCCATAGCCCACCATACCGTTGAGCGATCAATCGGACCAACTTCCAGCGGCCAAGAATCGGCGTCAACAGCACGTAGGAGTTTCCAAGTCTTCGAACCATTTCCAGCCAAAGCGGTCAGCTGAAGGTCAGGGTCAACCAAGGTCACTGTTTGCGTGGAAATATCCTGGTCTTTGCCGTTCTTGTCCGTAGCAGTCAGGGATACCGTGTAAGTGCCTGCGCCAGCAAATGTGTGGGATGGGTTATCCTCTGTGGAAAGGGTCGAGCCATCACCGAAATTCCAAGAAAGTTCAACATAATCCTTGGAGGTATTGGTGAACTTCACGGTGCGGTAGTCGTTGGCATCAATCTCATAAGTGAAGCCTGCGATTACCTTGGGCTTGTCATCATCCTTCTTACAGGAGAAAATGAAGCCTACCGCAGCCATCAGCAAGAGCAATGCCGAGTTTCTGAACAGATTTTTCATGAATTTAAGTTTACAATTGTGAAAGAATAAATTGGTTGTACATGCCTCGCTACCATTTAGCATAGGTTGTCGGAGGTCATTTCTTAGGTTTGGGGCCTATTCACTTACCTGACAGGCGACAAAATTACTCGGTTGGCAAAATTAGTGGTACTTGTTTTTGAGGTTTTATGCTTTTGGGCAGCTTTGGGGCTTTTGTTTCAATGATTTTTGTCAATTGGAGCAAAATGGCCAAATAAAATTTCGAATGCTAGCCGTTAAAGAAGTAGGGCAAATGAAGTGATTCTAACGTTGCGGTGTTAAAAATGCCCCCTGACAAACGCTTGTTCGACCTAAAAACGCTGCTTATACAGTCCTGATATAGTCATTGAGCGATGCATCCTTTTCCAATCCCATTTTCCGCTTCAATCTATACTTGCTCTGTTCCACCCCATTCACCGTAATGTTCAAAATCGTTGCGATTTCAGTGTTCGACATGCCCATTCGGATGAAGCAGCAAAGCCGCAGGTCGTTGTTGGTGATGTCGGGGTGGCGTTCATGCAGCAGGTGCACGAAATCTTGGTGCATCTGGTTGAAGGTCAATTGGAACTGCTCCCAATAGTCTTCCTGGTTCAGTTCGCTGTCAATGGACCGCACCACCTTGCGCATTTCAGGCAGCGAGCTTTCTATTTTTTGGATTTGAGCCTTCAGGTCGAAAAGGAATTGGTTCTTGTGGGCTGTTTCTAGTACCGATGCACTCAATTTGCCTTGGTTGTCTTCCACCTCTTTTTGCAGGGTCTCGTTTTTCAAACGCATGATTTCTTGTTCGGCCTTGAATTGTGCTGCCTGAAAAGCTGCTTTTTGGTGGTCGAGTATGTACTTGAAGGTGAAATAAACGATGGCCCCAATCAAAAAGAGCGCTGCAAAGACAAACCACCATGTTTTCCAAAACGGAGGTTGAACCTTTATTCGTAGTGCCGTTTCATCGCCCCAAACCCCATCGCTGTTGGCTGCCTTGACCCGCAGCGTGTAGCTGCCGCCGGCTAGGTTGGAGAAAACAGCCCTGTGTTGGTCAGCTCGTATGTGGTTCCAATCCTTGTCGAACCCTTCCAAAAAATAGGCGAATCTGTTCTTTCCGGGGTTCGTGAAATCGTTGGCTGTGAACTCGAAGACGATGCCCCGGTCAGATGCGGCCAGTTCAACCATGGTTTTTGGATGGTTCAAGTGGCCATTCAAAACAATGCGCCCGTTCCAATCACCAATGCTCACCGACTGCCCCGCTAATTTCAGGTCGGTGAAAATGACCTTTGGCGCATGGGGGTTCTTTTGAATCGAATTGGGCATTAGAATAGAAAAACCATCCGTGCCACCAAAAACCATTCTTCCGTCCGATAACCGTGTCGCTGCCCTGGGATTGAAGTGGTTGTTGTTCAGGTTGACATCTGTGCCAAAATCTGAGAAGGTCCTTTTTTCGGGGTCGAATCGGACAATGCCTCTTTGGGTGGCAATCCAAAGCAGGCCGTTTTCGTCCTCCACGATGCTGATGACCATGTTGGAGGGCAACCCATGGTCAGTATTAAAGTGTAGTATTTTGGCGCCCTCTTTTTCTATGCAATTCAGCCCGCTGAATTCCGTGCCTATCCATATCCGGCCTTTGCTGTCTTGGTAAAGGCAATGGAGGTTGTCACTGCTTAGTTGAAAGGCTTCGTTTTTTTCAGCCGACTGAAAGCGGGTGATGGTGCCTTTGGCAATGTCGAGGCGGTTAAGGCCCTTGTCTTCACTGGCGGCCCAAAGGAATTTGCCGTTTTTGTCCAAAAGCACGTCCACGATTTGGACGCTTGAAAGGCTGTTCTGGTCTGCTGCTGGCAGGTATCGTTTGAATTTGGTGCTGTTGGGTGGAAGGTAATTGAGGCCATTGCCAAGGGTGCCTATCCAAAGTCCGCCCTGCTGGTCGGCAGCAATGTCCCAAACATTGTTGTGGCTTAGCGAGGTCGGGTCTTGTTCGTTGGACATGAAATGCTTCGAACGTCTGGTTTTTTCATCAAAAAAGTGCAAGCCCGCTGCATAACTGCCAACCCAAAGCCCGCCGTCCTTTGCTTTTTCTAAACAAGTGATGACCTTGGGAAGTGAGCCAGTGGACAAGGCCAGTTTTTCAACCAATAGGTTTTTGCCGTGGGGCTTGGCAACAAACAGCCCACCCCCATCGCATCCAAGCCAGATTTTACCATCATTGTCTTGTTCAATGGCCAAGACGGAACGAAGTCCCAACCGATGGTATTCCTGCTGGTTTTCATGGACAAAAAATGGTGGATTGTAGGCTTTGTGGATGTTCACGCCACCATTGAAAGTGCCTACCCATAAGTTGCCGATGCGGTCGAACATCAATTGATAGATAGCATTACTGTTGAGGGCTTGCGGGAAATTGGCAGATGTAGTGACCACCCTCCATTGGTTTTGTGAGGTGTCGAAAATATTCAGGCCACCGCCATCTGTTGCAATCCAGATTTGCCCCAGAGAGTCAGCTTCAACATCACGGATGAGGTTGTTGCTAAGTTTGTTTTGGGCATTGCCAGCACTATAATAATGTGTGAACTGTTTGCGGCCAAGGTCATAGCAGTACAAGCCGCTGCCAGAGGTGCCTATCCAAAGGTTGCCAACATGGTCTAGGCAGAGGGACTTCTCGTAGCTGAGCATGTTGAGCGGTTCACCGCTGTCGAGTTGGAAAATAGCCTTAGTAGCTGGGTCATAGCCATTGATGCCCTTGCCATCCGTGGCAATCCAGATGGTGCCTTTGGCATCTTCCACTATGTCAAAAATGAAGTCGCCGCTCAATGCTGCTGATTTGGGCTTGGAATCTTCGCTGTAATGGCCGATTTGCCTTTTCTTTTCATCAAAAACGAAGGCCCCATAGCCCGAAGTGCCCACCCAAACCCAACCCCTGCTGTCCTCGAAAATGGTGCGAACGGTAGCCTTGTCCCATTCAATGTTTGGGCTGGTCGGTTTTTGGGGGAAGCGCTCGAACCGTCCCGTTTGTTTGTCCCAAACACTAATGCCTGCCTCCCTGTGGCCTACCCAGATTTTACCTTGACGGTCTTCCAAGAGCGCATAAATGGAGGGGCCGAAGATGCTGCCATTCCCCAATTTTTCAGGCAGGAAGACCTTGCACTCATAACCGTCGAAGCGGTTGAGGCCATAGCGGGTGCCAATCCATACCAAGCCGTCTTCGTCTTCCAACAGGGCATAGACCGTGCTGTGCGACAGGCCATCTTCCGCTGTCAGGTGATCGAAAGCGATGGGGGAGTGCTGGCCAGCGACCACCCCTAAGCACAACAAAAAAAGGCCTATGAAAGAAAGTGTTAGCAATGGTTTTGTAATTGACGGTGTCGGGCAATGACTCAAGTGCCATGTTTTTGGAACGTGGGCTTTCTTGTAAAATGAACTACCGAGGTAATCCATAAAATCCTGCTACTTCCATTTTCGCTAGAAATCGCCCATATTTTGAAACAAAAGTAAAATTGACTTTCCGAATATCGCACTTCTGCGTGAACGAATGCTGGTTTGGTAGCTGATGATGGCATGGACATGACCAAAAGCATTTGTCAGGCCATTTTCAAGCTATTGTTAGGCAGTTAAAGAAAATCATCTAAATGGTGCTAAACTGTTTCAGACAAAATCACTTGCTTTGCGTCTAATTGGTGTCCATCGCATGGGCGCAATTTTTCCCGCCTATTTACTTTAACCGCACCTTCCAATGGTGCATGTACTTAGCTTTTATTTCAAGCAACTGAATAAATCGCAAATTTTTTACTATGCAAAACATCATTTACGCTTCGAAAATCGGCAACAGCATGCCTTGTGTGAGGCTATTGCAAGCAATGCAAATAATGCTATTGCTGCTCTTTGCCATTGTTCCTTCGGCCTATGCCGGGCCAGGCCTTTTTGACCCTAATGCCCCCATCACTGTAACCGGCACCATTCGGGATGCAAAAGGGGAGGTTCTCATCGGTGCCAGCGTTTTCGTCCGTGGGGAGGAGACCGTTGGCACGGTGACGGACATTGACGGCTCCTACTCCATTCAGGTGGACGAAAATGCGACCCTTGTTTTTAGTTTCACAGGGTATGAAACCCAAGAAGTGGCCGTTGGTGGCCGCCGTGTCATTGATGTGGTGATGCAGGAATCTGCCCTGCAATTGGAGCAGGTCGTCGTGGTCGGTTACGGCACTTTGACCAAGAAGCAGGTCACGGGTGCTATCTCCCAAGTGAAAGGCGATGACCTGAAAAAGCAGCCGCTGCTGACCGCTGCCCAGGGCATCCAAGGCTTTGCCACGGGCGTGCAGGTCATTGGCTCCGGCCAGCCTGGCTCCCAGCCTCGGGTGCAGATCCGTGGCATCAACACGATACTCACTAACGAAAACCCCTTATACGTTGTAGATGGGGTCATCACGGACAATATCACGAACATCAACACTGCTGACATTTTTTCCATTGATGTCCTGAAGGATGGTGCAGCTGCCATTTATGGCACCCGTGCCGCAAATGGCGTCATTCTAATTTCTACCAAAAAAGGTAGGGAAGGCAAAATGAGCGTAACTTATGATTCGTACGTTGGCTTCCGCAAGCTCATTAACGTGGTTGATATGGCAGACAACCTGCTCTACGCGGAATACACCAACGAGGCAAGGGCCTATGACAATGAAGAACCGTTGTTCGACTTGGACACGTTGGCCTACAATACAGATTGGTTTGATGAAATCAGCCAAGTTGGCATGGTGCAGAGCCACACCATTGGCATAAATGGAGGCGGAGCCAACGTGAATTACCTCTTCAGTGCGGGCTACTTCAACGACGAGGGGGTGCTAAAGGGAGCCAATTACGAGCGGGTCACGCTCCGCACAAATAATGAGTTCCGCCCGTTCAAGTTCCTAAAAATTGGCAACGTCCTGAACGCCAACCTGATTAAGACCACCAACAAACCCAGCGGGGCCTTTACGGACGCATACCGCATGGGATCCACGGCCCCAGTGCGCTCGCCATACGACAGGAACTACGGCTTCATCCAGGATTTGAGCATTTCCAATCCAGTCGCCTCTCTTGAACTGACCAATAATTTTGACAAAGGCAACCGCCTTCAGGGCAATTTCTATGGCGAGGTTGAACCGATAAGGGGGTTGGCACTGCGCACTTCATGGGGGTACGACCGTTTTTCCAATAGGAACACCAATTATGCGGGCGTATATGATTACGGCAAAAACACCAATCCAGTCTCTACGCTCACTTTTGATGATGTCAGCACATTGTACTGGGTATGGGACCAGACCCTGCGCTTTTCGAGGGAACTTGGAAAAGGAATCAACTTAGACCTCTTGGGCGGCCACTCCTCAGAGCAAGATGCAGGGTCAAAGCTGCAAGTATCGGTACAAGATGTCCCTGAAGAACGCCACCTTTGGTACATCATCCAAGGCGACCCCACTTCCGTCAGCGTTCACCCAATCTATGGAAACACGGGTTACAAATTGCGCCGCGAGAGCTGGTTCGGACGGGGCAACTTAGGTTTTGCGGATGGAAAGTACAATTTCAGTGGGACCATCCGGAGAGATGGCTCCAGTGCCTTCCCAGAATCCAACCAATGGGGCACGTTTTACTCCCTGGGCGCATCTTGGGTGGTATCTGACGAGGCTTTCATGAAAAATGCCAGCATCATAGACTACCTAAAGCTGAGGTTCGGTTATGCGGTTTTGGGCAATGACAATATTTCACGGATAGTCAACAACGACTTGGCTGCCCTGCTCTCTGTGTCAAACGTAGGGCCTTACGGATTCCCCAATGGGCTGGTCAACGGTGTTACCATCAACCAGTTAAAAGACGCTGCAGCCACTTGGGAAGAGACCAAATCTATAGATGCTGGCGTGGAGTTTGGCTTCGCCAAAAACTTTACAGGTGAGGTTTCCTACTACAACAAGCTCACCAATGCTTATATTAAAGTGCCCACTCCTCCAGTTGTTGACCCTGATGGCATCCTGAGCCGGGCAGCGGATGTGCGGAACAAAGGTGTTGAATTGAGCCTTAAATATAGCTATTTCAAAAACCAGGACTTTGGCTACCGCTTGGGGGTAAACGCCACTTTCAACAAAAACAATGTGGAGTCGGTAGTCGGCGGCATAGACCTAACGGAAGGGGCATTGGGCAATGGCCAGGTCACGACCTCGACGGTTGTAGGCCAACCCATTGGAAGCTTTTGGGTTTACGAAACTGACGGCCTGTACCAGGATACAACCGAAATTTCCGAATCCCCACATATTGACGGCCAAAAGCCGGGGGACTTTCGCTTCAAGGACAACAATGGCGATGGGGAGATTGATGACAGTGACCGCATCTTTGTAGGCTCCTACCAGCCCAAGGCGTTCTTTGGCGTTAATGCTGGATTCAATTACAAGAACCTCGATTTCTCCATTGACTGTTACGGCAACGCAGGCAATAAGGTGTATAATGGCAAAAAAGGCGTCCGCTTTGGCAACGACAACATCGAGGCTTCCCGTGAAGATCGCTGGTCCCCCACCAACCGGGACACTGACCAGCCCCGTGCTTCCAACGACGTTCCGATAGCCTCCACTTATTTTGTGGAATCAGGAAGTTTCTTCCGGATAAACAATATTACTTTGGGCTATACCTTGCCAAGCAAACTGACCAATTTGGCCAGAATCGGAAAAGTGAGGTTGTTCGCCTCCACTCAAAATCCAGTAATTTGGAAGAAGTTCTCAGGGTTCACCCCTGAACTGCCCGGTTCAAATGCCCTTAACAGTGGCATTGAGCTAAGCGTTTACCCTTCTCTTGCCACCTACATGGTAGGGGTGAACGTGGAATTCAATTAAGCTGCTTTGGGCTGCATCAAAAGTCGTTCCGATGAAATTGTTTCCGTCAATTATTTGGCAACCCGAAAATTGCGCAGATTCACGCAGATTTTCTTTCGGAAAATTCAGTGTTTACATCTGCGAAAATCTGCGGGAGAATGACTTAGAATACAGCCCCAGATGGGAGTCAGTTGGCACCAAGGCAATCCGGCACCTGCTGTCCTTCCTTAATTCGCAAACTTTTCAAAATCAATAAATATGAAAATCATTAACTGTTTAATAGGATTCGTGGCCTTAGCTTTCATCTTGGCCAGCTCAGCCTGCAAAAAAGATTGGCTGACCCCGCCGCCGGAGAACACCATCATCCAGACGGACACCACTTTTGCTGACCCCAGCAATGCCGTTAAGTTTGTCAATGCCTGCTACAACTCTAGCATCCAATGGGGACAGCACGTTTTCTCGTGGATTGGAATGAGCAGCATCGCCTCTGATGACGCAGATAAAGGCAGTTCCCCAGGCGATACCGGCACTGACAAACATATCATGGACAACCTGGGCTATACGCCGTCCAGTCTTTCCATTATAGAGGTATGGGAAGCCAACTATGAGGCCATAGGCCGCTGTAACCAAGCCATATACAATATCCCAAATTTTGTGGAAGTTGGCTTGGACCAAGCCTTGGCAGACAGGCTCGTAGGCGAAGCAAAGTTTCTGCGGTCCTATTATTATTTTAACCTTGTGAGGGCCTATGGCAACATCCCGAAAATCTTTAGAGTCTATACTGGGGAAGAGGCCGCCCAGATTTATACGGACTATGCTGGGGCACCAGCCTCCGAAATTTACCCGCTCTTGGAGGAGGATTTGAAAGATGCCGTGGCCAAGTTGCCACTAAAAAGCCAATATGAATCCAAAGACCTTGGGCGGGCCACCAAGGGAAGCGCACTGGGGCTATTGGCCAAAGTGTATATGTATGAAAAGAAATGGAACGAATGCCTCGATGCCTGCAACCAACTTATTGCTTCGGGCGAATATTCCTTGGAAACTGATTTTGCTGCAATTTTCCGCCAAAGCGGGGAACACAACTCGGAGTCAGTTTTTGAGTTTGAAGGATACAATGGCAAAGACATTGACGCCGGGATCGGCGGCTACTTCTCCGTGCAAGGCCCTAGAGGCACTGTGACCGAAGGGTTTGATGGTTGGGGATTCAACTCACCAACCGAAAGCCTCGAAAACGCATTCGAGCCAGGCGACATCCGTAAGGATGCCACCATTTACTATGCTGGCCAAACCCTTTGGGATGGGGCGATAGTAGGCACCGACGTGGCCAACCCACGCTATAATTACAAAGCCTACGTCAGCAAAAACTTGGAGATCAACAAGGATTCTTGGAGCTCCGGCAAAAACCTTCGAATCCTCCGTTACGGCGAAATCCTTTTGATAAAAGCCGAGTCAGCCAACGAAATCGGGAATACCAGCGAAGCCGTTGAAGCACTAAATCAAGTTAGGAACCGGGCTGGCTTGGGCAACACCACTGCCACCACTCAAGATGAGCTTCGCAATGCCATTTGGAACGAGCGCCGCGTGGAATTGGCCATGGAACATGACCGCTTCTTCGACCTCGTGCGCACGGGACGGGCTGGTACGGTGCTTCGTGCCCATGGAAAGAATTTTGAGGATAACAAGCACGAATTATTCCCAATCCCACAAAAGCATATTGACCTAAGTGCTGGTGGCTTAAAGCAGAACCCAGGGTATTGATTTATCATAGCTCAGGAGCAGAAACAGAGGCTGTCTCATACGTCAGTTGGGCCGAGTATTCATTTAGCGCTTACCACGGCATCGCTATTAGGAGGGACTCCTAAAAGTATGGCAGATTGATTTTTTGCTGAGGCAAAAAATCAATCTGCCGTACCTAAAAAAAACTCTTCGGTGGCCGTTGGCGAAGCCAACGGCCACCGAAGAGTTTTTTTTAGGGGAAACGAAAATTATGCGAAGCAAAATTTTCGTTTCCCCTTTCTTGGTAGTAGCGGTACGCTAAATAGATACATTTATTTTGGCAAAGCCAAATCCACTTTTTACGCGCAGCCTAGGTAAATATTCATTTCTTGCAAAACTTCAGTCCAGCCATTTCCCCGCCCTTTTTTATCCTCAAAAAATAGAGATCAGTTGGAAGACCTTCCAGCGCAATCTGCTCGCTGAACAGCCCTGCAGCCATTTCTTTTTGGTAGAATAGCTGCCTCACAACCCTGCCCTGCCCGTCCATCAAATTCATTTGAACGGGCTGCTTTTTGTCCAAAACAAACTCCACAGTTAGCGCATCCCCGGCGGGGTTAGGGAAGGCCAGCACATCAAAAGTTCCATCCGTACCCTCCAATGAAGGCGTCAAATCTTCCACGAACCCTATGGCGTCCAAAGCTGGCTGAATCTCCGGGTTTGACATGAAAAGGTTCCATAGCAAACCGCTGCGGTAATTTTCGATCATGCAAATGATAGGCCCTTGGTCAATGGCAAGGGTGCTGGTGGCGAACCAGTCCTCGTCGAGGTTAAAGGCATCGAAAAAGCCCATATTGCCCCAGAGTTTTGCGCCATGCACCCTGTAAAAATGCTTGAGTGCCTTCATGCTTTCCGTCGGCGAGTAGGGCATGGAAGAAAGGGCAGCGGTGGGAGTAATCGTACCATTGTCACGGCTGGCAGTAGGCTCGTGGGCGAGGTAGCCCACGAGTGGGTCATCGCTGGCGGTGAGGCCCCAGCACTCCTCCGAGTAGCCCTCGTGGTTTTCAGGGTTTGCGATGCAATAGGCTTGGTTCACCAGTGAATGGTGCTTGTTGTGGATATAATAGTTGGCGTAGGCATCCTTGATGCCCCTTGGGTCGAAGCCTATGTAGGAGTAATGGGCGAAGAACAATGGGCCTCCCTTCGCTGGCCCTACGTCCAGTTTGTAGCCATAATAAGTATTGCCGTTCACATAGCCTGACTGTGCCCAGCCCGTGTTCCATAGGCTCGCCGGTACGGGGTGCGTGGGCGAGGCAATGGCCAACAGATAGACGATGAGCGCCTCGTTGTAGCCCCGCACCTGGAAGTTCATCTGCCAGCCAAAATTGGGCGACCAGTGCCAGTAGAGTTGGTTGGAGTTGTTCTTGCGGTACCAATCCCATTCAACAGCTTCCCAAAGGGTCGTGATTTTTTCCCTTAGCGCCGCTTCATCGGCATCGTTTTCATCAAAATATTGCCTTGCGCAAAGCAAGCCCTGCATCAAGAAGGCCGTTTCTACAAGATCACCGCCGTTGTCGTATTGGCTGAATGGAACAACCGAACCTGAGTTGCCATTCATCCAGTGTGGGAATACCCCATGAAAATGGTCAGCTGTTTCCAAGAAATTGGTCATGGTCAGCAGCCGCTCAAGGGCTTGCTGCCGGGTGATATAGCCCCTTTCGACGGCTACCAGCATGGCCATGATGCCGAAGCCCGTCCCGCCGGATGTTACCACATCGCCACTCGTGTTACGCTCCCTCGCCATGCCGCTGACAGGGTGGCCAAATTCCCAGAAATAGCGGAAGGTGTAGCGCTGTACCATGTCAAGCAGGGCGTCATCGCTCAATGGCGCCACGGTGAGGGCCACTGTGTCGGAGGTAGCGAGAACACCACCGCTTCCAAGTGCTTCCACGAAATAGCGGTAGGTTTTTGGGCCGGTAGCGGGGAACCCCACAAAATCGAGGTAGTCGGTGGGGAAGATGATTTTCACTTGGCTGAAGGTTTGCCCATTTTCAGAGCGCCATATTTTATAGGAAAATGGCGTAACCCCTGTTGGTACGGGCCAGTTCAGTTCCACGTGCGAATCATAGGGAAGCGCATTGAGTTGGAAGCTTGATTGGCCCCAGGTGGGCAATCCTGCACCTATCCAAAGGCAAATCATCAAGGCGAACTGGAGGCGGATTATTTTTTTCATGATTGGGTCAGTATTGAGTGAAAAAGGCAGCTTGGCGAAATATAACTGCTTGGCAGTGGGTGTTTTTGGTGCAACTGAAAATTGCAAAAAAATGCCCAGAATTCCATGCCCACTTTAACAGTTACGGCGAAATTAGGTAATCTGGTAAGTACCGGGCAGACAAACCATATGTCAAATCTGGGAAGGAAGGAAACGGCGGAGAAGATTGGTGGCAATAAAGTCGCCATTTTTGACCATATTTTGGTTTTTGTCATTGTATATCAATGGGTTACGAGCCAAGATTGTGACATGGTAAAAGTTGGATTCGGAACAGTTTTTGAATGCCGACAATGTTGAAATTCAATTGAGGCACTTGCTCTGACCATCCATTACACTGTTAAAATCCAAGTAGTCACGAAACCACAATGAAGAACCTAATTGAAGTATCTAAAATAATATCAAAAAAGAAGGTAAGGAAAATAGAAGTCTTGGACAGCAATTCCTTGGACAGCAAGAATAGCAAGTTCTTGGAGTTCTACAATGCACTGATGTCCGATCGGTTCAAAAACGACCGTGACGCAGCCTCCTTTCTTTACAAGTGCAGCCCGACAGACGATAAGTACCGACAGTTGAAGTCACGTTTTCGGAAGCGGTTGTTCAACACCCTGTTCTTCATTGATTTGAACCAGCCCAATGTTTCAGGTTATGACCGTTCCTATTATTCCGTACACCGTGATTGGTCATTGGTGAAAATTTTGATGTCCAACGAAGCCTATATGGCTGGGGAAGAATTAGCCCGGCAGATATTGCTCGTCAGCTTAAAGTACAAGTTTTCGGACATCATCCTGAATTGCAGCCGTATCCTGCGCCAAGTTGCCTCTGAGCGTGGCAATGATGTTGATTTTGAAGAATATGATGGTTATATCAAGCAATATACCGAGGTGTTCAACGCTGAAATACGGGCCGAGGAACTCTACCAACGGGTGCTGATGAACTACCTAAAGCCTGTGGAGGAACTCCGGCGCATCTCTGAGCAATTGCAGGGATACTGCGATGCGCTGGTCGGGCTGTCGGAGGTATATGATTCTCCCGTTGTTTTTTACAACATGTTCCTTGTGTGGACCTACCATTACGAGCTTCAGCAGGATTATGAATCCATGTTGCAAATTTGCCACGAGGCAGAGCAGTATATTGACCAAAACCCCAATTTCCTGCAAGAAGAAAAACTGGCCACCTTTCAGTTGAAAAAAATGAACGGCTACCTGCACCAGCGTGATTTCAAGAATGGAAAAATCATGGCCGAACGTAGTTTGCAGATTTTTGAGGAAGGCAGCGATACCTGGTTCCGTTTCATGGAATATTACCTCCTAACGGCCCTCCACACAGATAACTTTATTCACGGGGCAGCCGTTTTGCTCCGTGCCAAGTCGAGCAACAAGTTCAAGAAATTGGATTTGGAAAGTAAGGAGAAATGGCAGGTGTATGAGATTTACCTTATTTATTTCATCGAGCGACAGACCGGCCAGATGGAGGCGATTAAAGAGCAATTGGGCAAGAACTTTAGGCTTGCCCGATTTTTGAGCGAATCGTTCAACCTTCCGAAAGAATTGAGGGTACTGTCCGTACATTTGCTTACTGCGCAGATATTGTTCCATTTGGATAAAAAATCTTACCCAGAAGCAGCCGAAGCCATTGACACGTTGCGCTCTTTGGGTAAGCACTACTCCGATAGGCCCGAAAGTTATAGGCTCACGCAGTTCACCCGTTTGATGTACCAAGTACTCAAAGCCAATTTCAAGTTGAGCGAATTATCCAATACGGAAAAGTATTATGATGCACTTGTCTCGCAACCTTTTTTCTACCGGGGCTTGTTGAGCGAACTGGAAGTGATTCCTTATGAAAAGCTGTGGAACCTCGTACTGTCGAAATTGTAGCAAGAAGAATACTGTTTAGTAGTGGGTGTTTTTTGGTGAAAATTTCACCAAAAAACACCCACAAACCAGCGGCTTAAGCATCCAAATCATTCCGACATATCCATGGTATGGAAAACGTTTTGAACGTCGTCGTCCTCCTCCATTTTTTCTATCAGCTTGATGACATCCTCCACCTCCTCGTCAGTAAGGCGCTTTAGCATGGATGGTACCCGATCGAACTTCGACTCCTGAATCTCGATTCCCTTGTCCTCCAAGGCTTTGTTCAGGGTGCCAAAATCGCTAAAATCGGCGGTGAGCAAGTACATGTCTTCTTCTTCCCGGATGTCCTCCAATCCTGCGTCAATCATTTCCAACTCAAACTCATCACGGTCGGCGATGGCTGATTTTGCCACGACGAAGACGGCCTTGTGTGCGAACATATAGCTCACCGAGCCAGATGTTCCCAATGAGCCACCATATTTTGAAAACACATGGCGGACGTTGGCCACGGTGCGGGTGGTGTTATCGGTAGCCGTTTCCACCAAAATGGCAATGCCATGCGGTGCGTAGCCCTCGTAGATGACTTCTTCGTAGTTCTCCGAGTCCTTGGAGGTTGCCTTCTTGATGGCATTGTCAACATTTGCCCTGGGCATGTTGACGGCCTTGGCGTTTTGCACGGCCAATCGTAAGCGTGGGTTGTAGTTCGGGTCAGGGCCGCCGGATTTAACGGCCAATGCAATCTGCCTGCCTACCCTTGTGAACGCCTTGGCCATGCCAGCCCAGCGTTTCATTTTAGTTGCCTTGCGATATTCAAATGCTCTTCCCATTGTAAGGATTGAAGGATTGAAGGATTGAAGGATTGAAGGATTGAAGGATTGAAGAATTGAGGGGTTGAAGAATTGAGGGGTTGAAGGATTGAGGGGTTGAAGGATTAAGGGGTTGAAGGATTAAGGGATTGAATTCAGCAACCCATTGGGTTGCCCAATTTTTGAAAATGGGCACAAAGGTAGGCATCTATGGCAAAAACTTCGAGTCTGATGAAGCGGATTTTTTGGAGTGTGTGAGAAATAACCTTTAAAAAAAACGGCGACTCCGTGGAGTCGCCGTTCGTTGAGCCACCACTTAGGATGGCCTATCTTGGAAATGCGGATGGGCTAAAGATTACTTCTTGCCGCCTTTGAGGGCGTCCTGAAGCTTGGCCAATTTCTCCCACTCACCATTAGCAGCGAGCTTTGACTGATCGGCCCAAGTGCTTGGGTCGTGCATTTGAAAGCGCTTGCCAGCTGCGTCGAGTATGCTCTTAACGTTTGCAGCCTTTGCAGCGGAGAGGTCTTTGAAGGTAACGATGCCAGCAGCCTTGAGCAGCTCGGCAATTTTCGGGCCGATGCCCTCGATTTTGGTCAGGTCGTCGGCAACAACGGCAGCCTTGGCAGCTGCAGGTTTGGCAGCGGCTGCTTTAGGAGCAGTTTTGGCAACAGGTGCAGCGGCTTTCTCGGCCACTTTCTTGGTTGCAGTTTTTACCTCAGCCTTGGGTGCAACAGCTTTTGCAACGGCAGGTTTGGCTTCTGCCTTCGGTGCGGTAGCTTTCTCAGCTACTTTCTTGGTTGCAGTTTTTACCGCTGCTTTGGGTGCAGCAGCTTTTGCAACGGCTGGCTTTGCTTCTGCCTTCGTGGCAGCAGCTTTTGCAGTGGCGGCGGCAGCTACTTCACGCAGGGAAAGAACGGAATTGTAAACCCCAAACGGCGTGGGAAGGTAGTTGTCGGCATTCCAGTCATTTTCCCAGATGTGGTTGTCAATCAAGTAACGGAACTGGTACTCTTTGCCAGCAGTGAGTTCAACTTCAGTCGTGAATTCGGCTTTGCCTGATTTCATTTTGTAGCCATTCTCCCAGCTCCAGTCGTTGAAGTCGCCGAGGATGCGGACTTCCGAGCCACCTTGAGCGGCCTCGGCTGGAAGGGTGAAAGTAACCTTGCAAACAGGTTTTGTCTTGGAATAGTCTTTTTTCAACATGGTTGACATAAGTGATAATGGTTTATGAAAAATGGAAATGGTAGTGAATTTGAAGATTGAATTCAGCAGTTGCTTTGGCCGGTAAGGTTAGGTGGCTGCTTGCTGTTATGTAGTGCTTGTCAAAAATGTTTGCAGCTTGGCCTTATTTTTTTGCTATTCAACAGTTAGAATGGGCAAGTTTCGTTTTGCGCCGCAAATATACGACGTTTTTTTGATTGTTTAACCTATTAGCTTGAATTTCAGCTGTTTATGATTGGTTTTAAAAGAGGCTAAAATCTATGATAGGTTAAAAATTTTCTCAAAAATTCCAATTAAACACACTTTGTGAACAATTATTCTTCAATAACGAGTACAAGCGTTATTTTGTTTCGCAAAATATTTATCAATTTTTGACCAAAAAAAATAACCAATTCCAATAATTGTTTGGCGAGCAAAGTGATTTTTTTTGACAGCATTAAATGGCACAATCATTGCAAATCCGTTTTTCTCCTTATTCCCACATCTCCCGTACAAACATTCAGGAAACAAAAACTACAACAATGAACAAAGTTCTACTTCTTTGCTTTGCGGCTTTTACCTGCTGCTTCCCAGTTTTTTCTTCAGCTCAAATACACTTAAAGGTTGCACAGCTTTCACCTGATGACAACACGTTCGGTGTTTATGCCAAGGTCTGCGACAACATCACCCCAAGTGGCAACACCATTACTGGTTCTGGTCAGGTGACGCTAAAGTTTCCCGCTAACGCCAATCTCAACAGCTTGGTCAGCCACGCTGGCCTTTGGTCTCAAAATGCCACCATTGCAGCCCCAACCGAGGCTGCTGCGCATACTTATGTGTCCATTGGCTTTGTGAACGATAGCCCCCAGATTATTTACCAACCTGATTCTGAGACCTTGCTTTTCACTTTCAAATTGGTAAACACTGCTACAACGCCTTCCCTCATTGAGAACGGCGTTGACCCATTCGACCTTTTGCCCAACTCCGTCAATTCCAATCCTGGCAACGAACTCACCGTGCTCGACTTCGGTGTGCAGCCGCTTGGTCTTTACACCTATGCCGGCAATTATATTGGGAATGCGGCAATTTGTACCGAAACACCGCAGGATACCACCGTCATCAATCCACCCATTGATACCACGGGCAATACTGATACCACCGTGATTGACACCACGCAAGGTGGTGGGGACACCACCGTTATTGATACCACGCAAGGCGGCGGTGGTGATACGACCGTTATCAACCCACCGAACGATACCACGCAAGAAACTTCGGGCGTATTGGATGTGACTGGTGACAGCAACCATTTCACGCTCTACCCAACACCCGCCTACGAGTGGGTCATGGTGGAGTTTTTGGAAAAAGATGCTGCAGGAGGGAGTGTAAGGTTGTTCACCTTCAATGGGATACCCATCGGGGAGATGGGAAGGGCTGGACGAGGCAGCCTGAAACTCAATGTCAGTGGGCTATCGTCGGGGCTGTATATCCTGTCTTATGAAAAGGATGGGGAAGTGTTGCAGCAATCCAAATTTTTAAAACAATAACTATTAACATAGATCACCTTGGAGGGCGTTGCAGAGCAACGCCTTATTTTTTTGTCCCATCACCACATCTTCCCGTTCGTCACACGGATGACCTCGGCCATCTTTAAGTATTGGCCCGTGGTAAACCCGCACCTGCAAGGATAGTAGGACATAATATTGCCCACGTCAGGGCGGTAGTACTCGCTGTTGGCATCTTGGTCTTGGTTGATGAAGCGGCAATTTTGGTCAACATAATTCTCGACTGGTTCAGCTGGGTCGTAGTTGTCAGCATGGGTATCGCAGATGAGGTCGCCTGCCGTGTCGCAATTATCGCCGTTCACCAACTCGATACCATTGCCCTCGAACGTATGCAGCAGCCCGAAATAGTGGCCTATTTCATGCGCAAATGTGCCGGGGTTGTTGCACCCGCCCTTCTTGATGACCACGCCCCCGCTCGTATAGACGCCGATGCCACCCAAATTGGCGAAGCCACAGGCCGCTATGTCGAGGCCAAGGATTTCCTGCACAAAATAGAAATTGATGCGGTAAGCCTGCTGCTGCTCCACCTCCAATTGGGGATAATCATCGTTTTCCAGCGTATCAAGGTTGAAATTGGCCACAGGGCGGAACTCGCAGACCTCGAAGCTGACGCAAATCGGCTCGAAGAACTTGTTCAGTTCCACCACATTGTCCAAAATCTCTTGCTCAGTGATGTTCCAGGCACCAAACCGGTCTTCGACCACGTTTGCCACGATGGTGAACTTCTGATTGAGGCATGGCAGCGGCTGCTGGTAGGTGATCAGCTCGGTCTGGCCAAAAAGGACAGCAGCGAAAACGGAAAGAAAAACACTGAGAGAAAGCTTCATGAAGCTATTGTTTTGCATGGTGAATTTGTATTCTTCGGCAAATTAAACGCAATCCTACGTAAATGTTTAGCGAAGGAATGACAAAATTGGAGATTTGTCTTCCACTGAAACTAATTTCTTGCTTGTTTTGTGGGCACAAAAGTTTTTTTCTCACGTAGTAGTTGTTAATCGGTGGAACAACACCGCCCGACTCATCCATTCATCATTGAAATTTTACCATGGCTAATAAGCTCTTACTTTCTTTGGTCTTGTCTCTGGTTGCGCTAACCACGTTTTCACAAACAGCCGACCAAACCAAAGGCTGCGCACCGCTCGTTGTAACCTTCACACCCCCTGTGGGCAGCAATACCTTTTTTTGGGAATTGGGCGTGGGCGGTGCTACCTCCACCGAGGAAAATCCATCACAGCCTTATGTGAATCCTGGCAGTTATACGGTGAACTTTAGGCAAACAGCCGGTGGGCCTATCATTGGCTCAGTGAATATTACTGTTTATGAAAAACCAGATTTGGTGGTGGCAGCTGACCCTATGTCAGGTTGTGCCCAATTGTCGGTCAACTTCACCAATGCCACGGTCATAGATCCCAATATTATGGTGACCAGTTGGGAATGGGTATTTGGGGACGGCTCCTCTGCTTCAACCCAAAACACTTCGCACACCTATACCGCTGCTGGTAACTATACCGTTTCGTTGGAGCTATTGACCAATTACCCCTCTTGCAACAAAACAGAAATCTACGACAATTTGGTGGAAGTGTCCATTGCCCCCACTGTCAACTTCACGACCAACCCCAATCCGCCCTCTTCTTGCACTGCTCCGCTGACGGTCAATTTCACGAATACTTCTGATCCAGGTCTTATGTATGTTTGGGACTTTGGCAATGGAAATACTTCCACAAACGCCAACCCTCCCGCCGTTACCTACACTGTCGAAGGCGTGTACACAGTTACGCTCACAGGCACCAACGCTACAGGCTGTTCGGATACCAAGTCGGTGCAGGTGACGGTAGGCCCGCCATTGGCTGAATTTACGATTCCAGATACCGTATGTTTAGGGGTGCCGGTCACCAATATCATCAATAGCTCGGCAGGCGGTTTGTATCAATGGACTTTTGGCCCCACTGCTTCCCCAGCTACTTCCACACAATTCCAACCAACGGTAACGTTTAACCAGCCTGGCTTGGTGACAGTGAGTTTGAAGGTGACATCAGGTACTTGCGAAAGCACAACGACCCAAGATGTTTTTGTGGAACAACTCGACCCCAGTTTTGTCTTTGCTCCGCAATTTGCTTGCGATTATCCCTTCGATGTGCAGGTGACGCCCAACCAGACGACAAGCGTGGCCCAATACAAATGGGTCTTCAATGGTTCTGATTCAGTCTTCACCCAAAACGCCACTTACGCAGTGGAAGCCGAAAGCCAGAACCCCTATTATATCGAAAAAGACACAAACCTCACCAGCATCGTGCTCCAAATCACTTCCGAGGCGGGCTGTGTTTTTAGGGATACCAATATTGTCGAATCCTTCGCACCTACCGCCAAGTTCGAGGTGGACGTTGTAGATGGCTGCGCCCCACTCACGGTCACTTTCCGGGACAGCAGCGTGCTGCAATCCGACATCGTTAGCTGGGAATGGCATTTTGGCGATGGCGCCGTTATGACGACCACCAATACCAACCCGCTCCAGCATATTTATCAAAATGATGGAGATTTCGATGCCTTCTTGGTCGTCACCAATTCATTTGGCTGTAAGGATACTTCCTATCTATTGCCCATATTGGTGGGTACGCAGCTCACGCCTGACTTCACGGTGGACAAGACCGTGATTTGTCCCGGCGACTCCGTCCATTTCACTACCTTGATAAATGATCCACGGATTGATGCATGGCATTTCGAGTCGGACGGTGGTCGCACTTGGCATTGCTACCAGGAGGACGAACTCAACTGGATTTTCACTACTGAGGCAGGCGATCCAATGGACGCTTCCCTTACCGTGGAGTACAACGGCTGTTTTTCCACGCTCGTCAAGGATGATTTGATAACGGTGAAAGGCCCCATTGCAAGGTTGGACTATTCGATGGACTGCGCAACGCCTTATGACTATGTATTTGCCGACTCCAGCTACGATGCCACCAACGTGACTTGGTATTTTGGTGACACCACCACCAGCACCCAGCCGTTCATTACCCATACTTACGCCACAAGGGATTCCTTCCAGGTCATTTTGGAAGCCTCAAACCCTGCTTCAGGTTGTCCTATTTCGAGGGATACGGCCACCATCTTCGTCCGTGAAATCATCGCCAATTTCATGCTTGACACCATTATCTGCAACACATTGCCCTACAACCTGGACGGCAGTGCCTCGCAAGATGTGGATGCACGCTGCTACCGAGGCTATACTTGGCATTTCTCCGACGGAAGGCCCATCACGACTGCCGAGGCCGTGACGGAGCATTTCTTCGCTGGTGACCGTGACCAATGGCTGGCCTTGGAAGTGACCGATATCAATGGATGTCGGGATACTTTACGGCAAGACATCAATGTGTTCAATATTTTCGCTAGCCTTAGCCTGGATGATTCCAGAATCTGCTTCCCTGGTGAGGTGAACTTTACCGACCTGACGAATGCCGACGTGCCCATCGTGAGTTGGGAATGGGATTTTGGCGACGCCAATATGAGCAATGAGCAGAACCCATCGCACCTCTATACAAACCAGCCGCCAGCCGCCAGTGGCGTAATTCCCGTTTCGCTAATGGTGGAAGATTCTGTCGGTTGCCCTGGCATGGCCATAGGTGAAATTAACTATTACACCCCCTTCAGCAATATCGCAACAATTCCCAACCCCAATATCTGCGTTGGTGAGGACATCAGTTTTTTCGCCACCGATTTTACAACAGAAGGCTCCAATCTTACTTGGTCTTGGGACTTCGGAAACGGGCAAACAGGCAATGGCCAAACGGGCAATGCCACCTATACACAAGATGGGCAATTCCAGGTGAGGCTTTTCTTTGTGGAAAATGCTACGCAATGTGCCGACACCACTACCATCAACGTCAATGTGCAGGACTTCCCGCAAGCCGCATTCACCAGCAGCCTCGACAACCTGCCCCCACCGATTTGCCATCCTGCAAACGCTAATTTCACCAATACCACCATTAGTAATTACCCGATTTCCTCGCTGTTTTGGGATTTTGGGAACGGGCAGACTGCTTTGGGTAGCAATCCATCCACTAGCTTCGGCAAAGGAACATTTGAGGTGACATTGACAGCCACCACAACTTTTGGCTGTAGTAATACGATTTCGAACTCCTATACCTTGGTTGGCCCACTAGGCGATTTTGACATTTCACCAGTTATCATTTGCGTAGGTGGGGAGGTCACGGTTTCCCTCAAGGACACCGTGGACATCAGTTCGTTCGAATGGAACTTTGGCGATGGTATCAGTGTGGTGAACCAGAATCCGGTTACCCATACCTATGCCACATCCCAGTCCGGGCAATTGCAAGTAGTATTGATCCTAAAAGGGGAGAACGACGCTTGTACCTTCGTGCAAAGTGCAACCCTCAGCATCGTGGAACCCTTAGCAGAATTCGATGTGACAGATGAAGATAAAAAAGTATGCCTTGGCGACCCATTCGTATTTGTAAACACATCGCAATTGACCAACACATACACTTGGGACTTCGGAGACGGCGGCAGCACCAGCGCCAATGCACCCACCTATACCTACAATGCCCCCGGCGTTTACACCGTAGAACTGCTCGCTACCAATACCACCCTTGGCTGTAGCGACTCGACCACTTTGGAGTTGACAGTTTTCACAGTGCCGCAGCCTACGGTGGACGGTGCGCAAGTCTGCGAAGGCGACAACACGGTGCTTTCCATACAAGGAAGCCCAGGAAGCAATTTTATCTGGTCGCCTGCCGCATTGCTGGAAGGTGGGGTGAACTTGGGCAATACTGTAACCACCATTCCCCTCACCGAAAATGTCACCCTCAATATAACGGAGACGACCCAAGACGGCTGTGAAGGCACCACCCAATTGGAAATCATTGTCGTGCCTGCTTTGCCAGAGCTGCCCAACGATACGCTGGCAACCTGCATTGATGCACCTGTGACATTCACTGTGCCGGAAAGTGAATTTTATACCTACTTATGGAAGTTGAATCCAGATACCAGCACTGGGGTACTTTCCTGCAACGACTGCACGGAATCCACTTTGACTACACCCACTACGGTTTCGGTCTATGCTATTCCAGATGATATTTTTGGATTGGGCTGTGTACAAGATTCCGCCATCTTCCATGTCGTCATACCAGAAGGTGCCATTGAAATGCCCAATGCCTTCTCGCCTAACGGAGACGACAACAACGATGCTTTCAACTACGTGACGGGTGCCACAGATGTAATTAATGAGGACATTAATGTGCGCAACTTTAAGGTCTTCAACCGCTTCGGCCAAAAGGTCTATGACAACGAAACCCCGCAAACTGGCTGGAACGGCGAACAAAACGGCAAGCCTGCTCCTTCGGATGTCTATATCTACTTAGTAGAGCTGTACCTCGGCGACTGCTTCTTGGGCAAGTTCACGGGGGATGTGTCATTAATACGCTAATCTTTGGTCGAATGTGTGTCCTGTGGTTTTGCGGAGCAAAACCGCAGGACACACAATAAACAACGGCGGCGGCATCGAAGATGCCGCCGCCGTTGTTTATTGTGGTTGCAAAAAGTTGATTTCAGAAGATTATCAACTTTTCGCAACCTTCCCATGCGCTGAGGCGAAATTTACATCCCCCTCCTCCTCACCTCTTTCAAAATCAAATCCAGTTCCCGGCTCACGTCCCCAGTCACAGAACTGTTCTCGTGGGACCGGCGGATGAGGTAAGGGATAACCTCCTTCACCTGCCCGTAAACCATGTACTTCGCCACGTTGTAGCCCGCCTTGGCAAGATTGAAAGTGATATTGTCGCTCATGCCGAGCAGTTGGCAAAACTGCAAGTGGGGATGGTTTTTGGGCAGGTTTTTCGATGAAATGAGGGCGGCCATTTTAAGGCTGCTGTTGGCGTTGTGCGAGGCATTGCAAAGCGCAATCTGCTCATAATTTTCGATGCAAAATTGCACGCCGAGGTCGTAATCGTGGTCGGTGGCTTCTTTGTTGGGTTGGATAGGAGAGGGGTAGCCCATGTCTTCGGCACGTTTGCGCTCTTTGTCCATGTAGGCACCCCGTACCAGCTTTGCGCCGAGCAAGTAACCTTGCTGCTTGGCCAAATCAAACGATTCCATCAAGAAGGACAGTCGGTCGGTGCGGTACATCTGGAAGGTGTTGAAGACGACCACTTTCTCTTTGTTGTATCGCTTCATCATGCGGTTGGCCAGTAGGTCAATGGCGGGTTGTATCCAAGTCTCTTCGGCGTCAATGAAAACGGACATGCCCACCTGTGCGGCATGGTGGCAGATGGCGTCCACCCGTTTCAGCACGTTTTTGAACTCGCCCTTGTCTTCGGGGGAAATATTGGGGCTGCTGCTGATTTTCTCCAGCAGGCCAAACCTCGCCAAGCCGGTGATTTTGGTGCTGATGACAGGCACGGATGGCAACCTTGATCCAAAATCTATGGCCCGAAGGTTCTCGTTCATCGTCCGATTGAAGTCATCTTCCGATTCCTTGGCCTCTGCCCCATAGTCGAGCACTGAATTGACGCCGAGTTTTTCCAACCGCTCAATGGCTGGTTGGGATTCGAGTAATGTAGTGCCCCCGCAGAACTGTTTGAAAATGGTAGCCTTGGTGATTTTCTCAAAAAAAGGTAGTGGAATCTTCGTTCCCAGCATACCAACCATACTGCCGATCGAAACGAGGTGTCGGTTGTTCATGAGCTTGAACAATCGCTCCGTCTCTTTCAGTTCGGCGTTGTTCTTTCCCGCAAAAGCGATTTCAGTATTGGAAAAATCAAGGGCTGGCGGGTTGGGAACCGCCCCCACGGCTTTGGCCATTTTCTCAAGCCGCTCAAAGGATTTAACTGGCTTGCCCGTTTTCTTCATATTTGGTCAGAGAGCAAGGATTGAAGGATTGAGGGATTGAAGGATTGAATATAGCCGAAGCACATTCAATCCTTCAATCCCTTAATCCTTCAATCCTTACTTAAAAGGTGCGAACATATCTTCCAAACTCTTCTTGAAAGCCTCGTCCTTCTGGCTGTCGGCGGCTTTCACGAGCAGGTCTTTGACGTTCATGAACAACTGCAAATCTTGCCCAAAACTACCTTCTTCCTTGGTAAGTTCTGGATTCAGGCCGGTGAGAAATGTCAGTTGCTGCTTTGTTTCTTTCGCCAAAGTTTCCAAGTGCTGCTTGGCTTTTTCATAGCCACCTGCGGCAACCATCACGTTTAGCATTTGCATGGTGTTCCAGTCATAAGGGAAATTGTAGTGCGGAAATGCAGCCAGGTATTTCTCCACCATGGCGACGGCCTTGTCCTTCTCGCCCTTGTCGGTCAGGCGGCGGGCAGCACGCAGCATCACCACCCTCATGCTTTGGATGCTGGGGCCGTAGCTGCGGTCAATATAGGTTGGGTGCGAGTCGAAATTGCCCCATTTGAACTTGTTCATCACGTTGTCGTACAGCAGGTCGGTGTTCACCCGGCCGTAGCCATAGACGTACAGCCCTTGTTCGCTCTGCGACTTGATGGGTGTGATGCGAAGGCCAAGGCCCTCCAACTGCATATAGTCCTCTAGCCCGAGCATCTTGTCGGGACGGCAAGTGACGGCGAAGTAAACCGGGCGGTCGTTGATGTTGGAGGCAATGACATCCAGCACGGCCAATTCGTCCTTTGTCAAGTAGGAAATCTCGCCGTTGCCCGTTTTATGGAACGGCATTTTGAGCGGTATGCGGTCGGTCAGCGCCAGGCTGTCGCCGGGATTGATGCCATAGAGTTCTGCGGCTTTTGTCAAATCAACAGGCAAGTAAATATTGGCAGATGGGAAAACGGCGTCCACCCGGTTGTTCTGGCCTTTTTTGTCAACGCCCGTCATCTCCAAAGCCTTGGTGGCGGTCATCTCGCCTTGGTCTTGGTTGCCGAGGTAATAGACTGCATTGCGCTTTTTGCCCCTGTACGCATCTGCTGGCATTGTGAGCTTGATGGGAGGGGAGTCATTGATCTTGCGGCGCAACAGGTTGATGTACCAATCCACCTGAATTAGCGATAGGTTCACCACCCGCACGTCGCGGCGGATGTTCTCCACCTCTTGGGCGTACCAAAGCGGGTAGGTGTCATTATCGCCATAGGTAAAGATGATGGCGTTTGGCTGGCAGCTGTTGAGGAAATTGGAGGCATAGTCACGAGCACCATAGTGGCCTGCCCGGCTGTGGTCGTCCCAGTTTTGGCTGCCCATCAGGTAGGGGGCTGATAATGCCAGTACCGTGCCGAGACCAGCAGCGCCAAGTCCGCTGATTTTGTCGTGCAGCAATTGGTAAATAGCCAGCACGCCCATCCCAATCCAGATGCAGAAGGTAAAGAACGAACCTACGAGCACGTAGTCCCGCTCACGAGGTTCGTTTGGCGGTTGGTTCGAATAGACGATGATACCAAGTCCCGTGATGAGGAACAGGGCCATGACAGCCGTGGCATCATCCGGTTTTTTGTAGAAATGGAAGAACAAGCCCAGCAAACCGAAGATAAGCGGTATGAAGTAATAATGATTCTTCGACTGGTCAGCCTTCATCGAGTCGGGCATGTTGTTGGCTTTGTAGAGGCGCATTTCATCAATGAACTTGACGCCGCTCTCCCAGTTGCCGCTCTTCACGTCCCAGGAGTAGTAGCCCTGCTCGCCGTTTTGCCGCCCGATGAAGTTCCAAGCAAAATAGCGCCAGTACATCCACCCGAACTGGTAGCGGAACATATAGGTCATGTTGTCGGCGAATGTGATTTCGCCGGTCGGCTTGTCCACCCAGGCCCGGTATTTCTCAGGGCGGTTCTGGGAGTCGTCGCCCATGCGGGGGAACAGGTGCTTGTCCGCTGGGTTGAACTTGTAGGACACTTTTTCGTCCACGATCTCATAGCGGTGTACTTCCTTGCCGCCCTCGTTTTTCACGACTTGGCCGTAGCGTGGTGTGATGTCATTGTCAACGGGTTGAGCGTCGAAGTCGGTGCCATAGAGCAGCGGGCGCTCGCCGTATTGCTCACGGTTTACATAAGACAGTAAGCGGATGGGGTCACTCGGCTTGTTCATGTTGACGGGTGGGTCAACGTTGGCACGAACCAAGACCACGCCGATGGTGGAAAA
The DNA here is from genome assembly GCA_022841745.1 of Saprospiraceae bacterium. Lineage (GTDB taxonomy): Bacteria > Bacteroidota > Bacteroidia > Chitinophagales > Saprospiraceae > UBA6168. The sequence continues at coordinate 67,926 of JALHQW010000007.1, read as the reverse complement.
GCCGACGACGGCCATCAAAGCGCTGAACATCAGAACCTGTGTCAAGTGGCGGTCGGCGTTGCGCAGCCCCAAGTAGAAAATGAGGGCGGCAACAGGTGCTATCAAGATGTTTTTCCAGCCAAACGCAAAAAAGCCGAACAGCACGGCGAATATCCCCAAGCCAATGAGGTCGAACTTGGCGTGGTTCGCTGCAAAGCGAAGGCCGAAAAAGAAAAGCCCAATCAGAACGATGGCCGTAGGAATCAAACCGTAGTTAAACGGCATACCAAACCCATTGACCACCTGCAACTCCAGTGTGCTCCATGTTTCAGCGACGCCTTTGATGACAAACTCTTGAATAGCCCCGATGATGAGGAAACCCATGATGAATGCGCCCAACGCACCAATGTACTTGTCCTCACCCTTCCAAGGCAGATAAACCGCTAAACCAAGCATTAGCAAGCCGCCCAGGGCTTTCATCAGGATGCCCGTAGCACCAGAGAACACCACAATGGCCGCAACGATGAGGCCGATGGCCAAGATGCCCCGCAGGATGGCGGAGGTCGTCTTGCTGATTTGAATGTCTTTTTTGAAATAATAGAGCATGGCCAACGCCGGGAAGGTGAGCAAGCTCAACAAGTGGACGCCGATGGACAAGGCCGCAGCATACACCGTGAACACCAGCCACCGGTCGTGCGTAGGCTCATTGGGGAGGTTGTACCATTTTACCATGCCCCAAACAGTGAGGCAGGTGAAGAAGGTGGACATAGCGTAAACCTCGCCTTCTACCGCCGAGAACCAGATGGAGGAGGCAAAGGTCATGCTCAAGCCAGCAACAAGTCCGGCCCCGGCAAGTGCGAACATTTGGCTGCCATTGGGTTCGTCCGAGCGGCCAACAAGTGCCATTTTCCCAAGGATGATGGTCGTCCAAGCCAAGAACATGGCACCGAAAGCTGTGCATATGCCAGACATGAAGTTGACGGCAAATGCGATGTTTTCTGGATGTGCCTTGGTGTCGCTCAACAATTCGGCCACCCAGATGAACATCCGGCCAACGAGCAGGAACAAGGGTGCTCCCGGCGGGTGAACCACCTCGCCCTTGTAGGCGCCAAGGATGAACTCGCCGCAGTCCCAAAGGCTACCCGTAGGTTCTGCGGTTTGGTAATAGACGAAAGCGGCGATGGCAAAAACGAGCCAGCCTGTGATGTTGGTAATGGTCTTGAAAGAATTCATGTAGGTGAAAATGGTTGGCGGCTTGGACGCTGGGTGCTTGATGCTGGTTCCAGGATGCTTGATGCTGGATACAGCGCTCATTTTCTCACGCCCAGTGCCCAATTAGGCCAAGTGACCTTGAATGGGTAAAAAGTTGATTTTCAATGCGATACACTAAGAACTTGGTAGTTGCATGGCAACCTTTTCCAAAAGCAGCGCAAAGGTATAAAAATTAGTTTGACAGTTCGTCAGTGGGCAGTGGGCAGTCGGTTCGGCAGTTGTTCAGTCAGTGCCCATCAACTTGGGAAGAGACTGAAAAACTAAGGGACTGCCTGCTGACTGGCCACTGCCAATATTAGATTGACAGTTCGTCAGTGGGCAGTGGGCAGTGGGCAGTCGGTTCGGCAGTTGTTTAGTCAGTGCCCATCAACTTGGGAAGAGACTGAAAAACTAATGGACTGCCTGCTGACTGGCCACTGCCAATATTAGATTGACAGTTCGTCAGTGGGCAGTGGGCAGTCGGTTCGGCAGTTGTTTAGTCAGTGCCCATCAACTTGGGAAGAGACTGAAAAACTAATGGACTGCCTGCTGACTGGCCACTGCCAATATTAGTTTGACAGTTCGTCAGTGGGCAGTGGGCAGTCGGTTCGGCAGTTGTTTAGTCAGTGCCAATCAACTTGGGAAGAGCTGAAAAACTAATGGACTACCTGCTGACTACACTCTCAAGCGGTTGGGACTAGACCTCCCCACAAACGAACTGAGCAGGTGGCAGTCAGTTCGACAGTTGTTCAGTCAGTGCCAATAAGCTTGGGAAGAGACTGACAAACTAATGGACTGCCCACTGACTGCCCCCTGTCGAACTGACAAACTGCCAAACTCAATAAACATCCCCCAACAACTGCCACAATTCCTTCATTTCATTGGCGGAGCGGCCGATGGGGGATTGGGGAGTAAAGTTGAAACCGGGCATGGTGTCGGGCAGTGAGCCGGACTGGCGGGAGGAGGAATCGGCATAAGCAATGGCTTCCATCGTGGGAGGGGTGGTATTGCGAACGAGCCTAGGCTTTACGTTCACCCGTTTTTGGGTGGTTTTTTCTTGCTGCTGCGCAACAGGGATTGCCACTTCCTTGTAGATGGTATCGGTCGTGTTCACATATACTGTTTCCGTATGCAGCACTTCCTTGGGCGGTTTTTGCAAAGCAAAATGGGCGACCAATAGCAATGCCAATCCTGCGGCAGCTTGCCAGGCGGGTAGCCGGTATTGCGCCATGCGCACCAAAAGGCCGGCCTGCTTTGCTGATGGGGCAGTTTGCTTTGGTTGCTGCCGCAATGCCTCCAACAGCCGCTCCCGGATGGCAGGGTCGGGCTGGGGGCTGCGTTTCATGGCTGCTTTGCTGCGCTGCATTAGCTGGTACAGCTGCTGGTATTCCCATTCGGGCATTTGTGCCAACACGGCAGTTTGCTCGTTGGGCGTTAGCATTTCGAAAGGTCTTTCAACCAACAATTGCTCAATGTCTATTTTTTCTAACCTGTTCATTTTCAATGAATTGATACTGTTCTTAGCACTAAATTTTAAGCGGTAACTCTAAGTTTAATCTCGTCAACCTAAGTGTTTTGTTGTTACTACAAGCAAACCTGATAAATCGGGCCAAGTTCTGCGAGGCCACGAGCCAAAGTCACTTCGGGACGGCACACATGACGTCGCAGTTTGCCTTTGGCAATGACAAAGCGACAAACACACATGACGTCGCAGTTTGCCTTTGGCAATGACAAAGCGACAAACACACATGACGTCGCAGTTTGCCTTTGGCAATGACAAAGCGACAAACACACATGACGTCGCAGTTGAGTTACCTCCCTTTGGGGCACTAATTTTCAATTACGTGATGCTACATAACACCTGCGAAGGCTCGCAACTTATCCCCCAGTTTTTTCAGCGTATAAAACATCCTCGACTTCACAGTGCCCTCCGGGCAATCCATGATTTGGGCGATTTCCTTCACGCTGAGTTCTTCCTGGTAGCGTAGTACGAAGCATTGGCGTTGGGTTTCGTCCAATTCGCCAAGGGCTTGGTGCAGGTGCTGTTCAAATATCTGGCTGTCAATATCTTCCGAAAAATTCTCGCCGAAGCAATCGTCAAATTGTATCTGTCCTTGTTGGCGACTCAGGCGGCGGTACTCGTTTTTCACCATATTGCCAGCCACGGCATAGAGCCAAGTGGAGAACCGCCGCTCAGGGTCGAAGTAGGCCGTCTTTTCTACGAGTTTCATGAAAAGCTCCTGTGTGAAGTCATCGGCCCGGTGCGCATCCTGTCCCAGCATCCGGTAGAAATAGCGGTGCATCCGCTCGCTGTAACGGTCGTACAACTCGCCGAAGGAGGGCTCGCAGCCCAATGCCATTTGGCGCATGAGCTGTTCGTCGGACAGGGTTTGGTATGGCTTGTTGTTTTGCAAAAACTTGAAATTGGTTGAGTTGATTTATAAGGGAAATTGGGTGAATTAGGGTAACGGGGCTTTATTCGTTGTTGTGGACAATCACTTCCATGAACACCCTAAATCCAATATGCGGTGCCGGCTTGGTGAACGTGTTTTTTTCGGAGATAGTACCTTTTTTTACTGGCTCATACCAACTTCCTCCTTTTGTTACACCGGGCTCGGCAATCATTTCAGCTACATTGCCACTGATATTGTAGAGGCCAAAGCTGTTGGGGTAGTAGGAGTCTGCTTTTACTGGGAAATAGCCGCCGTCGTCGGGGGTGCCCTTGTTGGCGGTGGGGCAGTCTTTGCAAGGCTCCTCGTTGCTCACGTCGTAATTGCCAAGGAAGCAGCCTTTGTCGTTCCTAGTGGAGTAGTTGCCAAAAGGGTATGGGGCACTGAAGCCGCCATGTGCCGCCAACATCCATTCAGGCTCGGTTGGCAACTTGAAACGCACTTTATGGAACTCCTTTTTCTTGTCGTTGCTGGCATTATAAACCTTGGTAATCCAATCGCAGTAGGCCCGTGCTGCCTCATGGCTGATATTCACCACCGGGCATGAAGGGTCGTCGGGATGGGTATGCTTAAACAGTTCGTTGTCGGGCAGTCGCCTGAATTTTTCGGGTAGGAAGCTTTTCCAATCAGTACGGGGGGCTTGGCAAATCGCCAACAGCTCGAACTCCTTGTTTTTCACCAAGTCCATTAAAAACGCCTCGTATTGCGCATTGGTCACTTCGGTTTCAAAGGCATAGAGATTGCTGGCGCCACGGATGGGCTTTAGCCCCTTGTCCAATGTGCGCACCGAAATGGTGGATTCAATTGGAGCTTCCGCTTTTGCCTTTAGCCCATTGAAATAACTACGCAGCACCTCCATCCGGTTGCCTTCTTTCGCAACCCTTTCCATCAACGCTTCGAGGTTGACTGCCTTGTAGTTTTCGCCACTGTTCATGTAGTGTTGGTGCAGTAAGACAAGCCCCGGCAGGTACTGGAGGTTCATGGCGGACATGACGGAGGTAATGGAGTCTGGGCTGAAATCCACCTTGAGGTAGTCGAGTAGGAAGCGGTTTTCGTAGTTGTTCTTCAAAAGGGCCAGGTTATCAAAGCTGTTGGGGGCATAGCGCAGGGCTAGCCCAGTCAGGTAAAGGCTGTCGCCAAAAGCCAGCCTGACCTCTTCAGGCATCGTGTTTGCGACGTAAACAACTTGGTTTTGGGCCTGCATCAAGTGCCGCATCACCTTACTGTACATTTCTGCTGTGCTCTTGCAGTCGTTCAGGGCAATGGTTGGTAGGCCAAAAACCTTGAACTCCTGTTCACGGTAGTTGTCCATCAGCAACAAGTTGATATTCAAGACCTTGACATCTTTTCGGATGCCCCTCGCCGATTGCAGCACCCAAAGCGGATAGGTGTCGTTGTCGCCATAGGTGAGCAGGATGGCATTTTGTTCCACGGAGGCCAGCAGGTTGTAGTTCCAGGCCAATAGTTCGCTGGGAAACTCACCAGCCTCGAAGAGTTTGTTCAGGTATTGTAAGGCAGCGGGCTGTTCACCTTTGACGGTGTGGTAGGTTGCAAGGTCATTGTAAATCTCCATGCGCTGGGGCGCTATTTCGTGTGCTTTCAGCAGGTATTTGTAGCGATCTTCGTTCCATTCGGCGGACATGAAGCGGATGAACTGGTACTCAAAGCTATTGGTGAGGTTGGCCGGAATACTGGCCACAATAGCCCCCAGGTCGAAGCTGGTGGTTTCGCTTCGGTCGAGCATATTGGCATACCGGGCGGCCCTGAAGTAGTTGAGCCATGCGTCGGCATTGCTGCTGTTTTTGGTGGTTTCAAGCTGCCAAAGATGAGCCTGCTCGGCATAGTATTCTTGGCTGCGGGCAATTTTCGAGATTGGCCTGATTCGCTCAGGTAGGGTCAAGCTGCCATCGTTGGTGGCAAAAAGATTTATCCACAAAAACAGGGCGGATAAGATGGTTGCTATTTTTTTCATAAGGCAAATTGCTTGATTTTTTATGCTGTTATACACGCACAGACCGTCAGCGTTCAGTTCCTGGTCCTATTTTTTAAGGTAAATATCAAATTAATGCTTTTACCTATGGCTTAATATTTGTTCCACTAACTTCTCAAATCTGCATGACCAAGCTCCGTCTCGAGTCCCTCCCTTTTTGCGAAGCCTAGCCTTCGCCAGCATTTCAAGATTTTGGCAAAGACTAAAACCATTGATCAGATGAGCTACTGGAACACTATTGTATTCACTTTACTCATGCTGTTTTCAAATATGGCCTACGGCCAATATTTGGAGAACTATGAGAAAAAGGCACTGACCGCTTTTCATTCCAAGGATTATCCATCCGCATTGATCTTCAGCGAAAAAGTGCTTGAAATTGATGCCAATAGTGTAGCTTCTTTGTTCATTGCTGGCGAAGCTGCAAGGCTTTCCGGAGATTTGCACAAAGCGGAGGAATACCTCGGAAGGATTCCAGACGAAGCCAAGGTTGGATACTACTCGGTCACTGACTTCCAATTGGCAACCGTAAAGATGGACTTGCAAAAAGAGGATGAGGCAAGGCGCTACTATCAAGCCTATATTGATGCCCACAACGCTCCTGACAACCTTTTTGCCTATCTGGCCACAGAAGCCATAAAGGCCATGGACGACGAAGTTAGGTCAAAAGGGAATCCACTGGACGTCCAGCCATTGGCTGAGAACGTCAACACGCCCCGTCCCGATTTTGCTCCACTTAGGTATGCCGACAAAATTTATTTTACTTCCATAGCCGAAACTGAGGGCGGCAAGCGCAATGCAAAAAAACCGGTCAGCCGGATTTACGAGGCAAGGGGGCAGTATGCCCCAAGGCTGTTTGTATCAAATCCTGAGAAAGAAAATTTGAGTGCTGGCAATGTCTCCTTGACGCCAGATGCAAGCAGGGTTTATTATACCCTATGCAAAGGCGACTTCATCGAATCGGAGGGTTGCGAGATATGGTACCGTGACCGGGAATACGAGGGCACATGGGGCCCACCAAAGCGGTTGCCAGAGCAGGTGAATTTCAAGGGCGCAAGCACGACCCAGCCTTCCATAGCCTGGGACTTGCAGAGCAAGAAATATGTGCTATATTTTTCGTCGGACAGGCCCAATGGTAGGGGAGGGCTGGATATTTGGTGCAGTGTCATTCAACCGAACGGCAGTTTTTCAGAGGCTGTTTCCTTGCCATTCAATACAGCAGAAGACGATATCACACCGTTTTTTCATCAACCAACACAGACTTTATTCTTCAGTTCAAATGGTTGGCCGGGCATGGGTGGATTCGACATTTATCGGGGCCAAAAAAACAAGGACGGCGAATGGCGGGCACCTGAAAACCTTGGCGGCATGCTCAACAGCAGCTACGACGACACCTATTATACCTACCACGGTCAGAGCCAAAATGCTTATTTGGTTTCCAACAGGCCTAAACCCAATTCGGCGGGCAGTGACCAAACCATCACAAACTTGGACATTTATTCGGCAAGGGTTTTTGCAGAGGTTGACCTAAAGGTCTTTCGCTCCTTGGACAACAACCCGGTCTATGCGCCAAAAGTGGAAATAAAAGAGATTGGCAGCAGTGAAACAGGTGCCTTTAAGGCCCGTAACGACCAAAACAATGTGCCCGTCAGGCTTGACACTGGAAAGCGCTACCAATTGACGGTCATTGCCGAAGGCTACGAGCCATATTCTTTTGAGTTCAGCACGGAAGGTTTCAGCTATTTCATCGAATTGAGCAGGCAGATTTACCTCCGCCGCCCTCTCGACCCATAATTTTTCAAAAAATAATCAATAAAAAAGCGATTGAAAACAGTTTCAATCGCTTTTTTATTTGATGCCTCAATGGGTTTTAAGTCAGCCTTATAATAGTTATGAAATTATTTAATGGTTTATTTTTTACTATATTTATTGTCGTCTGCCGTCGTGCCTGCCCCTTGCCAACCGCTTTTTTACAGCCTATATTTGCACCACAATTCTTACATTTTCCCTTCTCATAAATCGGTTTACACTTAGCTCACCTGGCCTACTCACCGCCAATACTAGAACAATCTACTGAAAACGTCCAAGGGCTTTCGTGTCCATTTCATCTGCATTAACCATACACCAAAACTTACTTAAGTAATGACTGCCAAAATAATCTTTACCTCCTTGTTGGGATTGCTGTGCATTGCACGTTCAAGTACCCAAGTCTCGCCAAAACCTTCCACCATCACCACTTTCGAGTATGGCGCTCAACGCTATTCCTCCACCATCAATGCGCAGGTTGCCGATTTTGCACCTGTGCGATACGCCGACAGAATTTATTTTTCAAGCACCAGGGATCCAAAGCAAGGCGAAACGGCCGTTAGCCGTATTTTTTCCTTCAAGCCCGGCGAGCAACCAAAGGCCGACGACGAATTCAATCTAAAAAAGAACAACAAGCACGTAGCTTGCCCTACCCTAATGCCAGACGCCAGTCGCATGTATTTCACGATGTGCAGCGACGAGGCCATGCAGAAATGTGAACTATGGTACCGTGACCGGGCCTTCGATGGCACTTGGGGTGCCGCTGTAAAACTGCCAGACCAAATCAACCTTCGTGGCTCCAACAATACCCAGCCAGCCATCGGTTTTGATGCTTCGCAAAAAAAGTACATCCTCTATTTTGCTTCCAACAGGTCGGGCGGCAAGGGGATGATGGATATTTGGGCAAGCCCCATCACATTTGACGGTAAGTTTGAAACGCCATACTGCCTGCCCTTCAACTCAGCCAGCGACGAAGTGACGCCAAGCTATAACCAGACGGCCCAAACCCTTTATTTTAGCTCGAACGGCATGCAAGGGGCTGGACGTTTTGATGTTTTTTCCGTAAAAAGGGACAAGTCTGGCAATTGGCAAGCTCCCAAGAACATGGGAAAACCCTTCAATACCGCTTACGACGACCTGTTTTTTTCCTACCACGAACCATCCCAAACGGGTTACCTCGCCAGCGACCGGCCCGGTTCGCAGTGCAGCGGTAACATTGAAGGATTCAACTGCTTCGATATCTATGAAATAAACAAAACGGCGAAAAGTAACGAGGTGAAAATCGCAAAGGGCACTGGCAAATAAAGCAGTGCTTGGAATACCCATTGCACAGCAAAAAATCTTACCTAACTTGCCCGGCGTTTTCCGGTAAATCTTTCGAGGAAATTAGGCAAGTTGAGATATAGAAAATGAGCATTGGCCTTTTTGAAGCAAGAATTTTCTATTTCACGATTTCTGATTTCCTGCACAGAGGCCGGAGGCAATATGCTTCCGGCCTTTGTGTTTTTTGACGAAATAATCTTTTAGCATGACCAAGAAAAAAACTCCCACACTCGTCAACGCCAACCTCCGCATGGGAGCCTGGCTGGTAAGCACCATCGCCATCTTGCTTACCGCAGCTTACGCAATGGACCTGGTTAGCCTTCCAACCTTAGTGCCGACCGTTGCTCGTTGGGCAGCGATAGCACTCTTGTTTGCAATCTGCTGGCAACGCAACAACCTTACTCTATGGATTCTTTTCAGCATGGTGATTGGTGTGGAGGTTGGGTATGATTTCCCAGCATTCGGAAAAGAGTTGGACATTTTTTCCAGCATTTTTATTCACCTCATCAAGACCATTATTGCACCGCTGTTGTTCGCAACGCTGGTCATAGGCATTGCTGGCCATGCCAACCTCAAGGACATGGGGCGGCTTGGCCTGAAAACAATTGTTTATTTTGAAATCGTCACCACTATTGCGTTGTTCGTGGGGCTTGGCGCCATTAATTTGTCCAAGGCGGGTTATGGCATCAAGAAAGAAGCAGTTGCCGAGAAATTGACCGTTAATCCAGCAGACTTGAGCATGAAGCTCGACACAAACGCTGCCAATGGAAAACTGACCATCAAATATGGCGACAAAGACGTGGAATTTATTTCACCGAAGAAAAAAGAAAACTGGAAAGAGGTTGTATTGCACATTTTCCCTTCCAACATCGCCAAGTCGGTGGCAGAGGGGCAGGTGCTCCAAATCGTGGTATTTTCCATTTTGTTTGCCATGGGCCTCATGTTCGTGGAGGACAAGCATAAGGCCACCATGCTCGACTTTTGCGATTCGCTGGCGCACGTCATGTTTCAGTTTACGAATTTCGTTATGAAACTTGCGCCTATTGCTGTCGGCGGTGCCATAGCGCATACCGTAGGCGACAAGGGCATTGATATTTTGAAGAACCTTGGGATACTGGTACTGACGCTATATGGGGCACTTATTGTTTTCATCTTACTTGTGTTTGTTCCTTTGATGATTTGGTTAAAAATTCCAATAAAACGATTCATCAACTACGTTAGCGAGCCTGCGACGTTGGCCTTTGCTACCAGCAGTAGCGAGTCGGCATTGCCATTGGCGTTGAAGAACATGGAAAAATTCGGGGTTCCCCGCAAAATAGTGGCCTTCGTGCTTCCAACCGGTTACAGCTTCAACCTTGATGGCTCCACCCTTTACCTTTCCTTAGCGACTATCTTCGTGGCACAAGCAGCGGGTATTGAGTTGAGTATCGGCCAGCAAATCATTATCGTGTTCACGCTGATGCTCACAAGTAAAGGCGTCGCAGGGGTGAGCCGGGCGTCGTTGGTCATACTTGCAGGTACCTGTGCCCAATTTGACCTACCCGATTGGCCGATTGCACTCATACTTGGCGTGGATGTGCTGATGGACATGGGGCGCACTTCCGTCAACCTGATTGGTAACTGCCTTGCAACGGCCGTGATGGCTCGATGGGAAGGGGAAGCAAAATGGGATGAAGCTGTTGATGATTAATTTCAATTATTCACACTTTACCTAGCAGGTTCATTTTTTTAAGTCCAAAAAAAGACAAAACAACTCCTTTAACAGTCTATTCGTTGCTGTTAGCTTATACCTTGCGCAGCATTTTAAAATAGGATTATTATGAAGATCTACCTGCTTGTTGCTTTTTTTTTCCTTGTATTGGCTTTTGAAGCCAGTACCCAAGTGCCCGTCAGCATGGTACCCAACAACAGCCTGCTGAACCCCATCATCGGATTCAACTTTGGCAATTGCGTGGTGGACATGAACAATGACCAACTTGACGACGTGGTAAGGGTTACGCAGAATGGGATGTACATTGACTATCAAAAGGTTGGCGGCGGATTTCAACAGGGCTTTTTCCCGATTTCCTTCCAGAGCTTCCCATCGTGGAGCATCTGTGCTGGCGACCTCGACAACAACGGCTATAACGACCTGCTTTTTGGCGATGGCGATGCGGTTTCATTCGTGATGTCAAACCCCACCGGCACCTCGTATGCAGAATACGCTATGCCCGAGTACATCTTCAGCCAGCGTTCAACGTTGGCCGATATTGACAACGACGGCGATTTGGATGCATTTGTATGCCATGATGTTGACCAATCGCATCCTTATCGGAACGATGGAACCGGAACGATGGCGCTCGACCAAACGCTCATCCCAACCGCCGACCGCCCCGGCAACTATGCTGCCATCTGGACGGATTACGATAATGACGGTGACGATGACCTCTATATCACCAAATGCGTAGGTGGCTCACAACCCGGAAACATCAACCGAACCAACCTCCTGTATAAGAATAACGGGGACGGCACCTTCACCGAGTCTGGCACCGAGGCCGGAATTGACGACAATGCGCAATCATGGACCACGGTTTTTGAGGATTTTGACAACGATGGCGATTTCGACGCCTTTATCGTCAACCATGACTTCGCCAACCGCTTTTTCCTGAACAATGGCAATGGCACCTTTACGGACATCATTGTCAATACGGGCATAACACCCCATGACCTTGGGGCTTGGGAAAACGCAGCGGCGGATTTCAACAACGATGGTTGGGTTGATATCCTCTCCGAGATGTTCACACAGTTATATTTAAACAAAGGTGACCTTACCTTCACGGGCCAAAACCTGCCCGTTGATGGTGGCGGCATTGGCGACCTGAACAACGATGGGTATTTGGACATACTCAAAAACAACACCATTTACCTGAATACGACCAGTGGTTATAATTGGTTGAAAATAAACACTTTAGGAACCGTTAGCAACCGCAACGGCATCGGTTCGAGGATAGAAATTTATGGTGCTTGGGGCAGGCAAATACGTGAAGTGCGCTCCAGCGGGGGGTTCGCCCCGATGAGCTCACTGAACACCCATTTCGGGCTTGGAGCGGCCACATCAGTTGATTCCGTGATAGTAGAATGGCCGTCTGGCATCCGTACGGTGATGTTGAATCCAACCATCAACTCGACCTTGACAATGGCAGAAGCAAGCTGCCTGCTGCCTCAAACCGAAATCATCGTAAACGGAGACCTTCAGCTTTGCCCCGGCGAAACCTTGGAACTATTGGTGCCCAATCCGGCAGCTGCCACGGTTGAATGGAACAATGGGGCTACGGGGGATATGCTGACTGTCACCCAACCAGGCACCTACAACGCCATCCTGACCGACGGCACTGGTTGCATCTCATTTACCAATTCAATTCCCGTATTGGAGGCGGTAGAGGTGGTTCCTTTTATCGAACCCCAAGGCCCCACCAAATTCTGCGAAGGAGGTGAATTGGTGCTGAACATGACGGGCGGCCCGAATCCCGTTTGGTCAACTGGTGCAACTGGCGCCAGCATTACCGTCAATGCTTCGGGGGAATACAACGTCTCGACGGACGCTGTTTGCGACGATGACCCCATCACCTCAGTTTCCGTGGAGGTTTTGGTATTGGAAAACGACCCGCCCATCGTCACTGGTGCCAATATCGCTCCGGGCGACTCGGTGCTGCTGACTGCGGTTGGCGAAAACCTCACATGGTACGATGCACCCGTTGGTGGCTTGGTAATCGGCAATGGCACTGAGTTCCAAACGCCCATGCTTGGCCAAACCACCACCTATTACGTGGAGGACTTGCACATTTACCCTGGAGAAATTCAAACTGGGGGCAAGTTGGACAATTCAGGCCAAGGAGGCCAGCCGTCCTTGGGGTCTTACAATGTTTTCGATGTTTGGGAACCTTTCACCATAAACGAAGTGACCGTTTATTTGCCAGCAACCGCACCTATTGGATTGCGTACTGTTCGGCTTTTTGATGGTACTGGCACCCTGCTTGAGGAAGCCCAGTTCACCCTAGAAACAGCGGGTGCGCACGTGCTCCCCTTGAATTTTAAGGTGCCTGTCGGCAATAACCTCTCCTTGCGTTGCTTGGAAAATGGCCTGTATAGGAATACCGCTGCCGCCACCCAATTCCCCTACGCCATTGGCACGATGGGCGAAATCACGAACGACTACCTTGGCAACGAGTACTATTACTATTTCTACAACTGGCAGGTGCAAAAGCCAACCGTAGAATGTGTTTCGGAAAGGGTGGCCGTAACGGTCGGCGTTTCGGCAAGTAGTGAAACCTTGAACGCCAACGGGAAAGTAAGCATCAGCCCGAACCCTACCACTGGCGAAGTGGTAGTGAACATTAAAGTAAAGGCAGAAATGCTACGGGTCTTTGATGCAACTGGGAGGGAAGTTCAAAAAATGGAAATTGGCGGCAACGAATCACTGCCAGTCAACCTCAACGGGCTTTCGACCGGGGTTTACCTGATACTCGTGGAGACGGTTGGCGGCCTCAGCGTACATAGGGTCGTGGTCGAGCGGTAAGTATTTCATTCGCCCTAAATACAAAACGGCCGTTATTCCCAGAGAACAGCCGTTTTGTATTTATGACTTCACCAAGGCTGCCTTCGCTGCCTCGACGGTCTTTGGCGCATTGCCAAACCATACTGCCTCGCCATCAATAATGACCGGTCTTCTCAGGAAGGTGTATTCTTCCAAAATGAGGTTCCTGAAGTCTTGCTCGGTCAAGTGCTTTTCCTTCAAGCCCATTGACTTGTACTTCATGGCCTGCTTGCTGAACAGCACTTCGTAAGAGCCTGCTTTTTCCTTTAACCAGTCCAATACTTCCGGCTCAATGTTCTGTTCCTTGATGTTCTGGCGCTCGAAGCCGGGCAATTCGCACAAATCGCCCATAATGCGCTGGCAGGTTCCACAATTGTTGAGAAGATAGACTTTTTTCATGCTGGATGCTGGATACTGGATGCTGGATGGCGCCGAGCATTTACAGTAGGTGTATTTAATGGCAAAAATAGGTTTGAATTGATTCTTGAAAACGCTTGGAATAAACAACCTTTGGGGTATTCGGTTCAAGATTATATTCGGCTTATTGAAAAGCCAACGGGGTGCTACCTTTGCCGCACGATATTTGGTAAAGGGCACGAGCATCCAGCATCCAGCATCCAGCATCCAGCATCCAGCATCCAGCATCATGAAATTCCCAGCATCCGAACTCATCATCAACCCCAGTGGCAGCATTTATCACCTGAACCTGTTGCCTGAGCAAATTGCCGAAACCATTTTCTTCGTGGGCGATCCCGACCGGGTGCCCAAGGTTTCCCAGCATTTCGACCGCATTGACCACAAGGTGCAAAAGCGGGAGTTCGTGACCCATACGGGCGAACTTGGCGGTAAGCGGCTTACCGTACTCTCCACGGGCATCGGTACGGACAATATTGACATCGTTGTAAACGAGCTGGATGCCCTTGTGAACATAGACCTGCCATCCCGCACGGTGAAGGATACGCTCACATCCCTCAAAATCGTGCGCATCGGGACGAGCGGCAGCCTATCATCTGAAATCCCACCTGACAGCTTGGTGGTGTCGGCATTCGGCATGGGCTTGGATAACCTCTTGCATTATTACGACTATCCTGCCAGCCCTCGTGAGGAGTACTTGCGGCAGGCATTCACCTCCTTTGCCGCAGGTATCGGAACCAATATAAGCCCCATTGCTGCCGAGGCTGACCACGGCTTGGTCAGGCGGTTTGAACGGGTGATGAAAAAGGGCATTACGCTTACTTGTCCTGGGTTCTATGCGCCTCAAGGAAGGCGGCTCCGATTGGGCAGCACCATTGAACGCAGCTTTTTCGAAGCAATCCCCCAATTCAGTTTTGAGGGACTTCACGTCACCAATTTTGAAATGGAAACATCGGCCATACTAGGGCTTTCAAGGATGCTCGGCCACCAAGCCACGGCCTGCAATGCCATCATCGCCAACCGAGTCACGGGCGAGTTTTCAAAAGACCCAAAGAAGGTGGAGGAGAAGGTGATAGCGGAGGTGCTGGGACAGTTTTAGTGATTGGTGATTCGTGACTCGTTATTCGTGATTGGTAATTCGGCTGTTAAATTGGATTCAATAATCACAAATGACGAGGCAGGGTTGTTAAGGAAATTTTCCTGAAGTGTTATTTCTCGTAGCCGTTTAGGCTGCTAAAGGCAGCATTTTCATAATAAATCATAAAGAATCTGCGTCTTTTCCCATAGGGACTCCTTTGGAGCTGCTTCAAAAAACCACCGTCAATTTTTTCTTGCCAGCCCCATCACGAATCACCAATCACGAATTAGGGATGTTAAGAAAATTTTTCGACGCAGGTTTTTATGATTTTTTATGATTGATTATGCTTTGTTTTTGCGTAGCAAAAACCTGAAAAACATAAAAAATCATAATCATCTGCATCTTTCTGCGTCAAAAAAACTGCGTCAGGATTTTTTCTTAACGCCCCTTATCACGAATCACCAATTGCCTATCTTTGCAACCGAAATACCCGCCCTGCCGTTAAGCACCAAGTTAATCAACCATCACATTTAAAAACAGAATAGCAGCATGTCAGCAGTAGCAGCGCAACCGCTTTCCCGTTTGGTTTTGGAAATGAACGAAAGCGCCACCATCAAGATGGCACAGATGGCCCGTGACCTCAAGGCAAAAGGCCACGATGTGATAGACCTAAGCCTTGGCGAACCCGATTTCGATACGCCTGCCCATATAAAGGAAGCTGCAAAGCAGGCGCTCGATGCTGGGTTTACCAAATACACTCCTGTGCCGGGCCTTGTGGAATTGCGCCAAGCCATCATCAACAAGTTCAAGCGGGACAATGGGCTGGAGTTCGCCTTGAACCAAATCGTGGTTTCCAACGGGGCCAAGCAGACCATCGCCAACCTCTGCCTTGCCATCCTCGACCCCGGCGACGAGGCCATCATTTTTGCGCCCTATTGGGTCAGCTACGCTGAAATCGTGCGTATGTGCCAAGCTGTGCCTGTGGAAGTGGGTGCTGGCATTGAAGACGATTTCAAGGTGAGCGCCGAACAGGTGGCTGCTGCCATCACTGATAAAACGAAGATTGTGCTCTTCAGCTCGCCATGCAACCCGACTGGCTCCGTTTACAGCAAGGAAGAATTGGAGGCCATCGCCGAGGTCATTGCACCACATGAGCAAATCGTCATCATTTCCGATGAAATATATGAGTATATCAACTTCACGGGCAAACATGCCAGCATTGGCGCAGTGGCAAGCGTAAAAAACCGCACCGTGACCGTGAACGGCTTTGCAAAAGGCTATGCCATGACGGGCTGGCGCCTCGGCTACATGGGCGGCCCAGCCTATTTGGCGGCTGCTTGCGCAAAAATCCAAGGGCAGTTTACCAGCGGGGCAAATGCGTTTAGCCAAAAGGCCGCAGCCTACGCCCTCGAAGCTGATATGACGCCGACTTATAAAATGCGGGATGAGTTCCTGCAACGCCGCAATATCGTGATTGAGCTTTTGGAGAAAATCCCCGGTTTTATCGTCAATAAGCCGGAAGGTGCGTTCTATGTTTTCCCCGACATCAGTCATTACTTCGGCAAATCGGACGGAAACGTGACCATCCATACCGCCGATGATTTCTGTGAGTTCCTGCTGTTGAATGCCCATGTTGGCGTGGTCGGTGGCGACTCGTTCGGTGCGCCGGATTGCTTTCGCATCTCCTATGCTGCCAGCGAGGAGTCGCTGCGCAAGGCCATTGGCCGCATTGCGGAAGCAGTGGTGAAATTGAAATAGTGATTCGTGATTGGTGATTGGTGAACGGCGTAGCCCTGCTAATCACCAATCACCAGTTGCGAACTAAATCAAGCTGTGAAAAATAACCTGATCCCATTACTCCTTGCCCTCTTCGCCTCGCTCCAGTCGGCCTATGGCCAGACGCAAATTGACTGGACGACCCTTGCCGACGTGAGATTCACCCAAAAATTTTCAGAGGAAACCGGTCTGAACTACGATGAAGCGACCTTTGGCCGATGGCTCCTGCCATTCAATGGAAAAGAAGTAAAAATCTCCGGCTATATCATCCCCTTGGATGGGATGGGCGTCACCTACGTGCTTTCAAGAAACCCCAATGCCACCTGCTTTTTTTGCGGCGGCGCTGGCCCTGAAACGGTGATTGAACTAAGGCTCAAACCATCCGCACTCAGACGCTACAAACTCGACGACCGCATGACCTTCAAGGGCATCCTGCAAATGAACAAGAGCAATTTAAATCAGATGACCTACGTGCTTTTGGAAGCGGAACCGATTTGAGGTATGGAGGTATGAGGTATGGAGGTATGGCCTCACATACCTCCATACCTCATACCTCCATACCTATTTAACCATTCCCAGCAACCGCATTTCATGCCATAAGGTGGTGGATAAGCCCTCTTTCAATGACCTTGGGTCATAGCCCAATTCTTCTTTGGCTTTGGTGTTGGCCCCGATATAAGTTGCTCCGGACAATATCCGTAGGTTCTCGGAGGTATAGTCGGCAGGGATGGGTAGCAGCCAATCGAACAACGACATAAAATAGGACATAAACCTCATCACGCCGGGATTTACGGCACGAGGCTGGCGCTTGCCTGTGATGCGGTGCGCTATACCAATAGCATCAAGAATAGAGTGGGTTGGGCCAGCGATAATGTATTTTTCGCCAGTTTTGCCCTTTAGCATGGCGTCATAGTGTGCTTGCGCAATATCCTCGACATGCGCCCAACTATAGGCCGTTTTGCGGGGAAGTATGGGCAACTTTCCTTTCAGGTACTGAATCAAAGTGGTGCGGACGCTGCTCGTATCACCGGGGCCATAGATGAGGCCGGGCATGACCACGACGAGCGGCAATCCTTTTTTGATAAAATCGAGCGCAATCTTATGGGCCTCCGCCTTGGTGTGGTCGTAGTGGCTGATGTGCTTTCCTTCGAAATGGTAGTTCTCATCCACCTGTTCGCCCTTGGTATCGGAGTTGACGGCAAGGGTACTGGTATAGACGCCTTTTTTGATGCCAAGGTCCCGCATGAGTTCCAGCACATTGCGGGTTCCGTCTATGTTGATTCGGGTGCCTTCCTTCCTTTGCTTGCGGGTTCTTGTGCCTACCTTGTACCAACCCGCTACATGGAAAACACCGTCGCAACCTGTCATGTCAGCCCTCATGCTTTCCTTTTCTGTTACATCGCCTTTGACCAAGGTACATCCGATGGCAGCCAAATCATTGGCTGCGTTGGGATTTCTTACCAGTGCAACGACTTCGTGGCCTTCTTTCCTTAATAATTTGGCCAAATAGCCGCCGACAAACCCAGTTCCGCCTGTGAGGAAGTATTTCATTTTGCCTTGAATTTGGGGCAAATGTAGCAGTAGGGGCAAGTTTTACATAAAACTTGGACATAATCTTGTTTGGTTAATGCTTTCTTTGTTTGGTGCTTAAAAGTAAGGGCTATGCACTTTCAATGGATGGGAGGCCACGACAAAAGGGATGCGGAAACCTTCAAAATTCTTTATAGGAAAGCCCTTTATAGCGAGAAAGGAGCTGAGTTGGAAGGGGAAAGGGTCAAGTAGTGCAGGGTGGTGGTTTGGGTTGGCATAGAAAATCAAAATTTGAGAAAAATGGGAGCAATAGAGCTGGCGGGCAGAAAGTGTTAAAGTTGGTTTGAACATGAAAGAATAAAACTATGCTTCTTGTAAGTTTGCAAAAATGAAGTTTCCTTTGCATATACGGTAGGGTAACAGAATATTACCAAGCCTTCGTTCTTCTAGTCAAGAACATTCAACAACTGCTTGAAAAAGTCACCTAAAGTTTTGTGAAGAGGTAAGCGTGGCAAAGAACCCAATTGGATGTATCAGCGGTGTGGGTGTTTCCCAATTCTTGCTATTATGCGATTTCAATAGAAAAATAAAGGGGCCAATGCTGAACAACTTTCCCGGGAGTCAGCAAAGGCACCTATTGTTCAATTCTAAACTTTACAAAATTATGGAAAAGACGCACCGAAAGCATTTCTTCTCGCTACACCTTATGGTAGGATGGCTGCTCGTTTTCACTTGGAGCGAGTCATTTCCCCAAAGTTCTACCCCTTTTTGCTCTACCATTGGCAGTAGCGCAGCGTTGTTATTTGAAACCCATCTGTAGACGATGAACGAAAAAGGGCCATTCTTCGTCAAAATCTACCCGCATATCTTAAGGCGGTTAGATGGAACCGGCGGGCAGCCAGTAAGTGCCGTAGAAGAAGCCATCGGATTGCTCAACGAAGCCTTCAATGAACATAAAATTTATTTCATCTGGGATTGCGAGATTGACTATGTGGATGTGCAGAATGCTATCTATGACAACATCGACCCAGGTGAAACGGTATTCACTGATCCTCCTTTCACAACTCCTCCACATTCAAATACTGATGGCATTGACATTTACTTTTTTCGGGACCATCCTTCTCCCTCGGCAAATGGGGCTGGCTTAGCCGAAAATATCGGTGGAAAAAACTTTATGTTACTGGAAACTATTCCCTGCCACCTTATGAATCAAGGGTGCGCTCACATTTAATTTCACATGAAATGGGGCATTGTCTCGGGTTGCTTCATACCCATAACAGTTCATCTTCTGGCGAAGTTGCCACTGCCGATGAATTCGTCAACCAACTCAATAATCCAGGCAACTGTTTGACTGCTGGCGATTGCATTTGTGATACGCCTGCTGACCCTAATTTGAGTTATAATGAAAGTTATCCTAATTGTGAATGGTTGAACCCCATAGCAGATGCTCAAGGTAATCCCTACATGCCCAGTTTATCCAACATCATGTCCTATACCCATGATGAATGCTATGAAGGCTTTACTACTGAACAAGGAAAACGGATGCGTAACGCCATTGCATCGCATCCAGTATTGGCACAAGTTCAAGACAAAGTTGTCATCACCACGAACACGACTTGGGACGTGAACAATACCCCTGGTGGCGTAAGGATAATAAGCGGTACGCTTGAAATCGAGAAGCCAGACACACTTACCATTCAACCAGGTGTTACCGTTCGGTTCGGACAGCACAGCAAACTGATCGTAAAGCCTGGCGCTCGGCTTTTTTTAAGGGGCACGCTGACGAACAATCCCTGTGGCAATGGTTGCGAATTCGCAAATTGTGGCAAAACCTGGGGCGGTGTTGAGGTGCGTGGAGACAGCGGCGCTTCCCAAACATCCGCCAACCAAGGTCGTTTAACAGGACAAGCTGGCGCCTTGATTGAAAACGCAGAAGTTGCAGTTCAGCTATGGGGACCGGACTGGAGCATGGGGTCGGGTGGCATGATCAGTTGCAGTCAGGTCAGTTTCAAGAACAACCAATTGGGCATAGACATATTTGACTATCAATCACCCATCCCCAACCAAAACTACAATGCAAGTTTTTACAAATGCAGTTTCCTGAACGACGGCAACTATCCCCATGATGGCAATTTCATTGCGTTTGCAAGCCTTGCCAAGGTCGTAGGGCCAAGGTTTTCGGGCTGCAGTTTTGTCAATGACGTCAGCTATGTTCCCCCAAGCAAAGTGAATAGCATTGGCGACTATGGCTATGGCATCTACGCCGACAATGCGAGGTTCACGGTGGGCGGCGCTTGCAACCTGAACCCTGAACCGCTCCCTTGCCCTGGCTATACCCACAATGAATTCCGGCGGCTCGGCTATGGGGTTTCCGTAATTTCGGGCATTTCGCTGGCTTCTACGGTCGCCTACTCGGTACAGAAATCCAATTTCAGGGATTGCTATATCGGCATATTCAACAGGGGCGTGAGCGGGGGCACCATGCTGTTCAATGACTTCTTTATGGGCAAGCTCCCCAACACGGGCCTTGCCACCCACCAGCTTGGCATCAACCTGAACGGCACGATAGCCACCATGACGCTCCAAGAAAACTCCTTTTCCCAAGTGCAGGATGCCGACCCCACCGTGCGCACCTACGGCATCAGTTCCTACAATATTGGCACAGCCAACAACCGCATCCGCAGGAACTTCTTCTCCGGCCTGCACGTGGGAAACGAAGCGGGTGGAGGCTGCGGCAGTACCTTGGCTGGCCTCGTCTATGAATGCAATTTCAACTCCCTCGTCAAAGACTATGACTTCCTCATTTGTGGCTCCGGGGCCAGCTCAAACCAAATCCGCAAAACGCAGATTGGGGGAAATATTGGTTCTAGTGGTACTTCCCAAGCAGCCACTGGCAACCGATTTTCCAATACATTTCCTCTAACGCCACCCGACCGTGACTTCTCCAACGGGGCAGGTACACTACAGGTCATCTACCACCATATCGCCGGAACGCAGCAAATGCCGGATGAGTTTTCAGGTATAGAAGATTTTGTTCCTAATGCTGAAAATACTTGTGTTGTGTCTCATTGCGAGCCACCCTGCAAAACACCCTCACAACTTGCCCAAATCGAACAGGAGTACTATACCAACAAAGGCAGCTACCTTGCCGCCAAATCGGCCTGGCAATTGGCTGTGAGCAACGGGAACACGACGCTTGCCGCCCAAAAACTATTGGAGACCACCCTGTACCGACAGGCCATGGACGAGCGCTCGCAAATGGCCTATATCCATGCTGTTTATGATACGCTGACCTATAGCTTGGACAGCGTGCGGGCTTGGCTTGCAAGGATGGACAATTATGGGGCAGAAATGCTCTTAGCTACCGATTACCTCGGTAGTGGGAATACGGCTGCTGCATACAGCATTCTCAACAATGCACCTACCAAGCTCGACCTGTTGCCCGAACAGGCTGCCGACCTCGTGCAGGTAGAAGCCCTTTTCGACGCTATAGCCGGGCTATCGGTGTACGAGTTGCCGCTCAATGCCCAAATCCAACTCAATGCCATTGCCGCAACTGGCGGAGAATTTGCGCCAAGCTTGGCCAAAAACATCTTGATAAAGAATGGCGAGGAATTCCCACCTGAAAACTGCGTGCATACGCCTTTGCTTCGAGAGGGAATTGGTAAAAACAATGGAGATGCAATCAAAACTAAGCTGATTGCCTATCCCAACCCAGCCTCGACCCCAGTTGTTTTTGAAGTCTCGCAACCTATTGAGGATGGCAGCATCATTGTCACTGATTTCACGGGGAGGGTCGTTTGGTTGTTCACCTTTACACAGCAAACAACAAAATTGATATGGACAACGGCAGGATTGCCTAATGGGATTTACTACTACCAGTTGAAAGATAGTAAAACTACCTTGCAGGTTGGTAAAATAGTGGTACAAAATTAAACGATTGAAGCCTTGGCACTTGAAGAAGTGCCAAGGCTTCTACAATTAAGCAATGATGAAAAAAATTGTTCTTCTGTTATTCTGCTTTAAAATTCTTGTAGTCGATTCATATGGTCAACCGGGTTTTTCTAAAGACTATTTACTGGAAAAAAGCACAGGATTCCATTACATGCTGCTCAAAGACGATACCTTGATTATTGCGGGGAAAGCATTCGATTCATTGGAAGACAGGCAGGTGGCGCTTTTTGTTAAAATGGATACATTGGGGAATATCCTTGATTACCGCTTTCATCTTGACCCTGAAGGCGACCATTATGCGTTCAATAACAAATACGCAATTATCCCAACAATGGACGGGGGTTATGCCATGAATTGTTTTCGTTTTACTGCAAGAAGCAACATATTGATGAAATTAGATGTAAATGGTGATGTTGAATTCTTGAAAGAATTTGTTGATTCTTCGGTCTTGACCACTTTTCAGTTGGGAATCATTGAACTAACAGATGGATATTTGATTTCAGGCACAAAACAACAGTTAAACGGCCACAATGATGTGTATGTGATGAAAGTGGACAAAGAAGGCAGCGAAATCTGGACAAAGCTATATGGAGAATATGCCATAAGTGAAAACCTCGGTAAATGCGTCCAAGTGGATGACAATACATTTGTCATCGGCGCACACAAAGGCATCGGAACCCCGTCCCCTTATGATAGCACCACTACATGGTGCCGAGCCTGGCTATTTGCCATTGACAGTCTTGGCAACACAAAATGGGAATTCCAAGCGGAGAAATACGAGGACTGCGCAGTCTGGGAACTGGTACAAACCGCAGATGGCGGCTGGATATACCCGACCAGCCGGGCCGAGATAATCCCCGAATACTTCAACAACGTGTTCGGCAGTACCTGCAAGGTCATTAGGCGAGACGCCAACTTCAATGAGGTATGGTCAAAGGAGGTCAGTCCCACTTCCTGGGAAGTGAACTACCTGCCCAACATAGCCGCTACCCCCGATGGCGGCTGGGTGGCCTCCGGTCGCTGGGTGCTGCCCACCACGCCCACCGCCATTGACACGGATTATAGGTGGATAGCTGGCTGCATCTACAAGCTCTCCGCCGATGGGGACAGCATCTGGTCACGCTGCGATACCGTGGCCATGCCCTACGAGACCTTCGAGCACTACTACAACGGCATGGTGGTGCTGCCCAGCGGCAGCCTAGTCGTGGTGGGCAGTTTCCTCGGCGACGGCAAGTCGCACGGCTGGGTGGTGAAGGTGGACAAAGACGGTTGCTTGGAGGAGCTGTGCAAGGTGAGCGGTGTGGAAGACTTGGAGCAGGGCAGGGGGCAGGCGGTGCTGGTGTATCCGAATCCAGCTACGACTTCTGTAACCTTCGAACTTGCACAACCTGTTGACGATGGTGTTATCACTGTCACGGATTTCATGGGCAGGGCAGTATGGTCAAATCATGTTCCGCTGCATTCAACAAAAATAGGTTGGGCAACAGAGGGATTGCCAAATGGCATTTATTATTTCCGGTTAGAGAAGGGAAAAAAAATTGGTTCTTCGTGGTTTTGTATGGGTAAACATCTATCATATTGTAACCCCTCGTTTCAACGAGGGGAGCATGAGTTCCCTCTCGCACATCTATCTTCTTTTCTAAACATCAACATCAAGCATTTGACGAAAGATAGTAAATGCTGATGTTCTGTAAAGAAGAAAGCTGTTGTTGGTGGGTATTTGCCAAATTCCCGCCATTAAAATAGCGGGTTACAAGATGATAGATGTTAAGTGAAATTACCCACAAGAAGACACGAAGAACCAAAAAATTCTTCACACTGGTAAGATTGTCCTTCACGATTGAAAGAATATTGGTAATCAGCTATAAAAAAGCCTCCAATAGGTTTCTATTGGAAGCTTTTTTATTGGCAAATTTGTTAGTCGTTATTTCAACAATACGCTGCCCGTGGCCGCAAGCCCGCCATCAACCGACAATTTGAAAATCAAATTGCCAGCAGGCAAGCCGTTGCGGTTCAGCACGAACCTCGGCGTGTCGAAATTGACCATCCGGAGCAGCTTCCCGTTTGCATCGAAGAGCGCAAGTTGCCCTTGCTTGAACTGCAAGCATGCTCGACATAACGACCGTGCGGCCTGGTTCCAAAAGGCTGAAAAATCCGTGACGTTTTCATAAAAAGCTTATTTTTGAAAAAAAATCGCTTATGTCAACAGCAATAGCCGAAGCGCCGAAGCGCAAACCGGCAGCGCCGAAACGCCCCAAAAAGGTTGCCGCAAAAATCCCCGACTACCTCATCTACGAAGTGGCGAAGGGAAAACCCATTTACTACAAGGGCTATAAGGATGTATTGAACGGCACAAAAACCTTTGAAGAAATCACGATGGAAAGCATACTTCAATCAACCCTCAAAGCAGTAATAACTGCAATGCTTTACTATGAAATGCAGAAGCGGGGATTCCAAGTCACTGTTGGTGAAATGGGCATTAACCTCTCACGGCAAGACAAAAGAGGGGCTGACATCTCTATTTTCAGCAAGGAAAATTATAAACCAGTTGACAAATATGCCGATTTCCCCCCCGAAATCATCATCGAAATTGACGTTCGGGCAGAGATTGAAGAAGGCATCGAACTGGACTATGTGGCCGAAAAAACGGACGACTACCACCGCTTTGGTGTGAAGCGAATCATTTGGATTTTTACAAAAGCAAAGAAGGTGATAGTGGCCAATGCAGGTCAGCCTTGGATAATGGACGATTGGTCAGCGGAGGTGGAAGTGATGGAAGGCATCAGTTTCAATGTGGCAGAAATCGTCAAAAACTTCTGAGCCAAAGACAGGTCTGAAATAAATTTTGCCCATTCCCTTCCTTTTCCCTTTCTTTCGGGCAAAATTTCAATACATGCAAAACGAACTACAAACTTTAGACTACCTCGTTTTCCTCGTTTACTTCATTGTCGTGGCAGGCTACGGCTATTGGATTTACAAGAAAAAACAATCAAAAGATGCCTCCTCCGCCGACTATTTCCTCGCAGAAGGCGCTCTGACTTGGTGGGCTATCGGTGCATCGCTTATCGCCTCCAACATCAGCGCCGAGCAGTTCATCGGTATGTCTGGCTCCGGCTTTGCAATGGGCCTCGCCATCTCCACCTACGAGTGGATGGCTGCGCTGACCTTGCTATTCGTTGCCATTTTCCTCATGCCCGGCTACCTGAAGAACAAGATTTTCACCATGCCGCAGTTCCTCCAACAGCGGTACAGTGGTACGGTGGCCACGCTCATGGCCGTGTTCTGGCTTTTCGTTTATGTCTTTGTCAACCTTTCTGCTATACTTTACTTGGGGGCGCTGGCCATCAGCACCATTTCGGGCTTTAGTTTCATGGCGTGTGTGCTGTTCTGCGCCATTTTTGCCGTCATTATCACCCTCGGTGGCATGAAGGTCATCGGCTACACGGACGTAATACAGGTATTCGTATTGGTGTTAGGCGGCTTGGCTACCACTTACTTGGCATTGGACTTGGTTGCTACGCATTTCGGTAGCAGCGGCGCATGGGCGGGCCTCGGCCTTTTGAAAGAAAAAGCGCCAGAACATTTACACATGATATTTTCGGAAGGGCAAATGTCCATGCCTGACGGGCAGGGCGGCCAACGGGACGCCTATATGGATTTGCCCGGCCTCACCGTGCTCATCGGTGGCATGTGGATAGCCAACCTCAACTACTGGGGCTGCAACCAGTACATCACCCAACGGGCACTCGGTGCCTCCTTGCCAACGGCTCGGAAAGGCATCCTTTTCGCTGCCTTCCTGAAATTACTCATGCCCGTCATCGTGGTATTGCCCGGCATTGCAGCTTATGTGCTGCACAAGAACGGTATGTTCCAAACGGAAATGCTCGGTACTGTGATGGTGGACGGTGTGGCGAAGGAAGTCATCAAGCCAGATAAAAGCTACGGGGTGCTCATCAACCTGCTGCCCCATGGCCTCATGGGGCTATCCTTTGCGGCGCTAACTGCGGCCATCGTGGCTTCCCTTGCTGGTAAGGCCAACTCGATTTCCACCATTTTCACACTTGACATATACAAGAAATTTTGGGGGCAAAATGCTAGCGAGCAACAATTGGTGCGCATTGGACGCATCACCATTGTAGTGGCCATGATTGTAGCAATTCTGGTTGCTCCGCAATTGCGCAACCTCGACCAGGCCTTTCAATACATCCAAGAATACACCGGCTTTATCTCGCCGGGCGTGGTGGCCATCTTCCTGTTGGGCTTCTTCTGGAAACGTACCAATTCCATGGCCGCATTGGTAGCGGCATTGCTTACTATTCCATTGTCCACAGCCTTCAAGTTCCTTACACCGGATATCCCCTTCCTCGACCGTATGGGCTGGGTGTTCCTAATCCTTGTGGCACTGATGGTCATCATCAGCCTCGCCGACCCGAAGAGCAAGGACAATCCTAAGGCCATGAAAGTGGATTTCGAGGACTTCAGAATTGGCGGCTCGTTTGCCGTAGGCACCCTCATCGTGATGGGCGTGTTGGCATGGCTTTACATTGCTTTTTGGTAAGCGAGAATTTGACACAGCAAAAAATAATCGCCTTTGCAAGTTACCTTGCAAAGGCGATTTTGCTTATAGGGGGAATTGGTGAAATATAGTGTCAAATAATAAAACATAAAGCCATGAAAAAATCGCTCTTCCTTACCGCCATCGCAACATTGTTTGCGCTCTCTGCTTGCAATAAGCTAAGCACCGACCCTCAAATGCCCTGCTCTGGCAACTGCATTTTCGCATTGACCAAGGCAAAAGGCACCATCACCTACTTGAACTGCTTCGATAGGTTTGCCATTAAATCCATGCTATCCAATGAGCCGGGTGCCCAGCCCATCTACGGACTGCCGGATGAATTAGACGACCAAATGGAAGTGGAAGGCCTGGCGGTGGAGTTCAGTGCCGCTTACCGCAGCAACCAGCTCACACCCACGTTCTTCGATGAATCCATCGAGAGCGGGAGCATCTTTCAGGTTCATTTAGCTGAAATCAAGCCTGATTAATGAAATATCATTGCGGAGCAAAGACCAAAGTTCATAACTTGGCAGTGATTCAATACTGCTGAGTTATGAACCCTCCCATAAATTCCTATTTCAACAACCCCGCTGTCTATCCTTTCGGCCTACGGGTGGACGAACCCATCACCATGCTCACCGATGTGCTGGTGACGGTCATCTGCTGGTACGCTTTTTACAAACTTGGAAAGCCGGAGCGAAAAGGCAGCATTCACTGGCTGGCACGGGGCTATTTCCTCACCATGGGCATGGCCACGCTGCTCGGCGGTCTCATCGGGCATAGCTTCAACTATGCGCTTACGATTCATTGGAAAATACCGGGCTGGTACGTCTCCATGTTCTCTGTGGCGTTTCTGGAACGGGCCGCTATTTTTCATGCATTTCCCCTCATACGACCCAAGTTAGCCAAGTTCTTCGCCGTGCTGAACATGCTGGAACTGGCTTTCTTCCTCATCATCTCAGTGGTTACAATGAACTTTTTATATGTCATGAGCCATGCCGCCTATGGCATCCTCATCGTGACGGGTGGGTTTCATGGTTATGTTTATTTGAAAACGAGGCACGAGGGCAGCCGTCTCTTCTTGGTGGGCGTGCTATGGGCTACGATTGGTGCGGTTTTCTTCGTAAATATCTGGGCCATCAGCATCTATTTCAACCACATGGACATGGCGCACGTACTAATGGGGGTGGCCTGTTGGTATTTCTATTTGGGAAGCAAAAAAATGCTGGAAAAACCGATTGTTTGATTGCGGAATTCGGATTGCGGATTGCGGATTGGGCGTGCAGGATAACCGTCTTTCTCAGCTAAAAAGCACATAATTGAATCTCAATTCGGCCCCAATCCGCAATCCGCAATCCCAAAATCCGCAATCAATTCGGCCCCCAATCCGCAATCCGCAATCCCAAAATCCGCAATCGAATCACGCTTCCTCCTGCACCTCCGTCCTGATGTGTCGGTTGGCGGCGATGCTGGCGTTCAACTCGAAGCCGATTTGCAGGATGAGGCAGTTCAATTGAATCCAAAGCATGAGCACGATGATGGTTCCAATGGAGCCATAGACCTTGTTGTAGGTGTTAAAGGAGTTGACATAAAAGGAGAAGCCAACAGAAGTGAGAATAGAAAGAATGGTAGCCAGCGTGGCACCGGGCGTTATCCATTTAAATTTTCGTTTGAGCGAAGTGCCGTAACGGTAAATGAGGGCAATGCCAAAATAGAACATGCAAAGGATGACAATCCAACGGAAAACCTCGATGGCCGTTTCGGTCACGATGTCAATGTGGAAAATGTCCACCAGCCAGTTGAGCAACAGGTCGCCGAGGATGATGAGCACCACGGAGCCTGCCAGCAACAAGCCCAATTGCATGGTAAGGCCAATGGCGACGAGCCGTTTTTTCCAGGCTGGTCGCTGGTTGAATACCCGAACGTGTGATTTTTCAAAACCCTGCATCATGGCCATCATGCCATTGGAGGAAAAGTATATGGCCAGGAAAAAACCGAGTGACAAGAACCGGGAACTTGGTTTCACCAACTCCTTGATGGTGGCCTGCAATTCTTTTCCCGCATCGTTGGGCATGATGAGGTTAATGTACCCGTTGATTTCATGCTCGAAACTGGAATAAATGGGCAGGTAAGTAGCCACCGTGAACAGGAAGATAATGGCCGGGAACAAGGATAGGAAAAAACTGAAGGCCATTGAATTTGCCCTAGCAAAAAGTGTGTTTTTAAGGGATTCTTCATAAACGAAAACGGCCACATCATAGGCGGGCACCCCAAAGAAACCCGGTAAGGAGTGCGTCTTCGACCAATTCAGCAGCTGCTGCACCCAAGGGTGTCGCTCGATGGCTTCTACAATTTGTTGATAGGTCGGAAAACGCAAAATAAGGATTGAAATTAGGTTCCCTACGGGAATGACAAAAAAGGATTGAAGGTCGTCCCTGTCGAAATGACCCCGCAAAGTTAATACGGGTTGGTTGTTTGCATCCAATGACTTTAATTTCTATGATGGGTCAACCTAATTTCATCGAAAACTTATCAAAAAGCAAAACTTGCACCCGAAGCCCTAATTTTGCCGTTCTTAGGAACGATAGACGATAGACGGTGGACGGTCAACTGGCCAAGGCCAACGGTGTACGGATAAACGAATCATCTTTTTCACCGCTTGCCGTCCATCGTCCACCGTCCACCGTCCACCGTTTGAATGAAAAAACTCGATAAACTCCTTATCACCTCGTTCGTGGGGCCATTTGTGGTGACGTTCTTCATCGCACTCTTCGTGTTTGTGATGCAGACGCTGTGGCTGTACATAGACGAGATAGCGGGCAAGGGCGTCGGCTTCTTCCTGCTGACGGAGTTGGTTGGTTACCTTTCGGTGAGCATGATACCGATGTCGTTGCCCGTGGCGGTACTGATTTCGTCGGTGATGGTGCTGGGCAATTTGGCGGAACGCTATGAACTGTCGAGCATCAAATCGGCGGGCGTCTCGCTTTGGCGCACGATGATGCCATTGATGGTTTTCACGGGAGGCGTGGCAGTGCTTTCGTTTTTTTGTTCCAATTATTTCATACCGGTCTCCAACTTGAAGTTCAAGAGCCGGCTCTACGACATCCGGCAGCAGAAGCCCGCCCTGAGTTTGGAGGAGAGCTTGTTCAACACCGATTTTCAAGGCTTCAGCATTCGCATTGGTGATAAATTGCCAGACAACAGCACTATTCGAAGTGTGCTGGTTTACGACAATGGAGAAGCTTCTCAAGGCCGCCTGAGCATGGTCGCCGCCGACAGCGGGCAGATGTTTGGCTCAGAGGACAATAAGTACTTTGTGATGCAACTGTTTGAGGGCCAGCAGATTGCGGAGCCAAAACCCATCACCAAGTCGGGCAGGCGCAACTACCCCATGATGCGCTCAACCTTCCAATCGTGGACAAAAGTGTTTGACCTCGACCAGTTCGAGCTTGACCGTACGGACGAAAACCTCTTCAAATCACACCACACCATGCTCTCCAACCGCCAACTGTTGGTTGCCATTGACTCCATTGACCAGGAAATCGTGGAGAGGGCAGGTCGCATGGCCGAGGGCAACAACCGCCATTTTTACTTCCTCAACAAACTGCATTTGGAACGCACCAAGGAAAAGCATGAGCAAGAGGCGGAGGAGAAACGAGCCAAAATGGATTCCATTATCAAGGCAAACCCCGACTCTGCTGTCCTCCAGAAAGCCCTGAAGGAAATCGGTGCAACCGCCAAGGACAACGAGTACCTGGCAAGAAAGAACGCCGAGCAGTTGACTACCCCCCCAGACTCAACTGCCTCAAAACCTGTTCCCAAACCTTCCCAGACAGCCCCAACCTCACAGGACTCTGCGGCCCTCGCAAGGCTAAAGGGCCAGCAACCGCCCGTCCAACCACCCAAGACGTTGCCCCGCCAAAAGCCCATTATTACCCCCCGCAACCTGCCAGCTGCCAAGCAAGACACGACTGGCAAAAAAAAGGTGCCCTTGAAAAATCCGGCAACCATTGGTTACAAGCAGGTGTTGGAAAAGCCCATTGAGCAATACAGCTCCATGCTCGAAACCTTCGAGCGCCAAAAGCGCAGCGAGCTGCTGGAAAAAGCCCGCAACCCCATGAGCGTTATTCAAGACCAAGCCGAGACGACCCTCCGCTCACTGCAAAAGACCAAGGAGTCGAAGGTGAAGCACGTCTTTGAGTTCCATTCCAAGTTCAGTTTGGCAATGGCCTGCGTTATCTTCCTGTTTGTGGGTGCCCCCATGGGTGCCATTGTGCGCAAGGGTGGTTTCGGTTGGCCGCTGCTCATCAGCATCGTGTTCTTCATGCTCTTCATCGTCATCAGCATTTTTAGCAAGAACATCGCCGAGCGCTTCGTCATAGACGCCGTAGCTGCCGCCTGGATGAATTGCATCGTGGTGTTCCCGATGGGCCTTGCGCTCACCTATTGGGCCATGCGGGACATGGGCTGGGGGCAGATTGTGGAGGCGCTGAGTTGGAAGAGGTGGTTGAAGCGGAAGTAAAGAGGATTAGGTTCCGTTCGGGAATGACAAATGCGGGTTTGGGTCACAGCAGGAATGATAAGCGCTATTTTGGAATTACGGATTTTGGGTATGAAATGCACCAACTTCAAACTTACCTAGTTACTTTCGCCCGACAACCAAATCAAAAACAGCATGAACCCAATTGAAGAACTTATTGTCGAGGGCAGGCTTAAAGAAGCCCTGAAGGAATTAGCCCTCAAAGCACCCGCCAACTTGAAAAGCGATGTGTTAAACCTTCAATCCAGATTATCGAGATTGGAACAAAACGAGATGCTCGGACTGCTCCGGCATGACGATGCAGGCATCGAACGCCGCAACATCGTGGACGCAACCTTGAAATTGAATGGGATGGCTAACGCTGAGGCCCAGCCAGGTGCGGGCACGACAAGCCCCGTTGGCCCGCCAACCCCAGTCCCCCATGCTCCCACCAAAACCAAAATCCTGTTCCTCGCAGCCAACCCCGACAACGAGACCCGCCTACAGACCGACCGGGAATACCGACTGCTGCGGGCACAACTGGAGCGGGGCAGCCAACGAGACGCCTTCGACTTCCTGCCACCACAGTTCGCCGTAACCATCACCGAACTGGTGCGGGCCATGAACGACAAACCCAATATCGTGCATTTTTCGGGGCATGGCGAAACCAACGGTATCCTCATCGCCACCGAGGACAACAAGTCGCAACCCATCCCACTGCCCGCCCTCCAGCGCCTTTTCCGACCCTTGAAGGGCGTCACCCAAATCGTGGTATTGAACGCCTGCTACTCTGCTGAGCAAGCCCAGGAAATTTCTAAACTTGGCTTCTATGTCGTCGGCAACAACAACCCCATAACCGACCCTGCTGCGCTTGACCTTTCCGAAGGACTGTACAATGGGTTTGGCGAAGGCAAAAGCTTCGAAGATGCCTTCAATGACGCCATGATTGTGGTGCTGACCCGCAGCACCGACCAAGCCCCCATCATTGAAGTTTGGAAGGATGGCGTGAAGTTGGATTTGTAGGCAAGAGCTGGCGTTGAGGTGACAAAGGAGTCACCTCAATGCCAGCTTTCAATGCAATTGTATCGCTGTATCGCTGTCTTTACCGCCCCTTCACCACCCGCCCTGTCATCACCTTCCCCCCCATGCTCGCCTCATAAAAATACACTCCCGCCGCAAAACCCGCCCCAAAAGGCAGTTCCAACTCGCCCGGTTCGACCAGTTCTGCGTTGCCCTCATAGACCAATTTCCCGATGGAAGAGAACACCCGCAGCTCCAGCGTCCCTGCTCTTGCCAGTTCAAAATGCAGCGTCGTTTCTTCCATAAATGGGTTCGGCTTCGCCAAATGCTGCTCCACGATGGCACCGCCCGTGGGGATGCTATCCAGCGTTTCCTCCACCATCGTGCCACTGCCTTCTGTGAAGCTAATTGTTTGATTTACAGGCACATCGTAAATGGCCTCGGTGATGCCCGTGAGCCAGGTGAAGCGGATTTCGTCAATCACGGTCGCCGCTCCAACGCCAAAATGCACGGGCTTGATGCTGCCGCCAAAAATGGCCGCCCCGTGGTGGTAGCGGTGCAGCCATCGGTCACCCATTCGGATTTTGACGGTCGTGCCAAAGGCGTCACGGTTGGAGGTGGTGCCTTGTAACTTCACTTGTAGCCACCCCCCCGCATTATTTTCAACGGCATCGTTTTCAAAGAAATAGCAGCCTTCCTCCATATTGGCCACAACGAGGTCAAGGTCGCCGTCTTGGTCATAGTCGAAAGCCTCCAAGCCCTTGCTTTTGGCCTTGCCAAGGAAGCCCGTTTCTGCCGAGACATCATTGAAGTGCATATCTTCTTCGAGTAGCATATTTTTAAATAAAACATTGTCAATATCGGGCTGCACCGCTCCATATAATTCGTCAATCGGGCCATTAACTGCTGCCAAATCCTCGTCACCATCGTGGTCATAATCGAGGAAGGTAGTGCCCCAGCCCCATCCGGTATTTTCCACGCCATATGCCTTGGCTTTATTCTCATATCGCCGGTTGCCTTTGTCAATAAATAATGGGTTGGGTAAATGGTTGTAAATATTGGTGATATAAATATCAAAACGCCCGTCGTTGTTGCAATCCCCGATGGCCGTGCCCATGCTTGCACCCTCATCTGCAATGCGATATGCGAGGGCGGATTCGTTGTATTTCTGTCCACTCCTGTTTTCAAAAAACTCATTGGCTTGCGTATCGTTCATGCAATATAAATCAAGGATATTATCCCTGCCCGCATCTATGGCTACTGCCGCCCAAGTAATGGCATTGTCCGCACCTTTTAACCCTGTTAATTCCGTTATATTGGTAAATGTGCCATCACCATTGTTTTGGTACATGATATTTTCATTGTTCAATACGGAGACATATAAATCAAGGTCGCCGTCTCGGTCGTGGTCCCACCAGAGGCCGGAGGAGGAATAGCAGACATTGCAGCCCTCCACACCTGCCTGTGCGGTCACATCGGTGAAAGTACCGTCACCATTGTTGTGGTAAAGCTGGTCCAGGCGGCTGTTGGCGAGGAAGAGGTCGGGATATCCATCGTTGTCGTAATCACCCCATGCAGCGCCCATTTTCTCGCCCCGTTGGGCGTACAGGCCCTCGTTGATATATTGTATGTCAAAGCCAGCCTCAATGGTCACGTTGGAGAAGGTGCCATCCCCATTATTTTTCATTAAATGACTCCATGTATCAGGGTAATTTAAATTAAAATTTTTATACCCTGTAAAGAATATATCGAGGTCGCCGTCTTGGTCATAATCGGCCACGGCCACACCATTGGTATTGGCGATATGGGCGAGGTTTGCCTCGGCTTCGATGCGAGAAAAGGTTTGAGCATGAGCGATTTGTAGTGATATTAGTGCGAACAGTGAGAGTATAGTATTTTTCATGGACGCTGGTTTATTTGGCTTTTATGAGTAGGATGAGTGGCTGATGCCACTTTTTTTTCGACGCTGAAAGACGCTGATTTTATATGATTCTTTATGTTTTTCGTGCCTCGCTTCCTAATAAATCATAAAAAATCAGCGTCCTTCTGCGTCAAAAATCATCATTATCAATTATAGCCAGGATTCTGTTGGTACAGCCCCCGGCTAATCGTAATCTGCTGTTGTGGTATTGCCAAATACTCGTCCCGACCCGCCGTGAACTTGGCATCAATCAAGTAGTCACGCCTGGTTTTTTCCGACTCAAAATACTTGTTCAGCGTCTCCTCAGCAATGCCCCAGCGCACGAGGTCAAAGAACCGCTTCGACTCAAAAGCCAGCTCCATACGGCGCTCCCAGCGCAGCTTCTCACGAGCCTCATCTTGGCTGCCGAGGCTGGCATAAGTGCCTATGTTCCATTTGCCCGTAGGGCTGCCATCGGCAAACACAAGGCGGCTTGTGCTGGCTGCAGCCCGCTCCCGGATGGCATTAATGATGGGCAATGCCTCACCCACCCGGTTCAGTTCGATGAGCGCCTCGGCCTTCATCAGCAGCAGGTCGCCGTAGCGGATTTGGTCGGTGTTGCGGCTGATGCTAAAGAAAGCTTGGTATTGCCGGAAGGCTGGTGAAGTGGGCAGTTCCTGGTCTTTCATGCCGAGTTTGAAACCATATACGCCCGGCACCCTTGAGTAGGTTTCGTCGTAGATGCGGTTCGGGTCGTACTTGAACGGCATGCCTATGATGCCCAGCGTATGACCGATGCGAGGGTCAATATTGTTGGCCTGCACGTCGGCTACAGTTTCTATTTGTGGGCCTTCGTCGAAGCTATCAAAAAGAGGCAGGCCATTGGCGTCCGTCTTAAAGGCATTGGCCAAGTTCTGCGAACCATGGTTGAAGGAGCAGCAGCCGTAGCCTGGGCCGAGCGACGAAGTCAAGCCTGTGGAGAAGTTGCCCCGGCCTTCATTGGAACCATCGTCAATGGAACGCATGATGGCCCAAACGGACTCCGTGCCGCTCTCGAATTCCCACAGGAAGTTCTTCGCCACATCGTCGTGGAGGCCGTACTCGCCTGTGCCTTCAATGGTCGTTATCAAGTCAACGACCTCCGTCAACTCCGACTGCGTGATGCTCACCACTTGATGGGCATCGTCCTGCACATAAGCCTTGTGAAGCAGCACCTTGGCGAGGTAGGCACGGGCGGCGTTCTTTGTCGGGCGGCCTTCTTCGGCCTGTGAGTCGGGCAGTGTAGCCACGCCGGCACGGAACTCCTCGGCAATATAGGCCCAGCCCTCCTGGTCGGTCTTCTCCCGGTTGCCGACATTGATGATGTCCGGCTTCGCAATGGTCTCGTCAATATAGACCGGGAACTTGTAGAGTATTTTCAGGATAAACTCGAAGTGACCACGAACGAAACGCATTTCTGCAATGCGTTGTGCCTTGCTCACCCCCGCCTTTGCCTGGTAATCGGCATCGTCGAGCAACTGAATGCGACGAATGGCGTCGTTTGCCCTCGAAATACCTGCGTAGAGGTAGGTCCACATCAGGTTGGCATTGCCGTTGGCAGGTGTGTTCAGCGTAAACACCTCCACCATGTGCGTATCAAACTGGTCGCCGATACCGCCACCGCCCTTGTAGGCATCATCGGAGCGGACGCTACCGTAGGCCCACATATCCTCGTACTGGTGGGCCAAAAGCCCGTCATTGCCGAGGGAGGCATAAGCTGCTATGACCATTTTCTCGGCATTTTCCACCGTGCTGAGGTCTGCTTCAGCGACGACGCCCGTGGGCTTCACGTCCAGGAAGTCCTTCTTGCAGCTGGTGGTGACAACAATGGCCAAGACCACCGTCATCATTATTTTGAAATTGAAAATTCCTTTCATTTTTATTGTTTTTACCTCACCCCCGACCCCTCTCCTGCGAGGAGAGGGGCCGGGGGTGAGGTGTGCTTGTTTAATTAAAACCCAACATTTGCCCCAATGGACAGGCGCATGGCCTTCGGGTAAATGCCCACCACCCGGTTCTCCACCGACCAGCCCGTTTGCACGTATTGGTCAGCGCCCTTGCGGTCAACAATCCAGCCGAGGTTCTCGCCCGTCACGTAGAGGCGCAGGTCGGAGATGCCCTTCAAATTGATGGACTTTGGCAAGGTGAAGCCAATCGTTGCCTGGCGGAAGGCGAAAAAGTTGCCGTTGCGCACGTTGTAGTCCAAGGAGAACCCGAAGGGGCGGTTCGTGTTGCTCACAGCTGGGATATGGCTGCCCGTGTTGGTGGGGGACCAAGCGTCCAATTGCGCAGCACCACCGTTCTCACCGTTGTCCAACGAGCCAAGTTCCATGCGGAAAACATCGGGCGTGACCTTGCGGCCCAGTGCGCCCCAAGTGTAGAGGCTGAAATCGAAAGCCTTGATGTTCACTTGGAAGTTGAGGCCAAACTCCAGTTTTGGAACGCCATTGGCGCCGCCGTACTCTTGGTCGAGGGCGCTGATGACGCCGTCCTTGTTCAGATCCTTATAACGCAGTGCGCCAATACGCTTGCCCGTTTGGTCGGCATGGGCGTCCACCTCGGCTTGGTTCTGGAAAATGCCGTCCGTGCGGTATCCAAAAAGTGCATTTGGCGCTTGGCCGATGATGTTCTGCTCGGCGTTGCCGGGGTAGCTCGACCAAAGGTCTTCGGGCAGCCCCGTGATGATGGACTCGTAGTGCGTCAACACAGCGCCAATGGAGTAGGTCAGGCCGCCACCCATCTTGATGGGGCTGTTGTACTGCACAGAAGCCTCCCAACCCTTAGTTTCCATGTCCGCACCGTTCACCCACTGGCGGGCACCGTCGCCCACAGCGGCGATTTGAATGGGCTGGATAAGGATGTCCTCGGTCTCCCGTTTGTAAAACTCCAAAGTGCCCTCAAATGCGCTTTCCCAGAGGCCAAAGTCGAGGCCGAGGTTGCGCTCCGTCGTGGTTTCCCACTTGAGTTCGTCGTTGCCGGTTTGCGTAGCAAGGAAGCCCGAAGGCAGGATGCCGGAGTCGTTGTTGCCAATATCATAAGACGTGGCAGCGTCGGGGCAAGGTGTTTGGGCACAGCCGCCATCCCAAGGCAGGATGTTGGAAGAAGGCGCATATACTGCCCGGTAGAGGCCGTAGCGAGCGTCGTTGAGGATGTCCTGGTTGCCAGTTTGGCCCCAAGCGGCACGCAGTTTCAGGTTGGAAAACACGTCGCTGTTTTTCAGGAAAGCCTCTTCGCTCAAGCGCCAGCCCACAGAGAAGGCGGGGAACACGGCGTACTGGTTCTTCGTTCCGAAACGGCTGGAACCATCCCGGCGGAGGGTAGCCGATGCGAGGTACTTGCCGCCGAAGCCGTAGTTGATTTTACCGAAATAAGAAAACAAAGCGAAGCCCGTACTGTTGCCGGAAGCGGTGCGCTCGCCAGATGCTGCGCTCAACTGCATGTACTCGGCGGTCTCCAAGGCGAAGTCTTTGCCCGTGCTGGAGAAGATGTTGATATAGTTGCGGACGGCCTCGGTGCCAGCCAAGGCGGTAAATTCATGCTGGCCAGCCGACTTGGTATAGGTCAGGGTGTTGTTGAACACCCAGTTCGTCAGGTGCGATTGGCGGATGGTCAGCTCCGCCGTGTTGTTGGCCAAGAATCCACGGGAGTAGGTGCGGAAAATGTCCTTGGAGTTCAGTCCGTCGTAGTCCACGCCGAAATTGGTGCGGAAACTAAGGCCCTTCAGCAGCTTCACGTCCGCATACACGTTGCCGAAAACCTTCACGTTCTTGATGCGGTCGTCCCGGTTGTCGTGGGTAAGGGCTACGGGGTTGTCACGGTCGGAGAAGCCGCCGCCGGGAGGGCCGGAAAACCTGCCGTCCTCTGTGCGCACGGGCAGGATGGACTTGTAGCGGTACGGGCCACCGGCGGGCACGCCACCGAAGCCATTGTCCATCCAAAGACGGTTGCCCCGGTTCACGTTCAAGTTCTGACCAACGGTCACACGACCTTGCAGGAAGTTGTAGTTGGAGTTGATGCGGAGGCCCATACGGGTGTAGCCCGTGCCAATCACGACGCCCGTTTGGTCAAAATAGTTGGCGCCGAAATGCACGCCGCCCCGCTCTCCGCCATTGGAGAAGGACAGGTTGTAGTTCTGGGTGCCGCCCTTTTGCGAAATCTCGTCCCAAAAGTTGGTGCCCTCCTCAATATTGCCGCCATAGACGCTGCTTGGGTGGCCGGAGGGTCGCAGTTGGTCGTCCTCGTCAAGCCATTCAGGGTAAATAACTTTATCCAAAACTGGGACACCCGTGCCTTGAATGCCAGCGCCGAGGCTTGGGTCGAGGTGCCATTCGTAGGTATAGACGCCCGTTGCGTTGGGGTCTGCCCCGTCGTTCACGGCGCCCTGCCACTCCACGATGGCCCGCTCCCGGCTGTTGGTCAGGTCGTCGAAGTCACGCCAGGAATCCACGCTGGTGCGCACGTTCAGTTCCACCCGGCTCTTGCCTTTTTGCGGCTGCTTGGTGGTGATGATGACGACGCCGTTGCTCGCCCTGGCACCATAGATGGAGGCCGAAGAAGCATCCTTCAACACCTGCACGGAGGCGATGTCGTCGGGGTTGAGCCAGGTCATGCCCCAAGTCTGCGGCACGTCCGAGCCGTTCTCGTTGGTGATGTAAGTCTGGATGGGCACGCCGTCCACGATGTAGAGCGGGTCGCTCAGTTTGCCAAGCGTGCTCGTGCCCCGTATCCGGATGCGGGCGCCTTGGCCGGGGTCACCGCTCAGGTCAACGTTCACGCCAGCCACCCGTCCCTGCATGGATTCGAGGATGTTGGAGTTAGCGTTGGAACTCACGTCCTCCAAGTCCATGACGGCCACGGCACCGAGGAGATCCTTCTTGCGCTCTACGGAGTAGCCCGTCACCACAACGGCATCGAGGATAGCTCCTGCGGACAGCTTCACGTCAACCTTGCTGACGCCGACGATACTCACGGTCTGCGAGGAGTAGCCCGTGAACGAGATTTCGAGCGAGGTGACGTCGTTACCCACTTGGAACGAGAACGAACCGTCCACGTCGGAGACCGTACCGGAGGAGGTGCCCATACCGAGGATGTTCGCCCCGATGAGCGGCTCACCAGTGTCTGCGTCCGTCACTGTGCCTGAGATGGTGCGTTGGGCGATGGCCAACTGCGCCGACAGGAACAGCACGAAAAGCGAGAGTAATTTCAATTTCATGATGAAACAGATTTAGGTTAAACAAAAAAATGGTTTGCGATTAAGTGTCGTGGGTTTTTGGGGGTTGTTTTTGGATATGGCAATGCCAGGATATACTTCGTATATCACACTTGGTTATTTCGAAAATAAACGGGATATTTAATTAATGATTGGGGTATTTAAACACGCCGAAACGCTTTTATATGCTGGATTTTTTATTTTTTTAAACACATAGACACATAGGGATCATAGTTTTGCAGCAATCATTTTTTTTAAAAAAATGATTGCTGCTATAATTTCTACGTGTCTATGTGTTTAAAAAAATCAAGTGTTGCTCAATAAATGAACACATTTGAATTTAACCGCAGTCACTTTCGAGAGGAGGGGTTATCAAACCCCTCAGTTCCGAACTCCGGGGTTTGATAACCCCTCCTCTCATGTGACTGCTGTTGGCTCATTTCGTTCATCCATTTCAAAGGCAACAATCACCTTCAAATTTTTTACTCCCAAATCCCTTTCAGCTGATGCACCTTCCCGCCCGTCAGCGTCGCTTTGCCGCCTTCGGCAAACAGCTTGGCCTGCGTAAAATCCTCCGTTGGGAAGAAAATCTCCGTCATAACCGTCGAGCCGCCATCAGCGAAAAGCTCGGCGCTGGCTACGTCGAAGAAGAGGTGCATTTTCACGGTGTTGCCATCCGCAAAACGGGGGGCCGTGCTTGCCTTTGGTGCAAATTTTTCGGAAAAAGAACTATCCCCCGACTTTGTCCTGTCGCTGAAAAACTGCTTGGCCTTGGCATCGTAGCCAATGCGGTAGGTCTCGCCCTTGGCATTGGAAAGCTCCACACCCACCGAGCCAGCAGCATCCTTTGGAAGCTCGAACTCCAGTTCCATTTCTGACAAGGTCGTGGGCGCACCCAGCTTGGCCGTCAAGTCCACGGGCGCAGTAAGCTCCATTTTTTCAAGGCCAACAAACATGGTTCGCAGGGCTTGCTGCTCCTGCACCGGCTCGGCGACGAGGTAGTAGCCCTTGGCATTTTTGGCCAAAGACATGGAGCGAACGAGGGTCATTGCATTGCGCCAAATGCCAGTCGGCACCTTATTGGCGTATTCCCAATTGCTCATCCAACCAATGAGCAGGCGGCGGCCATCTGGGGCGTCGCTCCAGGTGACGGCAGCGTAGTTGTCCTTGCCCCAGTCCATCCAGGCACCCGTGCCGAGGGGTACTTGCTTGGCAAAACTAGGGTCGAGCGTGTAGGTCTTTCCATCGAAATCGCCAACGAAATACTGGCCGACCGAGCCACCGTTTGGCCCGCCGGGGTTGATGTTGACGATGAGCACCCACTTGGTTTCGCTCGTGCCAGCGACGGTCATCGGAAAGAGGTCGGGGCACTCCCAGACGCCACCGTGGCCGCCGTAGGTCTTGCCGAATTCGCTGAGTTTCGTCCATTTTTTCAGGTCAGGTGCCGCCCAGAACTCGATATGGTCGCCCACGGCCAACGTCACCACCCACTGCTTGGTGGCCTCGTGCCAGATGAGCTTGGGGTCACGGATGTCCTTCACACCACCCGGGTTGGGCATCACGGGGTTGCCCTCGTACATCGTCCAAGTGCGGCCTCGGTCGTTGCTGTAAGCGATGCCCTGCGACTCGTGGCTGTTGGTGCCGTCCTTCTCCCGCTTCATGTCGTGGAGGGTGAACATGGCCACGAGCGGCGGCTGGCCATTTTTACCGAAGCCCGTGCTGTTCTTGGTGTCCACCACTGCCGAGCCGCTGAAGATATATCCCAACGAATCGGGGAATAGTGCAATGGGCAGGTTCTCCCAATGTACAAGG
Source organism: Saprospiraceae bacterium (assembly GCA_022841745.1). Taxonomy (GTDB): domain Bacteria; phylum Bacteroidota; class Bacteroidia; order Chitinophagales; family Saprospiraceae; genus UBA6168. Next base: position 26,751 of record JALHQW010000007.1, on the reverse strand, counting down.
TCTTTGCTCACGGCATGGCCCCAGTGCATCGGCCCCCAGACCGTGGAGTCGGGGTAGTGCTGGTAGAACAGGTGGTACTCGCCATCGAAATAGACCATACCATTGGGGTCGTTCGTCCAGCCGATGGGCGGGGAATGGTGGAACTGCGGGCGGTGCGGTTCCGTGTAGGTGGCCGTGGCGGTAGGTGACACAGGTTCAGGTTCCGTCATTGCGTTTGGCTCGCTGCCGCCGCAGGCTGCGAGTTGAAGGCCAAGAGCCATCAGCAAAGCCATTTTCAATAGGTTGTTTTGTTTTGTCATAAACACGTTGGGCGTTATTTTTAAACACATAGACACATAGGAGTCTTAGTTTTTTATGCTTGATTTTTATCTCTAAAAAAGCACACCCCTATGTTTTCTATGTGTAGATATATTTAAAAAATTGTGTTGTTAATCAATCCGTTATCAATTGTTTTGAATTCAAAATCACTTCAATTTCTTCCCCGCTCAACCGTGCCGTACCGCCAGCTTTCGTGGCTGCCAGCGCCCCTATTGCGCAAGCAAAGCGGAGGCAGTCATTGGCGTTGGCGTTCACCAATAACTTGCTCAGGTAGGCGGCCAAGAAGGCATCCCCACTACCGATAGTGTCCTGTACCTGCACCGTGAAACCAGGCTGCTCATGGTAGCCACTGTCGTCGAGGCAGGCAGCGCCGTTGGGGCCTTTGGTCACGACGAGTGCTTCCAGCCTGAATTTTTCCTTCAAAAAAGACATTTGCAATTGCTCGCCCTCCAAGCCCGACCAGTAGCCGCACAGGAGGTGCAGCTCTTCGTCGTTCAGCTTTACGATGTCGGCTTTTTGCAGCAGTTCTTCCAGCAGGTTTTTGGTGAAAAACGGGGTACGTAGATTCACATCGAGCACCCGCAGCGGGGCGATGTCGAGCAGTTCGAAGAGGGTGCGCTTGGTGCGCTCGTTGCGGCAAGCGAGGCTGCCAAACACGAGGGCGTCGGCTTCCTTGACCGTGTCGGTCATTTCGGTGATGGGGTGGATGAAGTCCCAGGCCGAGGGCTGTACGATTTCATAGCTCGGCGAGCCTTTTTCATCTAAAACCACGTTTACGATGCCCGTGGGGAAGGTCTCGTCCACTTGAACGAGGCGGGTGGAGACGCCTTTCTCATTCAAAAAACCGAGCAGTTCATGCCCCAGCGCATCGTTTCCGATGCGGCTAATCATGTGCGACCTCATGCCAAGCTGGTTGGCATGGAAAGCGACGTTCATGGGCGCCCCGCCAGCTATTTTGCCGGTGGGCAGGAGGTCCCAAAGGACTTCGCCGAAGCAGATGACGGTGGGTCTGGACATGGAAATTGGTTGAAATCTAAAACTCAGCGAGAAAAGGAGTCGGGAGTAGTTCCCCCGACTTTCCGTTACTCTCACTAATTATAAAGGTTGTATGAAACTAAACTTTGTGACGTTTTAGGATTTTGCCATAACTTTGTCCTACATGATTACTCAAAATCAAATTGACGAAATTGTTCGAATCATTGTTGCCGAGTGCCAGCCGGAAAGGATAATCCTGTTCGGCTCCTACGCATCCGACCAAGCGAAGAATGACAGCGACCTCGATTTGGCGATTGTAAAGCCTTCCAAACTTCCCCGCTTCAAGCGGGGCCGGGAAATCCGTAGCGCCCTTCGGGCCAATGGCAGGCGCTGGCTTTTTCCGATGGATATAGTCGTTTACACGCCCGATGAAATGGTAGCGGGCAAAAACGACCCGTATTCCCTCGTACACGAAATCTTGGCCACTGGAAAAATCCTCTATGAATCCAGCAAACCCACACGATTGGCTGCTTAAAGCGGACCGGGATCTTGGGCTTGCCACGCATGCGAGCCAGCATACGCCCGAATATCCCGACCTGATTTGCTACCATTGCCAGCAAGCAGCTGAGAAATACCTGAAATCGCTGGTCATCCATCATGGTCTTTTGCTCCGTAGGACACATGATTTGGAAGACTTGCTTGATGTGCTTTCCCCGTTGCAACCTACTATTGTTGAGCTTTTTTACGAAAAAGCCCGCATCATCAATGATTATGGCGTTCAAATTCGCTACCCAGACCCCATGGGCGATCCAAGCGATGCGGATGTTTTGGAAGCCTTGGAAGCCGCTGAATTTTTTAGGGAGTTTGCCTTTAGTATAATTGTCAAGCCTTGATGAATGCTTTCATCCACCGTCTATCGTATCATCTGCTTTTCCAAATCCTCTAAGGAGATGCCTTTTGTTTCTGGCATCATGCGCCAGACCCAAAGGAACTGTAGTACCATCATCACAGCGAAGAAGGCGAAGCTGGGTGCTTGGCCGAATTTGCCCGCAAACCAAGGGAAATTGCCTGCAATAATGGCGGCAAAAACCCAGTGGGTGCTACTGCCGAGCGAATTGCCCCACGAGCGGACGTTGTTCGGGAATATCTCTGAAATGAACACCCAAATGACGGCCCCTTGCCCGATGGCGTGTGCGGCAATGAAGAAGAAAAGCAGCCCCGGCACCAGCATGCTGCCCGTTGCATTGCCAGAATGGAACAGCCAAGCCACCAGCGACAGCGAGATAATATAGCCGATGGAGCCAATATACATAAGAAACTTGCGACCCATCCGGTCAATCATTGCCAAGCCGAGCATGGTGAAAACGAGGTTGACGACGCCGATTCCAACGGAGGAAAGCAGAGCCGAACTAGCTGCCATTCCCGCATCTTCGAAAATGCGAGGGGCATAGTAAATGACGGCGTTGATGCCACTTACTTGGTTGAAAAATGCGATAAGGAATGCCAAAATAATGGGCGTACGGTAGCGACCGTTCAGGAACTCTTTAAGGCCCGATTCCCGCACTTCACCATGCTGACTCTCCACGATTTCCTTCAACGAACTTTCCGCCGTTGCGGGGTTGATTTGCTTTAGAATATCAAGTGCCTCCAGCGTTTTGCCCCGTTTTACCACAAGCCAGCGGGGACTTTCAGGCACGTAGGGCAGTAGGATAACGAACAGCAGCGAAGGGAAGGCTACCACACCAAGCATCCAGCGCCAATCGCTGGGGCCGTCGGTGCCGATAAGCCAGTTGGACAGATAGGCAATGAGGATGCCCAGCACAATGTTGAACTGGAACATGGCGGTGAGCTGGCCACGCTTTTCCCTTGGCGAAATTTCGGCAATGTACATCGGTGCCACCACGGAGGAAGCACCTATGGCCAAGCCTCCCAAGAAGCGGAAGAACATCAAGGCGACTACCCCCGGCGCAAGCGCACAACCCACTGCCGAAACGAGGTACAACAAAGCGACCCATAATAAGGTCTTTTTCCTGCCAAATTTTTCGGCGGGCATACCACCGAAAATAGCACCAACGATGGTGCCATACAGTGCCATTGCCACAACCTGACCTATCATGGCATCGCTAAGGCCCCAAAGGGATTGGATGGTTTTCTCGCAGCCGGAGATGACTGCCGTGTCAAGCCCGAACAAAAAGCCGCCCAATGCGACTGTTACTGACCAAAAAATGACTTTCCCGTGGTTCATGTATTCGTTTTGATAGTGGCAAACCTACGGGCAGCAAACAGGCAGGGGCTTCAGATTTTTCCCAAAAGCACCTTTAAGATTGTTGCAGGCAGGTTTGCCCGGTTAAACTGTTGAAAAACAAGGATTTGCGAAGGTAAAAAAGAAGGTGGGAAATGGAAGGGCTTAGGTTTTGTTGCATGGGGAGGGCAACTAAAGTTAGGGTGTTAACCCTTGCTTTTGAACACCGACGGCGCCACCCCATACCTCGACCTAAACACCGTCGAAAAATAGTCCGGCGAGGAGTAGCCCACCTGGTAAGCGATTTCCGCAACCGATAGCTTTCCCTCCAGCAACAGCGCCTCCGCTTTTTTCAGCCTAACGTTTTGGATATGGTCGCTGATGCTCTCGCCGAGCAGGGCGTTCACTTTGCGGTAAAGCTGCGAGCGGCTCAGGCCGAACTCCCGGCAGAGGTCGCTCACCTGAAAGTCCTGTCGGGCATGGTGCTGCTCGATATAGGCTGTGAACCGTTTAAGGAACTCGGCATCGAGCGGGTTCGTGCCAGCGGGCAGTTCGGCCATTGCCGCCTGCGGCGAAAAACTAGTAAGGCCTCGCCCGTAGCTCTCCCGCAGCACTTGGCGATTGAGTAGCAGCGACTTGATTTTTGCCATCAAAAAATGGATGTTGAATGGCTTCGTCACGTAGCTGTCCGCCCCGGCCTCCGTACCTTCTATCTGCTGTTCCACCATGCTCCGGGCCGATAACAGCACGATGGGGATGTGCGAAGTGCGCAGGTCGGACTTGAGGGAGCGAGTGATGTCGAGGCCGTCCATGCCGGGCAGCATGATGTCGCAAAGGATGAGGTCGGGCGTCAGGTCAAAGGCTTTTTGGAGGCCGTCTTTGCCGTCCGTGGCGGGCACGATTTGGTAGGTGCTTCCGAGTTTTTTCTTCAAAAACGATTGTAGGTCGGCATTGTCCTCAATGACGAGGATTTGCTGTATGGCGGTGGTTGTGGCCACTGTTCCTGCTTCGTCTTCCGGTAAAATAGCCTCGGCGGCAAACAGGACTTCTTCCTCCGAATGGTACTGGGGCTGTTCCGACACCACTTGTTCGTCCGTCAGGTGCGCCCGGCCAAGTGGAAACGAGACTGTGAACCGGCTGCCTCGGCCCTTCGTGCTTTGGGCGGTGAGGCTGCCGCCGTGCAGTTCCACAAGGGATTTGGAGAGGCTGAGACCAAGGCCCGTCCCGCTCAATTGCAACTCCTCACCCTGGAAAAACGCTTCGAAGACATGAGCCATCTCGTCCTCGGTCATGCCCTTGCCGCTGTCCTCGACAGTGAGGGTCGCCCGTTTTTCAAAATTATCCACGGTAATGCTGATGTTGATTTTGCCGCCGTCGGGTGTGAACTTGAAGGCGTTGGAGAGGAGGTTGAACAGCACCTTGTCCATCATGCCGGGGTCGAACCACACGAGCAACTGCTCGTGGCGGGTGAGCAATTGGAACTCAATGCCTCTGTTTTTTGCCTTTTTCCCATAGGATTCCATGATGTTTTTGGTGAAAAGGACGAGGTCCGCCTCGCTTGCCCGCAGCCGCATTTGCGCACTCTCGATTTTTCGGAAATCCATCAACTGGTTCACCAAACGGAGCAGCCGGTAGGTGTTCTGGCGGATATGACCGATGCCCTGTTGTACTTCCTTGCCCAGTTTTTGCGAAGGCAACAAATCCTCGGCGAAGCCCAAAATCAGCGTGAGCGGCGTGCGGAACTCGTGGCTGATATTGGTGAAAAAATCCACCTTGGCCTGTGTAGCGGCCCGCACTTCGTCAGCCATCTCGACAAGCTGCCGCTCATGTGCCAATATCTCCTCGTTCTTCGCCTCCAAGCTTCGGTAGGCCGCCTGTTTTGCTCGGAGGTTTTTCCATAAAAAAGCGCCGAGCACCACCGCCAACAGCAGTGTGGAGAGTAGCACGAAGATGTAAAACCGCTGGTTTGCGCCCTTTATTTCAAGTTTTTTCAGGTTTTCCGTCTGTTCGTCAATGCTTTTTTCAATGCTGAAGACCTTCTTCATCTGGTTGTGCAGGATGCGGGCATTGCCTGGGTGGATGACCGTTGTTTCCAGCTTGGTTTGCTTCTCGAAGGGCAGTTTGTTGAGGATGGACAAGGCCAATTGCACGGCCTCGCCGCCGCCCGTGGGGTAAAGCAGGGAGGCGTCGAGGATGCCGTCCTCCACGGCCTGTATGCCCTTGCCCGTGCCGGGAATGCCGTCAATGCCGACGAAGAAAAAGTCTTTTTCACGCCCCATTGATTTAGCCAGGGCAAAAGCGGTTTCTGCAAGCAGGTCGGTTTGAGCGTAGACGATATTGGCCGTGGGGTATTTGTTCAGGAACGCCTTGAAATCGGCCTCTTTTTGTTCGAGGAGCGTTGGGATTTCCAAGGTGCCCACAACCTTCATGGCGGGGTAGTTGCGCAGCCCATCCATGAACCCACGGTGCCGCTCAACGGCAGGGGAAATAGCCATAGACATCTGTAGTTCAAGCACATTGCCCCGACCGCCCAATTTCGAAGCAACATAATTGGCAGCCGTGAAGCCGATTTCATAGTTGTCGGCGCCCACAAAGGCCGTGTAAAGCTCCGACTCAATCTTGCGATCCATCAGAATGACGGGTATTCCCGCCTTGTGAACCTCCTCGATGATGGGCGTGAGCGGCTTCGACTCGTTGGGCGTCACGAGGAGAATGTCAATGCCGGACTTTACCAATTCCCGTATCTGTTCTACCTGTTTTTGGTTGTTGGCATCGGCTACCCGCATCTCGAATTCCAGCTCCGGGTGCAGGGCCAGTTCCCGTCGCATTTCGCCGTTCATCACATCCCGCCAAGCGTCGTTGCAGCACTGTGAGAAGCCGATACGGTAGTGCTTGGGCGGGGGTGTGTGCTGGCAGCCAAGCAGGAGTGCCATGCCTATTGCCGTCAACAAATATGCCTCCATGAAATGCCTTTTTTTCATCGTAAACTACTAAGCGGGAAATGGCACAAGGTAGGTATTTAGAAAACAAAAAAAGCCGCAAGCCATTTTATATCAATGACTTGCGGCTGTAGAAAAGTGACCCCGCCTGGACTCGAACCAGGGGCCATTTGCTTAGAAGGCAAATGCTCTATCCGCTGAGCTACGGGGCCAAACTTGTAAAGAACTTTTGCGGCGGCAAAGGTAGCGGTTTTTGTCAAAATTGCTGCCGCAAGCCTAAACGGCATTTTACTGCTGCATTGTTCCCGTTTTTATCAAAATCCTTACCTTGCCCATTCAATGCTTCTCTCCTTTTTTGTCATTCCCGTAGGGAACCTAATCCTTCAATCCTTAACAGATGAGCGTCAAAATCGAAGAAAGCTGGAAGGCAGCATTGGCCGGGGAGTTTGAGCAGCCCTATTTTCAGGCGATCACCGCTTTTTTAAAAAGGGAAATTACGGCAGGTAAGGCGATTTACCCGCCTGGGCCGCTGATTTTCAATGCTTTCAACACTACGCCATTCGACGAGGTGAAGGTCGTCATCTTGGGGCAAGACCCCTATATAAAACCCGGCGAGGCAATGGGCCTGTCGTTTTCGGTGCCCAAAGGCGTGGCCATTCCACCATCGCTGCGCAATATTTACAAGGAACTCGAAGAAGACCTTGGTTGTGCCCCACCCAATCATGGCGACCTGACTGCTTGGGCAGCGCAAGGCGTCTTCCTCCTCAATGCTGCGCTCACGGTTGAAAAAGGCAATTCCAACTCCCACGCCAAAATAGGTTGGCATAATTTCACCGACGCTGTCATCAAGACCCTTTCCGACAAACGTGACGGCCTCGTCTTCATGCTCTGGGGCAATTTTGCGAAGCAAAAAGCCGCCCTGATTGACCCCTTCAAGCACCTCGTGCTCGAAGCAGCGCACCCTTCCCCCCTCGCAGGTGGTGCCTTCGGCGGCTGCCAGCATTTCAGCAAGGCCAACGAGTTTTTGGAAAACAACGGGAAGATGGCGATACAGTGGTGCTTGTAGAGGTATGAGGTATGAGGTATGGAGGTATGCTTGGCGAAGACATACCTCATACCTTCATACCTCAATACCTTCATACCTTCAACAAACCGTCCTGCATTTCCACAGTCCGGTCACTCATGGCAGCCAGTTCCATGTTGTGGGTGACGATGAGGAAGGTCTGGTTCAGGTCTTTGCGAAGCTGGAAAATAAGTTGGTGAAGCTCTTGCGAGGAAGCCGTGTCGAGGTTGCCGGTAGGCTCGTCGGCAAAAATGACGGCGGGCTGGTTCATCAGGGCACGGGCCACGGCCACCCGCTGTTGCTCTCCACCGGATAGTTGCGTGGGCTTGTGGGAGAGGCGGGCGGATAGGCCGAGGTAGTCGAGCAGTTCCTTGGCACGGGCCTGGGCTTGGGCTTCGGGGGTGCCTTTGATGAAGGCCGGGATGCAGACGTTTTCCACCGCCGTGAACTCCGGCAACAGGTGGTGGAACTGGAACACGAAACCGATATGTGTGTTCCTGAATTTCGCCAAATCATTGACATTCAGCGAATTGACATTAACGCCGTCGAAAATGACCTCGCCCTTGTCGGCCTTGTCGAGGGTGCCAAGGATGTGGAGCAAGGTGCTTTTACCGGCACCTGACTTTCCGACAATGCTGACAATTTCTCCGGTTTGTATTTGGATGTCAACCCCCTTGAGCACCCGCAGGTCGCCGTAGGATTTATGGATGTTTGTGGCTTGAATCATGCTGCGGATTGCGGATTAGGTTCCCTTCGGGAATGACAAATGCGGATTGCGGCAACGAGTACCTTAATTCACTTTCTCTAACCCATGCAAAGGTAGAAGAATAAAAAAGAGCGACGACACATCGTGCCTCGCTCTTGTAAGAAATCACCCGACTGTTATTATGAAGGCCAGAGTGGCCCCCACAGTAAAAAAGATTGTACTACCATTTATTCTTAAACCATTTAACCCTGAGACTGAAAAACATGCTAGGTCAATCTCGAAATAAAAACAAAGTATTTTGCTGGATTTTGAAGAATCATTCCGCTTCCAAAGCCATTCCTCAGATTCTTTATTCTGTGGAGCAAATAAACGTTCTTTTGACAATAACTTCCTAATTTTTTTAAGAAAATTTTAAGACTAACCTTGAAACACCCAATTTTAAGGGTGATACACCCATGCATTGGGTAGAAATTTGGAAACAATCGAATACATCAAATTTTGGACTATTTTGGCGGCCAATACAAAACCAACACCTATGCTTGACCGAATCAAAAAAGTACCGCTCAGCTTTTCGCAAATCATCAACATGAACGTTGGGTTCTTCGGAATCCAGTACAGTTTCGGCCTCCAACAAAGTGCCGTTACACCCATTTACGACATGCTTGGTGCCTCACCCGATGAAATCCCCATCCTCAACCTCGCTGGCCCTATGACTGGTCTGTTGGTGCAGCCCATCATTGGAGCACTCAGCGACAAGACCTGGAGCCCAAAATGGGGACGGCGCAAGCCTTATTTCTTGGTTGGTGCCATCATGTGCAGTATTTGCCTATTCCTTTTCCCGTTCAGCAGTACATTGTGGATGGCCGCAGGCCTTCTTTGGATTTTGGATGCAGGCAACAACACGGCCATGGAGCCTTACCGTGCCTTTATCGCCGACAAGCTGGTGGACGAGCAAAAAGGGTTGGGGTTTCAAGCTCAAAGTTTCTTCACGGGCTTGGGCCAGACCCTCGCCAACGTCTCTCTTTTCATCTTTCCGCTCTTGTTGGTGGGCAGGACCGGCTCACTACCAACTTGGGTATATGGTTCATTTTTCCTCGGTGCGGTTTGCTCCATCGCTACGGTTTGGTGGAGCATGAAGGCAACCCCTGAAATACCGCCAACTGAGGAAGAACTAAAGGAATTGCGCAAGGAGCCGTTTGGCCTCTTGCTTCCGTTCAAGGAAGTGCCCGCCGCTATCCGTGCCATGCCGAAGGTGATGTGGCAATTGGCCTTGGTCTATCTTTTTCAATGGTATGCGCTGTTTTGCTACTGGCAGAATTCATCGAAAAGCGTGGCCTTGTCGGTCTGGAACGCCACCCCCCAGAGCGACCCAAAGCTGTACGAAGAAGCCGTCAGTTGGACGGGCCTCGTGAACGGCTGGTACAATATTGTCACCTTCCTGACGGCGTTCTTCCTGGCTTGGTTGGCCAGAAAGTATTTTGCGAAGCACGTCCATTTCTTCTGCCTCGTACTGGCTGGCATTGGGTTCCTTGCATTCCCTCATATCGGCAACAAATACTTGCTTTTCGTGGCTATTTCAGGCTTCGGTATCGGCTGGGCGAGCATGATGGGCATCCCTTACCTGATGGTCGTGGGCGGTATTCCCAAGGAACGATACGGCGTTTACATGGGCATCATCAACATGATGATTGTAGTGCCCATGCTGATTCAGACACTGACCTTTGGCTATATCTTGGAGCATTTCCTTGGCAACGACCCCCGAAATGCGGTCACCTTTGCCGGGGTGCTGTTGCTCATTGCCGCTGTAATGACCCTGCGGATTCAGGAAAAACGGAACCTGGGCGGTGAGGTGACCATGCAAGGAGGTGGGCATTAGGAAATTGAGAAATTGGGAAATCGAAGATTCACGCAAGTAAATTGGGATGAAAGACTGGTCATATATCGGATTGCTGACAGCCAGTTGGCTGCTCGCCATCCTTTTCGTCAATCCCATTGGCGATTTCCCGCTCAACGACGACTTCTCCTATGCCCGCTCCACCATGAACCTCAGCGAAGCGGGCATCCTTCGATATGACCCTTGGCTTTCCATGACCCTGCTGGCGCAAGTGCTGTGGGGCACTGCCTTCTGCAAACTGTTCGGGTTCTCTTTCACGGTGCTTCGATACTCCACGCTCGTGCTTGGCTGGGTGAGCGTAATCGCTGGTTATCAATTGGTTAGGGATCTTGGGCAGGGCAGGCAGGTGGCGTTCCTGCTGGCGGCTATGCTCGCCTTCAACCCCCTGTTTTTTTCGCTCTCGTTTACCTACATGACCGACGTTCCTTATTTTGCCTTCAGTCTGCTTTCGGTCTTGTTCTACGTCCGTTTTTTCAAAGAGGAAGATTTGAAATGGATGCTGCTGGGCAGTTGCTTCGCAATGGTGTCGGTCTTCGTGCGACAGTTGGGCTTGTTGTTGCCCGTGGCATTTGCAGTTGCCTATTTATGTAGGTATGGTTTGCGGCCAAAATACTTGCTCACTGCATTTGGGCCACTTGCCGTCATCGTGGCGATGTTTGCTTGGTATTCAAACTGGCTCGCTGCTTCGCAAGGGCTGCCAGAAGGTTACGGCAGTTTTCAGCGGTTGCTGAGGCAAATGGGCAAAGGCTTCTGGTCACAAATCCCCCTGCGGTTGGGTGTTATCAGCGTTTATCTTGGTGGGTTCTTGTTGCCCTTCGCAGTTTTGTTTTTTCCATCGCTCCGCAACGGGTTTTCTGTTAAGAATAACTGGCCAGCCTTGCTTGGCGTATTGGCTGCTGCCGCAATGGGCGTACTGGCTTGGCCCCGCCTGCCGTGGGCCAATATACTCTACAACCTCGGCCTTGGCCCCAAGCTCCTAAAGGATGGCTACTTTTTTATCAACATGCAGCCGGTAGCTCCCAAATGGGTTGTCAACATATTGATTTTTATTGGGTTGTGCGGTGCAATGGCAGCTGTCTTCCTTTTGATGAAAAATGCGAAACAACGTTTGATCAATGGCGGGGCGAACCGATCCATCGCCATTTTCTCCAGCACTTGCGCCTTGCTTTACGGCGGCTTTTTGATGCTCGACGTGCATTGCTTCGACCGCTATTTCATCGTGCTGTTGCCGTTCTTGCTGCCCTTGCTATTGCCCGAAGGGCAACAAAATCCCAGTCCAAAAACAAGGTGGGCTGCCACTGCTGCCCTGTTGCTGATGGCCATTTTCTCCATCACTGCCACCCACGACTACTTGGCTTGGAACCGTGCCCGCTGGCAGGCTCTCGATTTTTTGACCAAAGAAAAAAACATCACCCCCGACCGCATTGACGGCGGCTTCGAGTTCAATGGTTGGTACCGCCCCACACAGCAAAAAGAACAGAACGGCCCCAAAAGCGACTGGTGGGTCGTGGATGACGAATACGTAGTGACCTTCGGCAATATGGATGGCTACAAAAAAATGTCCAGCTTCCCATACACCCGTTGGCTGCCTCCTGGCGTTGATAGTGTTTTCGTTTTAAAACGATAGACGGTGGACGGTGGACGGTGGACGGTGGACGATGGACGGTGGAAGCTCATTTTCTATCACTAACTCTTAAGCGCAACTTGTTCACCTTTTACCCTCGTGGCGTGGCAGTTCCCTAAGGGGAAGACAAAAAGGGGCATGGAAACAGTCCACCGTCCACTGTCCACCGTCTATCGTCCACCGTCCATCGTTGTCCGTTTTATTACCTTTGTCCGCATGTTAGACATCCGACGTTTCACACTTCCTTTATTGGTAATTTGGTTAATTGCAGCCTGCACCGATGGTGGCGACAAGCCCATAAAAATGGGAGCGAGCCTGCGCCCCACAGTTTCCCAACTCGATCCTGCCTTCGAGGCCATGCTAAAGGAATACAACCGTTTTTTCGAGGATTCCATGATACTGACTATGACGCCCGGTGCTGCCGTGGTGGTCGTCAAGGATGGTGAGGTGGTTTTCATCAAGGGCTATGGTGTGAGGGAGGAGGGCAGCCAGTTGGCCATTGACGAAAACACCGTGTTTCGGATTGGCTCGTTGTCGAAGGGATTTGCGAGTGTGTTGGCGGCAAAATTGGAAGACGAGAACAAATTGCGTTGGTACGACAAGGTTCAGCAGTACGTCCCCGAATTTAACCTGGTTGACCCTGCCCAAGCCGAGCGCATGGAGGTCAAGAACATCGTGACACAGACCACGGGATTGCCTTACCATGCTTTTTCCAATTTGATTGAACAAGGGTTCAGCAATGATTATATCCTCTCCCAATTCGCCTTAGCAAGATTGGCGGGTAAGGAGGGCGAATATTTCAGCTATCAAAACGCTGCGTACAGCCTCATCGAGCCAGTTATCGAGCAAGCCGCTGGGGGGAAGTCCTTTAGCGAATTGCTTGCATCAGAACTTTTCGAGCCTTTGCAGATGCACAACGCCTCCGCCACCTATGATGCCATCGTGAACAGTCCCAACCACGCATCGCCCCATCGGTTCAGGGGCGTGGGCTGGGCGCCTGATTCCATCACGCACCGCTATTACAATTATGTGGCGGCTGGCGGTGTGAATGCCAGCATCAGCGACATGGCAGAATGGTTAAAGGCAATGCTTGGGCATAAACCAGAAGTGGTGCCGCCGAGTGTCCTGCGGGATGTTTTCACACCACATATCACATCCGGGCGGGAGCGGCCTGTGTTGCGGGGCTTCATTGACCGTGACTCTGCCTATTACGGCAAGGGCTGGCGCATACTGCACCACTGGGGCGATACGATGGTGTATCACGCCGGCTTCGTGAACAATTACCTCAGCGAAATCGCTTTTATACCCAGCGACGATATTGGTATTTGCGTGCTTTTCAACGCACCTTCGCAAATGGGCGGCCAGTGCATTTCCACCTTCTTCCGGCGGTGGCGGACGGTCCGGGAATTGATGAAACAGCCCCCACAATCATAGCCTTTCCACTACTATTTTCTTCGCAAAAACCGCTTCCCCAACGCCCAGCCGGACAAAATAAACCCCGCTCGGCCAATCTTTTGCATGGATGGCCAATTGGTGTTTGCCTGTTGGAAATTCATTGGCGGCTGAATTGGCGAACAAGACCCTTCCCAGCACATCGAGCACTTCCAACCTGATATTGCTTTGCTGCATCAAATCAAACCTGACAAAGAACTGCCCGCTGGCCGGGTTCGGGAATACCTCGAAACTGCTTCCTTGCAGTACATCTTGTGTGGCATTGGGCAACACGATGAAATGGGTTGTAATGATGGTCTCGCACCCAAAATCATCCGTTTGTACCTCTGTAATGGTCGTATCGGAAAGCAGGGTTATACCGTTGTGAACCGTGCCTTGCACCACCGACAAAGTATCATAAACCACTGGGGCAGGGTTAACCGAAAGGTTGAGCGTAATCAGGCTATCGCAGCCATAGCTGTTTATTAATAGGGCAGTATAAGTGCCAGCAATATCATAATGCTGCCCCTCGAATAGGTAGGTGCCGCCTTGGCAAATGGTCTCATTGATGGTTGTTTCAGAATTTGGCAGTGCCTCAACAACGAGGATGATGATGCTGTCGCAACCATGTACCGTTTGCAAGGTATCGGCGTAAATGCCAGCTTCGGTGATAGCCTGGCCTTCCCAATCGAAGGCATTGCCTTCGCAAATAAAGATGTTAATCGTATGCAAGAAATTAGGCCAAACAGAAAGATTCAGCGCCACTGTGCTGTCGCAACCTGCTGCTGTTTCATACTCCGCAACATAAGCGCCTGGCTGTGTAAGCGACTGACCATCAAATAGATAGGCTTCTCCCTCGCAAATGGATTCGTTTAGCTGAATGTCGAAACTGTCCACGAGTTCCAACTGCATGGTGACGGTACTGTCGCAACCATGCGTGGAAACCATTTCAGCGATGTAGGTGCCGGCCTGCGAAAGGGTTTGCCCATTGAAAGCATAACTGGTGCCGTTGCAAATCTGCACGGTAGGGTAGAGGTCATAGACCGGCCAAACATCCAATGAGAAGTTGACGAGGCTATCGCAGCCATGCACGGTTTGGAGCACTAGTTTTACATCGCCTGTTTCGGTCAGTACTTCCCCATTGAAAACGATGGACTCGCCTTGGCAAATTTCTTCCGCTATATTGGTTTCCGCATTTGGATATTCCGTCACAATCAAGTTAACAATGCTATCGGCGCCAGTTGATGAGGTGAATATGAACGTGGCCTCACCAGCCTCGGTAAATGAAAGCCCATTGTAAGTGTAGCTTTCGCCTTCGCAGAATGATCCATTGAGATTGGTGTACACCGCATCGGGTCGGATAGTGTGGAAATAGGCATTGGTGGCCACTGGCTCGTTGTAGTCGAAATAGATGGAGGCCTGGTTTTCAATCCTGTCGAGTTGGGGCAGGTCATCCCGCAGTTTCACCTTGAACTGCAGGAAGCCGATGGAACCTTCCTCGTTCGTGCCTACGGGTGGCAAATTGATGTCGTCGAAGGTGAATTTGAGCACCCGCTGGCCATAAAACTCCATCGAGTACGGATGGCTGCTTGCCCCTGGGCGCAGGCTTGCAAAGTCGAACTTGTCCATGAGTGTGTCCCGCACTATGACGTTGAAAGCGGTGTCGGTCCCAGTGTTCTGGAACCGAATCAGGTAATCGAGTTCTGTGCCTGCTGCCAAGTAATGTTCGTTGCCAGTGCCCCGCGGCTCTGCTGATTTTACGTTGGGGTCGTAGCTGCCAATATTGGGGCGGCAGGTTTCGTCCGTGAAATCATTGGGTCCGTAGCCGGGGCAGAGCGTTTGTGGATAAATCGTGGCAGAAGCACAATGTACTTGACCAAGTGGCACATTGCAGGTCAGGTAAACATTGATGAGGAAATTGCCGCACTGGCCAGGCTGCAGGTCGCTAAGGTTGAACTGGTAGGTGTTGTTGCCGAGGGCGATGCTGGGCAGCGGTGATGAGTTAAAGGTCAAGTATTGGTCAAGCGTCACGACCACATAGGCGTCTTCGGCGATGGCCGAGCCTTCGTTGCAGTAATGCACGGAATACGTATTGTTGAAGCACCGTCGGAGCAAGTTGTTGGCAATGTCCACGGTCATGTAGGGGCAATCAGCGATTTGGAACACTAAAAAGTCCTGCGTGAAATTCGCTCCTACACTGCCGACCGTTGCAGGAAAATCATTGCCGCAGGCAGCAAAACCATTGCCGGAAGGCAATAGGACTGTCAGCGTGTAACTGCCTGGCGGTACTGGTATCCAATATTGGCCATCACTGTCCGTCGTGCCGAAAAAGGCGCCTGCTGTACCTATTGCCTCCACTATCCAGCCTTCTAAGGGCAAATCGTCGGTGCTAAGCGCACAGTTGGTTGAAAGGTCGTTGCGCACTGTGCCTTGGAGGTAGGCACATACGCCTGTATGGTCAAACACGACATCGTAGCTCGCTGTCCAAAAGCAGTTGTAATTGTCCTGAATGGTAACGGTCTTAATCCCGTTTTGTGAGACGTTGATGACGGGCGCTGAAGAGGAGCCGCTCCCCCAATTAAGGGACACTGCTGTATTCTGGAAATTGCCGACCAGCGAGGCCTCCAGTTGACCCTGGTTGCAACTCGTTTGCGTCAGCTCGAATTCTATACGGGCGCTGTTTTCATTTACCAAGAAGGTAGTGGTATCAGGGGTACAGTTGCTGTTGTCAACTCCCCAAACTTTTGTGATTGTCGTGGTGTCCAGATTTGCGATGAAACTGGTATTGGTTGCACCTGCTGCGATAGTAGCCGTTTGCAAGGGTGCGTTGCCAGCTTGGAAGAACAAGGTGGCAGCGGTGCTCGATGTGGCCTGAACTTGATACGTGAGGTTGTTGCCTTGGCCAGGGCAGAATAGGTCGGGGCCGTTTACATTCAAGGAAATTTGGTTGTAAACCACAATGCAATCCGACATTAAGCAGCCAGATGTTAGGTTCGTAACGGTCAGGCAGTAGGTTCCCTCTTGATCAACAATGGCTGATGGCATCGTTGCACCGCTTACGATATTGCCGTTGGTAGTCGTCCATAGGTAGGTGAAATTGGCACCCTGCGAGGAGGCCGAGCCACTTAGCTGGACGGTGCCACCTTGGCAAGGCAGCAGTGCATTTTGGCCTGCATTGGCGAGTACATCGCCCTCCTGTAATATGAATGAAACGACACTGTCGCAGCCTTGCCAGTTTTGGCAGTAGGTTTCAAAAAAGCCAAGTTCAGTGATGGAGTCACCACAGGATAGATAATAGCCTTCGCAAGGCAAGGTGATAAGTCCGAGGTTGGTCTGGATGGGCGGTATTTGTAACACTTCGCAATAGAGGATGCTGTCGCAACTTAGGTAAGTGGGTTCATAACTCGTGTAAAAGCCCGGGTTATCAATGGTAAGTGTGCCACATTGCACGGTGCCACCAGCGCAGAGGTATTGCGTAATTGTATCAGTGTACGTTTGCCCGATTTGAACATCCATACAATATTGTGGGCTTGCAAGGCAGGTGGCACTCTTTGCACAGATTTGCGCAAAGCCAGGTTGCAACCATTCTATGATGGCAAAATTGTCTGGCATCTGGTTCAAAATAGTGCCTGCTGTTGGTGGAACGATAGACCAGTTTGAAGCCGAGCCATTGTAATAGGTGACCGGCATAGAAGGCAGGCAGAGCTGTGTTGGGCCGTTTATTAAGGCCGATAGGTCATTGATGCTGAAATCGCATTTTGCGCCTGCCGAGCCATCAATCATCAAATAATAAACCTCGCCCGGAATCAGTGGCACATTATTTTGAATCGTAATCGAAGAGCCGGATAGGATACTCCCGAAACAGTCTGAAACAAAGTTGAAATTGACACAATCCCAAGTCGAAAGCAAAGCAGCCTGCAAAGCTCCCCCCCAATCGCACTGCCCCACCGAGAAATCAAATGAAACATTTGGTTGACTTGCTGTAAAGGCAAACCATTGGTTGTTTTCCACCGTGGTACACCAGAAGGGTGGAACGGTGTAGGGAGTAGAGGCTTCTGTTGACCCGTGGTAGCAGCTCAGGGCATGTTCATTGGGTAGTATGCAAGCCTCAGTAGCATCAAAAGCAGGTTGCGGAAAAGGACAGGGAGTAGTGTTGCATTGCGAAGCGGCATCAAGCGCAATCAAAAAAAATGAAGCAGCTACTAGTGCGGAAGTAAAGCGTTTTTTCATAAAAGGGAGGTTTGGTGGTGATTACTCTTTTCACCACCAAACCTAAGCACTAATGTTTCCTTAGAAACATCAAACTTCCATTTTGCCATTTTTTTATCAAAACGCTCAATCGGAAACCGTGCCGTACATCAGGTCTTTCAGCCTTGAACCTTGAATTTCGGGCAAGGCGTACGTGTTCTGAAACTTGTCAATGGTCGAATTAATGTCCTGCTTCAGGTCATCAAAACTGCGTGGCAGTTGGGAGCGGCAGGTTTGCTCATGCTGATAGGCGGACATGATGCCATCGAATTTTTGGTAGTACTGTTGGCCTTGGCCAATGAAACTGGAGTAGCCCCCGATGAACTCCGCCACCCGTTGCGTAGCGAACTCGATGTTCACCAACTCCCGACTTAGTGAAATCACAGGGCCATCCTCACCGACCAAGCCATTTTCGATGGCGTCCATTTTTTCTTCCAGCTTTGCGAGCAGCGTTTCCCAGTCATCGTTTTTTCGGCACTCCTCCAGGGGGACAAAATACCCAGCCGCCTTTGCATACTCTGCAAAAAGACGCTGGCAGTCTTCTTTGAGTTGTTGGTTGGCGTTCTTCAAAAACTCGGTCTCGTTGCGGATGGTGTTCAGTTCACCATTCATGCGCACCGTGAAATCGAGGATGCAGGCTATCTTGTCCACTTCCTCCTCCTTTGCCTTCTGGCCATTTTCGCCCAAGAGCATTGAGACCAAGGTGAAGGTGCCGGAAACCAGCGGGTTGGAATCCAACAGGGCAGGCAAGCGCATGGCGTAGCGGCGGTTTTGGTTCTGCTCGATGGTCTCCTTGGCCTTGGCAAATTCGGGATAGGTATGCGGGTTCGACAGGCTGCCGATGTACTGGTAGGTGTGCAGCCCGGTGAAATGGTGGTCGAGGCCCAATATCTTCTCGTAAATCACCCGGATGAGGTCAATCCCCTTACGGTAGCGGATTTTCAGCTGGGTCATGTCGGACTGCGATTCCAGCAGGTCGAGTTGTTCCATGAGCCGCAGTTTTTCCAATAGCACCTTCTGGGTTCGCCGTGCGTTTTGTCGGCCTGCCTTAGCCTTCAAAGTTCGGTTCACGACTTCCATCTGCAATTTCAGTTCAGTGGCCTTTTTTTCATACCATCGTATGGCCAAGTTTGATTCCACTTGAAAGTCAACCAGAATCCGTCCAAAGGCCAAGGTGTCGGTGGCAGTGCCTGCATTTGCCGGAACGGCAAACAATAGCCAAGCAGGCATCATGAGTAGTGCAGCAGCTTTTTTCATAACGCATAGTTTTAAATCAATGAAATAGGTCGTTCAACAACAGCTTCCTTGTTGGTTCTATTCGGTAGGTCTTGTAAGCCTTAATAAACTTTGGAAAGATTCAATCAAGATGGGATGTATAGAAGTTTAACGTTTGAAGGACACTGAATGGTTGGCGTTCCCCTACCTTCCAGCGTTTTATCATTTATTTTTGACGTGTGGGAGACGATTAAATAATGAGAGGAGGAAATAAAAGAAACACGGGCAAGGGAAGAAAAATTAGGGGGGCAGCCCTTTTGGCCAGCTTGTGGGTTTGAAAACTTATTTATGCAATCAACCTTTGTTGGCATAGTGGTGGAGCAACGTACCACTAAATGCTTAGGGTTTTTCAACGCTTCAAAAAATCAATCGGGTTCAGGTAAAACATCTTCTTCCAGCCCTGTCTATCACCGTCCCAGCGCCAAGGGTAGGGTAGGGCGGTCACGATGGCGTAGTGCAGGTGCGGCGGTTTACCCAAAGCATTGCCCGTATCGCCCACTGTACCGATGGCCTCGCCCCGGCTCACCCATGAGAAACTGCCCGCCGTAATGTCCTGTAAATGAGCATAGTAGTGCAGCCGCCATTTCGGACCGAGCACGAGGACGATGTTGCCGCCCATCGGGACATTTCCGCAACGCACCACGAGACCACTGGTGGCCGCCACGATGGGAGTGCCTTTCTTCGCAAAAATATCCACGCCCTTGTGGGTGACGGACTTGCCCCAGGGGTAGTACCAGAAGGAGTTGGGGTTGTAGTCTTTGGCGGTGGCGCCGGAGACGGGCATGGTGAAGGACTGGGGGAGGAGGAGGCCGATGAGGAGGGTGGCCAAGACACAGAGCAAAAGTTTTCTGAAACTACTCAATTGGGATTGGGATAAATTTGAATAGAATTTATTCACCACACCACCTCCACCCCGTAAAGCGGAAAGTTCGGGTCTTTGGTAACAACCGTCAGGTTTTCGGTCAATGCTTATGCGACGAGCATCCGGTCGAAGGGGTCACGGTGGTGCATGGGCAAAGCAGCGACTTGAATCGTGTGTTCAAACTCAATCGGAAGAATTTGAAAACCTAAATCCATTCCCAATTTTTTCAATGCTGGGAAGGGGTAGTCAAGTTGGATTTTCCCAAGTGAGACCTTGATGGCAATCTCCCAAAATGAGGCAGCGCTAACATACCGAAGGTTTTCGCTATCTTCCATAGCTGTTCGAGCAGCATCAGATAGGCTTGTACCGCCCTTCAAGTACCAAATCAGGGCGTGGGAATCGAGGAGTAAACTCATCAGTACATGTATTCTTTGAAGTCCTCCAACGGCTCGTCCCAATCTGGTGCAAGATGAATCATGCCCTTTAGGCAACCAAACCCAGTTTTGGGGTTGCCTTCACTTGGCTCAGGAACAGTTACCTCATTAGCTGCCATGACTTTGATGGTCTTTGCCTTCCTTGTAGTCTTTTCCATGGAGGGCTTGACAATTTGTAAGTTCAGCCTCTTCATAAACTCCAACAACTGCTCTAAAGCAGCCTGATTATCGGTACGGATGGTTACTTCAAACATGGCGGTTATTTTTGCCTTACAAAACTACATTTTTCCGTAAATAAGTTCATGCCCTATTTTGAAAGCGGGGCACGATAATGGTGTTGGTGGAGGGGCTATTTTGGTCAAAGGTGGTCGTAGTTAATCTGATGTTTATTGTCAAATTGACTGGTATCACAGACTGTGATAGGTCATGCCACCAACAACTTCTCCACCTCCGCCAGTTTCGCAGTTATTGCCTTCGGCAATTTTTCCAGTTTCTCCTTGCTCTTAAGGTAGGCCGTCAATCGTTGAATAAAATCACCTGCGCTGTTGAAATTGATGCCGCTTTCTACCAGTTCAATTAGAAGGTCTTTGAGCAGTTCTTTTTTCAAAAGTTCGTACTGCATTATCATTGTCTTTGCCAAGGGTTCGTCTTTGGTTTGCCACTCACGAAGGGCAGTTTCGGCGATTTTTAGGTCGTTGGTGATGGTGGATATTTTGGCTATGGTCATAATTCAAAATTCAGTTTAATAATCCTTGAACGAACGTTGACAAAAAATCATCCCAAGACGACTCGATAATGTCGTGGGGCGTCAGGTATCCATTTTCATCAAAAAACAACATAGCGCCAAAAGGGTTGGTTAAAGTTCGGACTTTGAATATACCACCCCTCGCTCCTTCAAATACCCCAACACAAACTCCAACGCTCCATCCACCTCCCCAACATACTCCGGCGGATTAATCCCTTTCCTATCATACTTCCCATCCAGCACCAAATTGGCCACTGCCGTGCAGGTATAGCCCGTCGTGCGGGCCATGCTGATGGTGTCCGTGGCGGTGTCGTAGCGGTCGAGGAGGTCGTAGGTGATGGTTCCCTCGTCAGTGCCGAGGCTGATGCGCATTATGGTGAAATCGCCCTCGCCGGGGGCCAATTTCCACTGGGGGAACAGCAGCCGAGCCGTCAGGTCAACGGGGCGGATGCGCTGGCCCTTCACCTCTACTTCATCGTAGCTAAAAAAGCCGCCCGCCCGCAGCACCCGCAGGTATTCGATACAGCCGGGGTAGCGCAGGGTCTTTTCAATCATGTCCGGCACGTCGGGCATGGTGTGGATGAGCGAGCGAAGGCCGTCGGTGTTGAATGCCTCCAAGGTGCCGACGCCCTGAAAATCAATCAGCTCTGGGTCGGAGAGCGCCTCACGGGTCACGAGCCTGCCGCCTTCCACGTACCTTGCAGGGCGGATGTACTCCTCAATTACGTCAATCGGGGAGAAGACTGCCCGATACTCCCAAGGCCATTGCCGCACTTGCGGCAAGCCACCCACGAGGCAGCGGAAACTGTTGATTTTCTGGCGTTTATGGTGATGGCCAAAAATGATATTGCCCATGCCGGGCGCCACGCCGCAGTCCACCACGGCGGTGACGTTGTGCTGTTTGGCCAGTTCGTCGAGGCCGAAAGCGTCTTCGGGGAAGAAGGAGATGTCCACCACGTTCTTGCCCACTTCGATGCAGGTTTTCAATGCCTCGTAGCCCAAGAAGCCCGGCAATGCGCCGATGACGAGGTCAAAAGGCTGCACGAGTTCCTTCAGTTTTTCCCAATTGGAAAGGTCGGCCTGGATGGTTGGGACGCCAGCAGCAGCAGGCTTTTTCAGTGATTCGGCGCTGGCGTCGGCGCTGGTGACGTCATGCTGTTTTTTGAGGTCAATGGCGATGGCGCTGCCGACGAGTCCGGCGCCGAGGACGATTATTTTTTTCATGTGAAATTTGCGATTTGCGAAGCGGCAAAGGTAGGGATGGAAACGAGTATGGGATAAGGAATTTCTTTTTCTTCTAATTTGCTTGGGAAACAAAATTGAGGTTCAGAGTGGCCCCAGTTTGTATTCATATAAATCCCCTTTGAGCTCGTATTTAAGGTGAAAGTTGGATGCGGATAATTCAACGACTTGTACAAAAATGCTGTCCGAGCTTGGGGAAAGAACAAGGATTTCGTTTTCGGCAACCATTTTCCAAGTGCGTTTTATACTTGATTCTTCCGATATTTCACTTCCCTCGAAGGTATAACTGATAAATAATTCACCAGTTGAAGAAAACTTGCATCCGCTTCCATATTGGTTGAAAATCAAATAGGGGTTACCACCAGTAAATACGCCGCCTAGCCCAATATCAGGCCGTTTGAATTCATAAGTGTCCCAGCCTTTTTCATTGATGAGGAGGTCGGAAAGAGAAGGTTTAACCTTGTCAGCTTTACAAGCCAATACAGTACAAGCCAATACAGCCAAGTAAAAGCATATTTGGATTAGGTTGCTGTTTTTAATCTTTACTGTTGAGCACATAACCAATGCCGATTTGAGGTGAAACCATAAACTGCTGATTATCATCAAAATAATTGAACTGATAAACAGGCGTAATCTCGGCATTTACCCTGAGCCCTCCAAATAATTCACCCGCAATTCCAAGATGCGCCAAAGCCGCAAAGCCCATCGGCATGATGTCTTTTTGTCGGTCATGGTGCCATTCTTTAAAAAAGTCATGGGTGCCCCATCCCAGCTCAAGCCCACCGTACCAACCGACCTTGTTCCCGACCGTGCGGTGGTAAACAACCGCTGTGGTGGCCCCATAGCCATTGATAACATTGGCCCGAAGGGTGATGCCGATTTTGGGCACAATAATCACCCGGCTTGCAGGGGTCTTTCTTTTAATGAAATGGGCGGCCAGCGAGTACCCCGAACGAAGGGTATCGGCTCTGCCTTCGAGGTCGTACCAGCCTTTCAGGCTCATGTTGAACCGTTCGCTGAACCCCATAACCCAGCTGGCCAACGAAGCCAACAGTCGTCTGTTTCCCGGCGTAGGCCCCTGGAACAGCTTCTGGCATTAATTCTATACTACCTTGAACATCTACCTCTTTTTCTTTGAGCGGGGCCTTGCCGAGCAGTAGGGATGGGCTGTAAACAGCACTGCGGGAGCAGCCGATGAGTAGGATTGCGAGGAATAAAATTGAATGGTGGTTTGAATTCATGCTGAGATGTGTTTTGATGGTGAACCGAGCGTGATGGTGGCGGACAAGGAGACTTACCTTGCCAATATCTGTTCATAAAACAGCCGAGGCCCGCCAGTTTTAGCGGTATTTGCTGAAAATTAACACACAGAACTTACGAGCTAATCACCTAAATTTGCTTTGTCAATCACGAGTTAATACCTTAGATTATGAATACCTTAGAAATAAAAGGCAGCCTGTTCGACCTGCTTTGGAGCGTGGATGACCCGCAGACATTGCTCAAAGTTCGGGAAGTAGTTTTGGAGCTTTTGGGCAAAGCCCAAAAAGACGAAGCCGATTGGTGGGAGGAGCTTTCCCCGCAGCAGCAATCGAGGTTGGACAAGGCTATGGCTGATGCAAAAGCTGGCAGAAACTTGGTATCTCATGAGGCAGCGATGGCAGATTTTGATGCAAGGCTAAAAAAGTTGGGCGATGGCAATTAATGTCCAATGGCACAACGATGCGCTCCATGATTTAACGGAAATAATTGACTATTTTGAATCAGAAGGAGCAATTCAAGCAGCGTTCGACTTTCGTGAAAAATTGGTTAATAAAATTGACTTCATCTCGAAGTTTCCCGGAGCTGGCCGGCTCACTTCCAAGCGTCGAAACCTCAGGTATATTTTGATTGATAAACACCGCAGGATGTACTATCGTCACACGAGCAAAACGCTCACGATTCTGGCCTTTTTTGATGCAAGGCAACACCCTGATAATGCACCGTACTGATTTTTGATTTTTTGCCTGACTTTTTTGCCATGAAATTTACCCGAATAGCTAACGTAATCTTCCTCGCCCTGCTCCTCATCTGGCTCTTCTCTTTTTGTAAAAAAACGTCCATCACCACCACCGACTCCCCCTTCCGCAACGTCCGGGACAGCATCGCCTACGTGGGCATGGCCACCTGTGCCTCCTGCCACGCCAATGTACATGAGACCTTCCAGCACACGGGCATGGGGCGCTCCTTCGACCTTGCGACCCTTCAAAAAACCATCGCCAAGTTCGGCCCGCAAGCAGTGGTTTATGATTCGCTCCGCAATTTCTACTACCACCCCTTCTTCAAGGACTCGGTCATGTATGTCCTTGAATACCGCCTCGAAAACGGCGATACCACCCACCACCGATTGGAGAAAATCAGCTATATCGTCGGCTCTGGGCAGCACACCAACTCGCACATTATCAACGAAAACGGGTACATTTACCAAGCGCCCATCACCTGGTACACGCAGGAGCAGCGCTGGGACATGGCCCCCGGCTTCAAGGAAATCAACAGCCGCTTCGGGCGCTGGCTCACCGACGAGTGCATCACTTGCCACAACCACCTGCCGGAACAGGTGCCCGGCTCCCTCAACCGCTTCTCCCACATGCCAAAGGGCATTGAATGCGAGCGCTGCCACGGCCCCGGCAAGCTGCATGTGGAGGAAAAGCTGAAAGGAATCATCGTTGACACCTCGAAGCAGGCCGACTACTCCATCGTGAACCCCCGCCGCCTGCCCCGTGATCTCCAAATGGACCTCTGCCAACGCTGCCACCTCCAAGGCGTGGCCGTGCTGAACGAGGGCAAGACCTTCTACGATTTCAAGCCGGGCATGCAATTGAGCGAGGTGCTGAACGTCTATTTGCCCCGCTACACCGACTCGCACGAGCGCTTTATCATGGCCTCGCAGGCGGACAGGCTGCGCATGAGCGAGTGCTTCGCAAAGTCAGAGGAACTGAGCTGCATCACCTGCCACCAGCCGCACCGCAGCGTGGAAATCACCCCGGCCAGCCAGTACAACAACGCTTGTTTGAAATGCCATAAATTGGAGGCCTGCACGGAAAAGGCTGACGCAAGGGCTTCAAAATCAGATAATTGTGTGACTTGCCACATGCCCAAGTCTGGCAGCGTGGACATTCCGCACGTGCGAATCACCGACCACCGCATTGGCTTGCCTATGGCAAAAAACGTGGCTGCTGCTTCGCAAAAAAAGGCGTTCCTCGGCATCCAAAACCTGACTAAGCCAAACCCCTCGCCGCTGGAAATGGCAAAGGGCTACCTCGCCATGCACGACAAGTATATTCAAATGCCCGTCATGCTGGACAGTGCGGCGTTTTACCTCGGTAAAGCAAAAGGAAACTCGGCAGAATTGCTCCCAGTGCGCATCCATTTATTGTTTTTAAAACAAGATTGGAAAGGGATTTTGGCTGCTGCGCAACAGTTGGCAACCATCCCCAAAAATGGATGGACGGCCTATCACATAGCCGAAGCGAATTACAATACAGGCGATTATGAGAACGCCCTGCGCCACTTCGACCAAGCGTTGGCCGTTTATCCACAACACCTTGATTTTCAGGAGAAAAAAGCGGGGACGCTCATCGCCCTGAAGCGCATAGCGGAAGCAAAAAAACTGCTGGAAGCCCTGCTACGGGAGAATGCCAAGCGCCCTGTGGCCCTACTCAACCTCGGCTTTGCGCATGCCCTGACCAACAACCTGCCCGAAGCCCTCCGACGCTACGACCAAGCCCTCGCCCTCGACCCCGACTATGAGCAGGCGATGGTTAACAAGGCAGCGGTGCTTAATTTTCAAGGGAAGAAGGCGGAGGCAAAGGGGTTGCTGGAAAGGGTGCTGCGGTTAAATCCTGGGAACGGACAGGCGAGGGAGGGGTTGGGGAGGTTGTGAGAGGTATTTATGTCGTTCTAACCTTGTCAATAATATATTATTTACAGTCTGGTTCATCTGGTAATATTCTAAAGTTTTTACCCCAAGCTGTAAAGCTGTCTAAAAAATCTGCCAACAAGTCATAATAGGTTTCATCATTTTTCGTAATTGGGTTGTACTGAATATAAATAAACAACTCTCCCAAAATATCATAAATGGATTGTTTGGTGACGCCATTACCGTGCACTTGGTGAACCCAATCAACCAATTCTTTAAGACTTGTTTTTTGAATGATTGCGAATAAATAATCCTTATTTGGCTCAAAATGCTCATTTTCAAGCACCCTTTGTGTGAGATAATTTTTAATTGTCTCATATTCAGTCCATTTCCTGTCTATTAATGTTAGTCTAATCCATTTTTGTGTTTCTTCGTACCCAATCTCTTCAAATTTTTGGTTCTTCGTGTCTTCTTGTGGGTAATTTCACTTAACATCTATCATCTTGTAACCCGCTATTTTAATGGCGGGAATTTGGCAAATACCCACCAACAACATCTTTCTTCTTTACAGAACATCAGCATTTACTATCTTTCGTCAAATGCTTGATGTTGATGTTTAGAAAAGAAGATAGATGTGCGAGAGGGAACTCATGCTCCCCTCGTTGAAACGAGGGGTTACAATATGATAGATGTTTACCCATACAAAACCACGAAGAACCAAATTTTTTAAATACAAAAATACTGACTATAACGGATTGTAGTGACGGAAAAAAGAAAGCCATCGAATCTTGCGATGTTTGAGTTGCGAAACAAAAAACGAGCAATACCCGATGGCAACTCAAAACAACGGAAAAAGCA
>JALHQW010000006.1:183364-195130 GCA_022841745.1 Saprospiraceae bacterium | reverse complement strand
CCATCGGCAAGGCTCAACGGCAAAATTTATCACGAAAACTGGCTTCACAACCTCCTCATATCGGCTTCGATTGGGGGGGAAGGTGGCCATCACTACAATCCGTTATAGTCAGCAAAAATATGGATAGCTATTCCAGGATTAACAGCTTTTAATATTTGTTCTAAATCCGAATTGTTTGTTGACTCCATATTTGTATGGTTTTAAGTTAGAATATTGAATGGATATGTGATAAGTAATTTATAATCACCCCAATATTGCCCCTTCTCAAACCTTACCCCATTTTTTCAACTACACCATATAAAGAATAGTTACCCCACGGCATAATCCGTCAAATGCCTTACTGATTCACCCCACCTCAAACCTCACCCCCATCCTCTCCAGCAACGTCGTCAAAAGCCCCGCCTCCTCAGCATTAGCCGGAAAAACGCTTATTTCAGAAACCTGCTTATCCAGCTTGGCATCAATTGCTTTCAATCGTTTTTCAATTTTGGAAACATTCGCCTCCCATGCCTCCCGCATGGCCGCTTGTTCGGTTTCGGGGTTGCCTTCAAAGTCTTTGTTAAAAGCTTCCCAAAAAGCTTTTTTTTCTTCGTCAGAGCCGAGTTTTGAAAACTGCTCAAACTGCTTTTTCAGTGTTGGATGTTGTACGGCTACCATCGCTTTATTTTTTTTCATTTTTGTTCAATAAATTAAGTTTCTTTCGGAGTTCGATCATGTGGTCAAGCATTCCATCCATACGTTCTTCAAATTCCTTGCCCCTACCTTTCCACATAGTATCACGAGCACCATTGTGAAACTCAATTAACTTCATCAAGTAGAATAGTTCTTCTTCGATTTTTTGCTTTTCATGTTTACTCATAGTTGGTTTTTGTCTTGGTAAGTCAATGTTTGAATACAAAGCTACAAAATTCCGTTTTCAAAAGCGCAGAATGGCATTACGTATCACCACTCAATCTCCTCCTCCTCAATCACCTCCTTCACCCTCCCCACCTCTCCAGTATCCAGCCGCACTTTGATGCCGTGTGGGTGCTGCGGTGCATTGGTCAGTATGTCCTTTACATAGCCCTCGGTCAGTTCGCCGGAGCGCTGGTCTTCCTTCAGTACGATGCGGACAGCGAGGCCGGGGCGGATGTTCTTGCGGTAGTTGCCTTTCATGGTTGTTTTTTTGTGCAAAATAAATCAAAAAGCCGATAGCCAAACTTTTGCTCAAGCATAGCAAATCGCTGGTTCCTTAAAAACAAACTTTGTACTACATTTGCCTTCTAATTTATATCGCTTACCCTCAAAACTGTCTATTTTGGATACACGTAAAATGTTGATGTTAGCCGCTCTTTCCGGCATGTTTGCGGTCATTTTGGGTGCCTTCGGAGCGCATATCTTGAAAAAAATCCTTGCAGAACACGAGGTGCTGATTTTCGAGACTGGGGTACGCTACCAATTCTATCATACCCTGGCTTTGGCTATTACTGCATTGCTTTCCCGCTATGTTGGCCATCGTTGGACGGGTATCGCAGGTTGGCTTTTCGTTATCGGCATGGCGATGTTCAGCGGGTCCGTATATCTGTTGGCATTGGTTGACCATATCGGATTGACAGCCAGTAAATCGGTGCTTGGCCCTATCACCCCCCTTGGCGGGGTCTTGTTGATTGGCGGTTGGTTGGCCTTGTTCCGAGCGGCTTTCGATTACAAAAAACCAAGTCACCACCACCGTTCTTCCAGCGAGAAATGAACTATTACGTCGGCCTCGACATCGGCACATCCAGCGTCAAGGCCGTAGCGTTTGGCGAGCAGGAACAATTGCTTGTTGCCGTAACCAAGGCTTACCCGACCATCTCACTAAAGCCGGGTTGGCAGGAGCAAGAACCTGAGCAAGTATTTCGTGCCGCGGTATTTGCTTTGAAAAAAATGGTGGCCAAAATGGGCGCAGCACCAGTTGGTATTGGCCTAAGCGCCGCCATGCATAGCCTAATCGCAGTGGATGGCAAAGGCCAGCCGCTTACCCGTAGCATCCTCTGGTCAGACAATAGGGCAGCCGCCATTGCTTCGCAACTAAAGGGAACACCGCTCGGCCAGGATATTTACCGACATACCGGCACGCCCATTCACCCCATGTCGCCGCTGCCAAAATTAGCTTGGCTGCGCCAAAACGAACCCACCGTTTTCCATAAAGCCCACCAATTTCTGGGGATTAAAGAGTACTTGGTTTTCAGGCTGTTCGGCGAATATTTCACCGACCAGTCCATGGCTTCAGCCACTGGCTTGTTTGATGCGGATCGGCTAGCTTGGCATATGCCTTCCCTTGAATATGCGGGCATTGATGCGGCGCTATTGCCAGCGCATGTTTCACCGTTTTATGTTTTAAACAAGCTGAAACCAACGTTTGCCAAGCAAATCGGCATACCCACTGATACTTCCTGGCTCATTGGTGCATCAGATGGATGCCTGGCAAACCTCGGTGCAGGTGTAATGTCGCCGGGAGAGGCGGTGCTTTCCATAGGCACCAGCGGAGCATTGCGGCTCACGACCAACAAGCCAGTGTACGACCCCGGCGAACGCATTTTCAACTACCTGCTATTTCCGCCAAGACCGGGCAAGTCAGCCTCCTATGTGACTGGTGGCGCCAGCAACAACGGTGCGGTGGTTTACGAATGGTTTTGCCGCCAGTTTTTTGGCCTTGCCCCTTCTGCAAAAGGCATGGAGCGCCAACGCCTTGCGATGCAGAAAATACCAATGGGTTGCGAGGGCCTCCGCTTTCAGCCACACCTGCTTGGCGAGCGGGCGCCGCTCTGGGATGCTGCGGCAACGGGTAGTTTCGAGGGTATTCGGCCCTACCATACGTTGGCGCATTTCCACCGCGCCGTATTGGAAGGTATCTTACTGAATATGAAGCAGATAGGCGATGTGCTAGAAGTTGTGGCCGGCCCGTTCCACACCATCCATGCCAATGGCGGCTTCACCAAAATGCCGTTTTGGGTGGAGATGGCAGGGGAGATTTTTGGTAAAAAAATAGTTGTTTCGGAAAATGAGGGAGGGCCTGCCCTTGGGGCTGCGAGGTTGTTTGATTTTAATCGAAACACCCATGAATACGGCATTCAATAAAGAAGGCAATCAAAAGCACGATTGGCAGCATGGCCAATATGAACGCAATTATGGCAGGTGCTTTTTTTTTGTCCTGGCTCAAACCGATAAGGGAAAAAACCAAGGAAACCATGTAAAACCCCAAACTGAGAAAATTCAAGATTGGCGGCATAAAACAGAAAACTATTATGCTGCTAAGAATTAATAGCAAGGCTACCCCACCGAAGGAAAGCGCTGATGCGTTTTCAAGGGCAGCCCTTATTTTTTGCCTGAATAGCTTTCTTCCGATTTTTTGTTTGAACGTAACATTTTTGGGCGCTTCACAAGTTTCGGAAGCGACCTGAGCGAAATTTGTTCGCAAGTTTTCTATCGAATTCGCAGACTGAACCTCAAACGAAAATGTCACGAGAAGCGTCATCGAGGTTAAAAGTGCTACATTTTTTATCATGGCAATAGTGGCTATTTAAGTCAACTAACGCCATATCACACTTAACCGCTGCATTTCTCATACCTCCATACCTCCTACCTTCATACCTCCTACCTCCATACCTTATTTAAAATGCTTCAACATGATTACTTCCTGTTCAGTCAAATGCCGGAAGTGGCCACGCCCAATGTCCTTTTTGGTTAGGCCAGCATAATAGGTACGGTCGAGTTTGATGACCTCATAGCCCATATGCTCAAAAATGCGCCGTACGATGCGGTTCTTGCCTATGTGCAGGCTGATTTCAAGTTCGTCCTTGGTTCCTGGGATATAGTGTAGGCTGTCCACTTCTGCTACGCCATCCTCCAGTTTCAGGCCCTTTTGCACCTTCTCAAAATCATGTCTGTGAAACGGTTTGTCGAGCGTCACATGATAGACCTTCTGCACCTTGTGGCTGGGGTGGGCAAGTTTTTCTGCAAGGTCGCCGTCATTGGTGAGCAACAGAAGGCCTGAAGTGTTCCGGTCGAGGCGTCCAACGGGGAAGATGCGCTCCTCCACCTTGTTGCCGATGAGGTCAAGCACGGTTCGGCGGCCTTTTTCGTCGCTGGCCGTCGTGATGATGTCCTTTGGTTTGTTCATCAGGATATAGACCTTGCGCACCTCTAGCCGCATCACTTCGCCACGGAACCGAACTTCGTCACTGGGTTGGACAGGGTAGCTGGGGTTGGGTTCCACCTCCCCATTTACCGTTACCAGTCCTTGCTTGACGAATTCTGCCGATTGCCTCCTGGCGGCCACACCGCAATGGGCGAGGTACTTGTTCAAGCGCATCGGCTCATCGAGCTTAATGGACTTCCCAGGTTTGGCGGTTGTCTTTGGTGCTGCTGTCGGCCTCGACTTTGAAAAACGCTTGCTGCCTTCCGGCTGCTCCTCCTGGTCGTTGCTTCTTCTTGAAAAACGGCCTTCGGTACGGGGCGGTCGTTCGCTCCTTTCGGCAATAGGACGGTTCTTTGGGCGGTCTTCGCCTGCTTCCTGATTTGCGTGCGGCTTTGCGCCTGACCGCTCTTCAAAATCATCCCTTTTTGTAAAAGTCCGCTTGACTGGCCTTTCTTCCAATCCTTCTCTTCTTGGCGATGGCTTCCGGCTGGGTCTGTCCTCAAAACCCTCCCTGCTGGAAGTTGATCTATTGCTTGGCCTGTCTTCGAATCCTTCTCTTCTGGGTGTTGGCTTCCGGCTGGGTCTATCCTCAAAACCCTCTCTGCGGGAAGTGGATCTATTGCTGGGCCTGTCTTCGAATCCTTCTCTTCTGGGTGTTGGCTTCCTGTTGGGCCTTTCTTCGAAACCCTCCCTGCTGGAGGTGGATCTATTGCTTGGCCTTTCTGCAAATCCTTCTCTTCTTGGCGATGGCTTCCTGCTTGGCCTGTCTTCCGAACCATCTCTTCTGGGGGCTGGCTTCCTGATGGGCTTGTCTTCGAATCCCTCCCTTCTGGGTGCTGGCCGGCTGCTTGTGCGCCTTACAAATTCCTCGCTCTTCGGGGCAGACCTTCGGCTGGGACGCTCATCCCGCTCATCCATGCTCTCCCTGGCAGGTTTTCGGAACTTACGCTCCTCTTGCGCTGGCTTGGGCGGCGCTTCCTGCTTGGCAAATGGTGCCCAAAAAGGCTGTTTTGGCTCCGCTTTTTTCTTGGGTGCAGCTTTTGACGAACCCTTTGGGCTGGTTGCTTTCTTCGCAACTGCCTTTTTCGGTGTGGACGCTTTTTTCGGAGACGCTGCTTTCTTTGTTCCGCCCGCTTGACGTTTGGGCTTTTTATCTTCCATGATTAATGAATGGTTCGTAAAGTTCTAAGGTTCAGGGGTTTAGGGTTAGGGAGCAAAACGTAACGACGAATCATTTTTGAAATGACTGAAAAACTAACCAATCATTTCAAAAATAGCTATTGTGAAATAGCCTTAGAAACCGAAAACCCGAAAACTTTACAAACCATGATTAATCATTGTCAATGGTTCGTGTCGTTTTCAAGTTTAAGAGCCTGTCCCGAATTTTTCGGTGCTCAAGGAGTTTCTGATTCAATTTCAACATCATTTAGCAGAAACCCTCATGGCTTTTGGACCCAAGCCCTCATGAACAGCCATATCAACTATTCGTTGGGAGCTGCTGGTGGGGTAGGAGGGTTGCTCGGTTGTTGGCCTTCACCACTTCCTTTGTCACCACCTTTACGGCGGTTTCGTCCACCACGGTTGCGCCGCTTTTTCCGAGGGGCACCGTCTCCAATAGGTGGGTTCCCTTCGGGCTGGCCAGGATGGGGCGGCTGTTGGCGACGAGGTGCTGGGTTGGCTAAGTCAGCTTCATTGGCAGGCCGACTGTTGTTGCCATTTGGCCTGCCACCTTGTTGCTCGCCACCTTGTTGCCCGCTACTTTGTTGCCCGCTACCTTGCGTCCTTCCTCCATAAGCCCCACCACCTTGGTGCCTGTTGCCTTGTGGCCTGCCATGTTGTGGCCTGCCGTCGCTCCGATGCTTCACATTTCGCCCCCCACGGGTTCCACGCCTTGACCTATGGTCATCTCCTCCGTCGTCTCCGCCTTGTAGGCCCTCAGGGAGGGGCAGCACTGGCACTTTGATGCCCATCAGTTGTTCGATTCGGTCAAACTTCTTTCGACCCATCCGGCTTACAAGCGTGAAAGCTTCGCCCGTAGCGTCGGCACGGGCCGTGCGGCCAATGCGGTGTACATAGTCATCTGGGTCGCCAGGTACGTCGAAATTGATGACGACCTCAATGTTTTTTATATCAATTCCCCTCGAAAGCACATCCGTTGCAACGAGGATGGGCACGCTAGCATTTTTGAAAGAGAGCAGGGTGTCTTCCCGCTGCTGCTGTTCGAGGTCGGAGTGGATTTCTGCGCTTTTGAATCCTTTGTTTTTGAGGTGGCTGTTGAGGTCTTTGACCGCTCTTTTAGTGCCCGCAAAAACGAGGATGCGGCGGTCTGGCGCTTCCAAGCGGAGCAAATGCTCGATCAGTTTGTTCTTTCTTTCGTCCTCTACAAAGAAAACGCCCTGGGTAATGCCGGATGCAGGTTTGCTAATGGCGATGCTAATTTCCAATGGGTCACGGAGCAAACTCTGCGAAAACTTCCTTATCTCATTGGGCATGGTAGCCGAGAAAAGGAAGGTCTGGCGGGTGCGGGGTATCTTATTGACAATGGTCATGATGTCCTGCACAAAGCCCATGTCGAGCATCCGATCGGCCTCGTCGAGCACGAGGTGGCGCACGGTGTCGAGGTTGACGTACCCCAATTGCAGGTGGGCAAGGAAGCGGCCCGGTGTTGCCACCACCACGTCCACGCCTTTTTTCAGTGCCCGCATTTCCATTTCCATGCTGTGCCCGTCCCTGCCACCGTAAATGGCGACGGAACTTACATTGGTGAAATAGGAGAAACCCTCCAGTTGTTGGTCAACTTGGATGGCGAGTTCACGGGTAGGCTCCAATATTACGGTATCAATTCCGTCAATTGGGTCTTCGATGAGGCGGTTGAGGATGGGTAGCAGGAAAGCGGCGGTTTTGCCGGTACCGGTTTGGGCACAGGCGAGTACGTCCTGCCCGTTCAACAAGGCCGGAATGGCTTGCTCTTGAATGGGGGTGGCATTTTGAAATCCCATGGCGTCCAACCCTTCCAACAGGGTTGTCGCCAAGCCTAAATCAACAAATTTCAATTTTCAACTATTTAAAATGATAAAACCCTGTCAAAAAACTGCTTTTCTGAAAAGTGGTGCAAAAATCTGGTTTTTCGATGGCAATTCAAATAAAACTTGCTTCCAAGGGAGTTAGGATTAAAACGGAATATCTTCGTCATCGTTCATTTTGGAAGGCACAGTGAGCACTTTGGATGGCTCGAACGGTGATGCAAACGGGTCGCTGGAAGGGAAACTGTCAAAACTGGCCTCTTCCAAATCACTGAACTTGGCAAACTGGTCGGTGAAGCGCAGTTTCACGGTATCCAAGGCACCGTTACGGTGCTTCGCAATGATGATTTCTGCGATGCCCTTCAGGGACTGCCCCGTTTCATCTTCCAAAATCTGGTAGTATTCAGGGCGGTAGATGAAGGTCACGATGTCTGCATCCTGCTCAATTGCGCCGGATTCGCGTAAGTCCGATAGCTGTGGCCGCTTGCTCCCACCCCTTGTCTCAACTGCCCGACTCAGCTGTGATAGTGCGATTACAGGCACGCTCAATTCCTTGGCCATTGCTTTCAAGGCCCTTGAGATGGAGGAGATTTCCTGCTCTCGGTTGCCGCCCTTGTTGGACTCCATGCCGCCGCTCATGAGCTGGAGGTAGTCAATGATGACGAGTTGTATATCGTGCTGCATCTTCAAGCGGCGGCACTTGGCTCGCAGCTCGAAGATATTGATGGCAGGAGTATCATCAATGAAAATGGGAGCTTCGCTCAGCCGCTCGATGGTGGTGTGCAACTGCTGCCATTCGTAGTCTTCCAATTTGCCGCTGCGCAATTTGGTGCCGGAAATCTCAGCTTCCATCGAAATAAGGCGCTGTACCAACTGGGTGCTGGACATTTCCAAGGAAAACAGCGCCACGCCCTTGTTGAAGTCCATGGCCGCATTGCGGGCAAGTGCGAGCGTGTAAGAAGTCTTGCCCATACCCGGACGAGCAGCCACGATGATAAGGTCGCTGGCCTGCCAGCCGCTTGTCAGGCGGTCGAGTGCGGTGAAGCCTGTCGGCACGCCCGTTAGTCCGTCTTCTTTGTTTTTTAGTTCTTCAAGGATTTTCAGGGTCTTGCTCGCCAGCTCGCCCATGCTCTCATACTGTCGGCTGAGGTTGTTTTGGGTCACATTGAAGAGGCCTTTTTCGGCATCGTCAAGTAAAGTGAAAACATCCGTGGTGTCCTCATAGGCATCCCGGATGATTTGGGTGGACACTTTTATCAGTTCCCGCTGGATATGCTTCTGCGCAACGATACGGGCGTGGTACTCGATATTGGCACTCGAACCGACCCGGTTTGTCATTTCCACGAGGTAATAGCCGCTGCCAATGGCGTCGAGGTCGCCCGATTTTTTCAGTTCTTCGGTGACCGTGAGCAGGTCAACGGGGTGCGATTTCTCAAAAAGCCGGAGGATTGCTCGATAGATGAGTTGGTGTGCGTCCGTGTAAAAGCTTTCAGGTCGGAGAATATCGAGGATGATAGGCAATGCGTCCTTATCGAGCATGAGGGCACCTAATACCGCTTCTTCCAAGGGTATTGCTTGTGGTTGCACCTTGCCGAAAACATAATCGGATAGCTCGCCCTCCTGCCTGCGCAGCTTTGACCTTGTTTCGTTATTTTTCTTTGCTGGATTATTGTCAGCCATTTTTCTTTTTTAATATCGGCAGTTTTGGCACGAACGGAATGGGTGCTTAAAGTTTCACAAAGCTACTAAGAATTCTGCCAAAGACTTTCATCTTGTTTTACACCGACGGCTGTTGATGAGGCAAATGAAATTGTGGAATTTTTATTCCGTTGACATTTTTGCTTCATCAGGCTTTGCCATTTAATGGTTTGGTCTGTCTAATTTATTGAAAAACAAGTATTTGCCTAAGCTATCAATGAATATGCGCTTTGGGTGATTTCGATTTTTGTTGTTGATAAAATACGAGAATGCTCAACTTTGACTTCCATTGTTTTTGTTTTTTGTCATACCTTGCCCCGCCTTAGAGTTGATTTGTAGGAACGATGTTTTTTGTTCTTCCCTGTTTCTAAGCTGGAATTCTTTAACTGTGATATGGACTTAGCACGATTGATTGACGGAACGATTCTGAAGCCAGATACGACCCTTGCCGATGTGAAAAAGCTTTGTGACGAAGCCAAATCTTGTGGCTTTGCAGCGGTTTGTGTGCCGCCGTTTTTTGTAAAAGAGGCAGTAAAAGCTTTGGAGGGGTC
This sequence comes from Saprospiraceae bacterium, assembly GCA_022841745.1. GTDB lineage: Bacteria > Bacteroidota > Bacteroidia > Chitinophagales > Saprospiraceae > UBA6168. Next base: position 185,699 of record JALHQW010000006.1, on the reverse strand, counting down.
CAATGTGAAGACCTGCACCGTGGTAGGATTCCCGATGGGTTATTCTGCTACGCCTGCCAAAGTGGAGGAAATCAAAAAGGCCATTGACGAAGGTGCCGTAGAGCTTGATTGTGTCATCAATATTGCAGCAGTAAAGAGCAAGCAATGGAACTATGTCCGCAATGAAATCGAATCCATGGCGCTTGCCTGCCAGATGCGGGGGAAAGTCATCAAACTCATCATAGAAACAGGATTGATTACAGAGGCAGAAATGACGAAGCTGTGCGAATTGGCCGCAGAAGTTAAAGTAGATTTTGTTAAAACCTCCACTGGTGTCAATGGCAAAGGAGCATCCGTGGCAATCATTCAGGCGCTTCGCAACAAATTGCCAAGCAATATCAAAATAAAGGCATCAGGCGGGATTCGTGATCGTAAATTCGCCGAGGAACTTGCTGCCGCAGGTGCTGATCGCATCGGCACTTCAGTAGGTGCGGCACTCATAAATGGTTAATTTTCAATAAAAAATAGCGGTGCTATGAGGAGAACTTTCCTATTTATATTGTATGTGCTATGTTTTGCCACCATTGCGCAAGCCCAAGGTAACGTTACCGAAAAGGTGGACCCAGCAGTAGCTTCCCTCATGAGGCGTTATGTGGACGGCAACAAAAGCACCAAGACCATCAATGGCTGGCGTATTCAACTTGTAGCCACTACTGACCGCACCAAAGTGGAGGATGCCCTTCAAAAATTCCAGTCGCTTTACCCGAACATCCCTGCCGACTGGATGCAATCCAAGCCTTATTACAAGCTCAGGGCTGGCGCCTTCATCAAGAAGAGGGATGCCATTGCGCTGCAATTCCAACTCAAAGCCGACTATCCAACCGCCTATCCTGTCCAGGACTCGGAAATCAAACCGGAAGAACTCATTAAATAGGTTTGGAGGTATGAAGGTATGGAGGTATGACAGGTACCGCGCCCCATACCTCCATACCCCATACCTTCATACCTACATATGTCTCAATTAGCATCCATCATCAATTCCGCATGGGAAGACCGCTCCATGCTTAAGGATAAGCCAGTTCAAGAGGCTATCAACCACGTCATTTCCTTACTGGACACAGGAAAATTGCGGATAGCAGAACCCACCGACGATGGCGAATGGAAAGTGAACGACTGGGTAAAAAAAGCGGTCATCCTCTATTTCCCCATCAGCAAGATGGAGACCATCGAGGTGCCACCCTTTGAATTTCACGATAAGATTCCACTAAAAAAGAACTTCGCTGCGCAAGGCGTAAGGGTGGTGCCCCACGCCATTGCCCGGTATGGCTGCTTTTTGGAACCGGGTGTCATTCTTATGCCCAGTTATGTGAACATCGGTGCCTACGTGGGGGCCGGCACCATGGTGGACACTTGGGCCACGGTCGGCTCCTGTGCCCAAATTGGGAAGAACGTCCACTTGAGCGGCGGCGTGGGCATCGGCGGCGTGTTGGAGCCACCCCAAGCTGCCCCGACCATCATCGAAGACGAATGCTTCATCGGCTCCCGTTGCATTGTGGTGGAGGGCGTTCGGGTGGAGCGTGAATCGGTACTGGGTGCCAACGTGGTGCTGACGCAATCAACGCATATCATTGACGTAACTGGCGCTGTGCCTGTAACTTATAAGGGCAGGGTTCCCGCCCAATCTGTGGTCATTCCAGGTACTTACTCCCGTAAGTTCCCAGCAGGGGATTATGGTGTTTCCTGTGCGCTGATTATTGGGAAACGGACGGAAAGCACGGACAAGAAGGTGTCGTTGAATGCGGCGCTGCGGGAGTATGGCGTAGCTGTGTAATGGTTTCAGTTTTTTTGGGTGCAAGGCTCCAAGCAGGGGAGTCCTTGAGAAACGATAAAAAATAAGCCTCGGCCAGCATGACTGACCGGGGCTTCGTGTTTGTTTTCTGTTGAAAAAGCGTACCCCGACTCCCTGGGGGGGATTAGTGTATCGGGGTAGCATAACATACTAAGAGCAATCTTTATATTCCTTCCAGGTGCCTAAGTTAAAGAAAACTACCCCTACCGCCCGCAGGTTTCGGGGTAGTCCCACACACTATTAGAACACCCACTATTTAGACTTTTCAATTGTTTCATAGTTTCATTGTCTCATTGTTGATAAAGTCGTGAACCATTGTAACAATGATACCGTGAAGCCATGAAGCCATGAAAAAACCAGCCCTCCACCCAAGGGTTTCGGGCTGGCTCCACACACTATGAGAACACCCAATTATATCATTCACATGTTCTGAGGTTCGAGTTATGAGTGGGAGGCCCGAACGGTTCAAAACAGTTTTTTTTACATTCCCAAAAAAGGTTCGAATAA
>JALHQW010000006.1:39191-183354 GCA_022841745.1 Saprospiraceae bacterium | reverse complement strand
CCACACACTATGAGAACACCCAATTATATCATTCACATGTTCTGAGGTTCGAGTTATGAGTGGGAGGCCCGAACGGTTCAAAACAGTTTTTTTTACATTCCCAAAAAAGGTTCGAATAACAGGTTACTTTTAACCCGGAACCTAAAAAACTGCCCCAACCACCACGTAGGCAGCGGGGCAGCCCACACACTATGAGAACACCCAATTATATCATTCACATGTTCTGAGGTTCGAGTTATGAGTGGGAGGCCCGAACGGTTCAAAACAGTTTTTTTTACATTCCCAAAAAAGGTTCGAATAACAGGTTACTTTTAACCCGGAACCTAAAAAACTGCCCCAACCACCACGTAGGCAGCGGGGCAGCCCACACACTATGAGAACACCCAATTATATCTTTTGGTAAAATTTTGTTGTGTATTGCAGGAGTTTGCCCTGGTATTGGTAGGAGAAAATCCGTTTTTAAGCCTTCTCATCGGTATTTGTTTTCGCCTTGCGATGTGTTCCTTTTTTCTGTTTGTTCATCGGTAAAGACGCCCATAAGACGATGAACCTCAAAAAATTGCACACAGCATAGGCACAAGTTTTTAAAAAAAATATTCTGACTGATTTGTAAACGTTTGATTCCCAGTTGGTAAGGCCTCGTTTCTGTGGTTGGTAATTTCTTTTTGCCGAGGTAGTGGCTGTTAGGTTGCACCCTGCCATTTTCAAAAAAAATCTACTTTTGTTGATGCGGCTGTTGCTAAATAGGCTGAATCAATAACGACCGTGATTGCCTCAAAGTTGCTTACCGTATTTTTGAAGGCATAAGTTTTTTCAAGAACAAACCAGTTTGTCCATTTGATTCCACAAAAAACAGTACAAGAAATCCTTGAAACGGCTAAAATCGAGGATGTCATCCAAGACTTTGTCAACCTGCGGCGGCGGGGCGTGAACATGATTGGCCTATGCCCTTTCCACAATGAAAAGACCCCGTCCTTTACCGTTTCCCCCGCCAAAAATATCTTCAAATGCTTCGGCTGCGGCAAGGCGGGTGATCCCGCCAAGTTCATCATGGAGCACGAGCACCTCTCGTACCCTGATGCACTGCGCTACCTTGCCCGCAAATACCGAATAGAGGTGCAGGAGGTCGAACTGACGCCCGAAGCCGTTGCACAGCAGCAAGCCGAAGAGAGCCTTTATATCCTCAATGAGTTCGCCCGCCAATTTTACCAAGACCAGCTTTTCGAAACGGACATGGGCAAGAGCATAGGCTTGAGCTATTTCAAGGGACGTGGGTTTCGAGAGGAAACCATCCGGAAATTCGGACTCGGCTATGCCCCCAACGAGTATGAGGCTTTTGTGAAAAAGGCCACCCAAGCAGGCTACAAGCTCGATTTTTTGAAAAAGCTGGGCCTTGCTTCGCAATACGACAAGGACTTCTTCCGCAACCGGGTGATGTTTACCATTTTTAACCTTAGCGGGAAGCCCATCGCCTTTGCCGGGCGCATCATGGAAAAAGATGCCAAGGCACCGAAGTACATCAACTCGCCTGAGACGGAGATTTATGTAAAAAACAAGGTGCTGTATGGTGCCTTCCACGCCAAAACGGCCATCCGAAAAGCCGACGAGTGCATTCTTGTGGAGGGTTATACCGACGTGATTTCGTTGCACCAAGCGGGCATCGAAAATGTGGTAGCCTCGTCTGGCACCTCGCTTACCGAAGGGCAGATTGCACTCATCAAGCGTTTTACGCCGAATATAAAAATCCTGTACGATGGTGACGCCGCTGGCGTCAAAGCTGCCCTGCGTGGCCTCGACATGGTGCTGGAGCAGGACATGAACGTGCGGGTGGTGCTCATCCCCGACGGCCACGACCCCGATAGCTACCTCCAACTCGTTGGTGCTACGGCTTTTCAAGAGTTCATTGACGAGCAGGCAAAGGATTTCATCCTGTTCAAAACACAACTGCTACTGGCCGAAACCAAGGGCGACCCCGTTCGCAAGGCGGGCCTTGTGCGTGACATCGTGGACAGCATCAGCCGGGTGCCCGACCCCTTCAAGCGTTCGTTTTATGTGAAGGAATGTGCAAGGGTGATGGAACTGGAGGAAGAGGTGCTGATTTCGGAGACGAACAAGGCCGTCCGGCAAATCCTGCAAAAACGGGACGACGCAAAGCGCAAAAAGCCGGATGTCAAAGTGAATATCGTCCCAGAGGGCGATGGTGAGTTCCCCACCGAAGCGCCGCCAGAGCTGGAGGATTATGTGCCCGTTTTGGAGCCGTTGGAAAAACGGACGATGGGCCACGAGTTCCAGGAGCGGGACATTGCCCGCATTTTGGTGGAGGCTGGGTGGAAGATTTACGATGAACAAGAAAACATGAGCGTGGCCGAGTTCGTGCTGGGCAATATCGAGGACATTTTGGAGGATTTCGACAATGATTTGTACAAGCGGATTGCGAAAGAGACCATGCAATTGCTGCTTGATAAGCAGCCTATCAGCACACAGCATTTTGTCGGTCACAATGATCGGGCAATCAGTGAGTTAGCGGTTGATTTGCTGCATACGCCTTGGGAATACAGTCCCGGTTGGGCACAAAAAGAACTTTATCTGAGCAGCCAAAAAATGCCTGAGGAGAATTTTAACAAGGATAGCCTGAGCGCATTGTTGCAGTTCAAGCTGCGTAAAATTATCCGTCTTTGCGAAAAAAACCAGCAGCAATTAAAGGCTGTACCCAATGACGACACTGCACAGCTAATGCGCTTGATGAAGGTGCAGATGAAACTGAATGAAATGCGAAACGAGGTGATGAAACAGGTGGGTATGGTGGTGTTGAAGTAGTGATCAATGCTGATTACTCCCTTTATTGTTGTTTCCAACTTGAACTGGGGCGACGGCAGGTGTGTCAATCAATTCAAACAGCTCCTTGGTAGGCGTGGGCTTTTCCGAGCGAAACTGCTCGGTGCCATCTTTCCGCAAGAGAACGAGCGTGAATTCATTTTTGTCAACATCGTGGTAATCGTACATGCGCCGGAAAGTGCGGGGGTCGTTGAAGACGGCTATCCAGATGTCACGCTGCACCACGCCTGCCGAATCAGCCCGCAGCCATTGGCGCTGGAGCTTGAGATCAAGATTGGCCGTATCGCCAGCAAACAGCAATAGCCGCCGGACGCCCTGTGCGTTGGCTTGAACTACCATAAAGGTAGCGGCAAACAAGATGGCCAAAAACAATTTTTTCATTGCTGCGCAAATATCGCACTTAACGCAAACGCTGGGAGGGTATTTTCCAATTTGACGCCAAATGGCAAGTTCAACGAAGGAAGACAATATTATCAGAATCCAAGCCAATTAAGGACATGGCCGCCCCTATATTGTCGCATGGCGCAATTTCACCATTTTTTTCGATGGTATAAGCTTGGTAACCAATCTTTTGCAGCAGCTTGGCCGCTACTTCGTGTGCTTCGTTTTGTTTGGAAGTCGCAAGGTATTCCATGATGATGGTGGCAGGGTGTTCTTCGAGGTACGGTTCCAAGCCCATCAATACCTGTGGTTCTGCCCCTTCCACGTCTATTTTGATGATTTTTGGCTGGATGTTTTCATCTCGGAAATAATCGGTAAGCCGTACGCCCTGCACCTCGATGGGGATTGAAGGGTTGTTTATCATCCAAACCGCACCAGCATCGGGCGTGAGGGAGTTGTACTCGGAGTAAAGTGCCGGGAACTCATGGAATGTCAGGGTCGTGTTCTCTGAAGAAGCGGCCCGATGGAGTGGGGTAGTGTTGGGGTAGGCACGCAGGTTTCGCTCCAAAATGGCAAAAGTGGACTGCGAGGCTTCGAAGGAAATGACCCGTCCGCTATCGCCCACCAATTGCGAAGCAAGCAGGCTGAAATAGCCGAAATGTGCGCCCACATCACAAAAAGTATCTCCAGCATTTAGGTTTTTCATCAAAAAGCGGGCGAGCCTTATTTCCGAGTCGTGGGTTTTTGCCCCGAACAGGTAGATTTCAGTAGCGGAAGGCAGCACAAGTTCCATCGTTGCCCCGAAGAACGTACGTGCCTTGGCGTACCTGCCCCGCTTGGTGAGGGGGTAAACCAAGCGCCAAAAACCGATGGCTGAGATATATCGAATTGGGTCAGCGAGCAGCCGGGCGAATTTGCTGCCCCGTGCAAGCCGCTCAATTTCAAGGAGTTTAGCTGATAAGGCTTGCATTAGGATGGTCAAGGTTTTGCCTTCATTTTACGCATCTTGCGTGGGTTGAGCCACATAAAGAAGCCGGAAAGGGAGAGGGTCATCAGCGCCAAAGAGGTGATGGTGGTATAAGTCGTTTTTATTGGGTCGTTCTTCGTTCCCAACAAGCGGTCGAGGATGGTGCCGTCATGGAGGTGCTCGACGAAATCGTGAAGGCGGGCTTCCTCGGAAAGTAGCTTGCCGGTTGTGCAGTCAATCTGCAACTCGGTGTAGTGTTTTGCAAACACGACCTTAGCGATGCCCTTGTCCGGGCGAATATCAATCCGGTCAATCCACGGGTCAAGCTGAAGGGCCGAAACCCTTGCCAAGGCGATTTTTTGAATACTGTCCAAAGAAATCCAAGAGGAGGCCATGTCGCTGGCACCAGTCAATGTTGGAGGGGATATGCCGATTTGCCGTTTCCAGCCGAGCATCACACCCGTTAAGCCGATTAGGAACATGAAGGCAAACAAGGGAACAGCCACGAACCTGTGGAGTTGTCGGTAAGACCTGGTCTTGCTGGCTAAATGTTCTGTTTGCTGGTGCATGGGTTCCCGCAAATGTTTTGCGGAACAAAAGTAAGAAAGGTTTCGAGGTATGAAGGTATGAGGAATGGAAGGGCTGCATGCCTCCATACCTCATACCTCCATACCTTATCTCTTTCCGGTTAGTCCTTGGAATCCCCGCATGATGCCACGGTCGGCTTTGCGGAGGAATTCGAGGATATAGTCCCGGTCAACGGTTGCTTCTATTTCCGTTTCGATGATTTCGATGGCTTGGGTAGTGTTGTAGCCCTTCACGAAAAGGATGCGATAAACATCCTGGATGACATGGATTTGCTCGGCAGTGAAGCCACGGCGGCGCAAGCCAACGGAATTGATACCAGCATAGGAAAGCGGCTCACGGGCTGCCTTCACATAGGGTGGTACGTCTTTGCGCACGAGCGAGCCGCCGCCCACAAAGGCATGGGCGCCTATTTTTACGAATTGCTGCACGGCAGTGAGGCCGCCCAGGTTAACGTATTCTTCGATTTCGATATGGCCGGCAAGGGTAACGCCATTGGCAATAACGCAGTTCTTGCCAATATGGCAGTCGTGCGCTACGTGGACATAAGCCATCAGCAGGCTGCCAGCACCAATGGTGGTTTTGTGGCTTGCCTTGGTGCCACGGTTGAGCGTGACGTATTCCCTGACGATGACGTTGTTGCCGAGTTCTACTAGGCTGTATTCGCCTTTGAATTTGAGGTCTTGTGGAACTGCGCCTACAACGGCGCCTGGGAAAATCTTGCATCCATTGCCGATGCGGGAGCCGTCCATGATGGTCACATGGGGGCCAATCCAAGTGTCGTCACCAATCACTACGTCCCTGCCGATGGTGGTAAATGGCTCAATCGTGACGTTTTGACCGATTTTGGCTTCTGGGTGAATGTACCGCATGTAATGGCTGCTGCCGTTTAAGTGTGGAAGTACGGTGGGCTGCTCGGTAGATAATTTCATCAGAAAAATTGAAATAGAACGGCTAAATACGCTTTGAATCCCTTTATGCAGGCAGAGGTTCTAGTCGTTGCTATGTTAAAATTGGTGTTCTCTAAACTGAAATCTGCAATGAGAAATGCAAACGACAGAACTTCGAAACTAACTACCTAAATGGGTGTGGGGAGAGAAGGAACAACCGTTTTTCAATCTCTTTCCACGTTTTTGGGTTTACGCTTAGGTAAAATTTTCATTTCCCCAAAAAGCCAACCCGAATAAGCAGTTACTTTCCAAAAACCACGCTAACAGGAACAGGAACTGGTTTGTTCGATATAGCGCCTCCATTGCGGAGCAGAAGGATGTATTGAGAATGAAGGATGTAAAATCGTAACCTATCTTTTTCGATTTAAAAGGCCATTAAAAAACCTGTTGATCAGGGTTCATAGTGCCTTTTTTGTTTGTCCTTACAATTTGGTCAATTTCTTCCAGGTCTGTATTGGCGTCTGTTGTTAACGTATCTTTAACTAAATACGCTTCCTTTTATTGTCTCTATAAAACATGTTTTTTTTTCACTCATGGAAATTGTCCGTTAGACAACTGTTTCCGTTACATCCTCTTGTTTTTCAACCCGTTTTACGATTTGAGCTGTCAATTCTCCCTCCGAAACGATTTTGTTCCCAACATATGCTGTGCCGTGCATCTGTACCAACCCCCGCCGGATGGGAGCCGTCAATTCCATTTTCAAAATCAAAGTATCGCCCGGCGATACCCGATGCTTGAACTTCACGCCATCAATCTTCACAAAATAAGTGTCCCAATTGCCGGGGTCGCCCACTTTGGACAGGGCGAGTATCCCACCTGCCTGCGCTAACGCCTCCAACTGCAGCACACCCGGAAAAACGGGATTGCCGGGGAAGTGCCCTTGGAAAAAAGCCTCATTGAAGGTGACGTTCTTCACACCGACCACATGGGTATCGGATATTTCAATGATTTTGTCCACCATCAAGAAGGGGTAGCGATGCGGCAAGTACTTGGCCACCTCCATCGTATTATAAACAGGCTCGGCATTGGGGTCATACTTGGGCACCCCTTTTAGCCTTCGTTGTTCTATCAATGCTTTTTTGAGCAGTTTTGCGAACTCGACATTGGCCGTATGGCCGGGTTTGGTCGCCACGATTTTTCCCTTGATGGGCTTGCCAATCAGGGCGAGGTCGCCCAGCACGTCCAGCAGTTTGTGGCGGGCAGGTTCGTTGTTGTAAAAAAGTTCGATGGTGTTGAGGATGCCCTCCTTGTCTATTTTTACGCTTGGCTTGTTCAGCTTTTTGGCGAGCGTATCCAGTTCGTCCTGGTTCATCAATCGGTCAACGATGACAATGGCGTTGCTAAGGTCGCCGCCCTTGATGAGGTTGTGATCAACGAGGTATTCCAACTCATGCAGGAAAACGAAGGTGCGGCAGGGTGCTATTTCATGTACGAAGTCCTCCATTTTAGCTAGTGACGCATATTGCTGCCCCAAAATCTTGGAGTTGAAATCAATCATGGTAGTTACCTGAAAATGGTCGCCGGGAACGGCAACCAATTCGGCCCCTGTTGATTCATCAAAATAACGGATAGGCTCCGTGATTTCCAGGAACTCACGCTCCTCTTGTTGCAAGGCAAGTCCGGCTTCTTCCAATACCTTTACGAATGGGGACGCACTGCCATCAAGGATAGGAACTTCTGGCCCATCAATTTCAATCAAGACATTGTCTATGCCCATGCCGAACAGGGCGGCCAGGGCGTGCTCCACCGTGCTGACATAGGCTTCTCCCTGTTGGATGGTCGTTCCCCTCAAGGTGGAAACTACCAGCGAAACATCAGCTTTGATGAGCGGTTGCTCGGTCAAATCAATCCGTTGGAACTTGACGCCATGCCCCGCCTCGGCTGGGCGAAAGGTCATTGTCACTTCATGGCCAGTATGAAGGCCGATGCCTTTGATGGTCACTGGCTGCTGGATGGTGTGCTGGTTCATAGTTTTTATAGGTATGAAGGTATGAGGTATGGAGGTATGCCCTGCAAGAACATACCTCCATACCTCACACCTTCATACCTTTTTAATCATTTCATTGATTTTTTTGAACAAGTCAGGTAGTTTTTTGAAAACGGCGTAGGAGCGTAGGTAGTCGTTATAGGGCAAAGCAGGGGAGCCATAAACTGCAGTACCAGGTTGCTTGACAGAGGCTGCAACGCCGCTTTGGGCTTGTACCTTGGTATTATCTGCTATTTCGATATGCCCCACGAAACCGGCTTGCCCACCGATGAGGCAGTGCTTGCCGATTTTGGTGCTACCCGCAAAGCCCGCTTGGGCAGCTACCACCGTATGCTCACCAAGGTCAACATTGTGGGCTACCATCACGAGGTTGTCCAATTTAACGCCTTTGCGAATGAAGGTGCTGCCCATCGTAGCCCGATCTATGGTTGTGTTGGCACCTATCTCTACATGGTCTTCCACCACAACATTGCCCAATTGCGGTAGTTTAAGGTAGCTTCCGTCAGGTTGTGGCACGAAGCCGAAGCCGTCACTACCGATGACCACATTGCTATGCAAAATGCAGTTGTTACCAATTCGGCAATCTTGGTAAACCTTCACGCCGGGGTAAATGGTGCAGTTGGCTCCGATTTCCACGTTTTTGCCCAAAAAAACCTGTGGGTGTATCGTTGTGCCTGCCCCAACTTTGACCCCCTCCTCCAACACGCTGAAAATTCCGATGGTCACGTCTTCAGCCAAAATCGCTGTTTCGTGTACAGCAGCCTGTTTCGATACCTCTTTGCTGGCTTGCACCTCTGCCCCAAATTTTTCCATCAAAATACGAAGGCAATTGTAAACATCGTCCACCCGTATGACGGCCTCTGCGGCGATGGGTTTCGAAGGGTGAAAATCACGAGGCACAAGCACTGCCGTAGAATGGGTAGTGTAGGCATACTGCTCGTAACGGAGGTTGGCGAGGAAGGTCAAAGTACCCTGGCCTCCCTGTTCGATTTTGCCGGGCCTGTTCACCATCGCATCGCCGTTGCCTTCGAGCGTGCCGCCAAGCATGTGGGCTATTTCTTTGGCTGCTAACTGCATAGGCGGCAAAGATAGTTGGGAGTTGGGAGTTGGGTGTAAGCATTGGTTAGTTTTTTGGCAATAGTCCAACCAAACTGGGCATAGCAACCTAATTTTGCCGAAAAATCAGGTTTTGAAAAAAATAAGAACAGGTACAACCAGCACTCCGCTTACACTTTGGCAGGCTCAACTCACTAAAGAAACTTTGGAGAAACAAGGCTTTGAAACAGAATTGGTCGTTATCGATGTAAAAAACGGCCTCGATTCCGACGAAATCGAAGCAAGCCTCCAATCTGCTGAACTGCTTGGGGCCGCTTTACTTCGTGGTGATGTGGACATGGCTGTACATTCCATGAAATACCTGCCCACCACTCAAACCGAAGGATTAGTGATAGCTGGCGTAGGCCATCGGGCAAATCCTGCCGAGGTATTGCTGGTTCGACCTGAATCGGTTGATAACCAATTGTTTAAAATGAAGTTAGGTGCAGTAATAGGCACTTCATTTGCTCGCCAAAAAGCCCAACTGCTCAGTTATCGCCCCGACCTGCGGTTTATTGGCATTCGAGGCGAACTGCCCAAACAATTGGAGAAGCTGCGCAAAGGCGAATTTGATGCATTGTTGGCTGCTGCTGCTGATTTGGCCCGGCTACAGTTGGATGTAGATAGCCTTATTGTGGTCAACCTCAACGTCAGGGAGTTTGTGCCCGCACCTGGACAAGGCGTGCTCGCCTACCTATGCTGCACGGACGATGTGGAGACCCGCAGCATCATCAAGCAATGCCTTCACGAACCCGACGTTTCTGCCGTGACCAATGTGGAGCGACGGGTATTGAAAATATTGGGTGGAGACCCCCATCTGCCGCTTGGCGCCTATTGCGAACGGGACGCCAACGGAAACTACCACGTCTGGGCGGCATTCGCCGATGCATGGGATTTGCCAGTCAGGCGGACAAGGCTCTCGCAAAGTACCCACCTTGGGTTGGCTGAGCGGGTGGTGGCGGGGTTGGGGGCTTGATGCTGGATACTGGATGCTGGATACTAGTGGCTTTGGACACCGGACACAACCTGCCTGTCGGCAGGTGTGGGTTACCTACAAGTTTTCGCCAAATACAGACCACGGAGTGGTCAAATGTGAATAGCCCCGACTGAAAGTCGGGGTAAAATGCGATGCGGGCAAGACCCCGACGGGGTCAAACGTCAACATATTCCACCCCGTTGGGGTCTTGCCTGTACAATCAAAATCCCTGGATTTTATCCGGGGCTATTCACGTTCAACCCCTTCAGGGTTTTATGGCTCTATTTGTGGGTAAACCTCACCTGTCGGCAGAAAGGGATGCTGGTTAATAATAGATCTTGGTAGTTGGCGCATTGCGATGTGGAGAAATAACTCTTAGGAAATGCAATAAACCAAACATTTGTAATTTTAATAACTTTGCCAAGCAAAGCCAAGACGCCAAGAGTCCAATTGCCAATATCTTTCATCCAGAAACCAGCATCCAATATCCAGCATCCAGAAACCAGTATCCAGCATCTAGTATCCAATATCCAGCATCAAGTACCAAGCCATGGAAGCCTACGCCCAAGCCTTAAATATAGCAGTACCAATTTTCTTGCTCCTTATTATCATGGAGGAGGTGGCTGCCAGATGGGTAGGCCTGCCCGTCAACAGGGGGTTGGATGCTGTAAGCAGCCTCAGCAGCGGCATTACCAATGTAGTGAAGGATGTGCTCGGATTGAGCATCGGCATACTTAGCTATGGTTGGATGTTGGAGCATTTCGCTGTTTTTTCCATCGAGGCCACTTGGCTGGTTTATGCATTGGCCTTCATTGCCAAGGATTTTGCGGGTTATTGGACGCACCGCTGGGCACATGAAATCAATTTTCTTTGGAACCGGCATATCGTGCACCACAGTAGCGAGGAGTTCAATTTGAGTTGTGCCTTACGGCAAAGCATCAGCGAGGTTTTCCAGTTGTTCACATTCCTTCTGCTGCCTGCGGCAATACTTGGCATTCCAACAACAGTCATTGCGGTCATTGGACCCATTCAGTTGTTCCTCCAGTTTTGGTACCATACCCGACTGATTGGTAAAATGGGGCCGTTGGAGTACATCCTCGTAACGCCGAGCCATCACCGGGTACACCATGCGATGAACAAAGAATACCTCGACAAGAACTATAGCCAGGTATTCATCATCTGGGACAAGCTGTTCGGCACTTTTCAGGAAGAACTGCCTACGGTGCAACCCATCTATGGCGTGAAACGCCCAGTGAGAACCTGGAATCCTATCATCATCGGTTGGCAACATTTCTGGCTATTGCTCACCGATGCATGGCGGACCCGGTCATGGTGGGACAAGTTGCGATTGTGGTTCAAGCCCACCGGTTGGCGGCCCGCAGATGCTGCATTGGCCCATCCCATCAGCATCGTCGAAGATTTTAATCATTTTGAAAAATACGATAGCCAGCCTTCCAGGGTGCTGTTGGTGTGGTCATGGGTGCAGTTATTCGTTACGATGGTCTTGATGTTCTGGCTATTCAACCAAATTGCGGTCATTGGCTCGCCGGGTATATTTTGGTACGGGGCCTTCCTGTTCATGAGTGTCTTCAGCTATACCACCCTGATGGACAAAAGTCAATGGGCCATGCTGACGGAAGGGCTGCGTGCAGCCTTTGGTTTTGGGCTGATTTGGTGGCAAGGATGGGATTGGTTCGGCCTTGGCGATTATTGGACGAAAGCGATTATTGCATTTTTTATTCTTTCCTTTGGTTTTTCGATTTACTTTTGCGTTTCTCAAAACCGTACTGACGGTAAGTTTATAAAACCTTCCCAAATTTAGCATCACTCATCCGTATCTGATTATTAGTAAGGCATCAAAACAAACACCTTAGATCCACGATGAAGAATTATTGGTTTTTGGTTGCGGCAATGTGTTTTGCATTCAAGCTTTCCGCACAAGCACCCTTCAATCCTCAGCTTGCCATTCCAATCTATTATGGCAAAGTCGGCGACACCCCGAAACAGGCCGAAAGGCACGGTACCAAGACCTACTTGAGTGGCATGGCTCTCCTATTTTTGGACACGGCCAGCGTAGCCGACGAACTGTGGGTGTCAGGCGGTTCAGACTTGGTCATTTGGCATGAATATGTGGGGCAAAGTACCAAAGCCAGTTTTTATGTGCCTGATAGTGCCTTTATAGGCCGTGTCGAGCTGACTTATTTTGCGGGTAAATGCAAGGCGGAGATAACGTGGGTGGACAGGAACAATGCCACTGAGCATCAGGCGAATGGTGAACTATTGACCAACAACAGTGGTGAGTACTATCTCCACCTGAATGCAGAGGAGGCTGCAATTCCAAGTATCAACCGGATTTTCCATCCACTCAATGTAGATTTGATGCAGCTCTACAACCGGAATATGCGCCGGGTGACGGTGAAGTCTTGGTTCGACAAAGACTCCATCAACATGATTGTGGGGGCTGATTCACAGTTCGACACCGACTTTGACCTGCTGTGGCTTGACCAATCGTTGCGGCAGCGCATTCATTTTATTGCCGTCAACGCTTTTTCAAAACTCGTCCTGTTTAACAAGACTGGCAATAGTTTTCAAGATTCCATCGTCAGCAAAAACCGGGTCTTACTGCACCAGGCCGAAAGAAATGGAGAGGGAATCAAAGGTGCGCTCAGCATCAAGTTCATGCCCGACGAAAGCACCCGTTACGTTTTTCTAAAACCGTTTAACCAGTACCAAGCGGACATCGAATACTCCTTTGTTTACAATAAACAAGGGCTGAATGAACTCAGCATAGGGCGCTTTGGCCTGCGCAATCTCCAGACGGGTGACTTCGTGGACTTGAATATTTTTGACTTCGTCAATTACAGCTTGCCGGTCATGTATATTGACCTAATCAATGGGGTGGTAACTGGGGAAGATGCTTGGGACATCACCAATGTCATTCACATCATTGAAGATGTAATAGCAAGCTCAAACCTGCCAGCAGAGTAAGCGCATATTTCTATTTGGGCTACCGCTGCTCCCAATAAAGGGGAACTAAAATTTTGCGAAGCAAAATTTTAATTCCCCTAAAAAAAAACTCGGCGGTTGGTGGCTTCGCTACCAACCGCCGAGTTTTTTTTTAGGGTCGTCAAACGTCGATGCAACGACTAACGCTAATAAGATACTATTTGCGATTTGGTCATTGCGGCACCTGTTTCTCATTGTGCCGCAGCCATTGGGTGGCTTGAAATATACTTTCGCCGTATGTCTTCATGGCTGCCCTAAGCCCCGGCAACTCTTTGGAATAATCCTTGACCTCACCAGTTCGATAATTGTAAAGGCTGGTAACGCCATTTTCCCTTGAAACAAACATATGTGATGAGTTCAGCACGGCGAACTTGTCGTCGGCGTAAGCGCATGCGAAGCGGCGACTTTCCCGGAAAAGGTCAATGCCGAAGGTGTTGTTGATATACGGCAACTTAAGCAGGCCCATGATGGTAGGGAATACGTCCACTTGGCTGCCCAACTGCGAATAGCTTCGTGGCTCACCGATGAGTTTGGGGGCGTGAATGATAAGTGGGGAATGCAGGTAAGTCAGTGGCATATCGTACCGCTTGTCGAGCGAAGCGCCATGGTCGGCCACAAAAACGAAAATCGTGTTGTCGAACCAGGGTTTTTGAGCGGCCATGCGGAGGAATTTCCGCACCGACCAATCTACATACTCCACGATGCCAAGGGTGGCATCTTCATGCTTGGGCTTGAAATAATCGGGAATGACAAATGGCCCATGGTCGCTTCCCGTCATTATGGCACTGAAAAATGGTTTGCCAGTTTCATGGAGCTTATCAAGGTCGCCTATGGCATGTTGGTAAAGGTAGTCGTCTGGCACGCCCAACGCACTGAGTATTCTGTCGGGGGGGTAGTCGTCTTTGCCAACGATGCGGTCGTAATCATTGGCTTGAAGGAACTCGGCCACATTGTCAAACCCTTTGTCGTGCGTGGTGAAATAGATGGTCGAATAGCCGTGCTGCTTAAGGTTAGTGGCTATGCCCGACATTTTTATCACCTTATTAAATGGGTGTTTCCGTTTGACGACATGGTGGGAGAACAGTGTTGAATAAACCCCGGCAAAAGTGTGGATACCTGAGGTGAAAATGCTATCGAACGAATGGCTGACGTTGGCCAGGCTATCCATAAAAGGCGTCAGGTTGTTCTTATTGCCGTAGCGCCCCATTTTGCTGGCGCTCATGCTTTCCATGATGACCAAAACCACATTCGGCTTGGTGGCCAAACTGTCAGAAAAAACAACTTGACGGGCAATGGGCGAGTCAAATTCCTGTGCGGCAGGGATGTTCAGGTATTGCTGCACATTGCGCACTGCCTCGCCATCGCCCATAAGGCGCACGTGTTTTGCATCGGTTTTTGAATTGACAAAACTTTGTGTGAACGTGTAAGCCGGATTAAGGCCAAGCATGTTGATGAAGCCGTAATCAGAGGAATAAGCAGTGCTGGCTGCAATGTGCGATTGGAACGAAAACCTGCCCCAAATGCCAAAGCACAGCAGTGCGGCAAATACCGCAAACCACTTGAATACCGCCAAATTCTGGTTGTCTTCGAAGTGGTATAAGATATTGTGGAGCAAACGGCGGTTACGGCTGATGACCAGCCATGCGGTGAATGCAAATGGAAAGAAAGGCCAGATATAACGCCATTCTTGGAGAATCATCCCGCTGAGCATGTCATTGTTGCCACCTTTGTCTGCAGAGATAAGGATGGAGGTGCTGACCCTGGTGTAAAAATGGTGGAAAAACGGCAGGTCAGCGGCACAAATGAACAGCGCAGCAATGAGGCAGACCGTTACCAAGCCAACAACGATGCGGTAAAGTAGCTTGCTGTTCCATCCCGCAAAGGCATCAATGGCCAGCAGCAGGAAGGGAAGTGTGAGGATATAGCCCATTACCACGGTATCGAAACGAAGGCCCATCAAAAATGCTTTGATGCCCAGTAAAATGCCTTGGTCGGTCGGTATAAAGTGCATCTGGTGGAATTCTTGCAAAAGCAGGATTGCCCTAAAAATCGTGAAGCAAAATATACCAAGCAAGTAAACCCTTAACAGGTAAACCAAGTGCTTTGGAAGAATGGCAGAAATGCCCCTCTTATCCGTCATTTCGAGTGCTGCTTCTCTCATCTGCTTCGTTACTGGTAGTATTCTAATGCCTATAAGTGATGAATACCCCGATGCTGCTAGGAAAATAATTAAACTTCAATGTGCTACAATAGTGGGGCAAAAATAGTGAAAACTGCATCCATGCGGGATAATTAAAGCTACCTTGTTTGTCGGGCAGTTAAAACCTGCGAGATTTGCGCCTATTTTTAGCAAAACAATAACTTTTGATGCAATACAAATACGACCTGCGAGGCGTCAGCGCCACCAAAGACGAAGTCCACGCCGCCATTAAGCACATGGACAAGGGCCTGTACCCAATGGCCTTCTGCAAGGTGCTGCCCGATGTGGTGGGCGGCAGCGAGCGCTACTGCAATATCATGCACGCCGACACGGCAGGAACGAAGACCAGCCTCGCCTATCTTTATTGGAAGGAAACCGGCGACCTCTCCGTTTGGCGAGGCATTGCGCAGGACGCCCTCGTAATGAACCTTGACGACATGGCCTGCGTCGGCTGCACCGACCGCATTCTCGTCAGTTCCACCATCGGTCGGAACAAGAACCTGATTCCCGGCGAGGTCATAGCAACCATCATCCGGGCTGCGGTGGATTTTGCTACGCAAATGGCCGACCATGGCATTGGCCTGCACCTCGCTGGTGGTGAAACGGCGGACGTTGGTGACATCGTGCGCACCTTGGATGTGGGCTACACGACCTTTGCTCGTGTGAGTCGCAATGATTTGATTGTCAATGACATACAAGCTGGTGATGTCGTCGTTGGGCTGGCCAGCCACGGCCAGGCAACCTACGAAACCGAGTACAACGGTGGCATGGGCAGCAATGGCCTCACCAGTGCACGCCACGATGTCTTCTCCAAAATCTATTCGGAAAAATACCCAGACAGCTACGACCCAAATACACCCAATGAGGTCATTTACACAGGCTCGAAACGCCTGACGGATTCGATAAATATTGATGGGAAGGAAATACATGTCGGTAAATTGGTGCTATCACCAACCCGCACTTATATGCCCGTCATCCAACGGGTGTTGAAGGAGTTCAAGGGCAAAAACCGGCAGCGCATCCACGGCATCATTCACTGCTCTGGAGGCGGCCAAACGAAGGTGAAACACTTTCTGCAAAACAAGCGGGTTTTAAAGCATCTGATGATGCCCATCCCACCGCTTTTCGACCTCATCCAAAAAGAATCAGGCACGGGCTGGCGGGAAATGTACCAGGTGTTCAACATGGGCCAGCGGTTGGAGTTTTATGTAAATGAAAAAGATGCGCAAGTGCTGATTGACATCGCTCGGTCATTTAAGATTGATGCTCAAGTGGTTGGTTATGTGGAAAGTATGCAAGGCGAGCAAGTGGTGGTGGATGGGGTGCATGGGCGGTTTGAGTATTGAAAAGTTTAGTTATTTTTTTCCTTTTGGCGGCGGGAAATTGATGTTTTCGTAGATGTCAGCTATTGAAATATCACAACTGATAGATCTTAGGTGAACTGTTCCATTTATGGCTTTTTGTACCGTTTCCCGCCAGAGGTTAGGTTCTTCCCGGAAACGGGTTTCTACTTCGCAAGTATCTTGTCGAACTAACATATACTCCGTAAAAGAGGGCAGGTTTTTGTAGAGGTCAAACTTTCCATTTCTATCAAAGGCTTGGGTGCTCGGTGATAATACCTCCACTATCAAAAAGGGATTTATCAGCAGCAAGTTATCGTCATCCCAGAATTTTGGTTCTTCCGAAACCACCAATGCGTCAGCATAAACACCGTGATCTACTGAGGGGATATAGATTTTTTGGTCACTGCTTGCAATGTGGTATTTCTTGCTCAACGATTTGAATGCTATTTTAAATGCACCGATGATATTGGTTGAAATCTCATTGTGGGGGAATCTTGCGTATGGCATTTTAACGATTTTTCCATGATGGTACTCATATTTTTCGGTCTTCTTCGCTTCCCAAAGGACGTACTCCTTCAGGGTCACGAATTTTTCCTTCTTCGTTAACTGGAGTGGTGGCTGCGCCAAATTCCCGTAGGTCTCTTCAAACATAATCTTGAAATTTAAACAAAAGTATTGGTTTTAGGAAAAAACACCAAAGCCTTTTCCTTTGGCATCTTAGCTAAATTGTTGCTTTTTTCATAGCCCTGCATTATGCCAACACTCTTCATCACCTTAAATCAACGATTATGCGCACTTTGCTATTTTTTTTGCTGCTCGGAGGCCTACCTTTTGCCTCATTTGCCCAAATTGACGACCTCCTCAAAAACAAGGACATCAGCTATGTAGCCACTTTCGAGACGGAGCATGACTTTCGGCTCGGCAGCCGCAAGTTCAAATCCAACTTGCAGTTGCTAAAAGCGCCACTGCCCACCGATGGCTGCATCAATTTCATCTCCGACAACTGGCTGGCACATTGGTTGGTGGCCGGGATTTCAGAAGGCAAGTTCAAGGCTTACAAAGACGTTGAACTCTTGGAACAGTATGACCCAAAATTGCTCAATGCACGAATTCATACAATAGACACGGTCATCACCTTTGACCCTGCCACTTACAAAGAGACCATGCAGGTTATCCGAAACGACATGTCTGGCAATGACATCAAGTCGTTCAAAACGAGCCAGGCCATTTATTACGATAAAAAATCGAACTCCTTCCAGACTCGCCTGTTGGCCATTGCACCGATGGTGGACATGACGGACAACAATGGGAATGTGACGGGAAGCGTGCCGCTCGCTTGGTTGGCTATGGACGGTAAAATGCAAAATGGTTTTTCTGCCCAAAGTCCCGATGTCGCTTGGGCCGTGCTGCTGCTTGACCAAACCAATGTACTCGAACCCAGCAAATTAAAGGTGGTAAAAGACGAAGAAAAGAAGACTTTTTCAGCGCTGCTTTTCCAAGAAGCCAAGAGTACGAAGCATGTGGTTGAAAGCTCTGCAAAATATGGCTGCGGAGAGAAATTAAGCCCTAAAGACATAGACCATATGATTTCATCGATTGACACGGTCATCACTTTCGACCCTGCTACTTATACCGAAACCTTGCAGGTCATCAAAAACGACTTCAATCCAACCGACCTAAAAAAGGTCATACTGGCCCAGGAATGGTACTACGACAGCCGCCGAAATCGAGTGGTGAACCGCTTGAAAACTTTGGCGCCTTTGATGGACATGCATGATGTAGATGGCAATTTCCTCTATTCGAAAAAAATGTTCTACCTCCATTTTTTCTCCCAAATTTAAGCTAGAAACTCGACTGAATGTATAAAACCGCAACCCCGGCCCTCCTCTGATGGCCGGGCGTTGCGGCTCGCAGTAAATTCCGAATACGTCATTGTATCACCAGTTTTTCCGTTTGGTTACTGCTATCAGAAAGAATGGTCAGAATATAGGTGCCGGGCGTTAAATTCAATTCCAAGCTTTCATCAGTAAGGCTGAGGTTTCGCTGAGCCACCAACTCGCCCAAGGTATTGCAAACCCTTATCATTGCTGGCTTTTGTGGGCTGTCGCCCAATTTTTTGAGGAAGAATCCGCCATTGTTGGGATTGGGGTAAATTCGGTATTGCGGAGTAGCAAAACTGGTTTCCGTAGCTGCGTTTGCGGAGCAGGTGTAAACGTCCACCCTATCGTACAAGTAATCAAATTCGGTGTTCCGACCACCAGCAACCAACAGCCGGTTGCCGTCGGAAACCACAGCGTGTATGAATACTGGCCTGCTAAGGTATTCGACCGACCAAGTATCCGTGGCGGGGTCGTAAATGTCTATCACGTTGGAAGCATCGGTTATGATTCCAGAAAACAAGTCAATCCTGCCACCACCAACGATATATACCTTACCGCAAACGGTCTCAGTCAAGCCATCCACTGCATCAGTACACCTCGGAACAGAAAGGCTGGCTGTAGTCCATTCGCCCGTCAGGGCATCATAAATATCCACCCTGTCTGAAAGGATGTTGTCGTTGGTTATGCCACCAGCAAAAATGACCTTATGGCCTACTGCTGTTGCGCTCAAGTGCGCCCTCGCTTGAGACAATTGCGCTGTACTCCATGTGCCTGTGTTGGCGTGGTAGATTTCCACCATATCCGTTGCAGGGCCAGAAATTCCTATTGCACCGCCGCCGAAAAGGGCTATAGGGCCATCTGATGTTTCCACCACAGCGCTACCCATGGCTGCCCTTGGGGCTGACAATTCGGTAGTAGCCCACTGGCCAGAGGAGAAATCAAAGATGTCAACTACACTTGAAGCGGTGTTTTGGCTGATATCGACACCTCCGGCGAACAGGGCTTTGTTGTCTATTCCAACTGCAGAAATGGAGAATCGAGGTACTGAAAGTTCAGCGGTTGTCCATTGGGCAGCCTCATTGTTCCAAATATCCACCCTAGAGGTAGCTTGGTTATTGTTCCAAAACATGCCACCAGCGAAGAAAATATGGTCTTTGTAAGCTAAGCCCGCCGGCCACGACCTTGCTTGCGAAAGCTGCGAAAAAGTCCATGTGTCAGTTTCGGCGTTGTAAATCTCCACTTTGTTGGTTTCAGTCATGTCGCCCCAGCCTCCGGCAAACCAGAATGTGTTGCTGCCGGGCAATGCGGCAACGCCCATTGCCTCTTTGGGTTCGGAGAGGTTGGTGGTCGTCCATTGGCCATAGCCGATGGAGATGTAAAGGATAAGGATTGGGAAAACTAACAGCTTTTTCATGGCGAATTTACTGTTTGATGGGTAATGAATTGGTTTTCAATCAATTAGATTAGAAGAACTGCCCCGCTGGGATGCGGGGCAGTCTGGTTCATTGGTTGTCTCACTAAGCTATTTGGGTTCAGTGACTTCACCCGTCCCACTCAGTGTGTTCACGCCAGTGATAGGGTCAACTTGTCCAGTCGTGTTGAACCATCCTTGTGCATCTTCCCATTTACCCGTGCCTCCGTCAATCCGCAGGTAGGTTTTGTTGGAAAAATCGGCGAACATATAATACTCACCCACATAAATCAGTTCGTCGCCGTCCTTGTCCACCGTGGTAATCGTACACTCGCCCGTGAATCCGCCAATTTTTGGCTCAAATACTGGGCTTGGCAGTTCCATGAAGCTCTTGGTTTCATCTACCTTCCCAAAAAGGGCGGAAGTGCCTTCCACCACGTATTTTTTAGGGGACATAAAGATGGAACCATCCGGTATCAGCACTTCCCAAAAACCTGCACTCGGATCGGGGGTGTTTGTGAAGTTGCCAGTGAGGGCGACATAAGGAGTGATGACTTCTTTTTCACAAGCAGTGAAGAAAAATGCCATCAGCATGATGGAAAGAAAAATCATCTTTTTCATGACGCAGGTATTTATATTGAAGAAATCAAGAAGGAAAAGCTCAAAGCAAGAACCCCAATCTTTTTCTTCTTCTGAACATCTCAAAAATGGCCTGCTTCACGCTCAAAACTTCTATCTGGTTGTTCCAATAGCTGGACAAACTGCCCGTAATTGCTGGATTTTTGTTCCAAAAGCTGCATTTTTGTTTCATGGACATTTCCCCCAACCATTTGTCCCAAATAACTGTCTATCAGGTAAAATCTAAAGCCATGAAAAATTTCCTTTTGCTGTTGTTGCTCTCCACACTTTGCTTCCCCTGTTGCAACAAATCCGACGACCTCTCTACCAGCAATGCCATGCTGACGGGCATTGATGAGCGCAAATGTGCCAGCCCTTACTGCGGCGGCTGGTTCCTGGAAATGGATGGGGAGACCTTAAGGTTTTTGGAAGCACCCACAGATACAAATATTGATTTCAATTCCGAACTGGAGTTCCCAATCCCCGTGGAGGTGGAATGGACGGAATACGACAATTGGTGGGGCGATGTAGAGGGCCTCATTAAGGTGGAGAAAATCTACATGAAAGATTAAACTGTTACAGCTCCTAAATGGACATTATGCGGCTGTTCTTGTTGTACCCTTTCGCACGTCGCTCGGCGGCACCCCGTACGCTTGGGCGAATACCCGGCTGAAATAATTGGCATCTGAGAAGCCCGTCTCGTAGGCTATTTCCGAAACGGATTTGGTGGTGGTGAGCAGCATTTGCGTTGATTTTTCCAACCTGAAGCTACGTATGAAATGGGAGGCAGACTGCCCCGTGAGTGCCATCAACTTGCGGTGCAACTGCACCCGACTGACGCCGAGAGCATGGTAAAGTTCCTCAATGCCAAATGCCTCATTGGTATAGTTGTCCTCAAGGATGGAGTTGGCTTTTTGCTTGAACACCTCGTCCATACCCAGCGTATGGGAATTGTCTTTCGCATCGGAATGAGCCGAGTATTTGATGCGTAGTTTCTCCCTTAAAACAAAAAGATTGCGCAAGCAAACCAACAGTTCCCGCTTGTTGAACGGCTTGGTGAGGTAGGCATCAGCACCTTGCTCCATGCCAATGATGCGACTTGCAGCGTCGGCTCGGGCAGTGAGCAGTACGATGGGAATATGGCTGGTTCGGAAGTCCTTTTTAAGTGTTCGGCAAACTTCGTAACCGTCTTTTTTGGGCATCATCACGTCGCTGAGGATGAGGTCGGGCAACAGTTCGATAGCTTTCTGGATACCCTCTTCCCCATCGTTGGAGATAAGCAGGCGGAATTTCGGCCCCAGCACGACTTGAAGGTATTGGCTGAGTTCTGGGTTATCTTCAATGACCAGCAACTGGGGCATGGTCTCCTTTTCTTTTTCATCGAAAAATGGTGTTAAGTCCACGGTTTCAGGCTTTGGTGCTGGCACAATGGTTGTTTGCACCTTCTGCACGGCAACCCGGTTGGTCACTGGCAGGCTGATGGTAAACTCCGAGCCTTCGCCCGATTTGCTCTGCACCGAAATCTGCCCACCCATGAGCTGCACGTACTCACGCACGAGCGTCAGGCCGATGCCGCTGCCTTCCTCATAACGTTGTTGTTCACCTTCCACCCGGTAGAAACGGTCAAATATATAGCCCAATTTATCGGCAGGGATGCCGACGCCCGTGTCCTTAACATGGAGGGTGAACAAGTCGGGCGAGGCATGGAAATTCAGGTAAACATCGCCCCCAGCTGGCGTGTATTTGAGGGCGTTGGAGAGCAGATTGCCCAGCATTTCCTCCATTTTCTCTGGGTCAAAATCCATCATAAGGCTTTGGTTTTCTGGTAAATAATGCAGCCGTACCTTGCGGTGCTCTGACAAGCCTTTGAAGGAATTGAACACGTATTTGATGAACGTTGCCACATCTGATTGCACCAAATTCAAAGGTAAGGACCCAGCTTCCAAGCGGGCCAGGTTCAGCATTTGGTTCACCAAGCGGAGCAACTTGTTGGCGTTGCGCTGGATGGCTTCCGTGCGCTCTCGGTGCTGGTGTACGGGGTCTTCCTGCATCAGTTCGGCCATGCCGCCGATAATGGTGAGCGGGGTTCGAAACTCATGGGCGATGTTGGCGAACATTCGGGTTTTCATTTCATCGGCCTCTTGAAGGCGCTGGGCTTTCAGTTTCGCAATTTCTGCCTGGTTCCGATAGACGAAGAATACCAGTATCAAGATATTGGCGGACAGCCAAAACGAATTCAAGACAAAGAGTAGCTGGTTTTTCCAAGGCACCATTTCGGCAGCAGGTACCAGCTTTGCGTGCAAAAAACCAGCAATGACCAGTGTGCCAACGTATAATAGGAAAGTCCACCAAAGCATCCTTGTGCTGGGGTAAATCATCGAATAAACCACGCAGGTAAGCCCCACAAAAATCAGCCCGCCAGAGTGGGTGATGCCGCCTAATTTCAAGATAGCCCAAAAAGTGAGCAGGATATTATAGGTATTGCTCACCACCACGAACCATTTCAAGCCCCGACGAAGTGTGATAAATAGAACAAATTGAAGCCCAAAAAAAGCCAACAACGCCAACCCGTAGTTGGTCAGGATGGTCAGTTCCAATTGCCAAGTCAGGAAGGTCATGAATGACACTATGCCAAACAAAGCGAAGATGCCGAGCAGATAGGATT
This sequence comes from Saprospiraceae bacterium, assembly GCA_022841745.1. Lineage (GTDB taxonomy): Bacteria > Bacteroidota > Bacteroidia > Chitinophagales > Saprospiraceae > UBA6168. Next base: position 160,455 of record JALHQW010000006.1, on the reverse strand, counting down.
TTTTTTGGGCAAACGACGACTCCTCGGTATCATTGGGACGGGCGACCATACGGCTCATCAAAGCATCGAATTGCTGTATTGGGGGAGTTTGCATGTATTGGAATTGTACTGTTGTCTCAAACTTGCGGGCTTTTTTCAACCGGTCGAATGATTTTCGTAATCAGCTCCAATGATTTTTGGCTACCGTAAATCTAAACACATTATTTTTTTTCATAATTCTGGCACAATTTTCGTGTATTGCAATAAAATCTAATTTAAGAGCAATGGCGAGCGTTCCGACGCCAATCGAATCAACAAAATAGACCTTACCGAAAACAGCATTTCCGACGAACACTTAGGTATTTTACGGCAAACCACTATTCCTGTTCTGGTTCTTGACCGACCAAACTTTCGCATCAGCAGTACAGGCTGTGCCTTGCCTTTTTTTTGAAACAGCATGATAATATTCGGAAACAAAAACCGTAGTTCCATGAATAAAATGAAGCATCTTCTGGTAGCGTTGGTGGCCATTTTGGCGATGTTCAAGGCCAAGGCCGATGGCATTTTCCCGATGGACACCCTCTACGCCTACTCACCCGACTGCCAAATGGCCAAAGTCTGCCTGCCCATTCCGGCGGCGGATTTTTCCCATTATATCGTATTGCAAAACGGAAGCCCCTTCGCATCGGGCATCTCGGGTTGCAATTTCGATACGACCATTACTTATAGCTATAACACGCTTTTCGGTTTGGGCGAGATGGGCCCCTACTACCTCGAAGGCTGGTCGGTGAACGGCCAAACTTACGAGGGCATGTTCACGGACGTCGTCGAACTGGTTGGCTTGATGAACATCTGGGATCCCTTTGGCTTTTGGACGCAAGATCCGAACACCCTTAGCATCAAAGGGGGCGCTCCCGGCGCCGACTATTCCGATATGCAAGTGGAGGTGATGGCCAATTCTACCCAGTCCATTATTGGGCTGAATTTTGGGCTGCTGCCCCAAGGCTCCGAATTACAGTTGCCTATCGGGCTGAATACCATGATTGCCATTGATTTTACGTCCAATGTTCGGGATACCGTCATGGTGATGGTTCAATGCGTTGTCATGCCGCCGCCCTCCTATTTTTACGATACCATTCCAGCAGACAGCCTGCCCTACTCGGTTTGTTTCAACGACTTCAACCTGTTGGGTGTTCCCGTTTCCATCCAAAATGTTTGCCCTGGCGATAGCGGCGAATTCGTGGATTTTTATTTAGACGAAGCCAATTATTGCTTGAAATACGCTGGGCTGCGCTGCAATGGCACAGAGCAGGCCTGCATCGTCATCTGTGATAATTTGGGCATGTGCGATACGACTTATGTTGTCATTACAGTGGATGGCTCGCTTTGCCAAGCGGCTGGCCGCAAAGTAGTGGACTCGCTCCTCATCAATTTTTCAGATACTTTTTGCCTTGATTTGGGCAATGTGCCTGGCAACGTCGTCACCGTCGAAAACATCTGCCCCGACGAAAGCGGCGAGAGCGTTGACTTTGATTTTGACCCGGCGACAAACTGCATCATCTACACTGGTTTTGCACCAGGACTCGATCAAGCTTGCTTCCTAATCACAGATGATTATGGCAATACGGACACTACCACGCTCTGTGTCTATGTCGGTCTGCCGGAGACTGGTACAATTATTGACACGATTGGGCTTAACACAAACGAAACCTATTGTCTTGACACTACTGAATTGGCTGGCAATATTGTAAGTATTACAAATTTTTGCCCTAATTTATCCGGTAATGAGGTTGTGTTTCTGCCGAACAACGTATCTTTATGCCTGTTTGCAGAAGGCATTGGCCTCGGAACCGATACAGCTTGTATCGTCATCTGCGATGATTACGGCGTTTGTGACACCACTTATGCTTACATCACGGTAGTTGCGACTGATGGCCCTTGTGCAAATTCCCTTCCCCCTGACGCTGTGGACGACGCAGCGACCGCACAAGAGAATACCCCCGTTAATATTGACATTCTGGCGAATGACACACTGGGCGATTGCCTGCCGGTGGAGTTGACCATACTCAACCCAAGCACAGGCGGCATTGGCCCCAACCACGGCCTAACCGTGCTGAACCCGAACCAGACCGTTGACTATATCCCTAACCAGGATTTCTGCGGAATGGACAGTTTTCAGTACGTGCTTTGCAGCCCGGTGGGCTGTGATACGGCTACGGTGGTCATTGATGTTTGCGGTAATAATTTTGACATCATCATTTACAATGGCTTCTCGCCCAACGGCGATGGGACCAACGAGGTGTTCAAAATTAAAAACATCGAAAAGTTCTCGAACACGGTAGAGGTCTATAACCGATGGGGACTGTTGGTCTTCAAGGAAACGGACTACAAGAATACCTGGCAAGGCACGTACAAAAGCGCCGATTTGCCTGACGGAACCTACTTCTACCGCCTTGACCTCTTGAAAGATGGCAGGAAGTTCAGTGGCTTCTTGCAGTTGATGAGATAAGAGCATGGCTTCACAGTCTCATGGTTTCACTGTTCCATTGACAATGAAACCATGAAGCAATGAAACCATGAAGCAATCTGTTCCAGCATAACCATTCAAAGCATTGTTTTGCAAAATTCCTTAGCGATGAAAAAAACTTTGACCTTATTCACCTGCATGTTGATCTTGGGCAAAATGGCCTTTGCGCAGCAAGAGCCGATGTTTACCAAGTACATGTTCAACAGCTTGGTTTACAACCCAGCCTATGCGGGCAGCAAGGACTATCTATCCGTTGGGCTGCTCCATCGCTCCCAATGGCTGGGCGAAATTGATGGCGCACCGATTACCCAGAGCCTGACGGCACACACGCCGCTGCGCAACCAAAGGGTAGGGGTGGGCATCAGCGTTGTGAATGACATCATAGGGCCGAGCCGTACCACAGGCGCCAACCTTTCCTACTCCTACCGCATCCCGATGGGCAAGTACAAGTTCTGTGTAGGCTTGCAGGGTGGGGTGGACAATTACAACGCCAACTATCAGGATATCGTGATTGACGACCCAAATGACGAAGTGTTTCAGAACAATGTGAATTTCGTGCTGCCCAATTTTGGGATGGGCCTTTTCTTCTATGGCAAGTCCTTCTATGCCGGTGTATCCAGTCCTAAATTGGTAGAGTATGCGCTGGGAGAGGAAAACCCAGGTGGCCCTGAGGTCTATGCCCGTGCAGTTCGCCATTTTTATTTTATGACAGGTGCTGCTATCCCCGTAAAAGGCGATGCCGTGATTTTTAAGCCATCATTCATCTGGCGTAACGTAGGTGCGGACAAGCGCCTATCCAAGCTGACGCCGTTCAGGGATATTGGTGCCCCAAACGAGTTCCAATTGGACTTATCGCTGCTTTTCCATCAATCATTATGGGTTGGGACATCCATCAACTCAGCCTTCTCAATTAAAGGGCTTGAGGATCCTCCACGCTCCAGCATAGGCACCAGCGATTTTTGGGTTTCTTATGTGCTGAAAAATGGCCTCCGCATAGGTGCAGCCTACAGCTATAATTTAACCAAGCTAAACCGGGTTACCAGCGGCTCCATGGAGTTCATGCTCGGCTACGAGTTCGACTTCAGGGAGAACAAAGTAATAACACCAAGATATTTTTAAGGATTGGAGGATTGGAGGATTGAAGGTTTTGGCCAAGCAATTCCTTCAATCCTTCAATCCTCCAATCCTTCAATCCTTCATAATTCAATCCTTCAATCCTCCAATTCTTAAAGATAGAAGCCATGCGAAATTTCCTCACCCCGGTTTTCTGCCTCCTTTTCGCTGTTGGGGCGATGGCCCAATCGGGCAAGCTAAAAGCTGCCCAAATGAAAATGGACAATCTCGACTATATCGGGGCCATTGAACTGTACAACCAAATTTTGGAAAAAAGCGACGATGCCACGGCCAAAATCAACCTTGCCGAGGCTTACCGCAAGATAAACGATACGCCAAATGCCGAATTCTGGTACGGCCAAGTGGTGCGCTTGCCGCAGGCAGAACCCATCCACAAGCTCTACTACGGCATGATGCTCCAGCGCAACGGCAAATGCGACGTGGCCAGGGAGTGGTTCCAGCAGTTCGTTGACCTAACGCCTGACGACCAGCGGGGCGCTCACCTCCTCGATGCCTGTAACTACGAGGAAGAACTGATGACCAAAGCCGTGTCGAGCTATGAAATCACCAACTGCGATTTCAACTCCGCCTCCGACGATTTCAGCCCGTTTTTCTACAAGGACGGCATGGTGTTCTCCTCCGAACGGGACACCAACCCCATCATCCGCCGCACGCACAACTGGACTGGCAATCCTTTCCTTGAGCTTTATTACATTGACGTAAAACAATCAGATAGCAAGGAAGAAGGCTGTGGTAGCTACACTTTCGGCCGCCCGGAGAAGTTTTCCAATGAAATCAATACCAAGTACCACGATGCTTCGGTGGCTTTCTCGCCAAACGGTGAGGAGATTTTCTTTACCCGCAACAACTTCCTCGATGGCAAGAAAGAAGCAGACGACGCTGGCATCATGCGCTTAAAAATCTTCTATGCCCGCAGCGAGGGCGAAGGCAAATGGGGCGAACTCCAGAGCCTGCCCTTCAACTCCAATGAATATTCCGTAGCGCACCCTGCAATTTCTGCTGATGGCAACAAACTCTATTTCGCTTCTGATATGCCTGGCGGCTTTGGTGGCATGGACCTGTACCTGTCCGAAAAAGACGCTGGCCGTTGGGGCCCACCGATGAACCTTGGCCCGGATGTGAACACCGAGGGCCATGAAATTTTCCCTTATGTTTCACCGGATGGCAGGCTGTACTTTGCCTCCGATGGCCATGTGGGCTTGGGTGGCCTCGACATCTACTACACTACTGCAAAAGAGACCAACGTGTGGTCAATGCCGGAGAACCTCGGTTACCCGATGAACACGGTTGCCGATGATTTCAGCATCGTTTTCAACGAAGAAGGCACTTGCGGCTTCCTTGCCTCTGACCGTGAAGGCGGCGTAGGCCACGACGATATTTATGCTTTCAAGAAGACGGCCCTCAGCGTGGAGGTGCTTGTTTTCGATGAAAAAACAGAGGCCCCGCTCGAAGGTGCTATTGTCTATGTAGCTTGCAAACAAGACTCCATGACCACGACTGCCGAAGGCAAAATCATGTTTGACCTGAAGCTGAACGAGACTTGCCAACTAACGGCCAGTATGGAGGGCTACCTGCCCAGCGAGGCCGAGGCCAGCACCAAGAATATGACCCTGACCGACAAATTGCAGGTTAAAATCCCGATGAAGCGTTCGGCCATGTTCGAAGTGGAAGGCGTGGTGTTCGATGCTTTCACCCAATTGCCGATGGAAGGTGCTACTGTTACACTTGAAAACGACTGCGGCCAGCCATTGGCTGAGCCTTTCACGACCAGCGTGAATGGCCGTTATGCCTTCAAATTGGACAGGGAATGCTGCTATAAAATAAAGGCGACCATGAACAATTACTTCGCTGGTATCGCTGAGAACGTTTGCACGAAGGGCAAAGATTCTTCGGAGGTGTTGAAGGAGAACCTTTACTTGCAGCCGACGAATAATAATACTTTGACTGATAATACCAAGAAGCCAGAGCCTCCTGTGGTGGTTATTGATAAAAAGAAAAAGAAAGAAGTTGAGAACCCAGATGGTCAAGGAGGTGATAAACCTGGAATCATTACCTATCCTGGCAATTTCAAAGACACGGAATACGCCTTTTACGACCCTGTAACGGACACCTATATAGATAAGGATACTCGTTTGCCAGCACAAGGCAAATATCCCGATGGTTCTGTCTTTGAAAAAGGGGTCGTAAAAAAGAGTCCTGACAAAGGCTGGATTAAAGGGCCAGTTGATCCAGGTGAGGACGGTGCCTTTACTTACCTCCTCCACATCTACTACGACTTCGACCAAGCCAGTATCCGTGATGACGCTATGCCTGAACTCGATAAACTGCACAAGCTGATGGTGGAGAATCCGCAATACATCATCGAAATCGGTTCGCATACGGATGCCCGTGGTTCGGGTCACTATAACCAGCGCCTTTCCCAACGTCGTGCCGAGTCTGTGGTTCGTTGGTTGTCCGACAAGGGCATCAACCGCAGCCGCCTCGTGGCCCGTGGCTATGGTGAAACGGTTGGCGTGAACGAGTGCGTGAACAACGTTCCCTGTACCGAGCGGGAGCACCAGATGAACCGCCGCACTGAGTTCAAAGTGGTCGGTTGCACGGATTGTGTGGACAAAAAAGGGCAACTGCTCTCCGCACAAAACCCGAACGTGAAGGTGGACGAGTGCAAGAGCTGTCCGTTCTAAGTTAGCAGTTAGACAGTTGGCAGTTGGCAGTCAATGCCGGAATTTGAACAACTGTTGAAAATAAATTCAAAAGAAAAAGCCTTGGGTTTCTTGCCCAAGGCTTTTTCTTTTAGGTAAAAGATGGATTTTTGCCCCCAATCACGAATCACGAATCACGAGTCACCAATCACCAACCACAACCACTTGAACAAAATCATCATCGCCATAGACGGGCATTCATCCTGTGGGAAAAGCACCCTCGCCAAGGCAATGGGGAACGCCCTCGGCTATGCCTATATCAGCTCGGGCGACATGTATCGGGCCGTCACGCTGTATTTCATTGAAAACCAAGTGGATATAAACGACAAGGCTGCCGTGTTGGAAGCATTGAAGCATATCCACCTGCATTTTGTGGCAGATGACAACGGCAACCGTATCCACCTGAACGGGCTGGATGTTTCGGAAGAAATCCGCAAAATGCATGTAGCGGATTTGGTCAGCCCAGTTTCAGTCATCTCGGAAGTGAGGCGGGAAATGGTACACCAGCAACAACTCATGGGCGAGCAAAAAGGCGTGGTGATGGATGGGCGTGACATTGGAACCGTCGTTTTTCCCCAAGCCGAACTGAAAATCTTCCTTACCGCCGACGTGGATGTGCGTGCCCATCGCCGCTACGACGAACTCACAGCAAAAGGGCAACATGTTGATTTTGAAAGCGTCAAGCGAAACCTCTCTGAACGTGACCATATTGACTCCACCCGTGCGGACAGCCCTTTGCGCAAAGCCGACGATGCCGTGGTGATAGACAACACCGACCTCGACCATGAACAGCAATTGGAGTTGGCGTTGGACTTGGTGCGGGAACGGGCAGAATCAACTCATGGGGCTTTGAACCACCCCGCGTACATCAAATAGTTGTTGGCAATGCGCTCGACTGTGCCCTTGAAGATTTCCGAAGGGATAGCCTTTACTTTTTTGGCGGGCACGCCAGCATAGATATGGCCGGGCTCCAGTACTGAGTTTTCCAGCACCACGGCCCCGGCTGCTATCAGGCAGTTTTCACCAACCACTGCATTGTCCATCACGATGGCGCCCATTCCCACCAACACATTGTCGTGGATGGTGCAGCCATGTACAATGCCCCGGTGGCCAATGCTCACATTGTTGCCAATGGTGGTGCCGCACTTCTGGTAAGTGCCATGGATGATGGCGCCGTCCTGCACGTTCACTTTGTTGCCCATGCGGATGAAGTTAACGTCCCCACGTACAACGGCGGTGAACCAAACGCTGCATTGGTCACCCATGATCACATCGCCAATGATGGTGGCATTTTCAGCCAAGTAGCAGTCTTTTCCGAATTGTGGCGTAAAGCCCCGGACGGGTATAATGAGTGGCATAAGCAAAGGATAAGGGATGAAGGATGAGGGATGATTTGGCGGATGCCATTCTTTATCCCTCATTCCTCATTCCTTTTCAGGCAAATATAAGTGGCAAAAAATGGCAATTACACCTGTTTCCGCCTGATTTTTGACCAAACCCAACGGCGCTTCCACCACAGCAGCCCGCCAATGATGAGCAACGGCCAAATGTTTACGAAGAAAATGACGATGCCTTGCAGCAGTTCCCAACCATTCTTCAAGCCGCCGACCATTTTCGACCAAAAAGACTCGTGGAAAGCATTTGGTTCGGGGCGATATTCGATGGTCTGGAAAAGCTCAAGGTTGATGGTGCTCATGCCCACCTGGTCTTTCAGGTAGCGCAGGCGGCCTTCCTTGGCTTCTATTTCTTCTTGGATGATGCGGATTTGTTCTTCGGCATCCAAAACGTCCTTTACAGACTTGGCCCTCGTGCGCAGGATTTCCACGTAGCGGTCACGCACTTCTTTTTTGGTTTTAAGGCGAGTCGTGATGTCCACGTATTCCTCCGTCACGTCCTGCGAACTGATGCGCTTGAAGACAGTATGCAGTGCATCGGTGCCAAGGTCGTTGAGCAGGACGTCGAAATTGGCGGCTGGCACCCGGATGGTGATGCGGTTGGAGGTTTCGTAGCTGGTGTTGCTCAGTTCGCTGGCAGAAACAAAGCCGCCATGTTTCGTTGCCAGTTCATTGGCATGGCGGCTGCTCTTGTCCACGTTTTCCACTTGAATGCGGTACTCGGCGGTCTTGATGATTTGCCTTGCAATGGGCGGATTCGGTACTTCTGATTTCGGGTTTTTGATTGGGGGCTTTGGCTGGCCACCGCCGCCGTTGGGCTGTTGGGGCGGGGCGGGTGGTTCTTCTTCTGTTTCGATATCAGCGGCTTTGGACTGAAAATCAGCTTCGTCAGAAGGGGCAGCCTGATTGGCAGAAACCGTAGTTTCTTCAGGGAAATAAGCTTGTGGAGAATCTAAGTCCGCAGGTGCTGTTTTTTCAGCGTTTTGACAGGCTGCGGCAAAAAGCAGGGCGAAAACTGTTACGAAGCAAAAAATGGACTGTTTCATGGATTGGATTTTTTATGGATAGATGCAAATGGTGGGCAAAAGGACATAGATGCCGTGTAAATTTTTTGGCACAAATTGCTGAGCAATCAAAGTCAACGTTGAAAAATCCCGTCTCCCAAATTGCCCATATAAGCACCCCAATGCGGCCTCTTTTTCAATTTTTGCCTTGACTCCTGTCTTACTAACCCCATCCCATAAAACTCGATGATTTTCGATGTATTGGCTTGCACGCAATAGACGACGTCGAGTAGCCCGTCGCCGTCCATATCACCGACCCACGGGGTGGTGGAGAGGTTTTTCACTTTTTTTTGTTCGCTGAACTGCCGCACACCTTTTTTAAAATCAAACAAGGCGAGGTAATGCTGGCAGTCCACCACATGAATGCCCGTGCAGTTGTAGTTGTTGACGCTCATCAGGATTTCGTCCATGCCGTTGCCGTCAATGTCCAATGCTACAGGTGAGAAAAACCCAGTGCATCCAAGTCGGTACTCCTTCAATATACTGCCATTGCGCCCGTCAACAGCCAATTGGCGGGAGCCGCTGTTGTCTGGCCAAACGCCAACGGAATACTGCCCAAAAAAATCAGGCACTTCGTCATTGTTGAAATACCCGACTGCCAAACTACTGCTCGACTCAGTGCTGTCCACCTTCAATTGCCAAATCAGCTTATCCGTTTTGCCATCAAAAGCCATCAGGATGCCGCCTTGGTTATTGGTCACAATATCAGGGGTGCCATCTTGGGTAATATCCGCCAATACGGGCGGGGCGACGAACCCGTGACCAGTGGTTTGCATGAGCGCCTTGGCTTTGCTCAAGTCATTTTTCATCAAATCGGCGAATGCCGCACGATAGAGGCCGCCACCGATGGTCTCGCCACCTGTTCCGAAAATCACTTCGAGGTTTCCATTTTTGCCAAAATCATAAATCAAAGGCGACATATAGGTTTCCTTGCCGTCAGCTACGGCAGCGATGGCCAGCACTTTTCCCGTTGTGCTTTCCAATACCATGAGCACGCCCGGCTCACGTCCATCGGCGGTATTGGGGTAGGATTGTGGGTTGCCGCCATTGGCTACGAGCAAATCCTGAATCCCATCGCCCGATTGGTCGGGCACGGCCTGTGCGTTGAAGAAGTTGTGCGTTGCAAAGCGGATAGCGCCTATCGTGTCCTTTGGCAGTTGGTATTGCCAAAGTAATTGACCTGTTCTGCCATTGATGCCAACCATAAAGGCACTTCGACCTCCGATAAAAACATCGGGGACACCATCTTTCGTCACATCGAGAAAGCTGGCCGTGCCCGTCACTTGGTTAGGAGCAGCCACCGACCAAAGCAGTTTGCCATTCGTTCCATCCAACGCTACGACAGCCGTATCGCTCTGCTGCCACTCGTTTTTGCCTGCCCCAATGACCACGTCCAGGATGCCATCGCCCGTCAAATCGGCCAGTCGTGGCGACGAGTTGGTGCCGTGGCTGGGCAAGGTGGCAATCCAGTTGTCGAGCTTTTGTTTTGGCTTACAACCCAGCAATGGCAGTAGCATTAGTAGTAGGTAGCTTTTTTTCATGTAGAAATATTTTGTCCACAGTCCGGCAGTCCGGCAGTCCGGCAGTCTTCAGTCCGGCAGTCCGGCAGTCCGGCAGCCCGGCAGTCCGGCAGCCCGGCAGCCCGCAGTCAGTGCCGTAGTAGCAGCCCCCGACTGTGGACTGCCGGACTGTGGACTGCCGGACTGCCGGACTGAAGACTGCCGGACTGCCGGACTGCGGACTGAAAGACTGCGGACTGAAACTACGGCCAATACACTGGCTTGTCGAGGCTGCTAAAAAGGATGGTTTGGCAGGCCCGGCAATCGGGGTACTGGGGCCGGAAACTGAGCGAACTGCACCGAGGCTCTACGAAAAAACCCAACGAATTGCTGTTGACAAACTCCCGCCGATACGCCACGCCCGACACGGAGAAATAGCCAAGAATTAGTTCGTCGGGGTCGTTGGAGTCGTAAAGGTTGCCCTGCACCGTGCCCGGCGGAGGGTCGAAGAGGCTTCCATCAATGGTCACGATGTCCCGCATTTGCTCCCAATACCGGTACTCCTCTTCACTTATAGCGTATTGGAACAGGTGAAAACAATACTGGTCGGCAAAGCGATAATCGAAGGCTGTATTGAGGAAAGGCTCGTTCGTTAGGGTAGTGCCTTCCAATTCGTTGGGGTCGAAAATCTTGATATTGTTGAAGTCAAGGTTGTTCTTGATGTAGCAGGTCTTCGTACTGAGCGCCATTGGGAAGTTCTCTTTAAATTCGTACTCGCCTGTTGCCCGCCAGCGCAGGTAGGGACGTTGCGAAACAGCGCCAAGTTCTGTGTTCATGCCTAATGACAACTGGTTGGTAGTAGTGGCTCGCCCGTTAGCACCGATGATGGTTTTCTCGGTAATTTCGGCAGTGATAGGGAGTAGGGGAGGTGCCTCTACCAGCACCGAAGGTCGGCTCAAAATGGTTTTACCATCAGGCATTTTAACCTCCACTTGGTAGGCTCTACCGGGCAGGCCTTGCATTTCACGGGTGTAAACACCTGGTTCCGTTTCCGTGAAATCAAAGCTTTGCCCCGCATCGTCGAGCACCTTCACGGCGCAACCCTCCACGGGCGGCAGGATATTGTCGTTGCCCACGCCAATCACGGCACTCCGCTTGATTTTGATGGTCTGCACTTGCAGGCTATCGGTCACGAGGCCATCCACATTGACCCAAGTGCGGTTGCTGTCTATGTCAAGGTTTATCTCGCTGATACACCGGGCGAACAGCAGCGAAAGCAGTAGAAGGGTGGCTGGTATTGTTTTTTTCATAAAAGCATTTTTTAGTCCAAAGGGTAGTCCGGTAGTCCGGCAGTCCGCAGTCCGGCAGTCCGCAGTCCGAAAGTCCGGCAGTCCGGCAGTCCGGCAGTCCACAGTCAGTGCCGTGGTAGCAGCCCCCGACTGCCGGACTGCCGGACTGAAGACTGCGAACTGCCGGACTGCGGACTGCCGGACTGAAGACTAAAACTCGAAATCATACGTCACCGCCGGGAACATCGAGCCAAGCACGGCCACACGGTAGGCGGTCACGCTTTGGAACGGGTTCTGGCGGAAGAAAACGGAGAAAGCATTTTTCCTAAAATACAGGTTGTAAATCGAGAAGGTCAGGCTGTTGCGCCAACGCTCCTTTTTGCCCCACGGGCCGATGGAATAGGCCACATCGAGGCGGTGGTAGTCGGGGATTCGGAATTGGTTGCGCTCCGAGTAAACGGGTGCCGTAAGTACATTTCCACTGCTAAATGAACTAACCGGCGCTGTTGTAGGCCTGCCAGTGCTGTAGGTGAAATTGGCAGATAGGCTGCTTTTCGGCTTGATTTGCCAGAAATAATTGAGGTTAAAACTATGGGGTTTGTCGAAGTTGGATGGGTACCAGTCACCACGGTTGATGGGCGCCTGCACCTCGCTTCGCAATACTTGGCGCAGGGTTCGGGAATAGGTGTAGTTCAGCTCGAACTGGTGTTGTCGTAGGCTTTTTTTCAGGTAAAACTCCACGCCGTATGCCTTGCCTTTGCCTGTCACCAGCTCCGTTTCGAGGTGGCGGTTGAGCAGCAGCCGTGCAAAATCCCTGTAGTCTATCAGGTTTTCGATGTTGCGGTAAAAAACCGTCAGGTAGGTCTGGTCAATGTTCTCGTTGAAATTATGGTGGTAGCCTAACGAGAAATTGTCCGCCCACTGCGGCTTGACATGGTAGTTTGATAACTGCCAGATGTCAATCGGCGTGGCCGAAGCCGTGTTGGAAACTTGACTGAAATACTGGTACGAGCGGTTGTAGCCCCCCTTGATGGAACTGTTTTCACCCGTGCTGATGCGGATTGAGAAGCGAGGCTCGAAGCCTGTGTAGTTGGCGATTTCCTCGCCTTCGGAAAACGAAACCGAGTCAATGATGGTCTGCTCCCGCTTCGGCACCCCCGGCTCATAGAGATAGACCTGTCCCGGGCCCCGGTTCTTGAAAATGGTGTAGCGCCCACCGAGCATCACCTCGATTTTTTTACCAAAAGCCACTTGGTTGTTTAGGTAAAAACTGGTCTCGAAGCCATCCTGGTCGGACAACTGGTCGGGCTTCACGTTGGAATCAGACAACGGTGCTAACTTGCCCGGCGACACCCGGTAGCGGGTTTGTTCCACGCCTGCATCCATGTTGTAGCCTTTTGTGAGCTGCGCAACACCCCCAAAATTGCCCCGCAAAAACCCGATTCGATTGGTGAACTGCGACTGGTCGTTGCCGTTCACATCGAATAAATCGCTCTGGTATTCCCCGGCGTTCACCTGCGCCGTCAAGTTGATTTTTTTACCGATCAACTGTTTGATATAGGCATTGGCGCTCGATGTGGCGTACTCGAACTTCACCTCGTCGGCAAACTGGAAATCGTCATGCGTATTGAAGGCCGTTAAGCCGAACTGGGTCGTCTTCGTCAAACGGGCGTCCACTTTGGCTGTCAGGTCGTAGAAGAAGGCTTGGCTTTTCTGTAGGTCAACGTTGTTGGTGCGCTTCAGCATCCAGTCCACGTAGCTGGCCCTTGCCCCCACGATGAACGATGCCTTGTTCTTCACAATCGGCCCCTCCAGCACGAGGCGGGAAGTGGCGATGCCCACGCCCCCCTTTGCCGATAGCCGCTGGTCGTTGCCTTCCCGCAGCCGCACATCGAGCACAGAAGAGAGCCGCCCGCCGTATTTGGCTGGTACCCCGCCCTTGTAGAGCGTGACGCCCTGAACCATATCGGGATGAAAAAGCGAGAAAAAACCGAGCGCATGCACGGGGTTGAACACCAAGTTGCCGTCCATCAAAATCAGGTTCTCATCGGTGTTGCCGCCCCGCACGTTGAAGCCAGAGGCGCCCTCGCCCACGCTCGTGACCCCGCTCACAGACTGGAGGCTGCGCAGCACATCTGTTTCCCCCAAGAACTTCGCCTGCCGCTCCATCCGTTCGATGCTCAACTGCTCCACGCCTGCCAAAACCTCACGCACGTTGTCATTGCTGCGGGTTTCGGTGACGGTGATTTGCTCCAATTCAATAGCACCTTCTGACAGCATGAAGTCGTGGCTGGCATCGCCGAGGATTTGAATTTTGACACTGCGTTCCTCGTATCCTAAGTTGCTGATAATCAGGGTATAAAATCCTGGGGGAATAGAAAATTTGAAATTTCCATCCGTGGCGGTCACTTCGTTTAAGCCGATGGGTTGCAGCTGCAATACTGCCCCTGGTATGGGTTCGCTGCTGACCGAATTGAGCACCCGGCCACTTAGCACGAGCATCTCCTCTGGTTTCCCATTGGTTGCTCCCAGCATCAGCACATCTTGTTGCGAGAATGCAGTTTTGCCGAAGGCAAAGAGCAATAAAACAAAAATTATTCTTGACATCAATTAGGTGATTTCACAAATAAATTATCGGGCAACGGTCAGTTTCCTCACAGCTATCCCTTCATTCGTGGAGATTTTCAAAAAATAAAAACCCGGTTGTAGGCTTGAAATATCCAAGGTCGTGGTCGTAGCAGTTGAATCCATTTTGTTGCTCCGCAAGAGCCTCCCATTCACGTCCAGCAGTTCCATCCTCACCAGTTTTGCCTCCGGCAATTCCACGGTCAAAACATCGGAGCAAGGATTGGGAAAAACCCTTGCCGCCACTGCATCTTCTACCTCCTCCGTGCTCACTGTCACCACTGTTTTTAATACTGTGCCGTTCACGCCGGCGGCGTAGCCGGTTGTGCCAACGAAGTCAATGCTGAACAGGCCCGCTCCGGCATTGGGGGCATCATTCCCCCAAAAACCGCCGCCATTAACGGTCTTTTGAAGGGAAGTAACAGTCAATGTGCCGCCCACAAGAAACCCAAACGTATGGTCGAAAAAATAGAGGTCGAGGATATTGGTCGAGTTGGCGGTGCTGAGGTCTTCCCAGTCAGTGCCACCGTTCACGGTCTTTCGCATTTCACCACCCACGCCCGCCACATAGCCCACGTTTTGCGAAGCAAAAAACACGGACTGAAGGAGAAAAGGGGCAGGCAAATTCACATCCACCCAAGTTGCTCCACCATTGTTAGTATGTAGCAGCCGTCCAGTACCACCCACGCCACCCGCTGCATAACCTTCATTTTCACTGATAAAATGGATGGAAAACAGGTCGGAATTGTTGTCGTTGAACTGCGAAGTCCAGCTTTGGCCGCTATTGGTTGTTTTCAAAATGCGGGTATTGCCACCGCAGAGGTAGCCCACGTTTTCGCTCACGAAAAAAATGTCAGTGAAAATGGATGAGATAGTGTTGTTTACCTGTGACCACGACTGCCCACTGTCAGTGGAGCGGAGTATCAGGCCCTTGCTTCCGTCTTGGGCAAGCCCCACGGCCACGGCTACTTGGTCGCTGGCCCAGCGCACTTCTTCGAGGCTGATTGCCTCGTTTCCAGTGTAAACCGAAGTCCAGTCGTCGCCGCCGTTGGTGGTACGCCAGATTTGGTTGTGACCGCAGACCAAGCCCATGCTCTCGTCCTTGAAGTCCACCGAGGTAAGTGGTTTGGTGGTAAAACTGGGCAGTTCAATCCACTGGGCTTGTAGCGATTGAAGGAAAATGATGCAATAAAAAGTCAGGTAGAGTGATTTCATGCAATTGATTGATTTTGAATTTATTGAACCCGGTCGCTCCGTTTATTCCCTTGATAATCAAAGATTTCAAAAGAAACCGCCCCCACAGGCAGCCATAGCCGCCGGGCAGATTGAGAAAGAAAACTATGGCCATACGACAATTCTTCCCGGTATTTCCGCCCATCGGACAAGGTGATAATTGCTGCGCAATCGGCAGGCTGCAAGGGCAGTGATTTGTCGCTCAATTTGCCGTTTTTAAAAACCTGCAATGGTCCTTTGTTTTGACCTGCGGCAATGAGTGAACTGCCATCCTTGCCTTGCATTCGGACGAGGCTTTTGCCGTCGCCGGTTATGCAAATGCCGCTTTGCTGCATGGCCGTCGGCGTGAAATTTCCCTTGCCATCGCCGAGCAGGAGCAGGCCATTCAAGGCATCAGAGCGGCCCATGCCCGTTTCTGTGCCAAAATCGTTGCCCGTGAGCAACAGGTCGGGCAAGTTATCGCCGTTGAAATCACCGGTAACCATGCCGAAAACCGGGGCAAGCTGGGCGGCAGGCGGCATTTCCCGCAGCGCAAAATTGCCGTCCCCAAGGTTTTCTATGTAGCTGGTTTTCAAATAATTAGCTTTTAAAACAAGCGGCTTGGCGGCTGGAAAATGCCCCATCAAATCCGCCATTGTTGCCTTGCCAAAATCGTGGTGGTGGAGGTAGAGCTTTTTCGTTCGGATGAGCTGTTTGTCCATATCCGCCCTGCCGAAGAAGGGAAATTCGGTCAGTTTGCCCTTCTCATCTGGAAACCAGGCGGACGGTATGGCATCCATGCCGAGGTTGCCCTTCACGTTTGCATCGGCGGCGGGGTTGGTCAGTTCGGTTTTGTTGGCATCGAAGTCGGCAGCATAGATGCCGATGGGGTGGTCTTCGTCAGCTTTGAAAAGGGTGTTCGTGCCAAGGTTGCCCACCACATAGTCCATGTCGCCATCGAGGTCGAAGTCGGCAGCGGCGAGGCTGTTCCACATGCCGATTTTATCGGTGAGAGGATGAGAGGATGGGAGCGTGAGATTTCCCTTGTCATTGTGTAGGAATAAAAGCGGCATCCATTCCCCTGCGAGGAGGAGGTCTTGCCAGCCATCGTTGTCGTAGTCGGTCCAGAGGGCATCGCAGACGAGGCCAATGTTTTCGAGGGCGGGGGCGGCGTCTTTGTTTGCTACCGTAAAATGGCCTTTCCCATCATTTTTTAATAAATAACTGCTAACAGGCAGTGGGTACTGAAAGGGCAGCACCCGTCCCCCGACGAAGAGGTCGAGGTCGCCGTCCCGGTCGAAATCGGCGGCTTTGACACAAGAGCCGCTGCTTAAGATGGGGGGCAGGGCATCCTTGGCCAGTGTGAAACGACCGCCTTCGTTTAGGTAGAGTTTGTCCTGGTAGCAGCTGTCGCTGAGGTCGAATTCGTAGCCGCCTGTGGCAAGGTAAAGGTCTTGGTCGCCATCGCCGTCCGCATCGAAAAATAGGGTGCCTAGTTCTTCGCCCCGCTTGGCGTTGCCATCTTCACCCGGCAGCAAGTCTTGCGCAACAAATTGACCATCAGACTTTTGTATAAAAAATTTGCCCTTGTTGAAATGCGAACCGCTTACATAGAAATCGTCCAAGCCATCGCCATTCACATCGGCAATGGCAATGGCTGGGCCGAACTGGGAGAGCTTGTGCGGCAGGAGGCGCTGGACGTTGAAGTCAATGTAATCGCTTTCGGCATGGATGTAGTTGAGGTCGTGGGAGGCGAAAATAGGGATGGGGGATGAGGGATGAGGGATGAAAGGGCTGCCGTCCTTGTAATTAACCGTTAGTACTTGGTTGGTAGCGGTATTTTTCAAAACCTGCCTTAACGCCGGGGTGGGGTAGGCCGCTTGCCAAATAACCACCACGCTGTCGAGTTGCTTCGTTTTTCCAAAACCAAAATGCGCCCCAGTTTCCACAGAGGAGAGGTAGCCACGGTGCGGGGTATTGTCCCAAAACTGCGTTTCACCGCCATAATATACCTGCACGGTAGCGCCGAGGCCGTTCAGGTTTTTTTCAGGGCCTTTCAATTTGATTTTCAACCAGTTAGCACTGTCTTTCCTTGTCTCGATGAGCGTGTTTTTGAACACAAAAGCGCTGTCGTTTATATTGTTCACCACATAATCGAGGTCGCCGTCATTGTCGAAATCGGCATAGGCGGCACCGTTGGAAAAGGAGGATTGGGTGATGCCCCATTTGGCGCCCATGTTCTCGAAAGTTGGCGGGTTTTGTTGAGTCCGCAGTCCTTCAGTCTTCAGTCCGCCAGTCTGCGCCCCCGACTGCGGACTGTGGACTGTGGACTGCGGACTGTGGACTTCGGTCTTCGGACTGTGGACTGTGGACTGCGGACTGTGGACTGTGGACTGCGGACTGCCGGACTGATATACTGCTGACTCATTCCGAAAAGCATAGTTTTTTATTTTAACCGAAGGGATTTTCTCCATCAACTGCTGCTTGGTCAAAAACCTGCCTTTTTCCGAATTGAAATCAATGAAATCACGGTCGGTCACATCCTTTGGGAAGCCGTTGGTGATGATGATGTCCCGGTAACCATCGCAGTCGAAATCGGCGACGAGGGGCGTCCAACTCCAGTCGGTAGAGGAGATGCCGGAGAACATAGCAACTTCGCTAAACAGTGGGTCAGGGCTACCCGGCTTGAACCCTTGGTGGAGTTGCAGGGTGTTGCGGACGTATTGGTACTGGTAGCCGAATTTGTCGTTGTTCAGGTAGGAATTGTAGTTATTGGGCATGAGCATGGTCTTGCGGCGGAGGTTGTCTTCCGGCAGCATGTCAACGGCTACGATGTCGGGCAGGGCGTCATTGTTGAGGTCCACCACGTCGTTGCCCATGGCGCTGTGGCTGGTGTGCTTGAGGTATTGGGGAGCTTTATCAACAAAAGTCCTCAGTCCGTCAGTCCTCAGTCCGTCAGTCCTCAGTCCGTCAGTCCTCAGTCCGTCAGTCCTCAGTCCGGCAGTCCTCAGTCCGGCAGTCGGCGCCGTGGTAGCAGCCCCTGACTGCGGACTGTCGGACTGCCGGACTGAGGACTTCGGACTGTTCACCCACAGCAAATCATTGGTCAAATAATCGTTCGTCACGTACACGTCCTTCCAGCCGTCTTGGTTGATGTCACAGATATTGACGCCCAAGCCGAAGCCTTCGATGAGGATGCCTGCTTCTTTGGAAACATCGGTAAATACTGGGTGTTTGAGCGTTTCGTCGTAGTCGTTTCGGAACAATTTATCAGTTCGCTTGGAAGTGCCGTCCGTGATTTTTGGGCGGTAAACATTCGGTACTTTTTTCTCGTCCATCTGGTTGACGAGCAGGTAAAGGTCGAGGTCGCCGTCGTTGTCGTAATCGAAAAAAGCGGCGTTCATGGTATGGGAGGTGTCGGCGATGCCGTATTCGGCGGCCATCTCGGTGAAGGTGGCAGTAGTCAGTCCTTTAGTCTTCAGTCCGTCAGTCGAGTTTGCCGTTGGACTGCCAGACTGCCGACTGTCAGACTGCGGACTCTGCCCGCCATTATTGATAAAAAGCGAATTCGCCCGGCGACTGCCCGGCTGGTAGGTGGTGGCGCAGACGTAGAGGTCGAGCCAACCATCGTTGTTGATGTCCACGACAGCGACACCAGAATTCCAGCGGTTTTTGGCGGCGACGCCAGCCTGTTCAGTCACATCCTCAAACTTGAAATCGCTTGCTCCTTTGGAGCCTTTGTTTAGGTATAATTTGTTGCCCACCTGATTGCCCGTGAAAAACACATCCTGTAAGCCGTCATTGTTGAAATCGCCGATGCCCACGCCGCCGCCGTTATAGACGTACTCGTAGTTGAGGATATTGAACGTGTCGTCCTCAGTGATGCGGTTGGAGAAATGGATGCCCGTTTCGGAAGCAGGGAGCGACTGGAAAAGGGGTTTTTCCTTTTTTGTGCAAGCGCCCAAAAAAAGGGTAAACAGTGAAAAATATAGTAGCTGTTTGTTCATTGGATCTGTCCAGTTTTTACGTAAAACACCGCCTCCGCATCATTCCTCGCCACCAAAAGCAACTTGCCGCTTTTTGTCTCAAACACTGCCGCATCCCTCACCTCGCCATTGATATAAATGCCCGACTCCGAGTTTTTTATGAAAGAAAAACTTACCCCTTTAGGGTTGCCATCACCAGCCAGTAAGACCCCTCGGCTGGAGTCGTGCCGCCCCACTTCTGGTTTTAAGCCATAAAAATTGCCGCCGAGCCAGATGTCCATTTTCCTGTCGGCATTGAAATCGTCCACGGCGATGCCGAACACTGGGGAGACCTGCGCTTCCATCGGCAGCGCTTCGAGCCTGAACTCCTTGCCATCGTTCCAAAGCACGGAGGTTTGCAGCCAGTTGGCTTTGTGCGCCACTGCGCCTTTTCTTTCCGCTTCGGTGAACATGGTTTCGTAAGTCAGCTTGGCGTAGTCCTCGAATTTGAGCGCCTTCTTTTTCAATGAGGGCACTTGCCCAGTCATATCGAGCCGCCCAGCAAAGGGCCAGGGTTTGTCGTCGAGCGGCGGGTACCAGTTCAGCACGAACTCGGTCTTTTTGTTTTGGTCAAAATCCTTGACGTACATCGTGAGCGGGCGCTCATCAGTGGCCTTGAACTTGGTGTTCAAGCCCCAGTTGCCCAGCACGAAATCGAGGTCGCCGTCGCCATCGAGGTCGGCGGCTTCGATGCAGGTCCACCAGCCGGAGAAGGGTTTTTGGGTTTGCTTTTTGGAGAAAACCATGCGTCCGCCCTCGTTCTGGAAGTGCATGACGGGTATCCAATCACCCACCACAAGCAAGTCTTGGTCGCCGTCCTTGTCCGTGTCGGCGAATGCAGCGTCGGTGACCATTCCGCAGTTGCCGAGTTCTTTTTCGGTCACGTCCGTCCAGCGACCCCCGCCGTCATTGCGGAGCAAAAAACTACGGGGCATCAGTCCGTAATTGCCCGGCACGGCTCGCCCACCGATGAAGAGGTCAAGGTCTTTGTCACCATCAATATCGCCAGTGACGATGCAGGAGAGCATGCCGCCAGCCGGGGGGGCCATCGAGTGATTTGCTTGAAGTTTGCCCTTGCCGTCGTTTTCATAAAACCGCAGCAAATAGTATTCAAAACCACGCTGAAACTCATTGCCGCCCGTACCAAGCAGCAGGTCGTTGTCGCCGTCGCCGTCCAGGTCGAAGATAGCGCCGCAGGTGGTTTCCCGCTCGATGTCATCTTTGGATTGAAAATCAGGCTGGTGATTCCAAGTTCCGTTTTTTTGGAAAAATAACTTATCGGGGTCGCCAGCAGCACCCGTTAGCACAAAGTCCTCCTGCCCGTCGCCGTTGAGGTCGCCCCGGATGATTTTCGGGCTATCGGTGGAGAGCATCCTCGGCAACAGCCGCTCATGATCGAAGTCGTTGAAGCGGTTTTCGGTGTGGCGGCTTTCTTTGAGTGCTTCAGGCTTCAGTCTCCAGTCCGGAATCTGTGCCATGCCTGCAGCCCCCGACTGTGAACTGCCAGACTGTGGACTGCCAGACTGCGGACTGCCGGACTGCGGACTGCCGGACTGCGGACTGCCGGACTGCGGACTGCCGGCCTGCGGACTGCCGGACTGTTTCAACACCAGCGTTTGATTGGCAGCCAGGTTTTCCAATACCTGGGTGCGCTTATCGGGCCAGGTGATTTCGAGTTTTTCCACCTGTTGCGCAGCACCCAAACCGAAAAGCAGGCCGGGTTCCATGCTGCTTTGGAAGCCCCGCTGTGGGAAGTGCTGGAGCACCTGTTCCGTTCCGCCAGCCGTGATCTTCACTTTTGCGCCTACGCCCAGCGTGTTTTTGCCTTCACCTATCAATTTGACTTTCAAATAGTTGTGATTGGGCTTGCTGCTGGCGTCGTTCCGATAGACAAAGCAGGGCATGTTCACGTTGTTCACCACAAGGTCGAGGTCGCCGTCGTTGTCGAGGTCGCCGTAGGCTGCGCCGTTGGAGAAGGAGGGGTCGCCGAGGCCGAGGGCGGTGGCTTGGTCCTTGAAAGTCAGCAGTCCGCTTTTTTGAGTCATCAGTCCATCAGTCCTCAGTCCGGCAGTCGGTTCAGTGGTAGCAGTGCCGGACTGCGGATTGACGGACTGACGTACTGAAGACTGGTTAACGAAGGCGTAATTCGGCAGCGGATTAGAGGGGAGGAACTCGGCGAAGTCTCGCCAGTCGAACTTGCCTTTTTCAGTGACGACCTTTTTCACCTCGTCTTTGTCGTTGATGAAATTGGTAAAATCGAGGTACATGATTTCTTTATAGAGCGCATTGGCGACGAAAATGTCCTTCCAGCCGTCGTTGTCAAAATCGAAAGCGAGGGCACCCCAGCTCCAGTCGGTGGCGGCGACGCCGGAGAGGTGGGCTGTTTCTTGGAAATTGGCGTTGCCATCGTTGATTTGGAGGCAATTCTGGAGGATTTGGTAATGGTAGTCGGCCCGGTATTTCAGGTCTTCGAGGTGGTAGGGGTCGAAGACGGTCATGGCTTTTAGGCGGTAATTGTCGGCTGCGAGCATGTCGGTTGTAAAGATGTCAGGATGCCCGTCGTTGTTGAGGTCGGCAATATCGGCACCCATGCTGGCGACGGAGCAGAGGGGGATGCGGGTGGTGAGTTCTTCTTTGAAAGCCTTCAGTCCGCCAGTCTTCAGTCCGGCAGTCGATGCCGTGGTAGCAGCCCCCGACTGCTGATTGCTGACTGTGGACTGTGGACTGTTAAGATAGAGATAGTCCCTTTCCCAAAAGTCATTGCTCACATAAATATCGGGCAGCATGTCGCCGTTCAGGTCGCTGATGGAGACGCCAAGGCCGAAGCCGATGGCGGAGGAATAGATGCCTGCTGCATCAGTTATATCTGTGAATCGTTCACCGTCGTTGCGCAGGAGTTTGTCGCCACCGAGCGAGTCTTTTTGGAGGCGGGTGCTTTTGAAGGGGTCTATGCGCTCTGGGTTTTTGTAGGAATTATTAAGGATGTAGCAATCAAGGTCGCCATCGGTGTCGTAATCGAAGAAGGAGGCGTGGGTAGAAAAGCCCTTGTTTGCAAGTCCATATGCTTTGGCTTGTTCCTTAAAGGTGGGTATAAGCACTTCCCCCGACTTCGGACTGCCGGACTGATTACTGCCGGACTGGTTGATGAAAAGCTCGTTTTCCTTGTTGTCGCCAACGATATCGCCGGAGTTGCAGACGTAGATGTCGAGCCAGCCGTCGCCGTTCACGTCGGCCATTGACACGCCAGTGCTCCAAGATTTGGTGCCACCGACGCCCGCTTTTTCAGTGATGTCTTCGAATTTCCAGTTGCCTTTATTGAGGTAGAGTTTGTTGGGTTGCTGGTTGGCGGTGAAGTAGATGTCAGCCAGCCCGTCGTTGTTGACGTCGCCAATGGCGACGCCACCTCCGTTGTAGAAATTGCGGTAGGTAAGCACGTTGAAATCTTCGCCATCCTTTACCTCATTGACGAAGTCAAGTCCTGTTTCCGATGCTGGGAGTTTGTGAAAAAGCTGTTCGACACTTCCGCCTGACTGTTGCTGCTTGTTGCAGGAACCCCACAATAAGAGGGCTGGAAGGGGCAAGAAAAACCTTATTAGCTGCGCTTTCTTCATAAGTCTGTTCAGTATGCCTTTGTAAAAATGGGTGGAACCAGTCCGAAAACTACGAAAGAAAAAACAAAACAAGAGGCAGCACTTGGCTGCCTCTTGCGGTACAATTTATTCTCTTTAAATATTGACTTTAAGTCTTTTTCAATATCCAGCATTCTGCTGGAGTTGCGGCTGTCCGTCCTTCTTGCTCAGCTCAATCTGAACAGAAGGCAGCGGGAACAGTACATGCCTGTCTTCGAAACCGCCTGAAGCCTCCAAGTAGGTGCGCTTGGTCTTTTCAACTGGTAGGTAGTCGTTATTGATAACCTCCTTTGCAATACCCCAGCGGCGCAGGTCAAAGAAGCGGTGACCTTCCAATGCCAGCTCGATTTTGCGCTCGAAGCGAACTGCATCACGAGCAGCATCCTTGTCAGTCCAAGCAGCGGTGTAAGTTCCCACGCTGTAGGTGGCCCAAGTAATGCCGGGGTCGGATAGGTCAGTTGTTGCATTGCCATCAGCGCCTTGTGCGCAGACACCTGCCCGCTCCCGTATCATGTTCACCAATTCACGTGCCCGCTCCAAGTTGTTCAATTCTACCTCGCATTCCGCCAGCATCAGCAGCACGTCGGCATAGCGGATGACAGGGATGTTTACTGGGCTTAGTTGAACGTTGGACCAGCCCACTGAACTTTGTTGTCCGTTGGCATGGATAAATTTCTTTGAGCTGAAAGGCCCAGCCCATGACCTTGCACGAATCCAGGTCTCGTTGTGCGTACCCCAATCGAGGAAAGGCACACCGTCACGGCCAACCGTCCAGTCGAGGCGAGGGTCAACGGCATCGGTTGCAGTGACATCGGAACCATTGAAAGAATCAATCAAAGGTAGGCCGTTGGCGTCCACTTTATGCGAATTCACAAGGTTTTGCGAAGGTTGGTGGAAGCCGCAGCAGCCAAATGGGCTGCCACCGTGCGGGTGGTTGAGGCGGTCGGCAAAGTTCCCGTTGGAGCCTTCACCATCACCGTCGTTCACAGAGGCTTGGATGGAGAAAATCATCTCAGAGCCGTTTTCAGCATCAGTAGTGAAAAAGTCATGAAAGCATGGTGCAAGGTCATATTTGCCACTGTTCACAACGTTGTCGAACTGCTCCTTCGCTTTTGAGTAATCGCCAGTGTAGAGCAACAATTTCCCAAGATAGGCTTGGGCTGCCCCCTTGGTCACACGACCAACTGCGCCTTGCGTTTCTGGAAGATTATCAATGGCAAATTGGAAATCCTCTGCTATACGGGGCACAATGTCCTCGTTATTGGCCTTGCGGAAATCTTCGTCAGCCTCAGTGTAGTAAGGCACGTTTTTCCACATCTTCCAAGCATCGAAATGATAGTGTGCACGTAGGAAACGGGCTTCGCCAGCTATGCGGGTACCTTCGGTCAGGTCAGTTACAGCGGCTGCAAGTTTCAGTGTGGCATTCGAACGGGCGATGCCTTCGTAAAGCGCACGGAACTTGACGTTGAAGTAAACGTTGCCCGGTGCCCATTGGTAAAGTTCTACTTGTTGGATTTCTCCTTGGTCGCCTGGCTCTGAGCCTTTATAGGCTTCGTCGGAAGTGACGCTACCCCAAACCCAGTTGCTGCCAGCTCCACCCCAAGGTGGATTGAATACGCCCCAATCTGCATTCCAGCCGTCGAGCATGGAATAGGCAGAAATCAAGGCTGCCTCGACACCCGCTTGGTTGGCAAGGGTCAGGTTGTCGAGCGACCCTTGTGCTGGAGCATCCAAAAAGTCTTCGGAGCAGGCAAAGAGAATACCGCCCGCCAAAGTGGCCGCAAACAGCCAGTTTAGATACTTTTTCATGTTAATTTTTATTTTTAAGAAGGATGATGAAATAACATGTGTTTTTCAAACACCCGAAATGATTAAAAAAGCTAGTGGTCAAAAACCTGCATTCACGCCGAGCATGAAAATTTTGCTGGCAGGATAGTTACCAAAATCAAAGCCAGTCCAAAGGTCGCTTTTGATATTGGAATTCAGGTCGTTCGGATTAGAGCCTTGTACGCCAAAGTTCGACGGAGCAGGGTCGAGTCCCTCATACTTAGTCAATGTGAACAGGTTCTGTGCCGAGATATAAACCCGAAGGCTGCTGAAAGACTTGCCAAGGGTAGCAGGCTTGAAATTATAGCCCAACTGGAGGTTCTTGGCGCGCAAGTAAGAGGCATCTTCTACAAAGAAGCTACTCGGTTGGTAGCTGTAGGTATCGTTCACGTTGAGCATCGGCAGGTCACCATCTGGATTCTTGGTTGGGTGGAACGAGTTGGTAAGCACGTCCTTCCTAACATTGGAATTGAAGAAGCCGAAAGTGTCGAACAGTTTATTGTAGCGGAAAATCTCGTTGCCAACGGAGGCAAACAAGAAGATGTTCAAGTCGAATTGCTTGTAATTGAACCCGAGGTTAAGACCACCATACCAGTCTGGGTGCGGGTTGCCAATGGCACCTTTGTCCATGTCGTTGATGACGCCGTCGCTATTGAGGTCTTTAAACCGAATTCGGCCAATATCCTTGCCATCTTGCATTGCATGAGCGTCCACCTCTGGTTGAGAGCGGAAGAGGCCATCAGCAGTGTAACCGTAGAAGGAGGAAACTGGCAAGCCAAGGGCGAAATGGTTAATTATGCCAATCCTTGAGTCGAAACCTGTAGGGAAAACAGTCTCAGTGCTTCCGTCAATTTTGACGACTTCTGTTTTGTAAGTAGCCCAAGTAATGCCGATGCTGTAACCGAAATCGCTGTTCACCCTGTTCTTGTAGTCCAAGCCGAGGTCAATACCGTTGTTGTCCATCTTGGCAATATTGATGTAGGCTGGACTTGCAGTACCTGCGGTGCCAGGGTTATCTGGATTGAATAGAAGGCCATCAACTGTGCGTTTGTAAACGTCTGCTACAAAGTTCAATTTGCCACCGAACAAAGATACGTCCACACCAAAATTGGTTGAAATGTTTTCTTCCCACTTAGTGTCCTTGTTACCGCGCCTTGCAAGCGAGTAGCCAGTGGTAAGGCCGCTATTAGAACCTGCTATGTCATAGAAAGTGGAAGAAGTGCCACCACCAAAACGGTCGAAGGCGTTGCCGCCGGGTACACTTTGGTTACCAGTGATACCCCAGCCAAAGCGCAGCTTGAGGTCATCCAACCAGTCAAGCCCTTGCATGAACGATTCATTGCTCACTCGCCAACCAAGGCTGGCTGCTGGGAAAGTACCATACTTCTCTTCCCCAAAATTGGAAGAACCATCCCGACGAACCGTGAGGCTTACCAGGTACTTGTCACTGAAAGAGTAGTCCAATTTAGCAAAAGATGATGCCAAAGAATATGGGCCACCACCGCTGCTGATTTGGCGAGTACCCGGGTTGGCCAAGCCACCGTTTAGGTACCAAGCGTTGATGTCCTGCGTAAAGTAGTTAGCAAATGAACCGTTGATGAAACGCCCCTTCCCCTTAATAGCTTCGTAGCCAACCAAAATGCCAAAATTGTGGGCATCAGCAAAGGTCTTGCTGAAGTTCAAAGTGTTCGTCCACGTCCAATTGAAACCTGTATTCCAGTCTTCCCGGAAACCATTGGTAGCGCTAGGCTCTCGGTTTTCATAGTTCGGGAAGGTAAATGCACCCCGGAAGCCTTGGTTGAAATCCGTACCAAGGCTTGTGCGGGCTTTCAGGCCGTCCACGATGTTGACCTCTGCAAAGACGTTGCCCAGCACACGGTAGCTGGTGCGAACGTTATCCTTGTTGCGGGTAAGGCTGGCTACGGGATTTGTGCCGTTGCTCATGCCATTGGCCTTGTCACCGCCCCATTCTCCTCCAACGTCTTTCACAGGAGTGAGGGGGTTCATCAGCGTAATCCAAGTCATCACGCCTTGTTCGTCTTGGTTGCCGCCACTTACGCCGTCGTTGCCGATACCATCTGTACGGCTGAGGGTAAGATTTTCACCAAAAGAGAACCTGCCTTTATTGAACTGCGTGTTCGCTCTAATGGTGTAGCGGTTGAAATAGTTGTGAATCATGGTGCCTTGCTGATTCAGGTACCCTGCCGAAATATAGTAGCTGCCCAAATCACTGCCGCCGGAAATCCCGAGGTTGTGTTCCGTCATTGGCGCAGCAGCATCGAATACCTCATCGAACCAATTGGTACCTGACTGGTTAGCTTTCATGACCAAAGAAGTAGGGAACACATAGTCCGATTCGGAAGGTGTTGTGCCAGCGCTAAACGGAAAGGAATAGGTCGGCAATACACCCCTGCCACCTGAATATGGGTTGGAAGCATCCACCACCAAACCTGCGTTTTCGTGCTTGTCCCAAAGGTAGTTTGAAAAATCCTTTGGGTCGGTAATCATATAATCAGGCCTGTTGATTGGGTTGGCCATGCCAATATAAGCATCATAAGTGACGCTAACCTTGCCAGCCTTACCTTTCTTGGTAGTTATAATGATTACGCCGTTGTTTGCACGAGCACCATAAATGGATGCAGCAGAAGCGTCTTTCAGTACTTGAATGCTCTCGATGTCGTTCGGGTTGAAGCCCGTATTGAAAGCATCCTGTACCGGCACACCGTCAATGATGTAAAGTGGGTCATTGTTCTGAAAAGAGCTGACGCCCCGAATACGTACCGAAGTGCCTTCTCCTGGCTCACCGGATGTGGAAATGGTCAGACCAGATGCCCTGCCCTCCAGCTTTTGCGTGAAACTGGTAGCTGCTATTTGATTCAATTCTTCTGAGTTGACCACCGATACCGCCCCTGTTATGTCCCGCTTGCGCTGTGAGGAGTAGCCAGTAACGACTACCTCGCTGAGCACCTCTGAATTAGGCTGCAAGGAGACGTCCATGGTAGGGCTGTCGCCAACAACAGCCGATTGCGCAGTGTAACCTGTAAAAGAAAACAAAAGGGTAGCACCCTTGGCGGCCCTCAACTCGTAGGTGCCGTCCACATCGGTTATTGTGCCATCGGCAGTACCTTGCACAAGGATGTTGACCCCTGGTAGGCCCTGTCCCGTCTCGTCGGTCACTGTACCCTTCACGGTTTTCGCCTGTGCGAAAAGCCCCGCTGAAAACAGCAACAGAAACGAAAGTGTAATCCCCACCGGCCTAAGCCTAAGCATTAGCCGTTGGATTTTGGATGAATGTATCTGTTTCATGCATTAAGAAAGTTTAGTTATAAAAAAGATTGTACTCGGTGATCGTGCAAAATGCCGTCATGGTGGGGCCTTCAGTTGTTCAGAATGATTTTTAAGTTCCATTGCAATACAATTAGTTAAGTGAAAAAATAAAAAGCTTTTAGGTGTCGTCTTGGGCAATCGTGCAACCCAATCGATTGCGAAAGTTGCCATATTATTTCAAATAAAATGATTTCTAAATTGTCGTCCCGCGCTAACCCGAACGCCAGAAAAACTAACGGTCATTATGAATAAGCCCATTTGGCGGCCATCAGGACTTCCTGTTTTCAGACATACCTGTTGATGATATTCTCAAAAAGCTCCTGCTTCCCGCTCCGTTGCTCCGGCTCCCCGTACTCGGCGGCCAGCTTTGCCAGGTCTTTGAGGGAGAGCTTGCCCTTGGCAAAGTCCTTCCCCTTGCCCTTGTCGAAGGAGGCGTAGCGCACTGCCCGTAGCTTTTGGTAATCGGATTTTTCCAAGATTGCGTCCGCCGCCAGCAGTGCCCTCGCAAAGGCGTCCATGCCCCCGATATGGGCATAGAAGATGTCTGCGAGGTCAGTCGAGTTGCGGCGGGTCTTGGCGTCGAAGTTGATACCGCCCCCTTTAAGGCCGCCGCTTTCCAGCAGGACGAGCATGGCCTCGGTCAGCTCGTACACATCCACGGGGAACTGGTCGGTGTCCCAGCCGTTCTGGTTGTCGCCCCGGTTGGCGTCGAGGCTGCCAAGCATCCCTGCACTGGCGGCCACTTGCATCTCGTGCTGCATGGTGTGCTGCGCAAGGGTGGCGTGGTTGAACTCCAGGTTCAGTTTGAAGTCCTTTTCCAGTCCGTACTCCCGGATGAAGCCAATGCAAGTCGCAGCATCGAAATCATACTGGTGCTTGCTTGGCTCCATCGGCTTTGGCTCTATGAAAAACGTGCCCTTGAACCCTTGCTTGCGGGCATAGTCCTTGGCCATGTTCAGGAAGCGGCCAAGGTGGTCGAGTTCCCGCTTCATGTCGGTGTTGAGCAGGCTCATGTAGCCCTCACGCCCACCCCAGAACACGTAGTTCTCGCCGCCCAGTTTGATGGTGGCGTCCAGCGCATTTTTCACCTGCGCACCTGCGTAAGCCACTACCTGGAAATCGGGATTGGTAGCCGCCCCGTTCATGTAGCGGGGGTGGCTGAACAGGTTGGCCGTGCCCCATAGCAGCTTCACGCCGCTGGACTTTTGCTTCTCCTTCGCGTAGTCAGTTATGGTGTCGAGGCGCTCACCGCTTTCCTTTAGATTTTTGCCTTCGGCAACGAGGTCGTAGTCGTGGAAGCAATAGTAGGGGATGCCCATCTTGGTGATGAACTCGAAGCCGGCGTCCATCTTGTCCCGGGCCGCCTGCATGGGGTCTTTGGCCTTGTTCCAAGGGAACTCCTTGGTGCCGGGGCCGAAAGGGTCGCTGCCTGTACCGCATAGGGTGTGCCACCATGCTACGGCGAACTTGAAATGCTCGGCCATCGTTTTGCCACGCACTACCCGGCTCTCATCATAGAAACGGAAGGCGAGCGGATTGTCGGATTCCAGCCCTTCGAAGGCTATTTTACCAATTCCCTTGAAGTATTCCTTGGTGCCTGTCGTTACAGCAATTTTGCTACTTTTTACTTTACTCATGTTTTATTTTAATGGATGATTTTGCCCAACGCCTTTTCCCAATCGGCATAGGCAGCTGTGTAAATTCCATTGGAATTTTGAGGGGTATATTTCATCAAGATTTCTGTGTGCTGCATGGCTTCGTCAACAGACGAAAATGCCCCCGTAGCCACGCCCGCTGCCTTTGCAGCTCCCACTGCCCCGGTTGTTTCCACCAATTCAATGGTACAGCCGAGCAGGTTGGAGATGGTTTGACTGAAAATGGACGACTGGAACAAATTGTCGTTGCCAGCCCGCATGGCTGAAATGCCCATGCCCATTTCCTTCAAAATGCCCACCCCATGCACAAACGAGAAAGCGATGCCCTCCAATGCCGCCCGGTATAAGTGTGCGCTTGTATGGCGGTTGAAGTTCAGGTTGCTTATCTGTGCCCCCGTGTTTTGGTTGCCCAACATCCGCTCTGCCCCATTTCCGAAGGGGATGATGCGCAGGTCGTCTGAACCCACTGGAACCGAAGCGGCTTTTTGCTCCATTTCACCATAAGTCAAGCCACTCTGTGCTATCTGCTGACGAACCCAATTGTACTGGCTGCCAGCTCCGTTGATACATAGCAGGATGCCTATCCTATCGGTTGACGATTGACGGTTGACGGCTCGCCCCCTTGGGGTTGACGACAGCCCGTGGTTCACATGGAGGAAACTGTTCACCCGACTTTGAGGGTCGTAATTTGGCTTATCCACCACGCCATAAACAACGCCCGAAGTACCGCCCGTAGCAGCCACTTCATCTGGCTGCAACACGTTGAGGCTCAGGGCATTGTTCGGTTGGTCGCCAGCCCGGTAGGCCACTGGTATCCCTTTTTGGAGGCCCGTGGCATCGGCGGCGGCCTGTGTCAGTTCGCCTTGTAGCGAAAAGGTTGGGGCGATGTGTGGTACCAGGCTGCGGTCAATCCCGTAATGGTCGAGCACAAGGTCGGCCAAGGCATTTTCCTTGAAATCCCATAAGGTGCCTTCCGAAAGGCCGCTCGGCGTGGTCATGGCCTCCCCTGTCAGTCGCATGGCAATGTAATCGCCGGGCAACATGAACTTGTCAATTTTTTGGTAAAGTGCAGGCTCGTTTGCCTGTACCCATTTGAGTTTTGAGGCGGTGAAGTTGCCGGGCGAGTTGAGCAGGTGCGAAAGGCAGCGCTCATGCCCTATTTCATCGAAAGCCCGGTTGCCGATTTCCACTGCCCGGCTGTCGCACCAGATAATGGAAGGGCGGAGTGGTGCTTGGTTTTTGTCCACCACCACCAGACCGTGCATTTGGTAGCTGATGCCAATGCCTTGGATATCAGTAGGTTGTACAGCTGTTTTTTGCAAAAGCTTTTTGGTGGCTGCGCAAATGCACTCCCACCACAACTGCGGGTCTTGCTCAGCCCACCCCGGTTGGACTGCGGTCATGGCCATTTCCGAGTCGGGGTAGTGTACCAAGCCTGCAGTTGCCCCAGAAGTGGCGTCAACAAGTGCCGCTTTGATGGACGAACTTCCTATATCAAAGCCAAGTAGGTACATAAGTTAGGTGTGATGAAATAGGCGTAGGAAACAGGGATTAAAAAATGCTATGGTTTAAAGAAATAGGTGAAGGCAAATGGCTGCCTCGCCCCATTGGGGAAGGTGATGAAGCCTCCTGACTGGCCTAGAAGATTGAATTGCCCAAAGCCAATTAATATGGTGATAAGTAATGCACAGCCTTTTTTCATACCATTTAGTTGCTTTTCGTTTGCTTTATGCAAAATTGATTTTACCATTTAGCAGCTAGGCGGAACTTCATTTCAGGACAAAGGAAAACGTATGTGCCCACTTGACGAAATGTTGACGTACTGCAAAGATTCGCCAATTGCTTTTTAAAATACGTCATTCTTACGTCAATTGAAAGAGTAGTTTTATATGCGTTCCAAATGCTCCGCCAGGTTCTCACCATCGCTCAACCCCATTTTCTTGCGAAGACGGTAGCGCCCTGTCTCAATTCCCCGGATGGAGAGTCTCATTTGTTGCGCCATTTCCTTGGTGCTGAGTTTCATTTTAAGGTAGGCGCAGAGCTTTATCTCCTGCATAGATAGTGAAGGGTAATGCTTCTTTAATTTCTTGATAAAATCATCGTGGAGCAAGTCAAAATGTTCCTCAAAACCATCCCATTGTTGATTGCTGCTGTTCAACTTGGCGTCTATTTTCTGCAACACCTTCGATATTGAGGCGCTGTCGTTCCGCTGTAAGGCAGTTTTTATTTCTGCCAAAAATTCATTCGCTGCATCCAGTTGGAGGCGAGCTGCTGCTAGTTCCTTTGATTGATTCAATGCATCCTTTTGGGGCGCTGCATGCCTTGCCACGGCAGTGCCTTCGTCCACCGCCAATCGCACCCTTGACATCCAGTAGCTATAAGCTTGTTGGCAAAGCGAGTAATTCAGGTCCGGCTCATAGACCGCACCCGGCTTCACGTCTTGCAGCGCTTCTTCAAGGTTGGCGTAAAGCCCGGTTGCAACCCCAGCAGCCCGTGCTGCTCCCACCGCCCCTGTCGTGTCCACTACTTCGATTTTGCTGTTGAGCAGCGTTGAGATGGTTTTTGCGAAAATCTTTGACTGGAACATATTGTCGTTGCCGACCCGAATGACGTCCACGTTCAACCCCAACTCCTGCAAGATGTTGACGCCCATCACGAATGAAAAAGCAATGCCCTCTAACGATGACCGGTATAGATGCGCCCTCGTGTGGCGGTTGAAATCGAGGTTGAAAAAATGGGCGTTTACGTTGCGGTCTTCAAGCATCCGCTCCGCCCCATTGCCGAACGGCAGTACGCAAAGCCCATCTGAGCCGACTGGAACGGTGCTGGCCATGCGCTCCATGTCGGCGTAGGAGTGGTCACTGCGGGCCACCTGGTGCTTTACCCAACTGTACTCGATGCCCGCCCCGTTTAAGCAGAGCAATACGCCGATGCGGTCGTGGTTTTGTTCGTAATTAACGTGGGCAAAGGAGTTTACCCTTGATTTTTTGTCAAAAACTGGTTTGTCCACGATACCGTACACCACTCCCGAAGTACCACTGGTGGCAGCCACTTCACCGGGCCGCAACACGTTGAGGCTCAATGCATTGTTTGGCTGGTCACCAGCCCTATAACTGATGGATGTGCCCTCTGCCAGCCCTGTGCGAGCTGCGGCAGCCTTGGTCAACTTGCCTTGAATGGAGAAGGTCGGGACGGCCTCTGCAATTAGGTCTTTGCGAAGCCCGTAGTGTTCGAGCAGGCGGTTGGCGACTTTTTTCTCCTTGAAATCCCAAAAAATACCTTCTGTCAAACCAGCAATTGTGGTGGTTGCCTCGCCCGTCAGTTTCATGGCGATGAAGTCGCCGGGCAGGAGCAGTTTATAGGCTTTTTCGTAAACGTCCGGTTCGTTGTCCTTGACCCACTTCAGCTTTGAGGCAGTGAAGTTGCCGGGTGAGTTGAGCATTTGCCGAAGGCAATAATCCTCCCCAAGCTCATCGAAAGCTTGCTGCCCAATGGCCACCGCCCGACTATCACACCAGACAATGGATGGCCGTAGCACCTGCATTTCCTTGTCTATCAATACCAATCCGTGCATCTGGTAGCTGATACCGATGCCCATTATGCGCTTGGGGTCAACGCCTGTGGTGTCCAACAGCCTGTGCGTTGCAGCGCAAAAGTGCTGCCACCACACCTCCGGCTGCTGCTCCGCCCAGCCCCGCTGCCTCGAAATCATGTCCATCTCTTGGTCTGGGTAATGCGTAAGCCCCAAGACCTTGTGGGTCTTCGCATCAAGCAACGCTGCCTTGATGGTCGAACTTCCGATATCGTATCCGAGTAGGTACATTTTTTTGAGTCCGTAGTCCCCTTCAGTCCGCAGTCAGTGCCGTGGTAGCAGCCCCGACTGTGGACTGCGGACTGAAGACTGTAGGACTACCATAAATGGTGAACCAAAGGGCTAATCATTTCATCGTAAATTGCTTCAACTGAACTCATTTCGGCTTTCGTCAACGGCCGTAGCTCGTCTCCAGCAATGTTTGCCGCTACTTGTTCCGGTCTTGATGCACCGGGGATGACCGTGCTCACGGCATCGAACATCAGTACCCAACGCAGGGCAACTTGCGTCAATGAAAGGCTTGGGAACACTCCCTTTAAGCGGCTAACTGCCTGTAAACCAGTCTCATAGTCCACGCCAGAGAAGGTCTCGCCTTTATCGAAATGCTCGCCGTGGCGGTTGTCGTGCCGATGGTCGCCGGGCTGGAAGGCGGTGCTCGCATCGTATTTGCCACTGAGCAGCCCACTCGCCAGCGGCACCCGCACGATGACGCCGATATTCCGCTTTTTTGCTTGTTCGAAGAAAAGCCCAGCGGGGCGTTGCCGGAACATGTTGAAGATAATTTGCACCGTGTCCACATTCGGGTACTCGATAGCTTTAAGCGCCTGCTCGACCTTTTCCACGCTCACACCGAGTTTTTGGATTTTGCCTTCGGCAATGAGCTTGTCAAACTCTTCGAAAATCTCCGGTCGGTAGTACACCTCGTTCGGTGGGCAGTGCAACTGGATGAGGTCAATGGCCTCCAGCCCCATGTTTTTAAGGCTGGTTTCGACGTAGCCCCGTAGCACCTGCGGCGTGTATCCCTCGTTGACGTGCGGCGAGATGAACCTGCCACATTTCGTAGCAACATAAATCCGCTCTGAGCGGTTTTTCACCAACCGCCCTACGGCTTTTTCGCTTTCTCGATTGCCATACACGTCGGCAGTGTCAATGAAATTCACGCCGAGGTCAACCGCCTCGTTGAGGATTTTGTCAGCATTCTCATGGCTGAACGGAGCACCCCATTTGCCCCCAACCTGCCATGTGCCAAGGCTGATTTCCGAGATATTGAAGCCTGTGCGGCCAAGTGTCCTTTTTTTCATAGTCCACAGTCTTTAAGTCCACAGTCCGCAGTCGGTGCCGTGGTAGCAGCTCACGTCTGCGCATTTTGGATTCAGTTAAGAGTCTTTAGTATTCAGTCTGGCAGTCCGCAATCAGTGCAAAGGTAGCAGTCACCGACTGTCGGTCTGTGGACTGATGGACTGCCGACTACAAATAAGGGTCAAGCGTTAAAATCCGCCCGTTTTCATCGTAAAAAATCTCTGTCATTTTGATGTTCCGCAGGTGTGTGATGCCCTTTGACACCACAGAATCATGGTAGAACAAGTACCACTTGCCTTCAAACTCGCAAATGGAATGGTGGGAGGTCCAGCCCAGCACAGGGTTCAAAATCCGACCTTGGTAAGTGAAGGGGCCGTAGGGATTGTCGCCCGTTGCGTAGCAAAGGAAATGGGTGTCACCGGTTGAGTACGAGAAGTAGTATTTGCCTCGGTACTTGTGCATCCACGAGGCCTCGAAAAAGCGGCGGTCGTTGTCGCCAGCGAGCAGGGGTTGGCCGTTTTCATCCAAAATCTGCAACTCACGGGGCGTCTCGGCGAATTGAAGCATGTCGTCCGTCAGTTTCGCTACGATGGGCCCGAAGGCAGGTTCGTCGTCGTTTTTCAAGCCGTTTTTTTCATCGAAAACGTTGTTGCGGTAGCACTGCAATTGTCCGCCCCATATACCGCCGAAGTACATATAAAACTGCCCGTCTTCGTCCTCGAATACAGCCGGGTCTATCGAATAGCTGCCCTTGATGGCTTCTGGTTCCGCCTTGAATGGCCCCACGGGAAAGTCGCCCACGGCTACCCCAATTTGGAAAATACCATCCGGCCTTTTTGCGGGGAAATAGAAATAGTAATTGCCGTTTTTGCGGGCGCAATCGGGTGCCCACATCTGCCGCTCGGCCCAAGGCACATCTTTTATATGTAGCGCCACGCCATTGTCGACGGCTCCTGCATCAGGGCCATCCATTGAAATGACGTGGTAGTCTTCCATGCCGAAATGGTCGCCATTGTCGTTGAACGGGATGCCTGCGTCAATGTCATGTGATGGGTAAATGTAGATTTTGCCATCAAACACATGCGCCGAAGGGTCGGCGGTGAAGATGTGCGAAACGAGCGGCGGCGAAATTGCCCGGTCGTTGTAGTCTTGAATGGTTTTATCGTCGAGTGGTTGTTCCATATTTAGTCCTAAGTCTTTCAGTCCGCAGTCCACAGTCGGGGCCGTGGTTGCAGGCACTTTCCTTGGGTTGCGGCAATTTAATTTTTCAGTCTTACAGTCCTACAGTCCTACAGTCCTACAGTCCTACAGTCCTACAGTCCTACAGTCCTACAGTCTTCAGTCCTACAGTCTACAGTCTTCAGTCCTACAGTCCTACAGTCTTCAGTCCTACAGTCCTACAGCCTTCAGTCAGTTTCGTGGTAGCATGTCTTTACTGCGAATTTTGGAAGTTTTTTTCAAAGCCCATAATTTTAGTCCAATAGTCCGCAATAAGTGCCGTATTAACAGCCCCCGACTGCGGACTGCGGACTGAAGGACTGCGGACTATTTCCTCCTTTCCGCCAAATCCTTTTCAATCTCCACCTCCATCTTCTTGTTTATTTCATAGAAAAACAGCAGCCCAGCCCCCAGCAGGAAGAACAGGCCAGGGTAGATGCTTACCGAGAGTTTGATGCCTTGGATGGTTTCAGGGTTTTGGGTTTCAGCTCCTGCCACGTAGCCATAGGCGCCTAAAATGCCCGTGACCAGTGCGCTTCCGAAGGTCAGTCCCAGTTTCAGGCCGACCAGCATGGCGGAGAAGATGATGGCCGTGGCCCGGCGGTTGTTTTTCCATTCGGAGTAGTCGGCCACGTCTGCAATCATCGCCCAGAGGATGGGGATGGTGATGCCATAGAAAAAGCCGTGCAGCACCTGCGCCATCATCACCAGCCCGATGGAGGTGGGCGGGATGAAATTCAGCACGAGGATGAAGAGCGTGGACAGCACGAGTGCCACCCCGAAAGTATCCCGCTTCCCGTATTTATCGGCCAAGCCTTTGGAGAACATGATGCCCACAATCATGAAGATGATGCCACAACCGTTGAAGACGCTAAACCCGTAGGAGGCGGGTTTTTCGATGCCCGACAAGCCAAATTTTGAAAGGAAACTGCCAATGGCTGCTTCGTCCAGGTAGTTTTCAAAATAGTAAACGTACATGCCGCCCTTGAGCGCCAGCGTGATGAAAACGAGGATGGTCAGCAACAGCATGATGGCCCAAGGCTTATTTTTGCCAATATCCTTCAGGTCTTGGCTAAGCGTAGATTTTTGCTCCGGCGTGGGAACGATGCGCTCTTTGGTGGTGAAAAACGTGATGAACATCATCACCATGCCAGCCCCGGCCAGCCAGGTCATTACCTTGGAGAAGCCTACCACCCGGTCGCCGCCGCCCATGTAGTCCACGAAAGGGTACATCAGCACCTGCACCACGAACTGCGCCACCATTACCGCCACAAAACGGTAGGACGACATGCTGTTCCGCTCGCCCATGTCGC
Source organism: Saprospiraceae bacterium (assembly GCA_022841745.1). Lineage (GTDB taxonomy): Bacteria > Bacteroidota > Bacteroidia > Chitinophagales > Saprospiraceae > UBA6168. Next base: position 123,145 of record JALHQW010000006.1, on the reverse strand, counting down.
CTGTGATGACACCGCTCAGTGCTGAATATGGCAGGTTGTTGGCGGCATAAAGCAACAGCAGCAACGCATACGTGACTATGGCGTAGATGATTTTTCCCTGTGGGGAAAAATCGGGGGTGCTAAATGCTAGCAAGGCCATCACGCCCAATGGCACTGCCGTCCACAAAATCCAGGGCCGGAACTTGCCCCAGCGGGTCACCGTCCGGTCGGCCAGTGCCCCAATGATGGGATTGAAAACGAGCGCCGCAAACAGGCCAACGAAAAAGATAATCGGCGTGGCCACCTCCGGTTTCAGGCCATATACATCCGTGTAAAAGAAGGCCAAAAAAGTCAGCAGTGTCTGGAAAACGAGGTTGGCGGCGAGGTCGCCGAGGGAGTAGCCGATTTTTTCGCCTACCGTTAATTTTTGCGATTCAAGGCTCATTTTGAGTTGGTTTGTTTTTTTAACACAGAGGTAAAGAGGGCTCAAAGGGACACGGAGTAGGTAACTAACGCTGTGTCTCTTTGTGTTCTTTGTACCTCCGTGTTCATCATCACGGTTTTGCTTTCTTTTTCAATTCCATCACGCTCCTATAAGCGGGCTTCGGTTCAAAATTCCTATCAAACAACAACGGGTAGTTCGTCCTGTCCTTGATGGGCCAACCATTCAGCCAGGAATGGCCGTCGTTCATGCCCCAAAAGGTCACCCGCTCGATATGGTCACGGTGTTTCAGGAACAACTCGAACAAGCGCTGGTAGGCCACGGCTTGTTCTTCCTGCCTCGCTACGGGGAATGAGTCGGGGTAGGGGTTCATGAACGGGCTGCCGGGGAAGTTCTGGCTCACCTCTGCACCTTTCAAGTCCCAGGGGTTGGGCAGCACGGTCATGTCCAGTTCGGTGAAATGCACCTTGAGGCCGAGCGCCGCATATTCCTGAATGCTTTTTTCGATGTCCTCGTAAGGCAGACCCGCAATGCTCCAGTGGCCTTGGATGCCCACGCCATCAATCTTCACCCCGGCAGCTTGCAGTTTTTTAATCATAGCAATGCAGCCAGCCCGCTTGGCAGGTTGCTCGATATTGTAGTCGTTGTAATAAAGCTCGGCGGCTGGGTCGGCAGCGGCGGCTAATTTGAACACTTTTTCAAGGTAGGCTTCGCCCATTGTTTTCAAAAAAGGGGTTTCCCGCAAAGTGCCGTCCTCGTTCAGCGCCTCGTTCACCACATCCCAGCCATGCACCCGGCCCTTGTACCTTCCCACGATGGTGTTGATATGGTTGGTCAAAACAGCTTCCATTTCTTTGGCGTCCTTCACCTGTTCCACCCATGGAGCAAGTTGGCTGTGCCAAAGCAGCGCATGCGCTATGATGTTCATGCCGTGCTTTTCTCCCAGTGCCACGAATTTGTCAGGCAGCGCAAAATCGAAACTGTCACGACCGGGATGGATGTACATCCATTTCATGACATTCTCTGGTGTGATGCTGTTGAACTCCTTTGGGAGCAGTGCCGCCGCCTTTGCATCAGCTTCTTCAATTTGTGTCGCACTGATGGCTGCGCCGATGTAGAAGTCGTCCTTGAATATGGTCTTCAAGCCGCCCGGTTCTTGGGCATCTGCTTCCTGCTGCGATGTTTCTTCTTTACAACCTGCCAGCAAAACTGCCGTGATTGCGAGGAGTTGGATGAGTTTGAATGATTTCATTTTAATAATGGTTGAATGCTTTTCTTAAGTTAGCACCCTCTGTCTGAGGACTGGAGGATGAACGACTCCCAAGCTCAATGCCCCGGCGAATATGGGTAATCCAATGATTTATAATATTCCAAATCATGTGCTGGCTGCTCCAAATCCTTTGGGATTTCCATTTTTGAAAAAGTCTGGAAATACGTCAGGCAGGCATCCCGCCACCACTTAGCTTCCTTTTCTTGGATTTGAAGCATCATGTCCACTTCGTGAAAACGCTGTCCGTCCACCTCTTTTTCCATGGTCTGCCAAGTTCGGCGCATGTTGTCCACGTCTGCTGCGCCTTGGTGGTAACGGCGGCAAAGCGCCTCCCAAAGCGTTTTGCCGGAGGCCAATTTCTCTGTCCAACCGACATGGTGGAACCAGAGCAGGTATTTTTCGGGGCAATGTTTTCTCGATGAAAAAACCTCCCGCACGGCTGGGGTGTACTGCTCAACGGCATTCGTTCCCGTCGCTGTCCGGTCGAAGCCGACGCCTTTTTCGTCCGCCCGATGGTAGTAGGTCGGGTTCCATTCTGGGCGGCTCAGGTCGCCCACCCAAGGGCCGGGGCCGTAGTGGTGGCCGGTCGCCATGATGTGGTGCAGGCCGAGCGGGGTCATGTAGTTCACACAGGTTTCGTGGCTGTTGAGCATTATGGTTTTCACCGTTTTCACAAATTTTTCATCGTTGGAAAACGTCATGCGCAGCCACTCCTCGGCGATTTTTTCCGAAGACAAATCCGAGTCCCACGCTAAGCGCCCAAAGGCGTACCAGTTGGCTTGCGCGAAGTGGTAGCCCGTCCAGTTGAAGTCGTTGCCGATATTGGCGACGCCAGCGATGGCGGAGAGGGATGAGGGATGAGGGATGAGGGATGATGCTACGGTCGTGCCTTTTCCGTCAATCTCGAAGTCCAGGACTTCCTTCCACATCGGGGCGAGATAGACGAGATGAGTACCCTGCCCCAAATATTCTTGCGTGATTTGAAATTCCATCAGCAGCGGCGTTTTCCGCATGACGCCGAACATGGGGTGCGCAGGTTCCCGTGGCTGGAAGTCAATCGGCCCGTTTTTCACCTGAACCATCACGTTTTCACGAAAGCTGCCGTCCAGCGGCACGAACTCGTTGTAGGCTTGCTTGTGGCGGTCGGTGGCGTCCTCGGCGCTGTACACGAAGGCCCGCCACATCACGATACCGCCGTGCGGGGCCAGGGCATCGGCGAGCAGATTGGCTCCGTCGGCGTGGTTGCGGCCATAGTTTTGCGGTCCGGGCTGCCCTTCGGAATTTGCTTTCACCACGAAGCCGCCGAAATCGGGCATGAGGCGGTAAATTTCGTCCACTTTTTCCTTCCACCAGCGCTGAACGGCAGGGTCGAGCGGGTCGGCGGTTGGCAATTTTCCCAATTCAATCGGGGCACTGAAACGGGCGGTTAGGTACACCTTTATATTATAGGGTCGGAAAAGGTCAGCGAGCGCCTTCACTTTTTCGAGGTAGTCGCTCCGCAATACGAGCGCATTGGCGTTCACGTTGGTCAGCACCGTGCCGTTGATGCCAATGGAGGCGTTGGCACGGGCATAGTCGGTGTAGCGGGGGTCGAGATAGTCGGGCAGGGTGTGCCAGTTCCAAATGGAGAAGCCAGCGTAACCCCGCTCCACGGTGCGGTCGAGGTTGTCCCAGTGGTTGAGGATGCGGCGCTGGAGTTTTGGATTTTCTACAACGTGCAGATTATCAAGCGGTTGGCTGGTTTGGATAAGCCGCAGCAGGTGAAAAACACCGTACAAAACGCCTTTGTCGTCCTTGCCAATCACCAACAGTTTCTGCCCTGTTTTGTACAAAAGATAGCCTTCCGTCCGCAATTTTTGGGCGTCTTCGGTTTTGATTTCTCTGTCAATGCCAGCGTTTTGACCCAAAACAGCCACCACGATGCCCTGTCCGCTTTGCAGTTTTTGCCAAGGCAATTGCGGCTCGTCGAGCAGCCCAACCAGGCCAAGCGCCAGCTCTTTCCGGGCCACTTCGAGTGTGGGTGTGTTGCCTTCTACTATGAAATAATTGATTTGGGAGCGGTAGCTTTTGAGCCTTGCCTCGTCCTTGACCTTGTCATAACGCAGCCATAGCCGGTAGCCGTTTTCGGCACTTGCCCCTGTGTAGCTTGAGCCTACGGCCAGCATTAGGGCAAACAGCAATTTCCAAGTTGTTTTTACCATAAAATCATTAAGCACTGTAAGCGCCAACCACAAGGGCGAAGCTATAAATTACTTATCAATCGATTGCATAAAATTCGTTCTATCGGATTTGTATGAATTGTTGCGCCAGCAAAACCCAAAAAATCCGTTACTTAGCCCGTCGGGATGGCAACTTCCCTTCGCCTATTTTCAATGAAAAAAAAGAGCAACGTCACCATACACGACCTCGCCCGGCAATTGGGGGTCTCCTCCTCCACCGTTTCGAGGGCGCTGAAGAACCATGCCAGCATCGGCGAAGAAACGACCAAGGCTGTCAAGCGATTGGCTGAGGAGCTTGGCTATCGGCCCAATTTTTTGGCGGTTAGCCTTCGCAAGCAGCATTCGACCAATATCGGTGTGTTGGTGCCTCATATAAACCGGCCCTTCATCTCTTCGCTCGTGAGCGGCATGGAACAAGCGGCAAGGGAGGCTGGTTACAGTGTGCTCATTTCGCAATCCTATGAAAGCCATGACATTGAAATCGGCAACGCCAGCGCCTTTTTCAACAGCCGAATTTGCGGCTTGCTCGTCTCTTGCGCCACTGAGACCACGAAGTATGACCATATCCAGCAGTTCAAGGAAAGTGGCATTCCCGTGGTGTTTGTTGACCGTATCCCAGAAAAGGAGGACTGCTACCAAGTGATGATTGACAACCGGGAGGCCACTTTCAAGGCCACCGAGCACCTCATCCAACAGGGTTGCCGCCGCATTGCGCATTATGGCGGGCCGCCCCAGCAGTTGATGTACCGCCAGCGGCGACAAGGTTATATTGATGCTTTGGCAAAACATGGCCTGCCTTTCGACGAAAATCTACTGCTGACCGCCAATAAGCTCACGCCAGAAGAAGGTTTTGTGCTCGCCGAACAAGCCTTATCACTGGCCAACCCGCCCGATGGCATTTTCGCCGCTAACGACAACACCGCTGTCAGCACGATTTTGTACGCCAAGTCAAAAGGCATCCGCATCCCACAAGACCTCGCCATCATTGGCTTCAACGACGACCCAGTCTGTACCATCATCGAGCCGAACCTCTCCTCCGTCCATCAGCCAGGTGTCGAGATGGGCAAAATGGCCGTCAAGCAACTTTTCAATATCCTCGACATCGAAATCACTGATGTTCCGAAAATCACCATCCTCGATACGTATGTGGTGCCGAGGGCTTCTTCAGTTCGCAGTTAGACAGTTTGCAGTTGGCAGTCAGTTCGACAGTTGTTTAGCCAGTGCCAAGGTGAGCGGCAATTGATTAAAGGACTATCGGACTGTACACTGACTGCACACTGCCAACTGTCGAACTGCGAACTCATTTCCCCCGCTCCCCATCCCATATCCGCCAGATATTCAAGGGATTATTGTCTTTCAATTCATCGGGCAACAGGTTTTGGGGGAAGTTTTGGTAGCTAACTGGCCGGGTAAAACGGGTAATGGCCGCCGGGCCGACCGAGGTGCTTCGGCTGTCCGTCGTGGCAGGGAACGGCCCGCCGTGTACCATTGCATGGCAAACTTCGACCCCCGTTGGATAGCCGTTAATGATGAGCCGACCCGCTTTTTGCGACAGCAAATCAATCAAATCACGGTGCTGTTCCAAGTCATCGGGCGTACCGAAAACAGTGGCCGTCAAATGGCCACTCAGGCTTTGGGCTACTGCCATTAGTTCGTCGTGGCCGCCCGTTTGAATGGCCAGCGTGGATGGCCCGAATACTTCTTCTTCCAGCCTTTTATTGGTCAAAAAAATGGCGGCGTCCACAGTGAGCAGGTTTGCTTCTGCCCTGTTGACGGCGCCTGATTTTTTGCCTTTGGCTGTTGCCCGTACGCCCGGCTGTTGCGCCAGCGAATCAATGCCACGCTCGTAGGCTTGGTGGATGCCTTCGGTCAGCATCACACCTGCCGTAGCAGTAGTAATATTTTCGCTTAAAATATCCATGAATGCGCTGCCCTCAGTGGATTTTTCAACGATGGTCAAACCGGGATTGGTGCAGAACTGCCCGACGCCCAGCGTGACCGATGCGGCCAGCCCCTTGGCAATGTCCCCGCCATTTTGCCGCAGGGCACCCGGCAATACGAAAACGGGGTTTGTGCTGCCCATTTCAGCATAAACCGGGATGGGTTCGGGCCGTTGCGCAGCAGCATCGAAAAGGGCCTTGCCGCCACGAAAGGAACCCGTGAAGCCGACTGCCTTTATCAGTGGGTGCTGCACGATGCCCATGCCGACCGTCGTCGAAGTACCATGCACCATGCAGAAAACGCCGTCGGGCATCCCCGTTTTTTCGGCTGCAGCCAAAATGGTCGTTGCTACCAACTCGCAAGTGCCAGGGTGTGCTGGATGTGCCTTAGCTACTACTGTGCAGCCCGCCGCCAGGGCCGAAACAGTATCGCCGCCTGCAACCGAGAAGGCCAATGGGAAATTGCTCGCCCCGAAGATCCCAACAGGGCCAAGTGGGCGCTCCATGCTTCGAATATCGGGACGTGGCAGCGGTTGGCGGTCGGGTAGGGCAGGGTCAATGCGGGCATTTACCCAAGAGCCTTCCCGCAGCAATTGGGCGAAGAGCCGAAGCTGGCCCACCGTGCGGCCTCGCTCCCCTTGGAAACGGCCTTCGGGGAGGCCCGACTCGGCGCAGTAGCGCTGGCCAAGGTCTTCCAGCGCCATCATTTCGTCAGCGATTGCTTCGAGGAATAGCGCCTTTTCCACTCCTGATTTTTTGCGGTAAACTTGAAATGCGGCAGCGGCCTTTTGCACGGCAGCATCCACCTCATCTGGCGTCGCTTCGTGGAAGGCAGGTTGGAGTGGCTCGCCTGTGGCGGGGTTGATGGCGTGGAAGGTGGTAGTGCCCTTAGCACTCGGTGTTTTTCCGATGAAATTGTGTCCGGTGAGTGTCATGTTTTAAATTGTATGATTGATGCGTAAACGGTTGTTGGGCTGACGGGAAATTTTATTTACTTATGCCATCATCGGCTGCCATTTTCAACCGGTTACAATTTGTAACCGTTTCGTTACCTTCTTTAACGAGTCTGTATTTCAATACTTTCCAATAGTTTCTTGCTCCTTGGTAATTAGGTTGACTCGTAAGTACCGCCACAACATCAATTATTGAAACATACCATTTCTCCTGCTCGGCATCCCAAATGGTACGTACCTGCTTGTCTTAGAAGATTTGTATAGCTTCCTTTTTACTCATAATATTTCCGAATTGAATGATTAAAAACTTCGAGAAACCCCATCTATCCTCAAATTATTGATAGCAACTTTCATTTCACGAGTTTCAACATCAAATGTCAGCATTAATTTTAGAGGGGGTAAATGAGGGGTCGCTTTATTAGTGCGCAGTCTGGGCCGTGGTAGCAGTCACTGACTGCGGACTGCGGACTGAAGGACTGCGGACTAAAACACTGCTGACTCAATAACTTACCCAGTTCGTCAGTGTCCCGATTTTATCAATGCTGATACGGATTTCATCGCCAGATTCAAGGGTGAAATCCTTGGTCGGAACGATGCCTGTGCCTGTCATCAAGAAGCAGCCGTGTGGGAAGCTCAATTCACGGAACAGCCAGCCAACCAGTTCTTCCAAGCTGCGCTTCATCTGTGCAAGGCTCGTCTTTCCTTCAAAAACAGCCTCTCCATCTCGGTTGATGAGCAGGTGAATTTCGCTTTCAGTCGGAAATGGCGACTCGCTCACGTAGATGCATGGGCCGAGAGCAGCGCAGCCATCGTAGGTTTTTGCCTGCGGCAAATAAAGCGGGTTTTCGCCTTCTATGCTACGGGAACTCATGTCGTTGCCGATGGTGTAACCGACGATTTTGCCACTGGAAGTGAGCAGCAGGGTCAACTCTGGCTCCGGCACGTTCCAAGTCGAGTCCTTGCGAATGCGCACTTTCTCTCCCGACCCCACGCAGCGGTGCGGGGTGGACTTGAAGAATAGCTCTGGCCGCTCGGCGACGTAAACCCTTGCGTAAAAATCACCGCCACCTGCCGCTTCAGACTCCTCTTGCCGGGCAAGTTTGCTGTTGAAATAGGTGACGCCGCTGGCCCAAATCTCTTGGCTGCCAATGGGGGCTTGCAGCCCGTTTTGAAGCATGGTCAAACCTGTTTCGATTGGCTCCTTCTGCTGCAACAAGCTCCTTATTTTTTGATAAAGGCTGTCGTCGTTGATGAAATCGTCCCAGCCATAATTTTCGAGCAGATAGTATTTTTCGCCCGATTCAATTAGGATGCCTGATGTTAGTTTGTAGATTTTCATAAGGAAGTTAAGCGATGAATTTCATTAGGATAAAAAGCAGCAACGCACAAGAGGTGCCCAACACCACCGAGCCAAGGCTCAAGAGGGAGTAGCCCCGCTTCACGTCCATGCCGGACATCTGCGTGACGACCCAAAAAAAGCTGTCGTTGGCATGGCAAATCATGGTCGAGCCAGCACCAATGGCAATGACCGTTGTGGCTTTCGCCAAGTCGCTTTCCAACCCAAGTGAGGGCAACAAAGGCGCAACGATGGAGGCGGTGGTGATGATGGCAACAGTGGAAGATCCTTGTGCCGTTTTCAAGGCAAAGGCAATCAAAAAAGGCAACCAAATTCCAAGATTGGCAGTGGACATGGCCGTACCAACTACATCGGAGATGCCAGAAACTTGCAGCATTTTGCCGAACACACCACCTGCCCCGGTGATAAGGATGATGCTGGCTGCATCCTGCATGGCAGTGCCCGCCCAACCCGAAATGGAAAGCATTTCCTTGTCGAATTTCTTTGGTAAAAACAGCGCAAGCGCCGCCCCGATGAGCAGTGCGACGAAAGGTTCACCAATGAAATTCAGGGCGTGGAACGCAGCGCTGTTTTCATCCAGTTGCTTCGCAAAAACCGATTTTGCCACGATGAGCAGAATCGGGACAAGGATGGGCAGGGCAGCCTTGAAAGCAGGTGGGGCAGCGGCGGTAAGCTTGGCCAATTCCTCGGCGTCAAGGTTGGGGTTGGGGTCTATCCAGACCTTGCCAGCCACTCGTTTTGCGAAGAAAATAGCGGGTATCAATCCTAACGCTGCCACGGGCAACCCCACTGCCAGCACCAGCCCGAGGTCTGCGCCCAAGATGCCCGCCGCAGCGATGGGGCCAGGGGTAGGAGGCGCCATTGTATGGGTGGCTATCAAGCCCAAGGCCAATGCTATGGCAGGGGCGGCGAGGGTGATTCCCGCTTTTTTCGACAAGCTTTTGTTCAAGGGCGAGAGGAGCAAAAAGCCGCTGTCGGCAAAGACGGGGATGGAAACGATATAGCCCATGATGCCCATCGCAGTTGGCACTTTTTTGCGCCCGATAACACTTAATACTTTTTCGGCCAGTGCATACGCCCCTCCTGAGTTCTCCAAAAACGCCCCGATGACGCAGCCCAGCACGATGATGATGCCGATTTTACCAAGGGTCTCGCCAAAACCTGTGTTCACTGCCGCTATCAACTCCTTGACAGGCACACCCGCCGCAAAACCGTAGAGTATCGCCGTGAGTAGCAGGGCGAGGAAGGGGTGTACTTTCCACTGTACGGTGAGAAAGACTATCAAAGCAATGCTAAGGAGTAAATAAAGTATAACCATTTTGCAGTGAATTCCTAAGAGTTTGAACGTGAATAAACGCGCATGCAAAGTCGGCAAGGTTCAAAACCTTGCCGACGTTTTACCAACCTTTCAATGCAAATCTCTCGCAACCTCAGACCCTGATTTCCCAACCAGAATATCCAAATCAGCGCCTTTATCGGCCTGTTCCACATGGTCAATATAAATCTTCACATAGCCACGGGTTGCCATCGGTGCGGGCGCTGTCCACGCTGCTTTTCTTTGTTGTAAAATTTCGTCAGATACATCCAAGTGCAGGCGGCGGGTTTCCACGTCGAGTTCAATCATGTCGCCGTTTTCGACCAGCGCTAGCGTGCCACCAATGGCCGATTCTGGCGAAACATGCAAAATCACCGTGCCATAGGCCGTGCCGCTCATTCGCCCATCAGAGATGCGCACCATGTCCTTCACACCTTTTAGTATAAGCTTTTCAGGGAGGTCCACATTGCCAACTTCGGGCATACCGGGGTAGCCTTTTGGGCCGACGCCTTTCAGCACGATGACGCTGTTCTCGTCAATGTCGAGCAGGGGGTCGTCAATGCGGGTGTGGTAGTCCTCCATCGTTTCGAAGACGACCGCCGGGCCTCGGTGTTTCATCAGCTTGGGCGAGGCGGCGCTGGGTTTGATGACGGCTCCATTTTCACATAGATTCCCTTTCAGGACGGCGATGCCAGCCTCCGACTGCAAGGGTTTTTCCAGCGTTGCAATGACTTCTGGGTTGAAACATTCGGCTGCTTCGCAATTCTCGCCAAGGGTTTTACCATTGACGGTGATACAATTGCGGTGCAACCGCTCGCCCAATTCCTTCAACACTACAGGCAAACCACCAGCGTAGAAAAAGTCCTCCATCAGGTATTTGCCGGAGGGCATCAGGTTGACGAGTAGCGGGATTTTGCTGCCGATTTTGTCGAAATCCTCCAGCGTCAAATCCACCCCGATTCGCCCGGCGATGGCGAGCAGGTGGATGATGAGGTTGGTGGAGCCGCCTACCGCCGCATTGACGACAATGGCGTTTTCAAACGCCTGCCGGGTCAGGATTTTTGACAAAGTCAAATCTTCCTTGACCATTTCGACAATGCGCCGACCAGCTAGCCAGGCCATTGTTTTTTTCCTTGCATCCACGGCAGGGATAGCGGAGGCACCAGGTAGGGTGAGGCCAAGCGCTTCGACCATTGACGCCATAGTAGATGCAGTACCCATCGTGTTGCAATGCCCGGTGCTGCGGGCGGCACAGGCTTCCACGTGGCGCAATTCTTCGGGGGTGATGCCGCCCGTATTTTGTTTTTCCTTGATAATCCAGTTGAAAGAGCCGGAGCCGATGAAACCGCCACGGTAGTCGCCCCGGAGCATGGGACCGCCGGGCACCACGATGGTTGGAAGGTCAACGCTACAAGCGCCCATGACAGTGCTGGGAGTGGTCTTGTCGCAGCCCGTGAGCAGCACGATGCCGTCAAGCGGGTTGGCCCGGATGCTCTCCTCCACGTCCATGCTGGCGAGGTTGCGGAAGAGCATGGTGGTGGGCCGCATGATGGTTTCGCCGAGGGACATGACGGGGAATTCGAGCGGGAAGCCACCTGCCTCAAGTACGCCTTTTTTGACAATTTCGGCAAACTCCCGCAAGTGGCCGTTGCAGGGCGTCAGTTCCGACCAGGTGTTGCAGATGCCGATGACGGGGCGGTCGAACAGGTCGTCGGGGTAGCCTTGGTTGCGCATCCAGGAGCGGTGTACGAAGCCCATCTTGTCGTTGCCGCCGAACCATTCTTGGCTGCGAAGTTGTTTTTCGTTTTTCATTCGATTAAAGAAACTAAGGCTCAAATATGCCCAAAAACTTAAAATTTAATTCAAGAATCAATCGATTGCGTAAAGTTGGAAAAATTTCATTCCTTGCAACGGTTTTTTTATTAGAATTGAGGCTAATTTTTTAACTATGAAAGTCATATTTCCTATCCTCGCTGTTATGATGCTGACTGGTTTAACTTGTCAAAATACTGACAACCAACCAATTGCGGAGCAAACAACCGCCACCGCCCAATTCGTCGCCAACCCACAGCCTGTGGCCGAGGTGCCCGTGAAGCCCCTCGAAATCGGTGCAGCCGCTCCCGACTTCAAGCTGCCGGGCGTGGATGGCAAATGGTACAGCCTCGCCGATTTCAAAGATGCCAAGGCGCTCGTCGTGCTGTTTACCTGCAACCATTGCCCGACGGCGCAAGCCTACGAAGAGCGGGTCGTTGCGGTAGTGAACGATTACAAGCCAAAGGGTGTGGAATTGGTCGCCATTTCTCCGAACAGTCCATTGGGGGTGCTGTACGACGAGCTGGGCTATACCGACCTCAATGACGATTACAGCGAAATGATTATCCGGGCGAAAAACCAGGCCTTCAATTTTCCCTACCTCTACGATGGCGACAATGAACAGGCATCGTTGAAATATGGCCCAGTAGCTACGCCTCATGCCTTTGTTTTCGATGCCAACCGCAAGCTCGTTTATGCGGGTCGTTTGGACACTAAAGAGAAGCCGGGCAGCGGTGGAAACGCTGACGACTTACGTGCCGCATTGGATGCTACCTTGGCCGGGCAACCCGTCGGCACGCCCACCACGAAGACTTTCGGCTGCTCCACAAAATGGGGCTGGAAACACGCCGACAAAGATAAAGCCACCAAAGATTGGAACGCCAAACCAGTAACTATCAGCAAGTTGGACACTAAAGGCGTACAGCAATTACTGAAAAACGAGGACTCCAAAAAGCTGCGCCTCGTTAACGTTTGGGCAACGTGGTGTGGGCCTTGTGTTCGGGAGTATCCTGAGTTTGTCATTCTCCACCAGGTTTTTAGCCGCCGGGATTTCGAGTTCGTCTCCATCTCCGCCGACAAGCCCGACCAGGAAGAAAAGGCGCTGAAATTTTTGCAAGAAAGCCATTCCGCCGTGGCCAATTACCTGTTTTCGGAAGATGATAAATACGCCCTCATCGAAGCGGTGGACAAGGAATGGAACGGGGCGCTGCCCTACACTATCCTCGTTGAGCCTGGCGGCAAGGTCGTTTGGCGGCACCAGGGGGCGGTTGATTTTTATGAACTGAAAAAAGTGATAGTGGAGCACGGGATGATTGGGAGGTATTTTTAGTCTTCAGTCCTTCAGTCCACAGTCCGCAGTTGGGGGCAGCTACTACGGGACTGACTGCGGACTGGCAGACTGAAGGAGAGGATGTCTAAATTAAGGACATGACAAACAGAAGAACATTCATCAAACAAACGGCTCTTGGCTCCATCGGCATTGCAATCCTCGGTAAGGCTTCGAGGTGTACGCCTTCACCATTGAGAAGGATGCAATGGGCAAGTGGCAATTTGCCCCGGAGCACGCCGGAGGCGCAAGGCATTCCGTCAAGTGCTATCCGCAATTTTTTAGCTGCGGTTGAAAAAAGTGGGCAAGAATTTCACGGGTTCATGGTAGTCCGACATGGCTATGTTGCGTCGGAAGGTTGGTGGTCGCCTTTTCAGCCAACGCTTAAGCACACGCTGTACTCGTTGAGCAAAAGTTTTACTTCGACTGCCATCGGGATGTGCGTCGCCGATGGCAAAATGAGTGTGGAAGACCCCATCACGAAATTTTTCCCCAATGACCTACCCGACTCCGTCACGCCTCGCTTGGCTGCTATGCGGGTGAAACATTTGCTCACCATGAACAACGGCCACGATGGTCGCCCGATGGATGCGATGCAGGCAGAACCGAACGGGAAATGGGCGAAAGCCTACTTAGCCGAACCCATTCCCTACGAACCGGGCACCCACTTTTTCTACAATACCGGCTCGACCTACATGCTGTCCGCCATCGTGCAAAAACTGACCGGGAAAACGACTTTCGACTTCTTGACCGAACGCCTGTTCAAGCCGCTTGGCATCGAAGGGGCTGACTGGGAAATCAGCCCGGAAGGCATCAGTGTGGGCGGCTACGGGCTGCGCACCCGGTTGGAGGACATTGCCAAATTCGGACAGCTTTACCTGCAAAAAGGAAAGTGGGGGAGCCAGCAACTCATCCCTGCCGCTTGGGTAAAGGAGGCGACCAAACGGCAAGGCCCTTCGCAGGACAACGACAGCGACTGGGGACAGGGCTACGGCTACCAGTTTTGGCGCTGCAAACCGGAACCGGGCTTTTACCGTGGCGATGGGGCTTTTGGGCAATTCTGCATCGTCATTCCGCAGTACGACACGGTCATCGCCATCAACAGTGAGAGCAAGGACATGGGGGCTTCGATGAAATTGGTCTGGGACTATTTATTGCCCGCTTTGAAAAACGATAAGGCATTGCCAACGGATATTGCTGCGCAAAAAGCCCTTGCGGAGGATTTGAAAAAACTGGCATTGCCAGCCCCGGCGGTTCAAGCCGTTTCGCCGCAGGCGGCAAGGGTTTCGGGTAGAAAATACAAGTTGGAGAAAAACGCCAAAGGCATTGAGTTCGTGCAGTTTTCCTTTGATTATAGTACCTGCAAAGTGACGCTAACCGGCCCAAAAGGCCCGCAAACCCTGACCTGCGGCATGGGGAAATGGCATATAGACGGCAACGAGCAGGACGTGTCAGTCTCCCTTTTCGTGCTGCCAGAACGGGTGAAACTGACCTCCAAGACCGCTGCCAGCGCCACCTGGCATCCCGATAGCAATCGGGACGACCAGACACTTTTAATCAACTTGAAGTTCATCGAGAACGTCCACGGTGACCAATGGATTTGCCGGTTTGAGGGCGACCACCTCAACATTTCCTTCAAAAACAGCCTCGTGATGATGGGGAAGGAGGAGGAGGAGCGGGTTTCTTTAGTCGGCAGTCTTTGAGTCTAATAGTCCGCAGACTACGGACTCAAAGTCTTGGCCCACAAAACCCCATCGAATTCGATGGGGTTTTGTGGGCAGATTTAATTCTGAATATATTGCATCGGTATAAAAAAATACAAACGAATGGCTAAAACCAATAACACCGTCAGGGTACTTGATACAAATGTAAGGTTTGAGGACAACACCCTTGGTGATTTTATTTGTATTTCTGACATCGCCAAAACGACGGGGAAACGCCCCGACATTGTAATTCAGAACTGGCTTCGCAACAGGTCTACTGTAGAGTTTTTGGGAGAATGGGAAATGCTCCACAACCCAAAGTTCAACCCGCATGATTTTGAGGAAGTGAAGAATGCCTCCGGCTCCAACGCTTTTTCATTGTCGCCAACTGAGTGGATACGTAGTATGGAAGCAATTGGAATTACTTCCAGCACAGGTCGCAGCGGCGGCACATTTGCCCATTTTGACATAGCCCTCCATTTCTGCAACTGGCTAAGCCCTCGTTTCTACGTCCATATCGTCAAGGAATTCAGACAGATGAAAGAGAAAGAATTCAGCAAAAAATCGCTGGCCTGGCACTTGGAGAAAATCACTAACAATATTGACGAAGTCCGTAACCTGCTTGATACGATACCTGGTCAAAACCCAGTACTAAATCGGCTTAATTATCTTAAAGGTAAAGATGAATAGCGTATAATTTGCTGGCAATCAAAACAAACACATGAAAAAATCACTACCCATCCTCCTTTCCTTCTTCCTTTTCACCGCCTTTTTCGGCGGTAAAAAATGGACGCCGCTCCTTGACAAAGACCTATCGCAGTGGGACATTTACCTCAGCTACCCACATAAGTCGCAGGAAATTAAGGGGCTGGCGAGAAACGACAAGGGTGAGTACACCGAACCAATTGGACTGAACAAGCACAATTTGGGTGTTTTCACCGTCAAGGAAGAAAATGGCGAACTAGTGCTGCACGTGAGCGGTGAGATTTACGGCAGCCTGGCCTCCAAAGCGGAATTTGAAAACTACCACCTGAAATTGCAGGTGAAATGGGGCGAAAAAACCTTCGCTCCCCGGGAGACCGAGCCGATGAATTCCGGCCTTCATTACAACGCCGTCGGGCCGCACGGGGCCGATTATTGGAAAACCTGGATGAAGGGGCAGGAGTGCCAAATCATGCAGGGCCGCTTTGGGGATTACTGGTCGCAGGCAGGTGCGAAGGTGGACGTGCGTTCGGTTAAACAGGCGGACGGGACTTATTTGTACAGCAAAAATGCCCCGCTCGTTTCCTTCGGTCAAGGGGAAGCCGCCGGGGGCTACGTGGCCCGTTCGCAGGATTTTGAAAAACCGAAGGGCGAATGGAACATGGTAGAACTCATCAATTTCGAGGGAAAGAGCCTGCACATCATTAATGGACAGGTGGTGATGGCGCTGGAAAACTCCCGCCATATCGTGAATGGAAAAGAAGTGCCGCTGCGCAAAGGCAAGCTCGAATTGCAATGCGAAGGAGCAGAGCATTTTTACAAAAACATCGAAATCAGGTCGCTGAAGAAGCTGCCGGGGAAATACAAACAGTTTTTTTAGTCCGGCAGTCTTTGAGTCTTCCAGTCTGCCAGTCCACAGTCGGGGGCTGCTACTTCGGCACTGACTGTGGACTGTCGGACTGAAAGACTGTCGGACTTAAATTTTAGAACATGACAAACCGTAGAACTTTCATCAAACAAGCCGCCATCGGCACTGGGGCGCTAGCCCTTAGCACTTCTGCATTTCCCAATATTTCATTCAAAAAACCCAAAGACCAAATCGGCGTTGCGCTGATGGGCCTCGGCTATTACAGCACCGATTTGCTGGCCCCGGCCTTGCAGCTCACGAAGCATTGCAAGCTCACTGGAATCGTCACTGGCTCGCCGGAGAAGGCGAAGAAATGGCAGGAAAAACACAAGCTCAAAGACAAGAACATCTACAACTACGACAACCTCGACGGCATCGCCAACAATCCGGACATTGATGTGGTCTATGTGGTTGTGCCGCCGTTCCGCCACATGGAGTTTACCCTGCGGCTGGCCGCTGCGGGCAAGCACGTCTGGTGCGAAAAACCGATGGCCATGACCGAGGACGAGTGCCAAACGATGATTGACGCCTGCCGGAAAAACAAGGTGCAGCTCACCATTGGCTACCGTATGCAGCACGAGCCGAATACGCAGCAGGTCATCAAGTACGGCCGGGAGAAGACCTTCGGTGCGGTGAAGTTTGTGACGGCCAGCGCTGGTTTCCGGGCTGGTTGGGGGAAAAATGACCACTGGAAAATGGAACGCAGCAAGGGTGGCAGCCCGCTCTACGACATGGGGGTTTACTCCCTCAACGCCGCCCGCTACGTGACCGGCGAAGAACCCATTGCTGTGCTGGCGCAAGACCGCACCAGTGACTACACCCGCTACCCGAACGGCGATGAAACCACGCTGTTCCAACTCGAATTCCCAAGTGGCGCATTGGCCAACTGCATGACGACTTTTTCCATGAACATCAATTCGCTGGAGGTAACTGCCGAGCAGGGCTGGTACCGACTGCTGCCGTTCCAGGCCTACTCTGGCGTGAAGGGCGTGAACAGCAAGGGCGAACTACTGGATGCTTTCATTGAAAATGAACAAGCCACGCAAATGGACAACGACGCACTTGCCATCCTCAACAACTCGAAAATAATCGTGCCGGGCGAAGAGGGGCTGCGGGATATCAGGGTGGTGGAAGCGATTATCAAGTCAGCGAAGCAAGATAGGCGGATTACTTTGTGAGTCTGGCAGTCTTAAGTCCGACAGTCCGCAGTCTTCTGTCTTCAGTCCGGCAGTCTTCAGTCCACAGTCTGGGTCTGCTACCACGGCACCGACTACGGACTATTAATTGAAGACCGAAGGGCTGGGGTATACATTTTTTAAGAAAGGAAGCATGGAATTCGAAAACGAGCACAACTGTTGGAATGACCCAAAAATACTTGCTGATATTGAGCAGTATGGTTTATCAGTCGTTTTGATTGAGGCGACAGATTATCTTCCATCCTTTGCTTATAGTATTGGGCTTTGGCAAACTTATAACCACCCAGAAATTATCTGTATTGGGCTGCGGATAAATACAATGCATGAAATTATAAATGACGTTGCTGACCTGATTAAAAATGGGCACAGTATCGAACCTAATAAGCCCTATATTGAGATATTCGAAAACAACAAAGCCATTTTTCTAAAAGTAGATGATCGGAATTTAGGCGATTATTTTGGAACCGCCATTGACTTTTACAATGCTAGCGATTTTCAAGCACTTCAACTTGTCTGGACTGATAGGAACGACAGATTTCCTTGGGAAGCGGATTTTGAAGAAGAATTCATTTACAAACAACCTTTACTTGATAGAAACGCTGATTTCAAATTCCGGGAAGCCAAAAATTTGGGTGTGTTCACTACAAGGCAATGGTTAGAATTGGGCAAGCCAATACTGCGTGTAGTTCACGATGAAGATGGGGATTGGCAATTTTTGACTGGCGACCAAATAATTGATGATGCAAAAATTGTCGCACTGGAGCAAATGATAAAAAGGGACATTACCCTAAACGAAGTTTTTGACTTAAATTATGGCGAATCAGCTGAGAGGGATTCTGTTGAAGGAATTTGGAAAAGACATAAAATTCAGTCGTAAAATTGCAAGGTCTAAAAGGTTCAAGCCCTGCTTCTGGAACTCTCCCGGTTCTGACTGCGGACTGTGGACTGTCGGACTGAAATACTAAAAAATGAATAGAAGAGAAATTCTCAAGTACACCGCCTTCGCCACCGGCGCAGCCGTAAGCGGTTCACTGGCAAGCATCATCCTCTCCGGCTGTGGCTCCGATGCAGCGGAGAAGGCGTTGGCCGACAGCTACCAAGCCAAGTTCTTTGCCGAAGGCGAAATGACACAACTGCGAAGCCTCGTGGACGTGATTTTGCCGAAAACCGACAGCCCGTCCGCCACGGATGTCGGCGTCCATAAAATCATGGACTCAATGGTCGGGGAAGTTTACACGGCAGAGCGGCAGGCCGAGTTCCGCAAGGGCTTCACCGCCCTGACTGACTACCTGAACAAGGCAGGCTTTGCGGGCAAACCCATTGCGGAGCAAACGCAAATCCTGAAAACGCTCGACGCCGCAAAGGATGACGCCAGCCTGAAAGCCGTACGGGACGCCTACCTCGACGTGAAGCAGCAAAGCATCGCCTATTACCTCTCCAATGCGGAAATCGGCACAAAATACCTCAATTACCTGCCCGTACCGGGGAAATACGAAGCCTGTATTTCAGTGGAGGAAGCAGGCGGTAAAATGTGGGCAATTTAATTGTTAAATTGTTGGGATTGTTTAATTGTTACACTCCCAACAATCAAGCAATTCAACAATATCAACAATCATAGAAATGAGTCAACCAATACAAAACGGCGCAAAATTCGACGCCATTGTCATCGGCTCTGGCATCAGCGGCGGCTATGCTGCCATGGAACTTTGCATAAAAGGCTACAAAACCCTCGTGCTGGAGCGTGGCCCGATGAAAAAGCACGGCGACTATCCCACGGCAGGCATGGACGACTGGGATTTCAAGAACCAGAACATGGTAGCCGCCGAGGAGATTGCGCAGCACTACCACAAGCAGAACCGCCTGCGCTGGTGGGTGCGGGAAGACCACCTCGACTTCATCAACAAGGACTCCGATTACGACTACGATGAGGTCGAGCGCTTTGACTGGATTCGGGGGCACCACGTCGGTGGACGCTCCATCATGTGGGGGCGGCACTGCTACCGCTGGAGCGATATTGACTTCGAGGCAAACGGCAAGGAGGGCTTCGGCGTGGACTGGCCCATCCGCTACAAGGACATTGCACCTTGGTACGATTACGTGGAAACTTTCGTGGGAGTTTCCGGCCAAAAGGAAGGACTGAAACAAGTGCCAGATGGTAAGTTCTTGCCGCCCTTTCCCCTCAACTGTGCTGAGCAGCACCTGCGGGAGGCCGTTGCCAAAAAATACCCCGGCAGGGTGGTCACGCCAGGCCGGGTCGCCAACCTTTCGGAGTACAACCCCGAGGTACACAAGGGCAAGCGGGGGCAATGCCAAACAAGAAATCGGTGTGTGCGAGGCTGCCCCTATGGAGCTTATTTCAGCAGCCTTTCGGCAACTTTGCCAGTGGCAGAGGAGACGGGCAACCTGAGCATCCGGCCAGACAGCATCGTGAGCGAAATTGTTTTCGATGCAAAACAGCGCAAGGCAACGGGTGTGCGCATCAAGGACGCCAACACGGGCGAGGAGCAGGAGTTCTTTGCCCGCATCATCTTCTGCAACGCCAGCACGATTGGCACCACGGCCATTCTGCTCAACAGCCGCTCGGAGGCTTTTCCTAACGGCCTCGGCAACAGCAGTGGCGAATTGGGCCACAATATGATGGACCACCACTACGAAATGGGCGCTTCGGGCGACTTGCCTGGTTTCGAGGACAAATACTACAAGGGGCGCAAGCCCGGCGGCTTCTACATTGCTCGCTTCCGCAATATTGACGAGGCCACCCGCCGCAAGGACTATGTGCGGGGCTTTGGCTATCAAGGGCAAGCCTTCCGAGTTGCAAATGCACCCGAAGGATTGATTGGTGAGGAACTGAAAAATGGCATTTTCAAGCCTGGCCCTTACCGCATCAGCATGTCGTGTTTTGGGGAAATCTTGCCGTACCACGACAACCGGATGTTCCTCAATTTCGACAAAAAGGACAAGTTCGGGATGCCGACCATCACCTTCGATGCCAAGCTGCGGGAGAACGAACTGAAGCTACGAGAAGACGGCGTCGCCTGTGCCATCGAAATGCTGGAAGCCGCTGGCTGCACCAATATCACCCACCGCAACGAGCCTACCGCCGTGGGCGCCTGCATCCACGAAATGGGCACTGCCCGCATGGGTCGTGACCCGAAAACCAGTGTTTTGAACAGTTGGAACCAAATGCACGAAGTGCCCAATGTCTTCGTCACCGACGGGGCTTGCATGACGAGTTCAGGGACGCAAAATCCCAGCATCACGTATATGGCGCTGACGGCACGGGCGGTGGATTATGCGCATAAGCAGGTGAAGGACGGGAAGTTGTGAAGCCTGATTTAGCGAGGTTGTGTAGGAGATAGCTTTTTCCTGCACATTGCTATTTCCCATAAACCACCTTTATCAGTTTGGTTGCCTTACTGATTTTGCCATCTACTCTTAAGTAAATGAAATAGGGAGCTGCGACCATGCCTTCGGTATTCAACTCGACCGAGCCTATTGGTGATTGCAATAAATAATTTCGCAAAACTTGTCCCCATACATTGACCACTTCCAATCTCAACTCATTGAAGGGGGCTTCCACCTTGTAGTCAACCGTGACCAAATCGGCACTTGGATTAGGGTAAACCCGCATTTTGGAGAGGTCATCTGCTGTGATGAAAATAGCATCATCAGTTCCTTCAAATACCCTGAAATTGTCAATCCCTGCCTCAACAATATTAGGTGTTTCTTCGGAATCCGAAGTGGTTAGGTAGAGTACCATGCCATCATATACCCCCATGAGTTGCTTGAGGTCAAAGGTGACAGATTGTGTCCAGTCCTGTACGTTGGAGGTGTCAGTGGCGAGTCGAAGTAAGGTAAACGCTTGGTCTCCGAACCCAATTTTTATTATCAGTGAGTCATCGGGTGCGTTGTTCGACCAGACATTGTACCACCAATAATCAAAACTGAGCATGGGGCGGATATACCTACTTCCTAGATCCATTGGAGGCGATACGAGGAGGGTATAGCCTTTGTCCACTTGGTCGTCGTGGATTTTGATGCCTGTGTTGCCCGTCACGTAGGCGCTGTTCCCGGCATCGGCGGGTGAGTCGGTAGCTGGGTTGAACTGTTGGTTTGCGGCCCTTGTGCCAAGTGGTTTGTCACGAACCCAGATGCCGTTATCGGCAGTGGAGTACACTTGCCAGCCGAGGTCGTTGTTGAAGTCATCCTCATAGCCTCGGGCCAATTTATAAACGGTTTCACCTTCTGATATAACACTGATGCTTTTGGCCAGATTGCGGTAACCCCATTTCCCGATGAACACATCGTAGTCGCCTGTTAAAACACCGTCCATGTCAAAATGGCCATTTTCATCGGTCAAGGTTTCATAGTTGAAATCCTCGTTTTGGAACCGGACAGCCGCTCCAGCAATTGGCTTTCCATCGAATTCATCCAATACTGTCCCGCCCATGTCGTGTGGCGGAAGTGGTTCTAATTGAGCATTCAAGATAGTTACTTCTCCTGCCACCAATTCAGCAATCAACGTGGTTTCAAAATAGCCTTTTGCCTTGAAATTAACCATAAAACTGCCGCTATTGGCTTGTCCGGTTTTATACTTGCCTGCAAAACTGGTTGTTGTAAAATTGGCATCATCAGACTGTATTTCCACTTTGACCCCCGAAATTGCTTGGCCAGTAGCGGCGTCCGTCACCATGCCTTCCAGGTAAGCTACGCTTGGGTAACTTGGCTTTAGAATAAAAAGTCCATTTTCGATGTCAGAAGCGGCTATCAACCCCGAAGGAAAGTAAGGGTAAGCCCCCCAGCAGCCATGAAACCCTTCGACAAAGTCGGTACTGGTATCATAGCTTTCCACTTCTATCAGGTTGTCGGGGCGGGTGGCGTCCACCACAACGCAGCCGTCGGTATAGTTCGATATGACCACGTAGTTTCCACGCACATGGGCATTGTGCGGGATGACGCCCGTGCCGAGCGTGGCCGCAGGTCGGAACTCGTCCAGCAACTTGATATTGTCCACATCGCTGATGTCAAAGGAGGCGGTAGGGGCATTGGCCCGTTCGTCGGTGGTGAACAAGACCGTACCTGCTTCATTGGCCCATACATTATGGCAGAACTCAAAAGGGGTTTCCTGCGTAGCCAACTGCGCAATCGCTTGTTTATCAGTCACATCGAACACACTAAAGGTGCCGGCATAGATTTCTGCCGTATAGAGCTGGTTGTTTTGGGTAAAGCAATCGTGGGCATAAACCGGCGCATTGTAAGAAACAAACTGCGGGGTGCCGGGCGTGCTGAACACATCAAGTATGATGATGCCACCGCTGTTTTGGTCGCAGCCGGAAAGGTAACAATACCCGAACTCATCAATCCAGAGGTTGTGGCAGGTATGCAATGGCGTCGTTTGGTTGGGCAGCACGGGCCGCCAGTTCTCCCAAGTAACATTATTTGGAAGTCCACTTAAATCAATAATCAACAGCCCTTCATCCGTGCCAGGCTGGTCGGCTGTCACGTATGCGAAATGCCCCCAAGTCTTTAGGTCTCGCCATGTGGAGTTGTCTCCGGGGATGAACTGGATTTCCAGTGGGTTGGCAGGGTCGGCAAGGCTGACGATGGAGACGCCGCTTCGCAAGCCGACCAGGGCGTATTCGGTGCCATCCGGGGCGGTGTAGCCCCAAACATCGTTGGCGAGGGACGGAAATTCCAAGCGCCCTATCAGTTCGAGTTGTTTTTGGGAAAATAGACAGGTCGTGAAGGCGAGTAGGCAGAGCGCAAGTAAGTTCTTCCTAAAAAAAGAAGCGGGTTGATGCATGGAAAAGGCAGTTTAGATTTTTTACAAAACTCGGAAGAACTTCTCCGAAGTGCACCTTAACAAAACCAAATTTTGGACTTGCGGACGACAGCCTGCCGGAAAGCTACTACTGAGTTGGAACCAGGACGTATCCATTCTGCGCAAGTTCCCCAAAATCGTCAAAATCCACCCAGAGGTAACCATTGCTGCCCCACTCGGTACCCCAGGAACTTAGCACTTCAAAAGCTTCCAGCTCTAAGTTGTAGCCCACAATCATGAACGGCAACAAGATCTGCTCTTCTTTTTCCCCAATGGACGACCAGAAACGGGTGTTGCTCACTTTCTCGAACGACCTCGGCACGTTCATTTCAACGATGACTGGATTGCCCCGCATTAATGCCTTCTGAACCTCGAACACTTTTTGGGATTCCCGATGGGTCTCTTTGAAAACTTGAAGGTAGTTGGCAATGCGAAAACGGTCGGAGCTGCTTGCTGTGCTGGGTATTTTAGGAGAATCGTAGGGGACAGCGTCGGCACTCACCGTTCCATCTGTTACTAGGAACCGAAGACCGTTCTTGATGTCGGGCTTGCCTTCCCTTACAAGGCTTAGCGCCATGAAGTCTGGGCTGAGGTTCACCTTGTAGTTCTTCCTGAAATTGGTGTAAAACTCCATGCAAGCCGAAAGGATATAGCTGGTAAGGGTGCCCCGTTCGCCTACTTTTCGAGGTGGCATCAGGTAGGTTTTGATGCTCTGTTCGTTCATCATTGACTTGGCATTGCTGCCGAGGCCGGGCATGGTGACCATCATCTGGTCAATCATCTCCGGTGCGCTGATGCCAATGGCAGCGCCTTTGATGGTAAAGTCCGCAACGGGTATCGTGTCTCGTTGCGCCGCAATTTTATTTAAAAAGAAAAAGGAGAAAAGACCAAAAGCCAATAACCGGATGTGCATCAAATGAGATTTTGTTTCAAAATGAAATGTCATGCCCAAAACGATAGGAGCAGGGGTATTTGTTTTGTGGGGGTGGGAATAAATTCATTGCTTCATGGTTTCATGGCTTCCTGGTTACATTGCTTCATGGCTTCATGCATGTAACCATGTAACCATGAAGCCATGAAGCCATGAAGCAATGAATCACTTACAAATTAGCGGCACAAGCTTTTCCACAATTTCCAGGTAAACGGTGGTCTGAACTTTCTTAAAGTCGGCGCAAGCCTCGGTCATGCGGTCCATGTTCATATAGGCCTGTCCTCGGAGGTAAAGGAAATTGGCGTTGCTGGGAAAAAGCGCCAAAGCCTCGGTCAGTTTTGCTACACCCGCTTCATGCTTGCCCTCGTTGTAAAGGGCGCTGCCTTCTTCGGCCAGCTTGACGGCATTTTCATATTTGGCGACAGCTTGTGGGCATTTACCCGCTTCTGGGCTGAATTTCACGGTTAACTCCACGGAGGAAGGCACTTGGCGGCCTTTGCGGGTGGCGGGTTGCCATTGGCCCCACGTGGCCGTGGCTGTTTTGACGGCTTCCCAGCGGAAATCATTGCCGAGGTTCCAGTAGTCGCTAAGGTCGAGGACAAATACGCTGCCATCAGGTCGGGCGAGCAGCGTCATGTCCATGGTGCCGATGATGCAGCTATCCTTGAAGCGCTCAGGGTATTTCAGGTGCTTTGTAAAAAATTGCTCCAGGGCAGCTTGACCGGGTGTGTAGGTCAGCGAGTCGTCAACGGTAATCCAAACCGAGTCCCTGCCGATCATCACGAAATCATCGGGTTCGGTCAGTTTGAACTTGATGGGCACGTTCACTTGGGTACGCACGGGTTTGCCTTTCATCTTGCCGGGTGTCCAAGCGAGCTTAGCTTGTTTTAGGGCCTCGTTCATGCCAGAAGCCACCCGCAGGGCCTCCTCCCCGCAGCCGGCGCCTATGTCTTTCACGACTTTTGGATTGGAAATGGTGCCATCTTTTTCCACCACAAAGGACAGGGCTACCGTGCCTTCAATGTTCTGGTCACGGGCTTGGAGCGGGTAGCTGATGTTCTGGTTGAAAAAAAGCAGCAAAGACCGTTGTGCGCAAAGGTTTTTCACATCAATCGTCGTGTCGAGCGACTCGCAGCCGGGGAACCTTGCAGCTTCATCCACTATCTTATAAATGGTGGTGTCGCTTTGAGCGCCGAGGGCCAAGGCAAGTGAAAACAGGCAAAAGCTGGTAAGAAGTTGTCTCATGTTTGTTTATGGCAGATTTTTGGATGATTCGGGGGCAATGGGCGCAAAAATACCATTCCTGTACAATATCGGGCAATTTGCTTGCTGTTGCTTTCCATGTGTTTGAAAACCATTGCTTTAGGATAAGTCCAAAACCTGCGTAACTTTCCGGCCCCATAATAGCTGTTTACGTAAAATCATCAAATGAAACTTCCATCCATTCCCTACCTCGCAAGCGCATTGGTGGATGTGCTGAAGCGGTTCCCCTTGGCCATGTTGGCTGCCATCCTTGGTACGATTACCATGATGGTCCTCCTGGAAGCCGACTATCATCAATTAGCACAAGAAGAATTTGGCAAATTGTCGCTAACCTGTTCGCTTGGCCTTTCGAGCTTCCTATGTGCAGCCTTGGTCGCAGAGAAATGGCAGTTGAAGATGCCGAGGCTGATAGTGCCCCACTTCGTAGCACTTGGGTTGGTCATCCTGTATTATTTTTCCTTGCAATCACTGGATTTTGACAACGAGAACACGGCGGTTCGTTTTATCGGCCTGAACCTTGCGGCCCACCTCGGTGTGGCTTTCATCCCGTACTTGGACAACTCGTCGGTCGAGGATTTTTGGGAATACAATAAACGGCTATTCGGCAATTTTGTGGTAGGGGCGTTTTACAGTGGGGTCATTTTTGCAGGGCTTTCCATTGCCATTTTAGCCGTAGATGAGCTTTTCAACCTTGACATTGACGAAAAGATATATGGGCATTTGTTCTTCCTCCTTGCTGGGGTCTTCAACACAAGCTATTTCTTGTCACATTTCCCCAAGCAGTTTGATTTCTCAGCAGAAGCTGTTGATAATCAAACGGTTGGGTTGATGGGGACGCCTTACACAACCCCATTTAAGAACCTAACGAAGTTCATCCTAATCCCCATTGCCATCATTTATTTCCTCATCCTTTATGCCTTTTCCACCAAAATATTGGTGACTTGGGAACTGCCGCAAGGTTGGGTCGGCAAGTTGGTGCTGGGCTTCTCGGTGGCCGGCATTTTCACATACCTGCTCAACTACCAGCTCGTTAAATACGATGACAGTCAATTGGTAAAGGCTTATAGGAAGTGGTTTTTCTTTGTGCTGCTACCGATGGTGGTGCTGCTTTTCGTAGCCATTGGCCGTCGCATCAGCGACTACGGCATTACGGAGGCCCGCTATGTAGTAGCCATTTCAGGGGTGTGGTTACTTATTATGTCTCTGTATTTCATCATTTCCAAAAAAGACAATATCAAGTTTATCCCAATCAGCCTGGCCCTATTTTCTTTGCTGACGGTGGTTGGGCCATTTAGTGCGTTCAGGGCTTCGGAGCGCAGCCAAAAAAGCAGGCTATTAGCTGTTTTGGAAAAGAACAATATGCTGAAAGACGGAAAAATCGTACCCACTGTTGATTCGATTTCACTAATGGAAGTGGAACAGATAAGGGGCGGTATTGAATACCTAAGCAGGAACGACTGCTTTGAGGATATTGCACCCATGCTTGGCCTCCCGAAAGACTCGGTGCCCGACTGGCAGGCGACCGAAAAGCTGCTCACTCAGTTAGGTGCAGTGAGTGCCACCGCAAGCGCAAACCAATGTTATGTGACGTTTAGAGAGGAAAACCAAAGGGAACTGGATGCCAGAGGGTTTGAGCTTGCATATCAGGTTTATGCTTCGGGTTGGGACCAGCCCAACGCTGCCTTTACTGGGTTTGCAATTTCAAAGTCTGGCAATGGTATGCAGTATTATGTGGCTGGCGAGGCGAAAGACAGCTTTGATTTTCAGCCGTTTATGAAGCTGTTGAAAGACCGAGGTGCTTGCAATTACAGCGAACAACCAGACTCGGTGGCATTATACCGGGTCAGTGGGCAGGGTAGGGAAGCGTTGTTCCATCCAACAAACCTCTCTTACCTAAATAGCGAGCCAATGCAACTGAAGGAATACAGCGGGCAAGTATTGCTACGAAATAAGGACTGAGCGTCAGCAACATGGCTGACGAAAAGTGTAGGATCGAAAAAAATGAAAAAACGGTTTAACAATAGCCAATATCGCTGTAATCGTCCCAGAACAGGTCGTTTTGCTGGTGATTGGCGTGGTTAGGAGCTTGAACCTGGATGGGTGGTTTTTCCTCTTTCAAGCTTGTTTTTTTGTTGTTGGGAATGGATTTTTCTTCCCGCTCTTTCGTCCGGATAAGTTCTATAAACTTCTTCATGGGCTTACGCAATGGTTTTTCGGCAGTTCACATGAATTCTAATTCACAATGATTGCCTGTAGTGAATGTTTAGACGTGCCAACATGGATTGGGTTACGGATGTTCGATAAAAAGGGAGGAAAAATTTGGTAATTGTGACCAAAATCATTGCTTAGAAATTAGCTTTGCTGGTCTCAACTTATTGCTCTGCAAGTTGCAACAAAAAAAATCAAGAGTCAAGCCTTCGAACAAAATTCTTTGCTACCGCCTTAGAAAGGTTTTGGAGACTTGCCCATTTTTCTCAAATTCTTCATTTGTAACTATTTGGTTGGGTATTGGAGGAGGGGGAAATTATTTTTTCATTCTTGGCTCCGTCCTACAAAGTAGCTGCCTTCAGTTTATACAACGTAAATGAAACTTGCACTGATTGCACACGATGGGAAAAAACCCGAAATGGTCGCCTTTGTGCTACAGAACAGGGAAGTGTTGGCCGGAGCCACCCTATATGCCACGGGCACTACTGGAGGCCATATTGAAAGTGCTGGCATTGACGTGGAGCGGCTGCTATCCGGGCCAAGGGGAGGCGATGCGCAGATTGGTGCAATGGTAGCAGAAGGCAAGCTCGATGGGGTCATTTTTTTTCGTGACCCCTTGGGCAAACATCCCCACGAGCCAGACGTGCAGATGCTGATGCGCTTATGCGATGTCTATAACGTGCCGCTCGCCACCAATCCCGCAGCCGCCAAAATGCTGCTGGCTGGTTTGGTAGCCTATCAAAATCAAGGCTGATGTTTTCAGATCATCAGCTTCACAACTTTTTAGGAAGATATTGGAAGAGGGTGGGGAAATTCATTTTCTTACCTCCTCCCAGATTTTTGAGTTGTTTTTCACGGTGAGTTGTGATTTTCCCCTTAAAAATAACCTTGTCCGAATTCTTGCAGCTTCAGTTTATGGTGATACTGTCCCAGATTTTGAGGGTGGCAAATAAAAAAAAGCGGGATTCCGTTCTAAATTCCAATGACTTGTTTACCTTGGTTTGTAAATAAAATGACTATGCAGCATTTCAAAGCCGCCCTATTAACGGCAATCCTTCTAGTTTCAGCTTCATTCCTCTACGCGCAAAATTGTGAGGCTAAATTAGTAGAAGATAAAGTAGTGGCAGGAACCCAACTGCTCAAGACGATTCCTGAAGTGATCATTGTCCGTGGCACTTATACCTATAGCCTGGATTTTCGGAATGAACGAAGTGGCATTTTTGCACGTGTTTATTCCAAGGGCGGCGAGATCTTCAACCAAAACGACGAACTTATTTTTATAGATGACAAGAACATCCGCCGCAGCTTCCGCTTTGTCGAAATGGGGGAAATGTCTAAAGACGGCGGCACGCCGACCCACCAAAACACCATTGCCCTTGACCTGGCTTCTATCCAATGGTTCTCTGAAAGCGTAATAACCACCATGTTCATCAAGAACAATGTGAAAAATCAAATGCTCAAGTTTACGGTGATCACCAACCGGCAATCGGAATTTCAGGGCTTGGCAAGTTGTTTTTATCAAAAATTGAACAAGGACCTTGTCAATGACAAGCCGTTGATGGGAAATGAACGCCAAGTAGGAGGAGGCGACCCCATCAGTAAAACAAATACTGGAGGCCCAATTTCCCAAACAGGGGCAAGTGGTCAAGTGAAAAGGGTAACTGACATCAGCCTCTTGAACGACCAGGAACTGGCAGACCTTTACGAGGAGCTTCGTCGGACCAAGGAACGCATTAGGCAAGAAATTGCTGCTGAAAATGACCGCCTCGAAAAGTATAAGTCACAGATTCAGGGTGAAATGGCGCAAGTCCGTGAAATTGCACAAGCTGAAAAAACCAAATACGCACAAGAAGTATTGGAAGCAAGAAGGCGCTCACAGGAAGAGGTTGCTGCTGCGCAAAAAGAAAGTGCCTCGGCAGTTGTGGCTACAAGAGAAAAAGCTTCAGGAGAAATAGAGAAAATCAGCTCAGATGTCGTGCAGGCCCGCCAACGTGCCAGCGAAGAAATCCAAAAATCAAAATTAGAAGCTGCTGAGCAGGTAGCCGCCGCAAGGGCTGCCGCTGCGGAGGAGATTCGCAAAACTAAGGAGGCCATGGAAATGGCCAAGCTCCAATATGCAGATGAAATCGCCTCCGCCAAGGAAACCTCAGCGGCAGAGATGCTGAGGATTCGGGAGGAAAATGCCAAGGTGGTGGAAACTGCAAGGACACAAGCCAAGTTAGAGCGGGAACGAACCACCGATGATGTCGTCACGACAAAACGTACGGCCTCCGAGGAGATTCTAAAGACCAAGGAAAATGCCGCCGCCGAGGTAGCAAGGGCTCGTGAAAATGCCGTGATTGAGAAGGAGAAAATAGCGTTTGAAGTAGCCGAAAGCAGGCGAAAAGCGGCTGAGGAGAAATCGAAAATTTTGGAACAAAACGCCACCGACCTAGCCAATATGCAGGAGAACATGGCCCGGCAAAAGGAAACTGCAGCCTTGGAGGTCTCGGCTGCAAAAAAGAAGGCGGCAGACGAGATCCAACAAACCCAAATGCAGGTAGCTGAGGAAAAGACCCGTTCCGCAGAAGAAATCGCCAAGACGAAGCAAGCTGCTGCTGTTGAGATTGCGGCAGCGAGGGAAGTTGCGGCGGTAGAAAAGCAAAAATCGGCAGAAGCCATCAAATTGGCCAAGGAAGAAACTGCCCGAAAGGTGCAAGAAATTTCAAAACAGGAGGCCGAACAAGTTGCTGCCGCCCATGCAAGGGCCAATGCAGAAAAGCAAAAGATTGCCGATGAAATAGCGGCTGCCCGAAAGATAGCAGAAGCAGAACTTGCCAAGATTCAGCAAGAAGTGGCTGCCGCCATAGAAGCTGCAAAGGCGAATGAGGATAAGATCAAGCAACAGGCTGCACAAGAGGTAGCCGCTGCAAAGGAACGGGCCTCTTCGGAAATCAACAATGCCCAAAAAACAGCAGCTCAACAAGTACAGGACGCCCAAAAACGCTCTGATGACGCCAAAAAAGACTATGCTAGCGATGTAGCTTCGGCGCAAACCACTGCCCAAGACCGCATCAAGCAAATCCAGGAAGAAGCGGCCAAGTCGGTGCAAGATGCCAAAGAGCGGGAAAAACAGGCAAAACAAATGACCGCCGCAGAAGTAGGTGCCGCCCGTGACAAAGCGGCTGCGGAAGTCGCTGCTGCTCAGGAAAAGGCTGCAAAGGACATAGCCACTGCCAAAGAACAGACAGCGCTGGCCCAGCAAAAATCGGCCAACGAGGTGGCAGAAGCCAAGCGGAATGCAACTGAAAATATCTCCAAGATAAGGCAAGAAGAGGCGGAGGCGGTGCGCTTGGCTCGTGAAAACGCCGCCACCGAGCGCCAAAAATTGGCTGGTGAAGTTTCAACTGCAAGGGAGGCATCGGCACGGGAAATCGCCTTTGCCAAGGAGCAGTCGGCCAATGAAGTTAAAACCGCAAGGGAAGCATCGGCCAAACAAAAAGAAGCATCTGCCCTTGAAGTGCTCAACGCCCGCAAGGATGCTGCTGAACGGATTGCCACTGCCAAAGAGACCGCCGCCAAAGAGGTGGCTGCTACGCAAAAGCAAGCGCAAGAAGCTATTGCCCAAGCACAGCAAGAAAAACAACAAAAATTGAATGAACTGAACGCTCAGATTGCAGAGGCTGAGGCAACTGCTCAAAAACAGATTACCCAGGCCCAGCAACAAGCAAACGCTATGATTCAGCAACAATCCAAGCAAGTGGCTGAGTCCGACGCAAAAAACAAAGCTGATATAGATGCTGCCCGACAGCAAGCCAAGGACGATATTGCTGCGATTCTAAAAGAGACAAATGGTAAGAGGGCCCAGTACAACGCTGAAGCAGAACAAGCAAGGAAACAATCATTAGATGAAATAAGCAAGGCCAAACAAGATGCTGCTGATGCCACTTTTGCTGCCAAGCAGCAGGCCACCGAGCAAATCACGAAAGTGAAAGAAGATGTAGCTGTTCAAATTGACGCTGAAAAAAAGCTTTTGGAAGCCGAAAAAAAGCAGGTTGCTGCGCTTGAGCAACGCAAGGTTGAACTCGAAGCACAAATCAAGAAATTGGAAGAAGATCTGGCCAAAAAGAAAGGAGGGAATTGAGGTGTGGAGGTATGAGGTATGGAGGTATGTTGGCACCGTCATACCTCCATACCTCCATACCTCATACCTCCATACCTTAGGTAACCTTGGCTGTTTTTAGCATATTCGTAAAAATCCTTGGGAAGAAACGCTTTACATAAAGCCCCAACAACTCCCTGCCACCGAACGCCAATTCATATTTCCCACTTTCCACTGCTTTCAGGATGGCTTTCGCCAATTCAGCGGGGCTTTTTCCGGCACGGGTCGCATTGTCCATGGCTCCTTGTGGAGAACCATCCCCTGTTAGTGCGTTTATGCTGACATGAGTAGTGATGAAGCCTGGGCAAACCAGCGTTACCTGAACGTTCTCCCGCCAAACCTCAGCCCGGAGTGAATCGAAGAAGCCATGCAAGCCGTGTTTTGCAGCAGCGTACGAAGACCGCAGCGGGGTACCAAATTTTCCCGTCAGGCTGGTTATCACTACAAAATGCCCCGCTTTCCGCTGCAAGAAGTGTGGGAGCAAAGCTTTGGTCATGCAGATAGTGCCGAGCAGGTTGACGTTTATCAGTTTTTTGTCCACCTCAAAATTGGTGTCCTTGGCCAATGAACGCTGGGAGATTCCGCCGTTGTTGACCAAAATATCCACTTGCCCGACTTTGGATAGCACCTGTTCCACGACGCCTCGTAACGACTCGTGATTACCGAGGTCGAGCGTTTGGATGAGGGTGTCGGGACGGCCACAAGCTTGGGCTACTCTTTGTAACTCAGCTTCGTTCCTCGCAGATAGGATTAGCCGGGCACCTGCTTTGGCGAGTTCGTAGGCCAATGCTTCACCTATGCCAGAAGAAGCACCGGTTACCCAAACGGTTTTGTTAGCAAAATAACTCATGACAAGGTTGGTTTGTGGCACAATGATAAAAACGGTTTGCGGTATGTTTGCGCCTCAGTTTGAATTTCCTCAAATCTAATCGCCGCATAAGCGAAATGTATTGAGAAATCTCAGTGTTACTCGTGATTTAGTAAATATGAAACGTGGGTAAAAATTCAGCTACCTTGTTTTACGCCCGTTGCTTAACCTATTTATTGTGATATGGAAAACCTAAAAGTGATTGCCTTCGATGCTGATGATACGCTTTGGGTGAATGAGCCTCATTATCAGGCAACTGAACAAAAATTTTGTGCGCTTTTGGAAGACTACCTGCCCCACCATACCGTATCCCAGGAGCTTTTCAAGGTGGAAATGCAAAATCTCGCACTCTATGGCTACGGTGCCAAAGCCTTCATGCTTTCAATGATAGAGACCGTCCTGCGAGTCTCAGACAATACGGCAAACCCCATCATCATTGAGAAGACCATCGAATACGGCAAGGAATTGCTCAACCAGCCCATTGAACTGCTTGAAGGAGTAGCAGCCGTACTGGAAGCCTTGAAGGGTAAATACCGTTTGGTGGTGGCGACAAAAGGTGACCTGCTCGATCAAGAGCGCAAGCTTTTGAAATCAGGGCTGGAGCATTTTTTCCACCACATCGAAATCATGAGCGATAAAAAGGTGAAAGATTACCAAAAACTCCTTAGGCATTTGGACATCCAGCCTGCGGAGTTCCTGATGATTGGAAATTCCTTGAAATCAGATGTGTTGCCCGTGCTGGAAATAGGAGGTTGGGGCGTCCATATTCCCTACCATACCACATGGGCACATGAGCATATTGAAGTTTCGATTGACAACCCAAGGTTTATGCAGTTGGAAAATGTGACCGACCTGTTGCCGCAGTTGTTGCATTGAGTCATTGATTCATGGCTTCATTGTTTCAGGGCTTCATTGTTTCATTGTTGAATGCACCTCCATCCATGAAAAGTAAGTGGACAAAGGAAAATAGGCATTAGATTTTAGCAAACACATGTTGATTAATCACCTATGGGTCAAATAATGCCTAAATTCTAATGTCTGACCACTGACCATGAAGCCATGAAACAATGAAACCATGATAATCCCGGCCTAATTTTTGTAAATGCGGAAAATCAGTAATGTGTCAAACTTACGGCATACCTATTTTTGCGGCGCAAACTGAAGCGTAAACCTTTAGTGAAATTTAAAATTAATTAAGCCCATTTGGTTTGCTAATGGCTGTATACCAGTGTTTCGCAAATTTAAAATTCATCATTCACTTATTCCGAGTTATGAAAAAAATCCTGTTTTTGCTTTTGGCCTTGGGCCTGCTATTGTTTTCGTGTAGAGATGAAAAGCCCATCGAGCAGATCGGTGGATCTCCTGAATTGGCCCCGCCAACCGACCTAAAGCCTGACGAAGATGGCATTAATACCAAGGTTCAAGTAGTTGACTCCTTGACTGGCGAAGTGACTATTGCCAATAAGCCCGTTGCGTCGCTCAGTGCTGCCATTGGCCCGAATCCCATCATCAAGGAAGACCCGAACAAGCCCGTGCCCGTTCCGCCAAAACCAGAGACGCCCCAACAGGAACGTATCGTTCGGGTGCTTTGCAGCAATTATTGGGTCGTACAGGGTCTTCGTCGCATCAATGACGGAGATGCATCACGTGCAAACCCCGGCGCATGGTTCAAGTTCAAGCCCGATGGCAGCTATGACTATGGCTATATGCAGAACAAGATTGGAACTGGAGCTTGGAGCATTGACGGCAAAGCGGGTACAGTCCACTGTGACGCACCGCTTATCGGTGATGACCGGGAGTGGAAGATGCAAATCGCCAAGTCAGAAGATGTAATGGTTTGGACAGGAACCGAGCGCTACCATACCCCAAGCATCACCGCCAAATTGATTAATCTATTGTTCATCCCAAAAAACAGGAAAGAGATTGGGATAGATTGGTAAGAGGGATGAGGAATGATGAATGAGGGATGATATTGGAACTGCGCCTATCATCCCTCATTCCTAATGCCTCATCCCTGAATTTAACTTGCCATTTTCAGCCCCTCCCACCTTTGGAGGTAGCGCATCTTGCTTATATCCTTTACCTCCTCCGCCAGTTCACCGTTCAATTTGGGCAAAAAAGCAGGCGAAGTATTTCTATCGTCAAAAATTTCCACGTTCATTTCCTTTGCGAAGGCTTTTGCCAACTGGCCGAGGTGTTGAGCATAGTGTTCAGGTTTGCCGAGCGCCATGAAAAGGTCAATGACTGCCGTGCGCACCATCTCGTGCTTGTCAACCTGCATCAGCATTTGGCGTTGCGACTTTCCCTCAGGCTTTTTGCCTTGGGCAAGCATGGCCTCTTTTAGCTTCTCGGTGGAATAACCGAGCAATTTCGAACGGAAGTTCCACCAGTTGGCTGCGCTGCCATTGTTGCGCTCCTCGTAGGTTTCCAAGTGCTTTTGCTCGCAAGCGGTCTGACAAGAGACGAGACCCATTACTTTTGATAGCTCCATGACGGCAAGCACCTGCTCCACCGAGAAAAGATCGCTTTTTTCATTGGGGTCTTCGTGGCCGAGCAGCCAAGTGGCGTATTTCAGCTTAACCTTGCTCTTGGAGCCGAGGGTGATGAGCTTCGCAAATTCTATGGAGAGGTAGTAGTCATCCACCACCACTTCCTTGCTTTGCCGCCGAGCGAAATCCTTGAAATGCTCAGCCTTGCGGATGCCATCATGGAATTGATAAATGTCGCTCAGCCAATGGCGGATGTTGGCGGCGTACTGCTTGTTCGGCAAACCGAGTGCAGCGTGCAGGCTTGACGCCAAAACGACTTTTGTGCCTTTTTTGCTAACCAAGATTTGTAGTTCCATCGCAACAGAATTAGATGATGAAAACAATTTGACTTCAGTTGGCGCTCGTTTTGATGTTGTAGCCATTCATAACACATTAATAAAATGTGTTTATGTGGTAGAATGTTCATTTACTATCAAAACTTGGCACAAAGATGTTTGACTTGTTTGAAATAAACAAATTTTAAAACAAAAATTTTTAATCAAAAAGAGGATTTTGTCAGTTTTTATCGAAAAACGACACCAAGATAGTGTCATAGGTTATATTTTTGACATTTGACTGGATGGCGAGTTTTATGAAAATGCGGCGTTGAAACGAGCGGGGGTGATAAATTTTGGCCTCTAAACGCCTTATACTTGGTATTAAGTCATTTTTTTTGGCACTTATTACCAAATATAAGCCTATATTTGGTGTTAAGTGGTTAATTTTGCTACTTATTACCAAATATAACCCAAAAATGGTTGGCAGAAAAATTGAAAAACAGAAGATTGAACGTTTGCTGTCGTCTGGGCGATCGGAGTTCTTAGCAGTAACTGGCAGGAGACGGGTCGGCAAAACGTACCTGATTGACAGCCTTTTAAAGGAAAGGTATTGCTTTAGCATGACAGGCATCCAAAAAGGCAGCATGGAAGCCCAATTGGTTAATTTCAGCAGCAAGCTAGCGGAGTACAATGGGTCAAATTTGCCGAAGGTTTCAGCTAATTGGCAGGATGCTTTCTTACAATTGAAATCCCACCTGAAAACTTTGGGAAAGGAAAGGAAGCACGTCATTTTTATTGATGAATTGCCTTGGGTGGACACTCCAAGATCGGGCTTCGTTCAGCTACTCGCACATTTTTGGAACGACTACCTTTCAAAAGAATCCAATTTTATCCTCGTAATATGCGGCTCGGCAACTTCTTGGGTCATCAATAAAGTGGTGAACGACCCAGGGGGCCTGCACAACCGTATTACGGAGAACATTCACTTGAAACCCTTCACAATAGCGGAAACCAATGCCTTTTTGGTCAGCATGGGCCTCAATTTCACCCAACAAGATTTGGCAAAAGTTTACATGGCCCTTGGAGGTATTCCGTACTACCTTGAAAACTTGCGCCGGGGCGAGAGTTTCCCTACTGCAATCGAGCGCATCTGCTTTGCGCCAACGGGCGTCCTACACAACGAATACAACAACCTTTTTCAGGCGCTGTTCAGCAATGCTGCTTTGCATCTTGCCATCGTTGAAGTACTGGCAGGAAGGCAACATGGGCTTAGCCATGCCGATATACTGAAACAGCTTGGGTTAAAGCAGCAGAATGGCAGCTATGGCCGGGCTATGTCGGAGCTATTGGTTTCCGATTTCGTTGAGGAAAACACGGCTTTTGGCAGGCTAAAAAGGGGCTCCAACTTTCGCTTGGTGGATGAGTTCTGCATTTTTTACCACGCTTTTTTAAAACAGAACAGGAAGTATTCGCCGGGCATTTGGCAGCAATTAGCTGAAAGCCAATCCTATAAGGTTTGGTCAGGCTACGCTTTTGAAACGCTTTGCCACAAGCATATTGATGACATTAAAAAAGCAATGGGAATTGCAGCAGTTTACACCGAATATTCCAGCCTTCGGATGCCAGCCACCCCCGTCAGCCCTGGTTTTCAGGTTGACCTCCTGATTGACCGAAAGGACAACTGCATCAACCTTTGTGAAATCAAGTTTCACGCCTCGGCCTACACCATCGGCAAGGAGGAGTACCAGCATCTGTTGGCATTGCGGCAGCGCTTCATCGAAATGACCGGAACAAAAAAGCAAGTGTTCTTGACTTTTATTACCAACCACGGAATAACCCCCAATGCCTATTCACAGGAAATCGTGGACGTGGAAATCGAGCTTCGGCAGTTCCTTGAAGGATGACCCCAAAGCCTGATTATGCGCATTTCCACCAATTTAGTCGAATATTTGAAACGACCCGTTGTGGCAAGCCTAAATTTGCACACTTAAAAATCCATCTGAGCCATGATAGAAACTGTACTGCCCAATCCATCGAAACTGCCCGCTAAAAAAAGCATCACCCCTGCCTACCAAGTGCTCATTGACTTCGTCAAACAAATAGCTCCCCTGACTGATGAGGAAATTCAAACGATAATTGAATTGGTGAAAGTAAAAACCTATGAAAAAGGTAAGATATTGGTGAAGGAGGGGCAAATCAGCAACACTTGTTTTTTTGTGTTGAAAGGCTGTGTCCGGCAGTATTTCTTGATGGATGGCGAAGAAAAAACGACCCATTTCTTCACCGAAGGAATGCCTGTGAGTTCCACCTCTTCCTTTGATAACAAGCCCGTCAAATTCTACCTTGTCTGTAACGAGGACTGCACCATGGTAGAGGGACGGCCAGAGGACGAACAAAATTTTTTTCAGCAAATGCCCCGCATGGAAACCCTTAGTCGGATGGGTGTGGAAAAGGAATTGCAGAAAAGCCAAGAGGTGCTGGCCGACTACATCACATCCAGCCCAGAGGAGCGCTACCTGAACCTCCTTCAGACCCGCCCCGACCTGCTCGACCGGGTACCGCAATACCAGTTGGCGAGCTTCCTCGGCGTCACGCCGGAGTCGCTAAGCAGGATTAGGAAAAGGATTATGCAGAAGTGACGCCGCCTATTTCAGCGACTTCACTTTCGCCAATTTCTTCCCCGTCCATTTGTACAGCGTCACTTGGTAGGTCTGCTTGCTCACCACCAAGTCATTGCCCTTCTCCTCGAACTCCGCCTCGTCCTTCACGACCATTACATGGTTGCCAATGCCACCCTTATCGGTGGGCAGGACGTATTGCTCGGAACTGTAAAAAACGCCACCATCTGAAACAGAGGAAGTTTCCAGCACTTTGGTTAGTTCCCCGTTTTCTTTCCAAAAAAGCAAGTTGTCGCCAGATGGGTAGCCGCAGGCGGGATAGTAATAGTTGACGTAGAGCAGCGCCTTCACGCCCTGAAACGGCGAATAATCCACCCCGAAGCTGGGGTAGTAGCTGAGGTCTCCAGTGGTGTTGAACTCCGCTTTGGCCAGTTCCTTGCCATCCTTTGCGGCACGCACCTGCACGGTCAGTTGGTGCTTGGTACTGTCGTAGGCGGATGGCCCGGTCAGGTAGAGCACGCCCCGGTTGGGCATGTACTCCTCGTCCGGCGTCTGGATGTGGGCAAGGGCGAGGAAGCCGCCCCAGAGGTAGCCTTCCGTTGCGCCAGCCGAAAGGTGAGCCTTCACTTTTACCCAAGGCAAAGTGACGCCCCGCTGCGAGTAGGTCTGCTCCGCAACTTCGAGCATGGTCAGTTTGGTGCCAATGGGCAGCTTGGTCAGCACCTTGGAATCGGTGCCGGGTTTGTCCCGCAAATTGGCATCTGTCACCATCGTAAAGTA
Organism: Saprospiraceae bacterium; assembly: GCA_022841745.1. Taxonomy (GTDB): domain Bacteria; phylum Bacteroidota; class Bacteroidia; order Chitinophagales; family Saprospiraceae; genus UBA6168. The sequence goes on along the minus strand of JALHQW010000006.1, from coordinate 84,587 downwards.
TTGACTGTCAATGACAAAGCCTTCGAGGGTGCCTTCGTATCGCATCCAAGGGTCGGGGATGTACTGGGCGGTGAGGGGGAGTGTTGCGAAGCAAAAGGCAAGAAGGAAGAAGATTGATTTCATTGAAATGTAATTTTGGCAAAGGTAGGATTGGCAAATGAATCAAAGTTCACAAATACGGGTCAGGCCGAACAACCACTCCGTCAAATTTCAATGACATGCACTGCTTCCTCCACGCCGTTTTCCAGATTTATTTTTTTTGCCAATATTGCTGCATTTTCATAAAGCGCTTGATTGGAAATCAATTGCTCCACGCTCCGCAAAAAATGCGCTTCTGTCATCTTTTTCAAGGGGATTGGTTTGATGCCAAGACCTTGACGATGGGCCACTTGCCCCCAAAACCATTGGTCGCCGACCGGATAGAGTATGGGGCAAATAAAGAAAGGCTTGCCCGCCCGCAAGCATTCTGCGGTCGTGCCGATGCCGCCGTGGTGGATAATGGCTTTTACTTTTGGGAAAAGCACATCGTAGGGTGCGCCAGTCAGCACTTTTATGGCCGGATGGCCTTCAAGTCGCTCCGTTTGCTCAAGCCCCCAGCCTTTCACGACGATAATCCTAATGCCAGATGTGTGGGTCAGTTTCAGGATGGCGGCTTGCAAATCGAACCTACTCTTGAAGGGCATACTGCCAAAGGTGAGCAGCAAGGGCGGTTCGCCAGCTTGGAGGAAGTCCAGCAAATCCGTAGAAAGGGTTTCCTCCTTTTTCCCAAACCAAAAACCCGTGAACTTGGAGCCACTTGGGTAGTCCTTTGGTGTAGGTAGAAAACTGGGGCTGATGCCGTATATGTTCCTGATTGCAGGCACTTGAAACCTATTCACCATTCCAAATTGTTCTCTGAACTGACCGATGGGCTTGGACAGCAGGCCCATGCTGCGGTTGGCGAGGGTGTAGCTGATTCGGTTGAAAAATCGGGGGATGGGCAGGCCGCTGAGGGCGGGGTTGGCAAACTCGCTTGTCGGTTCGTTGATGGGCAACACCGAGGCCCTGACCATTTTCTCAGGGAACTGGTCGGCGAAGCTATCGGCCAAGGTTTTCACATGGTAAATGACTTTGTCGCTGTTTTTTGCCAGCGCATAAAACTCGCACAACGAATTGAAAATCAACGGATAAATCCAAGTGTTCAGGTTGCGCCAGATGGCAAAGGGGTTCGCCTTCATCATTTTTTTGCCTTCCTCCGACTCCAACACCGCCTGAAAATCGGCCTCCACAGGCACAAACCCGATGCCGTAGGATTTCACCAATGCTTCAAAATTCTTGGCGGTGGCCAGCGTGACCTGATGCCCCCGTGCTTGGAGGGCCTGCCCTAATACTGCGTAAGGCTGCACGTCGCCACGAGTGCCCATTGTCAGAATTGCTATTTTCATGGATGAATCAATCGGATTTAGGAAGGGGAATCGTCATTGTTAATTTTCTTAAGCTGCTCGATATCATTCAAGTCTTTGGCCCTTGAAGCGGCTTCTTTGTCTTGGATCAAATCTGCTAGACAGATGAATGAAATCTCAATGCCATTTAGATTAACAAACTCTCTTTTCTTGTAAGAATCCCTGAATTTCAGCGGAGCCTTGATTTCTGGCAACAAATCGAGCGTGAAATCAACAAAATCAAATTTGAAGAAAGATTTTTTCGGATTGGGCGACTTTGCATTTTTATATGCCTGAACATCTCGCCCCAACTCACTAAGGGCATTTAACAAGCTGAAATAATTCTCATAGGTAGGGTGATACCAGAAATCAATATCTGGCTTGTCTGTCAATTCGTCAAACCGATTCATTGAGTATCTAAAATAGCCATGCAGCGCTACGGCTGTTCCTCCAACAATCATGCATTTAACTTCATGTGCGTTGAAGACTTTACAAACGCTAAGTATGTTTTTGGCTAAGTTGCTGTCCATTTTTTACAAAGCGTAATGATTTTTCACTCGGCTTGCTGATATAATTTTGCCGTAAAATGGCTATAAATTCTTCAAACTCCTCATGTCTCCGCTTTGAAGTTAAAGGCTCGTCAAGCCTTGACTCCTCGCTAAGTTTTAAATCATTAAAACTGTCAAATTTGGTTGTTGAAGCCATGTGGGATAAATTATGTTACGATAACAAACCGATAATACCATTAATCGATTAAGCTATCATTATTTTACAAAGGTGATACTTTTCCACGATGGTTCAAACCCAAATTGTATCCAATCGAAAATCATTTCTTACCTAAAGTCAATGAACCCCACCTCCCCGCCCCCTCACCTTTGCCGGAAATTTTCAAACTCAAAACCTAATTGAAATGAAGAAATCATCCGGCTTAGTTTTTATCCTTCTACTTTTTACTACCCTTTCCTACGCACAGACCCTCACCCAGACCATCCGTGGCAGTGTGCTCGATGCGGACAGTCGCTTGCCGCTCATTGGGGCTACCATCTACCTCGCCCCCGGCCCTTCTCCTGGAGGAGAGGGGATTTCAGGCACTGTTACGGATGAAAACGGCAATTTCCGCCTCGAAAACGTGCCTGTGGGTAGGGCGGACTTGGCGTTATCCTACGTTGGCTACGAAAACCTTCAAGTGCCGAACATCGTCGTGAACAGCGGCAAAGAGGTAGTATTGAACCTGCTCATGCAAGAATCCGCTGTGAAGATGGCCGAAGTGACTGTGACCGCTACCCGCAACAAGGGCGATGCACTGAACGAAATGGCCATGCTCAGCGCCCGCAGTATTTCTCCAGAAGAGACCAACCGCTATGCAGGTGGCTTCAACGACCCCAGTCGAATCCTCTCGAATTTTGCGGGCATCACCAGCACGCAGGACGGCTCCAACGACATCATCGTGCGGGGCAACTCGCCCAAGTACGTGCAGTGGAGGTTCGAAGGCGAGCAAATCACCAATCCCAACCACTTCGGCGACCAGAGCGCCGTGGGCGGCTCGGTCAGCATTCTCAACAACAACCTGTTGGCAGCCAGCGACTTCCACACAGGGGCCTTCACCGCTGAGTTCGGCGATGTGCTGTCCGGGGTGTACGACGTGCGCTTGCGCAATGGCAACAACGAACAGGTAGAAAGCGTCTTCGGCTTCGGGCTGCTGGGGACTGAGCTGACGGTGGAGGGGCCGCTTGGAGTTGGCAGTCGGCAGTCGGCAGTTGGCAGTCGGGGTGTGGGTAGGCCGTCATTTCTGCTAAATTATCGCTATTCGACGGCAGGGCTGCTCAGTCAATTGGGGCTGCTCGGCGATTTTTCAGGGGTGCTGAAATTCCAGGATGCGACTTTCAAACTGGTTTTTCCGACTCAAAAAATGGGCGTGTTCACGCTCTATGGCATGGGCGGCCTGAGCAGTTTTGGTTTCGAGGATGTGACGCCCGCCCTCTGGGTCATCCCCGGGGACAATGCGGTAGAGGCGACGCTTCGCAATGATTTTGACAAAAAATCGCACCTGCTCAACACGGGACTAAAGCACAGCATCAACCTTGGCAAAAAGGGCCTGCTCAACTCCTCCCTGACCTACTCCAATGAGCGCATCCAAGACGACATCAGCGAGGCGGGCATCGTGAAAATTTACGATGAAAACAACGAGCACCTGCGTGACTCGGTCATCAGCCGCCGGCAACAGTTCGAGGGGGATTTACGCAAGCCAACTTACAGGCTGTCAACGACTTACAACCACAAGTTCAACGCTCGCCACAAATTGCAGGTGGGCGTGAAATACACGCTTTTTGCCTTCGATTTCCAACAAAACCAATGGCCAAGCGAAGGTAGTGAGCAGGTCAGTTTGGTGGATTTCGATGAAAACGTGGGTACGCTCCGCAATTTCGCTTCGTGGAAATGGCGGGCCAGCGAGCGCCTCTCAGTGGTGGCTGGCCTGCACAACATGAACCTGCTGCTCAACTCGCAAAGCACCCTCGAACCCCGTCTCGCTGTGGAATGGCAGGCGGCACCGCAAAGCACACTCCGCCTTGGCTACGGCATGCACAGCACGATGGAGAGCATCCACCATTATTTTACAAAAGTGAAACAAGCCGACGGCAGTTTCGCAGCGGTGAACCGTGACTTGGGCATGCTCAAAGCCGACCATTTCGTGGTTGGTTTTGAGCAAAAAATAGGGAAGAACCTGCGGGCAAAGCTGGAAGCCTATTACCAGCGCCTCTACGACCTGCCCGTGGAAAACCTCGATACCAGCTACTTTGCCACGGTGGTGGAAGGGCTTGATTTCCGCTATGTTGACCTCGTGAACAAGGGCAAGGGCCGCAACTACGGCGTAGAGCTAACGCTCGAAAAATTCTTCAGCCGCAACTATTATTTCATGCTGAACGCCTCGCTCTACGAGTCGAAATACACCGCCCTTGACGGCAAGGAACGCAATACGCCTTTCAACGGCAACTACCTCGTGAACCTGCTCGGCGGTAAGGAGTTTCCCGGCCTTGGCCGCAAAAAGAACCAGACGCTCGGTCTGAATTTCAAAGCGTACCTGGCTGGTGGCCGAAAAATCATCCCCCTGCTGCGGGACGCCCAAGGCAACCTCGCCGTTGACCCCGCAAAAGGGCAGGTCTGGGATTATTCAAAAGCATTTGAAAACAGCTTGGAGGATGCCTACCAAATCCAAGTGTCGGCCAGTTACAAGTGGAACAAGCCCCGTGCGACCCACGAGCTGTTCCTCAACCTCGACAACCTGACGAACAACAAGGGCCGCATCATGGAGTTTTACGATGAAAATGAACCAGGGAAGGTGGGGTATATGACGCAGTTTGGCTTCTTTCCAAACTTGATGTATAGGGTTTATTTTTAGGGATGAATATTGGCGAAAACACCTAGTCTATTAGGTGTTTTCGCTTGTTTTAGGAGTGGGGAGGCGTGAGTTTAGGGCATGGCGATGGAGCGTTGTTTGGGTGGGAGTTCAACCGCTGTTAGTGGCTAGCATTCTATTCTGTCGTCTGTTTGTTAGCATAATTGTCAATTCGTTTGTTACGTGCTTTTATGAACTCCATTACTCCCTTTTTGTATGTCGAATATTCTTCAATGTCTGCAAAAGCTGGTCTTGTTTTAAAATTGTCAAATGGTAAGTAAAACTTTATATTTTCATTCTCGTCAACTAGGTCGTTGAGTAAAAAGAAGTCAATGTAACCTTTAAAGTTGTCAAACAAGTCGAAGAAGTTTTTGTAACGCTTAAATGTGTCGAAAAGTGGGCTTTGTTGTCCTGCGTAAAAAAGTCTGATACATTCCAAAGTCAGGTCAAACCTGTCGTCAATTAAGCTATTTACTCCACGAGCTTGATTTATTGTGTGTTGTTTGTCAACTCGATTGTTAGGAAAAAGTGTGTAAGCTCCAATTGTCGAACCTGCGTCAAATAGTTCTTTTACTTCGTCCTGAATTTGTTGTGTCAGCCAAGTTTTGCGTTTGTGATTTCTATACGAATGAGTAATTGCGTCACTTCCTAAAAAATATTCTCCACGTCGAGAAATATGATGTAAATATGCTCCACTTTTTTTATCGGTCAATTCAAAGTTTTCTCCGTTTGGTAATTTCTTACTCCATAACATTTTATGGTAGTATCGAAGTGTCGGACTTGTGCTATCCGGGTCGCCACCATTTGCGTCTGTATAAACGTTAAATGTTATGTCAATTTTCATTTTTCCTCTTTAGTTTCTATTTTACGTGTCTGTCGTTTATGCTTGCCACGAACACCTGTCTTACCGCATTGCGCTAATCCAGCCCTACACATCATAAACCTAAAACAAATCACCCTGAAAATGAGCAAGTTACACCGATTTTATTTGTAGTCCAAAAAACAAGTGCGCAACTCAAAAAGCCCCTTTCACCACCCCCTTAAACTTCACCCCATTCACCAGTTCATCCATCAAAAACGCCCAATCAATTAATGCCCAAACTGCCGAACATGCTGCCCAAAACCTGCGCCTCCCCGTGACTCGCCAGCCTAGCTACCAACGCCAGCCTACCATTTTCCTGACCAATTTAGGCATAGGAAGAAGGGGTTGCCCCTCCGCTCCTAATACTTTCCTGCGATTCATTCCTACTTTAAATTGCAGATAAGCCCTTCCTTTCACCATTCATTTTTACATTTATGCGTTAAAAAAACAAGCCGTCCTATTTTCCATGCACCGCCAAATTTCATCGAATATTTTACTGCTTTTCTTGCTGCTGCTTGGTGCATGCACAAGTGACCATGCCAGTCGGCAAGCCCATGCCATTGAGTACTGGTCGAGCAACAACGGCGGCGAAATCAAGTTCTCGAAATGGGCCGTTGACCGATGGAACCAGGCCCACCTCGATAGCCCTGTGAAATACCAGCCCGTGCCGGAAGGCCAATCCAGCGAGGAAATCATCTTGGCGGCGGTGGTGGCCAAAACGACCCCCGATATTTATTCCAATATCTGGCAGGGATTGGTGGAGTTTTATGGCAAATCGGGCATCCTCGTGCCGTTGGACACGCTGGACGGGTTCATGGATTTTATGCGGAGCCGCTGCGATTCGCTGACCATTGCGGAAATCACCTCCACCGACGGCCATATCTACCAGGTGCCTTGGAAAATCAACCCATTCATGACCATCTACAATGAGCGGATTTTGCGGGAATTGGGCCTCGACTCTTTCCCCAGCACCTATTCCAGCTATTTGGCGGCCGCCGAAAAATTCAAAAAGGACACCAACGGCGACGGCTATGTGGACCAGTGGTTCGGCAACACTTCCGTTAAGTTGGCCTGGTACCAGCGCCTGTTCAATTTTTACCCGCTTTACCTCGCCGCCTCTGGTGGAATGCCCATCATAAAGGATAACAAGGCCAATTTTAACAACGAACATGCCGTGGGCGTCTTCCGGTTTTTGCAGGAACTGTACCGCAACAATTACTTCTCCCGCCAATCGGAATCGGCAGCGCAGGACATGTTCATTTCGGGGCAATATGCCACCAAATGGACGGGGCCTTGGGAAATCGAGTACCTCGAAAAGTTCAAGCGGGAGGGTTTCGAGTACAATTTCCGACCGATGCCCGTGCCCGATGGCCACACGGGGCCGATTTATACCTATTGTGACCCGAAAAGCATGGTGGTGTTCAATACCTGCAAGAATCCCAAACTGGCCTTCGAGTTCATCAAAACCATGATGAGCGAGGAGGGCGACCTGCAATTTTTGGAAACTACCAACCAATTGCCACGCCGAAAAAACATGACGGAACTGCCCGGTTTTCAGGCTTTTTTCAATAAGAACCCCAAAATGCAAGCCTTTGCCGAACAAGCTGCCCATGTGAAGGGTGCCGATAATTGCGAGTACCTGATTGAGGTGTTCGACATCATTTCACAGGAGTACGAAGCCTGTGTGCTGTATGGCATGAAGTCGCCCGAGGCGGCCATTGCCGATGCGGAGCAGGCGGTGAACGTGCTGCTGCGGGCGAATGAGAAGTGATAATTTCAGAAATTAATTGAAATTGAGAAATTGGAAATTAAAGATAGTCTCATTTGAAATTGATGCTCGAACTGGGCAATTTAGCAGCCCTATTAGAGAGGAGGGGTTATCAAACCCCGGTGTTCGGAACGCCGGGGTTTGATAACCCCTCCTCTCGAAAATGACTGCTGTCAATTTAAAATGGGTTCATCTACAAAATCGTGATTTTCAAAGCTTTAAGTAATTTCCTATTTCAATAAATTTCCAATTTCCATTTAATGCCACAACCATTAAAGAAACGACTTTTGCCTTACGCCATGGTATCTCCCTACCTGGCGCACCTGGCGTTATTTGTGCTGTTTCCGGTGGTTTTCACGGTGGTGCTTACTTTTCACAAATGGAACATCATCGCCCCGATGGAATTCGTCGGCGTGGACAATTACCTGCACCTGTTCCAAGACCGCCTCTTCTGGAAATCAATAGGGAATACCCTGCAATTCCTGCTCATCCATATCCCATTGCAAATAGTGGGGGCGCTGGTACTGGCTTATTTCCTGAACCAAAAATTGGTGCTGAGGGCTTTCTTCCGGGCCTCGTTTTTCCTGCCCGTCGTCATATCCGGCGTGGTGGTCACCATCCTTTGGCAGCAGCTTTTTGGCTTGGAAACGGGGCTGTTCAACCGCCTGCTCACCACCTTCGGCCTGGGTAGGGTAGAGTGGCTCTCGAACCCCAGGGTGGCCATGGTTTCCATCGCCGTCATGGCCACCTGGAAGAACATTGGGCTGTACGTCATCCTCTTCCTCGTTGGGTTGCAGACCGTGCCGAGGAGCTACTACGAGGCAGCAGAAGTGGAAGGGGCCAGCAATTGGCAGCAGTTCCGGTACATCACGCTGCCCGCCATCAACCCCACCATCTTCATGGTCGTCATCCTCTCGACGATTGGCGGTTTCAGTCTTTTCATCGAACCCTATATTATGACCGACGGCGGGCCGCTGAACAACACGCTGTCGGCCATGCTTTATATTTACAAGCAGGCTTTCGGCTACTACCACATGGGCTATTCCGCTACGCTCGGGCTGTTCTTCGCCATGTTGATTATGGCGGTGGTGGCACTGCAAAAAAGGTTTATTGAAAATGATGAATGACAAATTATTGCGGATTTCGGATTGCGGATTTCGGATTGCGAAAACATCTATAAAAACTGGTGTTTCACTATAATTAATTCAAATGAATGCCTTGCAAAAAATCTAAAATCTTATATCGTCTATCTTAAATCTAAAATCAAAAAAATCAAAAAAATCACCCTTGTCAAAACCCATAAAATACATCCTCCTGACCCTCGCTGCCCTGTCCTTCCTTTATCCATTTTACTGGATGATGGTGGCTTCGCTAACGCCGGAGGCGCAAATAGGGGAATTCAGCATGGTGCCCAAAAACCTGACCACCGACAACTACACGCAGATGTTCGCCAAGATACCCATTTGGCGCTCCCTGCTCAACAGCACCATCGTCGCCCTGCTGTCCACGCTGGGGGTGCTGGTTTTCGGGGCAATGACGGGCTATGCCTTGGCCAAACTGCGCTTCAAAGGCCGCAACCTGCTGTTTTTCGTCATCATTTTCACCATGACGCTCCCGTTCCAAATCACGCTCATTCCCAATTATATCCTCATGGTAAAACTGCAATGGGTGGACACGCTGGCGGCGCTCGTCGTGCCGGCGATGAACAGCGCCTTCGCCATCCTCATGTTCCGCAAGGCGTTCATGACCATCCCGGACGACCTCATTGACGCCGCCCGCATGGACGGCTGCGGCGACTTGCGCATCGTGTTCCAAATCCTTTGCCCCAATATCCTGCCGACCATCATCACCGTTGGCATCCTGACCTTCATGAGCTCCTGGAACGATGTGCTCTGGCCCCTCATCGTCATACGGGAGGAAAGCCTGATGACCATGCCGCAACTCGTGACGCTCTTCGCTGTTGGGGGGCGTGCCGAGGCGCAATTGGGCGTTAAGCTCGCTGCTGCCGTGCTGCTCGCACTGCCCGTCATCGTGGCATATGTCGTTTTCCAAAGGCATTTCATCCAGAGCATGGCGTCTTCTGGTTTAAAATAAATAAAACGCCCAGCCACGGCGGTTTTCGTGGCAAATTATCCGACATGATTCAAGTAAAAAGAACAGATATTCGATTGAAGGCAGCCCCCAGGAAAGTCATTTTAAAGTTCCTGGACTTTGCAAACCCTTCCCGTTTTCAGCCCGTGGTGGACGCAGTGCTGGGCAAGGACGAAGCCACTGCCGAGTTGCAGTTGAAAGGCATTTTGGCCGAATTTGAGCATCGCCATTTTGACCTGCCCGGTGCTTTTCTTGGAAACTACGAGCGGCTGGCACATTATGCGGCGGTCAGCGATATTTCTCCTACCAAGAAAATGCTCATCGGGGCCTATTTTACCCATGAGTACAGCTTTCAGGCGGCGGCGCTGTTCAACCCCTCCATCGTGCTGCACCCCGACCAAACAGGCATTGCGCCCGGCCAAAACCGTTTCATCCTTAGCCTGCGGGCAACGGGCGAGGGGCATATTTCCTCCATCGCTTTCCTGACGGGCGTTTTGGGCGAAAATGGTGAGATAATGCTCGAAGCTTCCAGCCAAAAACTGACCACTGGGAAGCGCCTTACGGACCTCCATTTTGAAAAAAAATTCCTCTTGGACCGTCTCCTTCTTAACGAGGAATACAAGGCACTGCTGGCAGGCCTGCTCCCAGAATCATTCAATGAAAAACAGGTGTTGGAACTCATCGCCGACCAGCCATTGCTCCGCGAGCAAATCCTCAAAATCTTCGATGAGAACTACGACCTGCGCTTCTCTACCTCGTCGCCAATTGACAGCCGGGTACTTTTCCCAGCCTCTGGTGCCGAATCGAACGGCATGGAAGACGCCCGTTTCGTGTTGTTTGAGGAGGGTGACGCCAAAACCTATATCGGTACCTATACAGCCTACAACGGCAAGGTGATTTGTCCTCAACTCATTGAAACACAGGACTTTCAGTTCTTCAAAATCCGACCGCTCCACGGCGCAGCCGCCTCCGACAAGGGCATGGCGCTCTTCCCCCGAAAAATCAAGGGCCAGTACGCCATGATTGGGCGGCAAGGTGGCCGAAGCCTGTCCATCATGTACTCCAACGACCTTTATTGCTGGAACGAATACCAACCCTTGCAGCATCCGCAGCGGGACTGGGAAATGCTCCAGATGGGAAATTGCGGCAGCCCCATCGAGACGCCGCAAGGCTGGCTGCTGCTCACCCACGCCGTAGGCCCCATGCGCAAATATGTGCTCAGCCTTACCCTGCTCGACCTCGAAAACCCTGACCGGGTCATCAGCAGCTTGGAGCAGCCGCTGCTCAGTCCCAACGAGGAGGAGCGGGAGGGCTATGTGCCCAACGTGCTCTACACCTGCGGGATGCTGCTGCACAATGGGCAGCTTGTAATTCCATACGCCATGTCGGACAATGCTATCAGCTTTGCGACGGTGGAACTGGAGGAGGTGCTCTTTGAAATGATGAATGATAAATGATGAATGATGAATAGAGCGCTGCTGTTTGGTTCGATAATCTTGGTACTGGCGAGGTGTTCACCTTCGGAAAAAACGGCGGTGTACCCACAGGTCAATCCTGCCCACCTCGACCACCTTTTTGAGGAAATAAAGGTCGGGGATGCCATGCTTGGCACTATTTGGATTTATTGCGAAGCACCTGACTACCACCACGTCGGGGACGAGGATGAGGGCTTCACCTGCGTTGACGACGTAGCAAGGGCACTGGTTTTTTACTGCCGGGAGTACCAGCGCCAGCCGTCGGAGACAGTACAGAGGAAAATCCGTTCGCTGACGGCTTTCGTGCTGCACATGCGGGCGGAGAACGGCTTTTTTTACAATTTCATGCTGCCCGGTGGGCAAATCAACACCACCCACCAGAACAGCGTGGCGAGGTCGAGCTTTTGGACATGGCGGGCGTTCTGGGCGCTGTCGGAACTGCAACTGCTCAAAGCCGAGCCGCTTGCCGACCTGAAAAACGCAACAAAACCTACCCTCGACGAACTGGTGGGAAAGCTGCCAGCCCTTTGTCCAAACCCTACCGACACTGCCCAATTCGGCGGCATCGCCCTTCCGAAATGCCTCGCCGAACTGGGCGCCGACCAAGCCAGCGTGGTACTGCTCGGCCTGGGCAACCTTTACCAAGCCGCCCCTTCCGATACGTTGGAAAACCTCATCTTGACCTTCGGTGACCTGCTCCTACGTGACCAGTTCGGCGATGCGCAAACGCTGCCGCACCATGCTTTTTTTAGTTGGCAAAACTACTGGCATGCCTGGGGCAACACACAGGCGTATGCCCTGCTGCGGGTGGGCAAAGCCATCCAGCACCAGCCGTTCATCGAGGCAGGGCTGAACGAGGTTCGGCATTTTTACCCTTATTTGTTGAAAAAAGGCATCTTGCACGAGTTCAAGCTGGCACAGGACGGCGGCAAGTTGGTGATGCAGGACGAAAAGCCCTTCCCGCACATCGCCTACGACCTCAGCCCGATGGTACTGGCAGCCGCCGAGGCGCACCGCATCACGGGCGAGAAGGTTTTTGGGGAAACTGCGATGCAGTTGGCAGCTTGGTTTTCTGGGAACAACCCCGCTAAGCAAGTCATGTATGACCCCGCCACAGGCCGCTGCTTCGATGGCATCGGCTCAGCAACGGAGGTGAATAGGAATGCTGGGGCGGAATCCACTATTGAGGCGCTGTTGGCGTTGCAGGCGTTGGAGGCTGTTGGAAAATGATTTAAAACGATGGGCAATTTATAGTGCCTGCCCAGACCGAAATCCCCCCTGCCCCCCTTCAAAGGGGGAATTAGTTCCGTGCTAAATTGCTCAAAATGTGGAAGTTAGCAGATGGTGACTCCCTCCCTATTAAGGGTTTGGAGCGATGTAACCGCAAAAATTGTTTCAATTATGGCAACCATCCGATTTGAACAAGTATCGAAACGCTTTGACAAGGTCACTGCCGTTGACAACGTGAGCTTCGAGGTAAACGAGGGCGAGTTCATGGTGCTGGTCGGCCCATCGGGCTGCGGCAAGTCCACGCTGCTGCGCATGATAGCGGGCCTGGAGGAAATCAGCGAGGGTAAGCTCTATATTGATGGAAAAGTGGTGAACGACCTTCCGCCGAAAGACCGGGACATCGCCATCGTGTTCCAAAACTATGCCCTCTACCCACACATGACGGCTTATGAGAACCTCGCTTTTGGCCTGAAAATCAGAGGGTTTAGTAAAACTGAGATTCGTGAAAAAGTGATGGAAGCCGCCCGAATACTCGAAATCGAACCGCTGCTGGAGCGGAAGCCAAAGGCCATGTCGGGTGGGCAGCGGCAGCGGGTGGCCATCGGACGGGCCATCGTGCGCAACCCCAAGGTCTTCCTCTTCGACGAGCCGCTGAGCAACCTCGACGCCAAGCTCCGTGGACAAATGCGCCTCGAAATCGCTCGGCTGCACAAGCAGTTGAAAACCACGGTCGTCTATGTCACCCACGACCAGGTGGAAGCCATGACCCTCGGCGACCGCATCGCAGTGGTGAACAAGGGCAAAATCCAGCAGATTGACACGCCAAGGCAACTTTACGACCACCCCGTCAACCGCTTTGTGGCGGGCTTCATCGGCTCGCCTCCCATGAATTTTATTGAAGGGAAAATCGAGCAATCGCAGGGCGGGCTGGCATTCTCCGACCCTACGGGGCAGCTCGTCGTGCCCCTACCTGACCGCCCTGGCCCCAGCGCCCAAGCCGGACAACCACTGACCTTTGCCATCCGACCGGAGCACCTGCACACACAGCCGGCAAAAGGCGAGCAGCACTACGCCGCCTTCACCGCACAAGTGCAGTTGGTGGAGCGGCTCGGTCACGAGAGCTTCGCCTTTGCAAGCCTTGGCGGGCAGCAGGTGGTGGCGAGATTGGCACCGGAGGTGGAGGTAGCAGCGGGGGAAGCGGTAAGGCTGTTTGCGGAGGTGGGGAGGGGGCGGTTTTTTGAGGGTGATGAGGTATGACAAACGTTGGCACAGTGAAGAAGTCTTTTTTTTCCGGACACACAGTGGGCCAGTTTTCTTGATTAAATGAAGCTAACATTTTCGCTTTAAAGACCATCTTCAAAAAAGGTCTTTAATAAGGGAAAAAAAATGGGTGTGCCCGTTTTCAGCGGTGCATTCTGCTACCCCCCCCCAACGCACCGCCAAAGCAGCGGCATCCGGGGACGCCGTCCTTGCTTTTTCGCTCGTCCGGGTTTGGCTAGCTGAGATCAAGTTAGACCCTCCCGCCCGCACAACGCAAGCCGCAATGTGTGAATCATGCAACCTTTTGCCATAACCGTATAACGCTCGCCGCAGTCGAAACACCCACCTTTGCATTCTGGAAATTTTCCAAATCACAATCAAAAAGCAATAATCATGAATGCAGGAAAAGTATTTCTAGCCATAATGGCTGGCGCTGCCGCCGGCGCTACATTGGGCATTTTGTTCGCTCCTTACAAGGGTGCTAAAACCCGCCATAAAATTTCCAGAAAAGGAAATGACTACGTGGATGACTTGGGCGAAAAATTCAACGACTTCATTGACAGCGTAAGCAGCAAGTTCGAAAAAATGAAAAAGGAGGCTGTACTTATGGCGGAGAATGGCAAAGCAAAGGTGGAAGAAGTACAAGCCAAATTGACAAGTACCACCAATAAGGAGACACTTCCCCTGAACTGAACGGCATAGCCGAAAAAATAACTGTAAATATGGAAACTCCAACCAATTTGATGGAAACCCTATTGGACAGCGCAGCGCCGTACGGCAAAACGGCCTTCGAACTTGAGAAGCTCAAAGCTTTGGAGACTACTACCATCGTGGCGACTTCGTTGATAACACGCTTGAGCGTCATCTTGGCGGGTTCCATGTTTGCACTTGTTTTCAATATCGGTATTGCGCTGCTGCTGGGAGATTTGCTCGGCAAAAGCCACTATGTTTTTTTTATCGTGGCAGCATTTTATTTATTAGTGGCGGTTTGGCGTTTTGAACCTAATCAGGGGCATCCATTGGGCCGGTAAAAACCAATTAGAAAAAAGCGATTCTAACCATTGACATGAACAAGCCGCCTATTCACTTGCCTTTCTATGTAAAGGCTTCCCTCCTGCTCATCGGCATGTATTATTTCATCAGCATGTTGTCCATTGCGCAGGACATTATCCTTCCATTGATTTATGCGGGGATCATCGCCATTTTAATTAGTCCATTGGTTAGTTTTTTGGTGAAAAAGAAAGTAAACCGTGGGATTGCCATCTTAGGCATTTTAGTTGGCGCTTTTGTGGTTGTGTTCATACTCGTTGCATTGGTTTCCTTTCAGGCTGACCGTTTCGGAGCGGCGCTGCCGCAATTGGCGGATAGAATCCAAGCCTTGTTCAACCAAGCCATCGCTTGGTTTTCAGGGTTTACCAATATCAGTACAAAGCTTATTAATGAATGGATTGCAAAAACAAAAGGGGAGTTAATCAATAATAGCGGTGCTGCCATCGGCACGACGTTCAGCACGATGGGCGGCTTATTGGCCACCATTTTTTTAACCCCGGTTTATATCTTTATGTTGTCTTATTACCAACCCCATTTGATCGGGTTTATACATCAGGTTTTTGGCGCTAAAAATGACCATAAAATAAATGAAATACTGACGGAAACCAAGGCGATTATCCAGCGATACCTCGTCGGGCTTTTTGCAGAAATTGCCATCGTTGCAGTGCTGAACTCCGTCGGACTATTGATACTCCGCATTGAATACGCCATCTTGCTTGGCATACTCGGTGCTTTCCTAAATGTCATACCATACCTCGGCGGTGCCATCACCATGTTTTTGTTCGCCATTATCGCCTTGGTCACAAAATCGCCGGTTTATGTGCTTTATGTATTGGCGATGTACACTTTTATTCAATTCATTGACAACAACTATATTGTACCTAAAATAGTCGGGTCAAAAGTAAAGCTAAATGCCTTGGTATCGCTTATCACAGTCATAGCGGGAGCGGCCTTGTGGGGCATTCCAGGCATGTTCCTCGCCATACCGCTTACAGCTGTCGTCAAGCTTTTACTTGACCGCATCGAACCCCTGAAGCCGTGGGGTTTTTTATTGGGCGACACCATGCCCCCATTGGTAGAACTGAAATTGGACTTCGAAGAAATTTCTAAAAAAATACCTTGGACAAATCCACTAAAAAATCTAAAAAAATGAAGAAAATATACCGCCATGCAGAAACGGGGTTTGAAAAACTCACCACTGCAGCCACCTTAGTGCTCGGCAATTCCATCACGTTCCTGCTCGCCATGGGTATGGTCTTGTATTGGGTGCTGAACAAGGACTTTTATGCGCAGGATATCCGGGACATCATTCGGGATATTATACACGGCGTCACGTTTTTGAGCCTGTTCATCATCCAAAAATCCTTCAGCCGCTTCTCAGCACTGTTGAGTTTGAAGGTAAATGAATTGGTATCCTCCCACGAACCCGCCAGCAATGCGGTACTGAATGTGGAGTCCAAAACCGAGCACGAACTTAACATACTGTCGAGGGAATACGCCGAACTGGAAGGGCAGGCCGAAGAAGCGGCCAAGAACCTGTGAAATATGCAAACCATTCCAAGGTTTTTATAACATAGGGGGCTTCAATGATACCCATATTTGTACCGTGGAAATGTTCCCACAAAAAACATGTAAAAATGAAAAAACTAACAATTTGCTTAATGTCATTCAGCCTGCTTTTGTTGGCTGTTCCTGTGCAGTTAAATGCAGCAACATTGGACATAAATCCTGTTGCAGCCGACTCAATAACCATCGCTGAGACAGCTGTAGTCAATACCCTAACGGCAAGGCTGGACGAATTATCCTTGATAGACAAGGCATCGTTGCGCCCAGCGGAGCGCAGGGAAATGAGAAGGGAAGTTCGCTCTATAAATAAACAACTTAATGCGATTAACAACGGAGGCGTTTATATTTCGGTGGGGACTTTGCTGCTGATCATCATCTTATTGGTCATTTTGCTCTGAATCTTGGGCAAATTCCTTTAAGCTCTAAGTACCATCATTTATCACAATTATAATTGATTCATTATGGGAAATTTACTATACATCGTTGCAGTAATACTCGTCATTGGTTGACTCATTGGGTTTTTCGGTTTCGGCACCGGAGGGCTTATCCATCTCCTGCTCGTTATAGCGATAGTCGTTGTATTGCTGCGGGTCATTCAAGGGAAAAAGCCCATTTGAAAATAATTGCCAAAACTTTGGCATTGAGTTTCCGGCTTGTCTATGACAAACCGGAAACTCACCCCTTCCCCATCTTTCCAAACCATTAATGCTTCTTAAATAAAAATCCATGCCTTTATTAAATATCATCATCGTATTAATCGTGGTAGGCGTCCTGCTTTGGCTGGTGAACACCTATATCCCGATGGATCGCAAGATAAAGAACATCCTCAATGCCGTTGTGGTGATTATACTTGTCGTTTGGCTGTTACAAGTATTCGGTTTGATGGATTATTTGAAGCGGATAAAAATATAAAATCCATCTTTAAATGGACAACAAGGAAATAGACCAGCAATTATCTGATGAAACCGGGCACCTCGTCAAGCTCCATCATATAGTCGAGGATACCATCAAGGCAGAGAAGCTCATTGTCCACAACCTTTTGAACCCTCCGTTGGAGATACTTAGCCAAGGCCAAAAAATCTCCGACAAGGTCGCACGGTTTGGCGGCAGTTGGCGGTTCATCATCTCGTTCGGTGTCATTTTGGCGCTTTGGATAACTTTCAATGCAGTAGCCATCGTCATTTACAAATTTGACCCCTACCCATTTATCCTGCTGAACCTGATACTTTCCACTATCGCAGCCCTGCAAGCGCCCATTATTATGATGAGCCAAAACAGGCAAGAGGAGAAGGACCGGATGCGCAGCGAAAACGACTACCTGATAAACCTAAAAGCAGAAATGCAAATCCGCAGCTTGCAGCAAAAAATGGACTTGTTGCTCGAAGAGCAGATAAAGACCTTGTTTGAAACACAGGAAAAGCAGTTCAATTTACTAAAAGAGATAAACCTGAAATTGGACAAGCTGAGGCAGAAAACCATGGAGTGAAAAAGCGCTGTTACTTGATGCCAATATCTTAAATTATCAGCGATTAATTCTATGGCTTTTAATTGGTTAAATAACCTTGAAAACCTTGCCCCAGCTGGCATCAATACCATTTTAAATCAATCATCATGAAATTCCTCATTTACGCCAAAAAGGCACTACGCAAGTCGTGGTTGCCCATTATCGGCATTTTTATGCTAATTATTAAATGCTTGCCAGCGCAAGCCCAAGAACCGCTCTATGCGGTGCCGTCATGGTGGTTTGGCGTGGCCAGTGGTGCCAATTTCAGCCTCCACAACGGAACCAACCAACAGTTGAACACGGCTTATGCCACGCCCGTCGCTTTTGGAAAAGGCAATGGGGTAGGGCTATACCTTGCGCCCCTGTTGGAGTACCATCACCCATACTCAAAATGGGGCTTTATGCTGCAAGCAGGCTACGACAATCGGCAAGGCGCTTTCGAGGAAACCGTTTCGAGCTGCAATTGCCCGGCTGATTTGAGCACCGCCCTGAGCTATATTTCGATAGAGCCGAGCCTGCGCTTTTCGCCCATTTTGACCAAGCTCAACTTCTACTTTTACGCCGGCCCACGCCTGGCATTCAACTTGGACAAATCGTTCAGCTTCCAACAAGGAATCAATCCCGCTACCCCGGAACAAACACCCGGCTCGGCCGTGAAGGGCGATTTTGACAATATTGAGAAAATGCGTGCCTCCTTGCAAATCGGGGCCGGGTACGATATCCCGATTTCATCGCAGCTCACCAAGACGCAGTTAGTGTTTTCCCCATTCATCGCCTATCACCCGTCTTTTGGGCAACCCCCCCGCTCCACTGAGTCTTGGGGCCTGTCAACGTTACGGGTGGGTGCAGCACTGAAGTTTGGGCAGGGCCGCAAATTGGAAACTTTCCCAGAAGTCATTTCGCCAGAGCCTAACGTCCGTTTTTATGTGAGCGCCCCTGCCAATATCCCCGCCGAGCGCGTAGTGAGGGAGATTTTTCCGCTTCGCAATTACGTTTTTTTCGACCTTGGCTCCACCGAAATCCCCGAACGCTACGTCCTGCTCCAACGAGAGCAAGCAAGGGATTTCAGGGAAGACCAACTGGAATTGTTCCCGCCCAAATACGCTGCCAGCCGTTCGCAGCGGCAAATGCTGGTTTATTACAACGTGCTGAATATTCTTGGCGAACGCTTGAGCAAAAGTCCATCAACCACTATCCGAATGGTCGGTTCATCGGCAGCAGGCTTCGATGACGGCATGGCGATGGCGACTTCCGTACAGCGCTATCTGGTGAACAGTTTCGGAATTGATGCGTCGAGGATTACCACCATAGGTAGGGACAAACCGGAAATCCCATCAGAACAACCCGGTGCCACACAAGAACTTGAGTTGCTTCGGCAGGGCGACCGCCGGGTGTCCATCGAGAGCAATTCGTTGGACCTACTTTCCGAGTTACAGCATGGGCCAGACGCCCAACTGCGGCCCGTTGAATTCACTGCCACACAGACCGCCCCGCCCGATAGCTATGTTTCCTTCGTCAATGAAGGTGCCAGTGCGGCGTTCCTGTCGTGGTCAATGGAAATAAAAGACGACATGGGCAAGGTGCAAACTTTCGGCCCTTACACCCAAGACCGGGTAGCTATTCCTAGTAAGTCCATTTTGGGCAGCCGCCCAGAAGGGTATTACGACATAACCATGAAGGGTATTTCGGACCAAGGCTATGTGGTGGAAAAAGACGCAACCGTGCGCATGGTACTTTGGACGCCGCCTAAAACCCATGAAGGGATGCGGTTCAGTGTCCTTTTTGAATTCAACGAATCGAAGTCAATTGCTGCCAACGAAAAATACCTCAGCGAGGTGGTAGCGCCAAAAATCCCGCAGTTCGGAACGGTTATCATCCATGGCTATACCGACATCATCGGGGACGAGGCCAGCAACCAAAAATTGTCCCTTGCCCGTGCCGACGATGTTTTGGGCATCCTTCGGAAAAGCCTCGCAACAGCGGGCAGAACCGACGTGAGCTTTGAGGTTTATGGCTTCGGCGAAGACCAAATGCTGTCGCCTTTTGATAATGTATATCCCGAAGAACGCTTTTATAACCGCACGGTGGTGATTGATATTATCCCAGCAAAATAAGGGATGATTAAAAACCTGTGGGCAGCTGATATAAATGACCTCATAATGCCATCAAAGCATTTTCCTTTTAAACTTTTTTAAAATAAATCATGAAAAATCTCACATTTAAACTGGCCATGGCCTTTGTCCTGGTTTCATCTTTTACGCTGAGTTCTTTAGCGCAGGATGCGCTTGAGGTAAAGGCCCAAACCGTTGTGCCCTTTATGAGCAATGCTACCAGCGGCATCCCAAATACGGCAACAGCCCCTGTGGAATGGTCGGAGGACTCTCAAAAAGCCATTGCGGAAACGAAAGGCAAATATGGCGAACCGGATGAAACCACTGCAACCAGGATGATTTGGCACAACAAAGGGCCTTGGAAGCAAATCATCGTGTATGCCGTCGCCTTACCCCACGATTTCCCCATGCCGCACGTGGACGTGATGGAATCGGTGCTCTATTACAAGGTACCTACCAGCAAATTTGACGACATCGCCAGGTTTGACGGCAGCATCTCTTTGAACCGCACCATGGGTACCATGACTGCCACATGCAATAGCGAGGCAAACAACTTTCTGGCCTGCAACCTGGCGCACGACGTCATCAAGAACGTTCGTACCCCAGAACAGGCACGCAGTTTCTTTGCAAAGACCCACATGGACAGCATGGCCGGGAAGGTTTCTCCTTACATGAAAAAAATTGGCTTTGGCAAAATGACCAATACGGCGGACAGTGATGTTGAGGCTAAAATGCCCGGCCATGTCGGCATGAAGATGAAGAAAGAGAAAGCCAAAATCAAGTAAAATGTGCTAACTTACTGGTGTTGAGTCCGTTGGCACTTGGTTTTCGCATTGTGCCAACGGCTACTTCGCTCAGCAATCCTAATGAATCCTGATAAAAAAACTGAGGTATGAACAACCTGTTCAGAGGCTTAATCTCCGGTTACGGTGCCAGTAAATAGGGCGGCGGCTGCATAGGCACCATCGTCGTTTTTATTATAATCTGGTTGGTATTGGGGCAATGCAATTAAAATTAAAAATCAAATCATGACAGAACAAATCAAATGGTCAATTGACCAAGCGCACAGCGAGATTGCCTTCAAGGTTAGGCACTTGATGATTTCCCATATCAGGGGCGTTTTCAAGGTATTCGACGCAAGCATTTATACCACGGGAAAGGATTTCACCAACGCCGAAATTGATGTTTGGATGGACACCTCCTCCGTTTCGACGGGCGATGCCGGGCGTGACGAGCACCTGAAAAGCGAGGATTTCTTCAATTCCGAAGTCCATCCCCAAATAAGGTTCACGGCCAGCACGATGGACAAGTCGGATGTACCCGGCCCTGGCATGTATGAGCTATGGGGTGAGCTGACGATGATGGGCATTTCCAAGCGGATAAAACTAGAATTGCACTTCGGTGGCTTGGCGAACGACCCTTCGGGAAAGGAAAGAGCCGGATTTACCGTAAAAGGCACCATCAACCGCAAGGACTGGGGGCTGGAATGGAACAAAGTCCTCGAAGCTGGCGGCTTGTTGGTGAGCGAAGAAGTGGCTATTTCTTGTGACGTGGAACTAATCAATATCGGCTTTAAAGACTTGAAAATGGAACTGGAAGGCAATATCGCAGTAGAACGCAGCTAAAAAAAAAGACAATGACAAAATCAACCTGCCTGGGCATTTGGATGGACCATTCAAGCGCCCATATCATGGAGTACTCCCCTGATTCGATGGAGACAAAAAGCATTGAATCCAAATTCACGAACCGTGAAAAGCGACTTCGCATATCCCACAGCGAAAACCTAATGCACAACAAGGAGCAGCAATTGCAAAATGGCTACTACCTCCAGTTGGGCGACGTCATCCGCAGCTATGAAACGGTACTGCTTTTCGGCCCGACGGATGCGAAGACGGAATTGTTCAACCTGCTCCGTGCCGACCACCGCTTTGAGGGCGTCAAAATCGACGTGCTGACTGCCGATAAAATGACGGAGAACCAGCAGCATGCCTTTGTAAAAGCCTATTTTTCAAAAACATTAAAACCCATATTACAATCATGAAACCAGCCATCGGCATCACAGAAAAGCACTTGGATAAAAGCGCCAAGCTGCTTTCCGCCCTGTTGGGCGATGAAATGACCCTTTACATCAAAACCCGGAAATTCCATTGGAACGTCTCCGGCGAGAGCTTCATGGAACTCCACAAACTGTTCCAGGCCCAGTACACCGAACTGGAAGAAACCATTGATTTGGTGGCAGAGCGCATCAATAAATTGGGCAGCAAAACCATCGGCACCATGAAGGAATTTGCCGACCTCGCCCGGCTGAAAGAGTCTCCGGGCAAGTACCCTTCGCAAAAAGACATGCTAAAGGAACTGCTCGGCGACCATGAATCGGTGGCGGTAGAACTGCGGAAGGACATAGAAACCTGCGCCAATAAAAACAACGATGCAGGCACCGCCGACTTGCTCACGGGATTTCTCCAACAGCACGAAACTGCGGCTTGGGTGCTCAGAAGGTACCTCAACTGATTTTCATTCAATAAATACGCCCACCATGCGCACGAATTCAATCAAAATGGGGCTGTTGATGGCAGCCGGGTTTATTGCTTATTTTTTGGCGCTTTATGCCCTGGGCTATGGGCACCTCACCGAATTCCGTGTTTTCAACGGCATCATCCAGCTTGGGTTCCTGCATATAGCTATCAGGGCATATTATGCGCAACACCCGGAAAGCATCGAAAACTATATGCTGGGCGTGATACAAGGTATGTGGGCTTCTGCCATTGGTGTAGGAGTGTTCGCCTTGTTTATGACCATTTTCCTGTTGCTCAATCCTGCGTTGATGGAAACCATCCTCCAAAACTCCCAAATGACGGAATACCTAAACCCTTATTCTGCCAGCCTTTTTATCCTGGCGGAGGGGCTTATGGTCAGCTTGATTGGGTCTTATGTGCTGGCCAGGATGGCCGGGTTTGCGGTGGAAAAAATATGATTTTTCACTGCACTCCGTGTCGTGTGAAAGATGTAATTCTCCTTCTGAAAAGTATAAAGCTTTCAGGCTATAACATACCCAACTTTGTATTTGATGAAAAATTTTCATCCCTGTTCCGCCAGGTGCGGAAAATAAAATCAAAAGAATGTCGAACAAATTAAAGATGCTAAAACGAAGCATCCTGAAAACAACCACCTTGCTGCTGGCAATGGCAGTAGCGCTTTTCACCATGCAGGGCTGCGACAAAGACGACGATGCGCCGCTCGACAGCGCAAAGTTTCAGGCCCTAAACGCTGAGATGCGCGTATTGTGGAGCGACCATGCGCTATGGACCCGCAACGTGATTATCAACATCGTGGATGGGGCGCCCGGAACAACGGAAGCCGTCAATCGCCTCCTGAAAAATCAAGTGGACTTGGGCGAAGCCATCAAACCTTATTATGGCAATGCTGCCGGCGACACCCTGACCGTGTTGCTCAAAGAACATATTGTCCTTGCCGCTGAATTGCTTACAGCCGCCAAGGACGATAATACACCAGCATACAATGCAGCCCTTGTCAGTTGGTACGTGAACGGTGACGAAATAGCCGCCTTCCTGAATGATGCCAATCCAGATAATTGGAAACTTGCAGACTGGAAGGCCATGATGAAGACACATTTGGACTTGACCTTGGAAGAAGCGACTGCCCGTTTATCGGGGGACTATGCCGCTGATGTAGTTGCCTACGATAAGGTTTACGATGAGTTGATGATGATGTCAGACATGCTTTCCGAAGGGATTGCCCTACAGTTTCCAGATAAATTTTAGGGGCTTATGAGCCACTGGTCAACGCCCCAAAACGCGTTGGCCAATGGCTTTATTAGCTTGTGGCTTCGGCAATCACACCTACTAATCCAGAAGGAGATGGACTTTCAGCACTATGTAACATCTAAAATTTAAAGACAAATACGCAATGAAAAAAGAATGTCTTTTTTATGCCCTGGCAGGTGTGCTTTTTTGCTTTTTAGCGCTTGCGAAATGCACCTCCGATGGTAGCAATAATAAAATTGCAACTAATGCGCCTGATATTCCCATTGAAACAACTTCGACTGTGCCGAGCTTGGATACAATTGCCATGGCATTGGATACATCAGCGATAAAGGAACCATCTATCGCCGATAAAACAGCCGCACCTAAACCAAAAGCACCTTCCAGCAAGGCACAGAAAACCAAAGCCGCTGCAAAGGCAACTTCGACAAAACCCAAATCAACCCCCAAGCCACCGCCAACTGCTGCTGCTGAAAAGTTGCCGACACCGACTGCCGAAAAGGTGCCAACTGCTGCTGCTGAAAAGTTGCCGACACCGACTGCCGAAAAGGTGCCAACTGCTGCTGCACACACAAAGTCGGCAGAGTTTTCATTAAAATCGGCAAAGGCCGTGGTACATGGCACATCATCGCTGCATGATTGGGAATCGAAGGTCACCAAAATGGAAGGGAAAGGCGCTTTTAATACCAAAAACAATGAGCTTGTTTCGATTAAAGACGTGGAAATAAAAATTGCCGTAAAAGGGATTAAGAGCAAAGAAGGGAAAAAAATGGACGACAAAACCTATGAAACATTCAAGTCGGACAAGCACCCCAATATCGTCTATACTTTTAGCAATGCGGTAGTGAAAATAGAACCATCTCATGCAGTCACCATTGAAGCATCCGGTCAACTGGCCATGGCGGGCATCACCCAACCCGTGTCGCTTTCTGCAATCGGCATCGAGCTGCCCAATGGCGATTTGCAGTTGTCGGTTTCCAAGAAACTAAAGATGACCGACTTCAACATGAAGCCGCCTGTCATGATGTTGGGCACCATAAAAGTAGGGGACGAGATAACGGTGAAATTCGATTTCGTACTGGATAAAACGAAATAGCCATACTCCAATATCTGCAAACAATCATCAAATCCTATGTTCATCCTTCTCGCCATTCTTGGAACAATTGCGCTCATATTCATCATTGGAAGAATTTACCTGTCCAACCATTTTAACAAGGAAGCTAAAACACTCCTTGCCCAGCCGAACCCCGACAGGAGTCGAATATTCAACCTCCGCCAATTGGATGGCTTGCCCGAACCCGTCCAGCGCTACTTCAAACATGTTTTGAAAATCGGGCAAAAATATATCAACCAAGTCGGCCTGACCCACGGAGGGCAGTTCAAAATGGGGCCTGACAAAGCATGGCTTGACATTGAGGGCGAGCAGTATTTCACCACCCCAAAGCCCGGTTTTATCTGGAAAGGCTCGACCAGGTTTTTCACCGCTTTCGACAGCTATATAAATGAATCGGGGCGGTTGGTGGCCTGGATTTTCTCATTCTTCAAAGTGGCGGACAGCAAGGGCGAAAACTTCAACGAAGGCGAGCTGCAACGTTGGCTGGCCGAAAGCGTGTGGTTCCCGACTAACCTGCTGCCCAACCAATGGCTGGCTTGGTCGGCAATGGGTGAAAAGACCGCAAAACTGAATTTTAACTATAAAGACGTGTCGTTTTCATTTACCGTCTTGTTCAACGAAATCGGCGAGATTGTGCAGATGGAGACGCAGCGGTTTATGAGCGAAGGCAAGCGGGAAGCATGGCTTTGCCAATTTTCGGAATACCATAACAGGGATGGGATGGTGATACCGATACTGGGGAAAGTATCGTGGCTGCTGGAAAAAGGTGATTTTTGTTATGCAAAATTCAAGGTAAAAACCATTAAATATGACTGGATAAAAAAATAGTTTTGGAAATGCGTTTTACCCAAAATCACAATGAAAAACTGGCATACCACCACCACAGAAGAAGCCCTTCGGAACACCGATAGCAAGCCCACTGGGCTATCCGCCGCACAATCGGCAGCGGCGTTGCTGAAGCACGGTCGCAACGAATTGATTGAAAAAAAGAAGCGACCAACCTGGCTCCTGTTTTTCCTCCAGTTCAAGGACACGATGATTTTGATACTACTGGCCGCCGCCGTCATTTCGGGGGTGGTGGGCGACGTGAACGACACCATCGTCATCCTCATTATCGTGGTGCTGAATGCCGTCGTCGGCTTCTGGCAGGAGTACCGGGCGGAGAAGGCAATGGCCGCCCTGAAAAAAATGACCCTTCCCTCGGCGACCGTGCTGCGGGAGGGTTTGCCCGTTGAAATAAACGCCGCCGAACTCGTGCCCGGCGACGTGGTCGTGCTCGAAACCGGCAACATGGTGCCCGCCGACCTTCGCCTATTGGAATCCCACTCTCTTCGCATCGAGGAGGCATCGCTCACCGGGGAGTCCTCGGCGGTGGAAAAGCAAACCGAGAAATTGGACAGCGAGGAAATGACGCTCGGCGACCGCACCAATATGGCCTACAAAACCACCATTGTTGCCTATGGGCGGGGCAAAGGGCTGGTCGTTGAAACGGGGATGCAGACCGAAATCGGGAAAATTGCCCAACTCTTGCAGGAGGACACCGTGACGACGCCCTTGCAGCAGCGGCTCGCCGATTTTTCCAAAAAACTCTCCTTCGCCGTCGTCGGCATCTGCATCGTCATCTATGGCGTGGGCCTGCTGCGGGGCGAAGACCCAGTGCAGATGCTGCTCACCGCCATCTCCGTCGCCGTGGCGGGCATCCCGGAGGCGCTGCCTGCCGTTGTCACCATCGCACTTGCCCTCGGCGCTCGGCGCATGGTGAAAAAACACGCCCTCATCCGCAAGCTGCCTGCCGTGGAGACGCTCGGTTCCGTCACTTTTATTTGTACGGACAAAACGGGCACGCTGACGCAAAACCGCATGACCGTCACCGAGATTTGGATGCCAGAAAGCCCGCCCACCGACTTGGCGCTTTCCCCAAAAGATGCCCTGCTGCTCTGCATGGCGCTCAACCACGACGTGAAAAAGAACAAGGACGGCGACCCCACGGGCGACCCCACCGAGCTGGCATTGGCCATTTTTGCCAAAGAAAACCTAACGGCGGCCAAGCCCAAGGACTACCCCAGGAAGGCGGAACTCCCCTTTGATGCGGAGCGGAAAATGATGACCACGGCCCACGCTTGGAAGGATGGTAAATTCTTGGTCGTCACCAAAGGCGCCCTCGAAGCCGTGCTGCAAGCCTGCGAAGATGCAGACGAAGCCGCCATGACCGCCGAAGCGGCAAAAATGGGGCAAAACGGCCTGCGGGTGCTGGCTTACGGATACCGGATAATGGACGAATTGCCCGCTGAACTCAATTTTGAAAACCTCGAAAAACAACTGCAATGCGTCGGCTTGGCGGGCATGATGGACCCGCCCCGCAAGGAAGCCGCCCGTGCCGTGGCCGATTGCCGAAAGGCGGGCATCGTGCCCGTGATGATAACGGGCGACCATCCCGAAACGGCAGCGGCCATCGCCCGGCAGATAGGCATCTTGGGCGAGCCGACCGATTTGATGCTCACGGGCGCTGAATTGGAGCAAATGCCGGAGCATGAATTTGCCCATAAAATCGAACGGATAAAAGTCTATGCAAGGGTTTCACCACAGCAGAAACTGCTGATTGTCAAAACTTTGCAAAGCAAGCACCACTACGTCGCCATGACCGGTGATGGCGTGAACGATGCCCCCGCCCTGCGCCGGGCGAACATCGGTGTGGCGATGGGCATCACTGGCACCGACGTGTCGAAGGAGGCCGCCGACATGATTCTGCTGGACGACAATTTTGCCACCATCCTGAAAGCCGTGCGGGAAGGCAGGCGCATTTTCGACAATATCCGAAAGTTCATCAAGTACATCCTGACGGGAAACACGGGGGAGATTTGGACAATTTTCCTTGCCCCACTCATTGGGCTGCCCGTGCCGCTGCTGCCCATCCACATTCTCTGGGTCAACCTTGTGACCGACGGGCTGCCAGCGCTCGCCATCGCTGCCGAACCTGCCGAAAAGGACATCATGCAACTGCCGCCCCGCAAGCCCGACGAGAGCATTTTTGCCGACGGGCTGGGTTGGCATATCCTATGGGTGGGCCTGCTCATCGGTGCGGTCTGCCTCGGTGTGCAGGCCTGGGCGATACAGCACGACGACCCCAAGTGGCAGACCTATGTTTTCACCGTGCTGTGCTTTACGCAAATGGCGCACGTAATGGCCATTAGAAGCCCGCATTTTTTCCTGTTCAAAATGGGCATTTTCAGCAATCCGATGCTGGTATGGGCCGTGCTGCTCACGTTTGGGCTGCAGCTCGCCCTGATTTACGTCCCGGCTTTGCAGGGAATATTTTCCACGCAGGCATTGAGTTTAAAGGAGCTTGGCGGCTGCATCCTTGTATCGCTGGTGGTGTTCCATGCGGTGGAGGCGGAGAAGCTGGTGCGGGGCTGGGTGCGGACGAAAAGGATTCATTCATCAAAAATCAAAAAGCTATGAAAAAGACGATTTTCCTCTTGGCGGCAATGGCGTTTGGCAGCGCATCAGCCCAGGTACATGATATGCCCATGCCCGAAAAGAAAAAGGAGAGCAAAAAGCAAAAAAAAACCGAAACCCCAACAACAAGCCATGCCGGGCATCATCCGGGCAGCGATTCCCAAAACGGGCCGCTGCCGCTTTCAAGGATTATTGCCCTGAAAGCGGTAAAGCCCACGGGCAAAACGATGGTTTACGATTTGTTCGTAAAGGACACGGTGGTGAACTTTACCGGGAAAAAAGCCAACGCCATTGCCATAAACGATGGAATAACCGGGCCTACCCTGTGGTTTACGGAAGGCGATACCGCCGTCATCAGGTTTCACAACCAATTGAAAATCCCGACTTCTTTTCATTGGCACGGCATATTGGTTCCGAACCGGCAGGACGGCGTGACCTACCTCAACACGCCGCCTATTCTGGCGGGCGAATCCTATGTTTTTCAGTTCCCAATCGTGCAGTCCGGCACTTATTGGTACCATGCCCACAGCCTTCAGGAACAGATAGGGATGCACGGGGCAATCGTCATACAGCCACAAATCCCGGTAATTCAAGCAGATAAAGATATTGTGATAATGGTGACGGACTGGACGGACGAAGCCCCAACGAGCGTGCTGCGGAACCTAAAGCGCGGGAACGAATGGTACGCCATCCGAAAAAACAATGTGCAGAGCCTCGACAAGATATTGGCAAATAAAGCGCTGGGCGCATACCTGAAGCAGTCGCTCCAAAGGATGCCCCCCATGGACATATCGGATATTGCCTACGACAAATTTTTCATCAACGGGCTGGAAACCAGCAGTTTGGAAGACCTCAAGCCCGGCGAAAAGGTCAGGGTCAGGGTCATCAATGCCGGGGCTTCCACTTTTTTTCACGTCAATTACGCGGGTGGCGAAATGCAGGTGGTAGCTGCCGACGGCGTGGACGTTCAGCCCGTGCAGGTAAATCATGGGTTGCTTGGCATGGGGGAAACTTATGATTTCGTGCTCACCATCCCCGATGAAATGGCTTATGAATTCAGGGCTACCGCACAGGATGGGTCGGGATATGCTTCCTATTATTTGGGAAAAGGAATGAAAATGGAAGCCCCGGCAATACCCAAGCCCAATTTATTTGAAATGACCAGCGCCATGGCGTCAATGGGCAGTATGGAGCATGATATGGGGTCAAGGGATAGTATAGAGCATATAAAAATGGGGCACGATATGGGAGCAATGGACATGGGCTTGGGCGAGTACAACCAGCCCAATTATGGCATCCTGAAAGCAACGAAACCAAGCGTTTTCCCCAATGAACGCCCCGTGCGTGAAATCAGGCTTGAACTGACCGGGGACATGCGGCGATATATCTGGGGTATCAACGGCAAGCCGATGTCCCAGGAAGACGAAATAGCAATAGAACGGGGTGAAATCGTGCGCTTCATATTGGTCAACACAACCATGATGTTCCACCCGATGCACCTGCACGGGCATTTCTTCAGGGTGCTCAATGGGCAGGGAGAATACGCTCCGCTGAAACATACCGTCAGCCTGGCGCCCATGGAAACTGTTACCATCGAGTTTTTGGCGGACGACGAAAAAGGCTGGATGTTCCATTGCCACCTGCTCTACCACATGGCTGCCGGCATGGCAAGGGTCGTCAGCTACGAGGGCGATATGCCCGATGCCGACCTTGCGCCGATGCACCACCTGTTTATGGCTTCCATGAACGACAACGCCTTCTTTTTCTGGGGCGAAGCCCACCTCGGCGTCAGCAATAATTACCTTCATTTGAACAGCTCGAACAATAAAAATGCCTTTATTTTTGAAGGGGACGCCAATTGGAAGGGGGATTTTGAGTTCGACCTGGACTATGAACGCTATTTGACCCAATATTTTCGGGTATTTGGAGGCATTGATGCCGGGAACGAGTTGTTCCTGCGGAAACCAAGCGGGGGCAGCGATGGGGACAATGATGCTGACTCCAAAATTATCCGACCAGTCATTGGCATCCGTTACCTGCTCCCATTTTTAATCGAATCGGAAGCGAAACTTGATTCAAAGGGAAATATCCGCTTTCAACTGTCGGGAGAACAGCGGCTTACCCGGCGCTTGGGCCTTGATTTTGAGGCGCAATGGCTGCTCCGGGGCTATACCCGCCTGAACCTCGGCTTGAATTATGTCTTGAGCAGGAACTTCTCCCTTTTTGCCAATTACGACACCCGTTATAAAAATATGAATGGCGGGCTTAGTATCCGCTTTTAAAGTAGGCAAATATGGGAATGATGCAAATATTCCCCGCCTTTTTGCAACACTTTCCACTGCCTAATCCCGCTCCTTTGCAAGGTGAAAATTCCTTCACACTTTAAAGTTCAAAAACATGAAAGACCGCCAAGACTGCATAGATGCCTGCCTCGCTTGTGTCATCGAATGCGAAAGATGCACCACCGAGTGCCTGACCATGAGCGGGCACGAAGCCTGCGTGAAAACCTGCCGTGACTGCGCCGACATCTGTGCGCTCTGCGCCAGGTTGTGCGCACGGGATTCGCAGTTCGCCGATGCGCTGTGCGCCCTCTGCGTGAAATGCTGCGAAGCATGTGCCACCGAATGTGGCAAGCACGCCGAACATTCCGACTGCTGCAAGACCTGCGCCGAGGCGTGCCGGAAATGTGCGGAGGCTTGTAAAATGTAAGAGGCCGTTTTTCAGTAGGCATGTTCGCCAAAGGCGAACATGCCTACTGCTAATAAATCAAACGAATATGGAATTAACGACCGTAAAATCAAGCACACAACAAATCAACGTCAACGGCATAAGCACCAGTTTTGAGGATGTTGGGAAAGCTCAAATGCCCATCATTTTCATTCACGGCTTTCCTTTTGATAAATCATCGTGGCAGCCCCAAATGGCTTTTTTCCAAGAAACTCACCGAGCCATTGCTTATGATATACGGGGGTTTGGAACATCCAGCGCCGGAAACGAAAAGGTAAGTATTTCGCTATTTGCCGATGATTTAGTGAAATTCATGGATGCCTTAGAAATAGATAAAGCAATAGTATGCGGCTTGTCCATGGGCGGCTATATTTTACTGAATGCAGTGCAGCGTTATCCCCAGCGATTTGAAGTCATCATTTTGAGCGACACCCAATGTATTGCCGATTCGGAAGCCGGTAAAGCCAAGCGCAAACAAACCGTTCTGGACATAAGTAAGACCGGACTATCGCCCTTCGCAGAAGGTTTCGCACAAAATATTTTTTCGCAGGCAGCTTTGGAAAATAAAAACAAATGGGTGGCAGCGATAAAAAACATCATCATTTCCACGCCGGTCGAAACAGTTATCGACACTTTAACCGCCCTGGCGGAACGCTCCGAAACCTGCGCTTCGCTACCTGCAATTGATATCCCAACGCTTATCCTTTGTGGCAGCGAAGATAAAGTGACGCCGGTTGCGCAATCAGAGCATCTTCACCGTGAAATTGCGAATTCCTCCTTGCACATAATCGAGAATGCGGGTCACTTGCCGAACCTGGAACAACCCGATGAATTTAACAGGCTGGTTTTAAATTTTATAGCGCTGATTTAATAGTAAATCAAACGCTGGACGAATTGTCAAATCAAAGCAATAAACGATAGGAAATATGCTGGACAAAAACACAATAAAGTTGCTCCGTTTGCCATTTTCATTGCTGTTGATGCCCATTTTTCTGCTGGCATTGAGTCAAATAAATACGCCTTTCACATGGCTTGATGTTTTATACCCATTCCTCATCATTCATCTTTTGGTTTATCCTGCCAGCAATGGTTACAACAGTTATGTGGATAGGGACGAGCACAGCATTGGTATTTTGGAAAGGCCGCCAATGCCGACTGAACAGCTGTTTTATTTGACTTTGGTGATGGATTTCGCCGCTATTATTGGCGGTGCATTCTTGGTCAGCATCCCCTTTTCGCTTTGTTTGGTGCCATATATTTTGG
The DNA here is from genome assembly GCA_022841745.1 of Saprospiraceae bacterium. Taxonomy (GTDB): domain Bacteria; phylum Bacteroidota; class Bacteroidia; order Chitinophagales; family Saprospiraceae; genus UBA6168. The sequence goes on along the minus strand of JALHQW010000006.1, from coordinate 52,513 downwards.
CATCGAGGGCGTATAGTTCAAGGCAAATTCGGTTGAAAAAATATCCCATAATCGGGTTTCTGGTGGTCATATTTTTTCAGGGAGCTTTTACTTATTATATATCCCATTTGGGCATCGCAAAGGCGTTTTTGGACGTAAATGGCACAACGATTTGGATATTGGCAGCTTGTTCTTTCCAAATTGGAGGCGTGTATCCTTTGACGCAAATTTATCAGCACCAACAAGATTTGGCGGATGGGGTGGTCACGATAAGCTATAAATTGGGATACAACGGCACATTCCTATTTTCGGGCGCAATGTTTCTTTTGTGCAATGTCTGCTACTTCCTGTATTTTGACAAGATTAATCAACTCAATAGCTTCTATATTCTTCAGCTTTTCTTTATTCCGATTCTTGTGTTCTTTGTCTATTGGTTTTCATTGGTCTTAAAAAACGAGGTAAATGCCAATTTCAAAAATACCATGCTGTTGAACCTGATTGCTGCATTTTGCATGAATGCATGCTTTGCTGTTTTACTGCTAAAAAATAGTTACCAATGAGCTTTATCGTTAAAATAGCCACTGCCGTACCCGATTATGCGTATGACCAAGGCGCACTCATGCAGTTTTACAGCGACACCACCGATGATGAAACTGCCAAGCGAAAAATCAAGCTGTTGGCTTCGAAATCAGGTATTTCCACCCGGTATTCGGTGCTAAAAGATTATGGATTGACATTGGAAGACTTTACGTTTTTTCCGAAAAACAAAACCCTTCTGCCAACGCCCTCGCTGTCTGAGCGCATGGTTGTCTTCAAAAAAGAAGCGCTGAAATTGTCTTTAAAAGCCATTGGCAACCTGCCCAATTTTGAGAAAGAAAAAGACAGCATCACACATATCATCACCGTCACCTGCACAGGTTTGTTTGCGCCCGGCTTGGATATTGAGTTGATACACGCCCTGGACCTGTCCCCCTCGACACACAGGAGCAGCGTCAATTTTTTAGGCTGCAACGCCGCCATAATTGCCTTGAAACAAGCCGATGATATATGCAACAGCCACGAAAATGCCAAAGTTTTGGTGGTGTGTACAGAACTTTGCACCCTCCATTTTCAAACCAATTATAGCGAGGATTATTTACTGTCCAACCTTCTTTTCGCCGACGGAAGCGCCGCTGTTTTGGTAAGTAGTGTTCCCGATAAAGCCCCGCTTGGTAAAAACACGGAAATAACGGGTTTCGATTCGTTTTGTATCCCCGACAGCCACAACGAGATGGCATGGCAACTGTCCGAAACAGGGTTTATTATGCACCTAACTTCCTACGTTGCCGATTTGATTAAAGGCAATATCAAGCAAATGTTTGACAATATGGGCTTGGATAAAACTGAAATTGACTACTGGGCAGTCCACCCGGGCGGAAAAAAAATTGTGGAGAATTTTAGCACAGCAATGGGGCTTTTGCCCTCAGATTTGGAGGCTTCCTATAAAGTCCTGAAAGATTATGGCAATATGTCGTCTCCTACCGTTCTTTTTGTTTTGAAACAAATATTGGATGATTTAAGCCCAGATGCCACCAATAAAAACGTGTTTGCTGTCGCTTTTGGCCCAGGGCTAACCGTTGAAACGATGCAGTTAAACGTAGTCGGCAAGCTGGTCCTGCCCGAGAAAAATTTGCGGTTAAATAGATTAGCGGGAAATAACATTCTCGATTACGTCTAATCCCATATAAACCATGCTAAAATACCGAAGCCATCAAAAAGAGTACTTAGATGCCGATGATATTCCGCCGGCTGATTTGTTCCAGACCCTCAAAGAATTGGACCGGATAAATACCCTCCTGGGCGGTTACGACATCACTTTTTCAGCGTTGAAGAAAATCATTCAGCCCAAAAAATCCTATACCCTGATTGACATTGGCTGTGGCGGTGGCGATACTTTAAAGCACATCAAAAAATGGCAAATCCGCAAGAATCTTAGCTTGAACCTCATCGGGATTGACCTGAAGCCCGTCTGCATCGAATATGCCAAACAACAAAACCCTGTAAAGGACATCCAATATATCTGCGATGATTACCGCAACATGTTTCTTCATGTGCAAGATATTGACATTATTCACGCCTGTTTGTTTTGTCACCACTTGACCGAAAATCAACTCATTGAACTCATTGAGTTCTCCTTAAAGAATCGTATCATATTGATTATAAACGATTTGGAACGAAATCCGATTGCGTACTATTCCATTAAAACCTTGACTGCCCTTTTTTCAAAATCCCATTTGGTGAAAAACGACGCTCCGCTTTCGGTTGCCCGTGGGTTTAAGAAAAAAGAATGGGTAGCTATCATCAACAAGGCAGGTGCGACACATTTCACCATTAAAAACAAATGGGCATTTAGACATGAAATCATCATCTATGGGGATACCCACGTCATCGAATAAAATATTCCAATGCGCCATTGTGGGTGGTGGTTTGGGCGGCTTGTGCCTCGCCATTCAATTGGCGGAACAAGGCGTTGAAGTCATTTTATTTGAAAAGAATAGGTACCCGCAACACAAGGTCTGTGGAGAGTATATTTCAATGGAAAGTTGGGACTTTTTAACCGGGTTAGGCGTCCCATTGCATGACCTCCAATTGCCAAAAATCACGGAATTGGGCATTTCCTCTGAAAATGGGTTCATGCTCAACAGTCGTTTGCCTTTGGGCGGGTTCGGCATCAGTCGGCATAGTTTGGACCATCTACTGTGTCAAATGGCCCGTGCAAAAGGTGTTGTCGTACTTGAAAATTGCAAGGTGTTGGATGTTCAAAATATCGAAGAAAAGCTGAGCGAAATTACGACAGCACAAGGCCCGTACCAAGCGCAAATCGTCTGTGGCAGCTATGGAAAATACACGCCTAATTTTGCCACTTCCCCTGTTGAAACGCCGACAAAGCATCCCAACTATATCGGTGTGAAATACCATATTCAAACCGACCTTGTTCCAAATCGCATTGAATTGCACAATTTCAAGGATGGCTATTGTGGTATTTTAAAAGTGGACAACGAGCGTTATTGCTTGTGTTATTTGTCAAAAGCCTCCAATTTGAAGCAATCGGGGAATGATATAAAAGCGATGGAGCATACCATATTGTGTGAAAATCCCTTTCTAAAAAAATATTTGACCCAATCCACGTTTCTATTTGAAAAACCGCTGGTGATAAGCAATATCTATTTTTACCCCAAAGGCACCTCCTTTAACGGTATGCTAATGGTCGGTGATGCAGCAGGAGCGATTACGCCACTTTGCGGCAACGGAATGAGCATGGCAATGCGGGCTTCCAAGCTTTTAGCTGATTTATTGCAGTTGTATTTCGAGGGGAAATGTACCCAAAAAGCGCTTAAAAGCCAATATGGGCGTGCTTGGGCGTTATCTTTCAACCGCCGCATCCAAGCAGGGCAATACATCCAGCATCTTTTGGGCAGGAAAACAAGTACCCACTTGGCATTAAAAACGCTGCATTATTTCCCGGCATTAACCCAGAAACTCATTGGGCTGACCCATGGGAAGGCGTTTTAAAATAAGCGCAGGAATATGCTAATTATGCAATCATTTCCAAGAATGGTGTAATATCCCATTCCGTAAAGCAACCCAATTTTGCAGTAGTCCGATGGGAGGCTTTTCCGGCAAATTTTCCGAAAGCCGTCGCTCTAACAATTCCCCCAATTTAGTTCAGTAAGTACAATTTTCTCTAAAAGGCCATGAGCAACATGTAAAGCAACCGCCATGAAAAAAATACTGCTGATTGAAGACACCCCGGAGATTCTTGAAAATTTCACGGAGTATTTGGAAATGCAGGGCTACGAGGTTCACGCCGCCGACAACGGGAAGGGTGGGGTATCGCTTGCCATTGAAATCAGCCCTGATTTAATTATTTGCGATGCTTTGATGGCGGATATGGATGGCTTCGAGGTATTGAAATTGATAAGGAGTTCGGACAAAACGACGGAAATCCCCTTTGTTTTCAGCACTTCATTGTCGGAGAAGATTGACAAGACGGAAGCACTTTCGTTGGGTGCTGACGATTATCTCGTCAAGCCGTTTGATTTGAGCAAACTGTTGGAAGTCGCCAAAAAATGGACGGAAATTATGTGAGAATAATGCAATTATTTTTAAAATCCTTGTAACGGCCAGCCCAGCAACGATACCGACCTTTGCTTTTGATAATACCAAAAAAACAACGGATTGGATATTGGCTTATAATTCAGTAGGCCGTTCAGATTGCCTCCTGAATTATTCTAATACTTATCCAAACTCACGCTCGAATTTGCTCAACATCCCTCAAAAACGCTGTATCAATATGGCGTTTTAAGAGGGTTCTTGCATGAAAATAACAATTAAAAACGATAGCATGACAACGTTGAAATTCAATCACAGCCTCACACAAATCCAGGGTCTTCTTTTTGCCTTCGCTATGAAATTGAACAACAATAATCGTGAAGACGCAAATGACCTTTACCAAGAAACCGTCATGCGGGCTTTCGCCAGCATGGAGCGTTTCGAAGAGGGCACCAATTTCAAGGCTTGGACCTCCACTATCATGCGCAACTGTTTTATCAACGAATACCGCAAGCGCCGCACCCGCAACCAAGTGGAGCAGCCGCTGGAAGACAATTCCGAGGTTGCCGTGAAGCAGGCCGTGCGCAACGATGCTGGTACCATCATCATGATGAAGGAACTGCGCATCATGCTCAACAACATGAGCGCTGCAAACCGTATCCCGTTCGAGCTGCACTTCAATGGCTTTGGCTACCTGGAAATAGCGGAGCAGCTCGACATCCCGTTGGGAACCGTAAAGAGCCGCATCTTTTTTGCCCGTAAAAAACTGCAAAACATAGTGCAAGGGCATTATGGCCACCAAGCCATGTTTGCTTAGTAACTGTTTTAGCAATTAATACGGCAATATGCCGAGTGGCAATCCAACGGAATTAGTGTGGATCTCAATTCTTGACAAAAAATTGATTGCCAATGTTTTGTGTCAACTCCCAGCTCATAGCTCAAAACTACTTTACTGGGAATAATGCAAACTATTTTAAAAACGGTATAACGTCTGACTCAGCAATAGGGCTGACCTTTATCTTTTAAAAATGTACGCAAAATCAAAATAATGAGGAACAGAATAATTCTCTTGATGATGGTCTCCATCGCTTTATTGGGTGCTTGCAAAAGCGCGCAAAAAACAGGCGATAAATCCGGTATGAACAAGACCGAAAAAGGCGCTGTCGTTGGTGCTGCATCCGGTGCCGTGGTAGGTGGAATGATTGGCAACAAAAAAAACAACACTGCCCTTGGTGCCATTTTTGGCGCAGTGGCGGGCGGTGCAGTTGGGGCGGTCATCGGTAATAGGATGGACAAGCAGGCCCAAAGAATGGAGGAGGATTTGGGGAATACGGCTACCGTGGAGCGGGTCGGCGAAGGCATCAAACTGACCTTCGACAGCCAATTGTTGTTCGATTTCGGCAAGTCAGACTTAAAGCAAGGCAACAAGGATGACCTGCGCAAATTGGCGCAAACATTGATTGATTACCCGGAAACGGAGCTGCTCATCGTCGGGCATACGGACAACACAGGCTCCAATTCCTTCAATAAAACCCTGTCCCGGAAACGGGCGGCGGCGGTGTCTTCCCAGCTTTCCGATGCCGGCGTCAAAAACAGCCGCCTGAGCACCGTAGGCAAGGGCGAAAGCCAGCCTGCCGTTTCCAACGATAGCGAAATTAGCCGCTCACAAAACCGGCGGGTTGAAATCGCCATCTATGCAAATGATAAAATGAAGGCGGAGGCGAAGGCAGAGCTGGGGAATTGATGGTGAATTTAGGCGGCAACTTCAAATTACCGCCTAAATTATCCCCCATTTCGTAAAACAGCAAAAATTATATTCCCATTTAGTGTCCAAGTTTTCATTTGGTTTTTAGGCTGCACCTCCTCCATAAGCACTATAATTATTAGTGCTTTCGAGGTGGTGCATTTTTCAACATTTTAAATCTAATTGTTTATGAAACTCAAATATTTCAACGCCGCAATTTTGACGGCATTTATTCTGATTTTTTTGCCTGCTGCCAGCATCCAGGCGCAAGCCAAATTCGGCATACGTGGTGGCTTGAACGTCACCAATATTTCCTTCGACAAGCTGCCTGACCGGGGCGAAAGGTTTGGTTATCACGTTGGCATATTTGCGGACATCCCAATTATGCTTGATTTTATTTACCTGCAGCCCGAATTGAGCTACTCGCTGAAAGGCGCTGCCTTTGAGTTCCTTGGCGACCGCAAGACGCTGGACCTGAAATACATTGACTTCCTCTTGCCGGTGGCGTTCCGGCTTGGCAGCATTGACGTGCAGGTGGGGCCCTTCGCTTCCTACTTGATTTCCAAACCGGATTATAAGTTATTTGACACTACGGAGGTCGTTGTGGACGCTTTTAAGAAGACTGACGTTGGGCTTACCGCTGGGTTGAGCTACAATTTCGCACCCATCACGGTTGGCATCCGGTACAACCAAGGCTTGGTGGACATTACCAACGACAAGGGTCGGCCGTTCTTGGGCGAAGGGAAAAGCGCCGTCGGCCAGGTGTCGTTGGGGTTTAAGTTTTAAAGTATATTTTGGATATTTTAGAGAATTGAAATTTGATAATCGCTTTTACCCAATATGGTGTAAGAGCGATTTTTTAATGGTCAAATGGAAAATAAATTCCGCATGAAACTCTGCATACTTGCGCTTAGCCTGTTGCCTATTTGTTTTTTTGCCTGCAAGAAAATAACCACTGTGCGCCCGCCTTGCGACACCGAAACCGTCGCTATCCCACAGGACACTTCGTATCTGAGCACACCGCTCGTCATTCCTACCCAAATCATCGAGGAAAAGCTCAATAACAGCATCGGGAAATATATCATTAATGATATTGATTTCGACAACCTGAACATAGAAGGTAAAAAGGACAAGCTAAAGCTAAAGGTGACAAGGCTGGGCGATATCCGGGTCAGTTGGAAGGGCAACGTGGCAACTTGCAGCGCACCCCTTCGGGTACTGCTGGAGCGCCAATTGGTGGGCAACAAAGTGCTTCCCCTGTCGGAATCCGTTTCGCTCAAATCCGAGTTCAGCCTCCAGGTGGTTTTTGTAACCACCATCCAAGTCGGCGAGGATTGGAAGCTACAGCCCGACACCAAATTCCGCTCCCTTGAATGGATGAGCGAAGCCAAAACCATGAGTGGGCTGATTGATTTGAAAAAGACGGTCGAGCGGAAACTATACCTCCAGATGCCGCAGCTATTGGCGAATATGGACAATACCATTCGCAGTAAAGTACGCTTGGACCGGGTGATGACCAGGATATGGCGAAATATCCAAAAGCCCATCATCATCAATCGGAAGGAAGAATTGGTTTGGCTGAAAATCCATCCGATTGGTTTTGAAATGGGCACCATAACGACCGAACCGGGCAACCTGATGATACAGGGCCGCCTCTCCGCCATCACCGAGACACTTGTGGGGAATGACCCCGCCTACACCATTGATTCCACGCTCCCACCACTGATAATACGCCGCTCATTGCCCAACGAAGCATCCGCCTACCTACTGGCCGAAATCCCGTACAAAGACCTCAATGAAATCCTCGACCGACGATTGGCGGGCAAGGTGTTCAAGGTGAAGGGGCATCGGCTCAAAATCGAGCAAGCTGAAATACAGGGCTGTGGCGCCAAACTCGTGCTTCATCTCAAGGTGCGGGGAGGGGTGCGGGGCGATGTTTATTTCCAGGGCACTCCCCGTTATGAACCGGATTCAATGCGCATCGTCGTCCATGATTTTGATTTTGACGTGAGAACGGAGGAGGTGCTGCTGGCGAGCGCCGATTGGTTGCTGCACAGCACTTTCAAAGAGCAGATGAAAGCTGCCCTCAACATCCCGTTGGAGGATAAGATGGCAAGAATACCGGAGGCACTCATGCGGGGAATAGAGCGGGGCAGGGTGGGGGAGAAACTGGATTTCATTGTCGAAGAATGGGATTTCCAGCCGCAAAGAATATGGGTGCGCCCAGCTGGCATCGCTGCACTGGTCATCGTGAAGGCACAGGTGAGGGTGGAAATGGAGCAGATTTGATGCGCTTAAGCATAAATGTGGGAATGATGCAATTTATTTCAAACTTTATACAATGCTTTGACAGGTATATCTAAGGATTTTTGTCGGGTGAAAATGTTTTCACCAAATTTAATAACTAACCTATGAAAAAGGATAAAAAAGACAGCGAACCAAAGGACGACAAGAAAATCAACGAAGATTTTGAAGGGAAAATCTTCAGGCTTTATGACCCCAAACTGAAAGCCAATTTAACCAATAAGGAATTGCCCCCGATGGAAACACCAGTTAAAAAAACTGACGCAGTGATAAGATTATTACACCCCCCGGCTAACGATGAAGGCGGTTGGAACCAAGCAAAAAATCCCGCTGGCAGCATAACGCCGATTGATAGTTCCGATTCATGGGAAGTGCCAGCAAGTAGCAAGCATGCAATCACAGACAATTAAGTACCGCTCAAAGAGTCCAGTATGAAAAAGTTAGAACATAAGACTGTGTTCATCACGGGAGGGTTGTCTGGCATTGGCAAGGCATGCGCCATCGCAGCAGCAAGAGAAGGCGCCAATATTGCCGTTGCAGATATGAAGCCAGTTGATGTCGAAGAGGCCATGCAGGACATCCTGCAGGAGAACAACAAAGCCATTTTCATCGAATGCGATGTTTCCGTTTTTGCCCAAGTGGAATCCGCCATCGAGAAAACCGTCAGTACCTTCGGCTCCCTCGACGTTGCGCTGAACAATGCGGGCATCGGCGGCGAGCCTAACAAGGTCGGCGACATGACGGAACAGGCATGGCTAAAGGTCATCGGCGTCAACCTGAACGGCGTGTTCAACTGCATGAGGCACGAGCTGGCGCAGATGGCGAAACAACATAACGGCGTCATCGTGAACATGGCTTCCATATTGGGAAGAGTCGGCTTCGCCACTTCCTCGCACTATGTGGCGGCAAAGCACGGCGTCATCGGGCTGACGCAGACCGCCGCCCTGGAGTATGCGACGGAAGGGATTCGGGTGAACGCCATTTGTCCGGGCTTTATTGATACGCCCCTGCTGGCGAAAGGAGGCATCAGCGACCATACGGATGTAAAGCAGCACATTATTGAACTGCACCCTATGAAACGGCTGGGCAGGGCCGAGGAAATCGCCAGCGGTTTTATCTTCTTGGCTTGTGGCGACAGCTCCTTCGTGTCGGGTACTGCCATCGAAATAGATGGTGGGTATTTGGCGCTGTGATTTTTTTATAAAAAACAAACACCATGATGCCACGTATTTCAATCATTTCAGCCAGCGTAAGAACGGGCCGGAACAGTCATCGTGCCGCCTTGTATTTCCAAAATTACTTGACGGAAGGTAAACTGGCGGAAGCTGAAATCCTTGACCTGAAAGTATACAACTTTCCAATTTTTGAGGACAAGCTGAAGGCACAAAAAGACCCTTCAATACAGGTGCTCGACTTTGCCGATAAAATCAAAAAGTCGGACGGTATCATCATCGTGACGCCCGAGTACAACGGCGGCTACCCTGCCAGCCTGAAAAACGCCATTGACCTATTGTACGAGGAGTGGCACGGCAAGCCCATCTCCATTTGCACGGCTTCGGCAGGGGATTTTGGTGGCTCCCAAGTGTTGGTGCAGTTGCAATTTATACTATGGAAAATCGGGGCGTGGACGGTAACCAGTATATTCCCGATACCGAGGGTGCAAAAGGCTTTTGAAGAAAATGGCGCACCTGCCGACAAGGCTGCCACCGACAAATTGGCCCATGTCTTCCTGAAGAAATTGTTGGAAAGCGTGGCATCAAACAAAAAACCTGAAGACTGAGGGCCTTACTATCTAATTTCAATTTACAGCACGACACCTTGCCGTAGCAACAAAATTTTTCAGCATGACTACCGAGGAATTCAACAAACAGCTTTTAGCATTGAACGGCAGCATCTTTAGCGTCGCATTTCGCTTTACAATCAACAAGCAAAACGCCAAAGACCTGGTGCAAGAGACAATACTCCGCGCCTTTGCCAATTGCCACAAGTTCACGGAGGGCACCAACTTCAAGGGATGGCTTTACACCATCATGCAGAATTGCTATATCAACGAATACCGCAAGCAGCGGTCACGGGGCAAGGTAGTATTTTGGATGGAGGAAAATATGAAGGGTGTGCTGGAGCAGCCAGTCAAAAACTTGGGCAGTACGGTCATCATGATGAAGGAACTTCGGAGTATATTAAACACCTTGTCAGAGGCAACCCGCATCCCTTTCGAGATGCACTTCGACGGCTTTGGCTACCAGGAAATCGCCGAGCAGCTCGACGTTCCATTGGGCACCGTCAAGAGCCGCATCTTTCTTGCCCGAAAAAAATTGAAGGCTGTCATTCAGAGGCATTATGGCGAGCACGTCCAATACGCTTAGTATGGCGTTCAATAAACAAATAAATGATACCAGACCATTACACGCAACCACTTATCCATTTATACGACCAATACGGCGCAATACTTTATGGGATTGCGTTGGAAAATGCCCCTACAGATAATGCGGCAGCCCAAATCCTGCTCATCACATTTGAAAAAGCACATGAACAGGAAATAGTTGAAAACAAGAAGCATTGCATTTTGGCGACGCTCATCAGGCTCACCCTGGAAACAGCACACCATCTACTGGGCAGCCAATCCAAACGCAGTGATACGCCATCAAGCCCCTTTCAACAATACCCATTTTTGCACCAAATATTTTTTGAGAGCAAGGCCATCCGCCAGGTAAGCGACGAATTCGGGCTGACCTCGAAGGAGCTTGGGAAATTGATTCGTGCCGAGCTTAAAGCTATCCGGGAAGCCAACTACGAAGCCGTTCACCGTTAGCACCATCAAACGCTCTGACTGAAGCGATTTTCGACAATATGTGAATTATGCAAGCATTCCCAATAACTGTATAAGCCTCTGAGCAGTGTAATACCTCACCTTTGAGCCGTGAAAATTATTTCACGAATTAGATTCATAAAAAATGAGGACTATTTTACAAAACGCACTAGTGGCAGCCCTGCTGTTGTTGGTGCCTATCGCAATTTATGCACAAGCGCCCCCCTTGGGTTCTGCTGCAAGTTTTGCGATGTTTACCGCTGCGGGTGCATTCAGCAACGATGGATTAACGGTCGTTACGGGCGATATTGGCACCAATGTAGGTGCGTTTTCGGGGTTTCCTCCGGGTATTGTGAATGGCACCATCCACGTGGCTGACCCCGTTACCGCACAAGCAGCCGCCGATGTCGAGATTGCTTATGGTTTTTTCGGCGGCATTTCTTGCGACTTTGTCCTAGGTACCACATTGGGCAACAATCAAGTGCTTACTCCAGCAGTGTACTGCTTGGGCGGGGCATCAACCTTAACTGGCAATTTAATTTTGGATTGTGGATGCGACCCAGATGGGGTTTTTATTTTTAAGATAGATGGAGCATTGTCAACCACTTCTTTATCAAATATTATTGTGACCAATTCATCGTCAATGTGCAATATTTACTGGCAAATAAATGGCGCAGTTTCCTTGGGCGAGAATTCTAATTTTCAGGGAACCATGCTTGTGAATGGGGCCATTAGCATGTTGCAGGGTGCGATGCTTCATGGAAGGGCGCTTTCCCGAGAGGGAGCAATAGACATGCACTTCAACATGGTTGATATGGATATCATGGCAGCCGGTGGCCAGTCGCCGGATTGCACCATCACGGGCGGCGACATCCCTTGTGGGGCTGAAACCACTGAATTATGTACGCCAGCGGGCGCTGCTGGTTATCTGTGGAGCAATGGTGCCAACACCAATTGCATCACCGTGGGCACGCCGGGCGTCTATTCCGTCACTGTCACGGGCGCAAACGGCTGTACCAGCGTTTGTAGCATCACGGTAGCATCTGGCCAGTTGCCGGATTGCAGCATCACGGGCGGCGACATCCCATGCGAGGGGCAGACCACAGAACTCTGCGTCCCATCGGGCGCTGCTGGCTATCTATGGAGCAACGGGGCCACCACCAATTGCATCACCGTGAGCATGGCTGGCACCTATTCCGTGACCGTCACGGGCGCAAACGGCTGCACCAGCGTTTGCAGCACCACCGTGGCCATTGGCCCACCACCAATCTGCACCATCACGGGCGGCGATATCCCTTGCGGGGCCGAAAATACTGAGCTATGCGCCCCAGCTGGCGCTGCTGGCTATCTTTGGAGCAACGGAAGCACCACCAATTGTATCACCGTGAGCATGGCTGGCACCTATTCCGTGACCGTCACGGGCGCAAACGGCTGCACCAGCGTTTGTAGCATCATCGTGGCCATTGGCCCACCGCCAATCTGCAACATCACGGGCGGCGATATCCCCTGCGAAGGGCAGACCACTGAATTATGTGCTACAGCGGGCGCTGCTGGTTACCTATGGAGCAACGGTGGCACCACCAATTGCATCACCGTAAGCACGCCGGGCATTTATTCCGTGACCATCACGGGCGCAAATGGCTGCACCAGCATGTGCAGCATCACGGTCAATGTCATTGAGGACACCACCCCTCCAACAATCACATGCCCAGCGGATTTGACGATTCAGTGTGATGCAAGCCCCCTCCCATTGAACACGGGCACTGCTACCGCTACTGACAACTGTGACCAAGCTCCTCCTATGCTTGCATATACGGATATTATTGTGGTGGGAATTTGCCCGCAGTCGTCAATAATCACACGGACATGGACCGCCACGGATGCCAATGGGAACAGCGTAAGCTGCACACAAACCATTACCATTATTGATAGCAACCCACCTACTATAACATGCCCAGCCAACGCATCGGTGGACTGCAATGGGAGCACATTGCCGCCAGGCACAGGTACACCGACCGTAACGGACAATTGCGATACTGCTCCAATTGTTGGCTTTACCGACGCCACCACTGCCGGAATTTGTCCGCAGGAGTTTACAATTATCCGCACTTGGGTGGCCACTGATGCATGTGGCAACAGCAGCAATTGCATGCAAAGCATTATCGTTTCGGACAACACCCCACCAATTTTAACATGCCCAGCCAACGCATCGGTGGACTGCAATGGGAGCACATTGCCGCCAGGCACAGGTACACCGACCGTAACGGACAATTGTGATACTGCTCCAATTGTTGGCTTTACCGACGCCACCACTGCCGGAATTTGTCCGCAGGAGTTTACAATTATCCGCACTTGGGTGGCCACTGATGCATGTGGCAACAGCAGCAATTGCAT